>CAZXLH010000018.1:0-46669 GCA_964641455.1 uncultured Eubacteriales bacterium | reverse complement strand
TCCATCTTGTGCAAGCCTCATTACTGGGAGCATCGTATCTTGAAATCCTGGAATAGCCATTGAATTTACCTCCGGTCCAATCGGCTAGTCGTGGACTCTTGTCTTTTGCTTATCCGAAATCTCCTACGTGGGAACCCCTTCTACGAAACTATTTTTTACTCCTCTGTTCGGTATCAAATTCATAATCGCTCTTTATAGACAACAACCCGAACCTCACAATATCACCTCAAGCCCCTTGGTGTATCTGCAGGCGGGGTAGGCTGAGCAGGACAGAAACACTCCTCTTCGACCCCTGACTGCCTTCATAGGCGAGCCGCAGTTTGGACATGTGAGTATTTCACCGCCTGGTTCAAAGATGACTATGTACTGTTGAACCCATTCCGCTTCGATGGGTCTCATTCCATTGCAATAAGGGTAACCGGAGCAGCCGAGAAAATAGCTGTACCGGCCTTTTCGTACTTCCATGCGTTTGTTGCACTCAGGGCATTTGATATTTCCAAGGAATTCGGCTAATTTGCCTACTGATTTACCGGCATCGATTTTGAGATTGTTTCGCCAATAATACTGATTTAAGCACATCTTGGAAAAGAGGTTTTCCGTGCAGTAAGTCTCCAAAGAACGGAGGCCCGGTGTCATGAATCAGGTCTATGGCATCTATTGCAGGGAGGGTGCTTAGTGCGTAATACAGAACATTACTTTCATCCAGCCTTGGCATTAGCCAGGTTTTGTCGGCTACGATTATGAGTTTTTCTCTGACTCTGGTTATGGCTACGTTGAGAAGCCTCATTGCCACAGAGTCGTGTCCGCCTTTGATCAGCCTTCCGGCATTGCGTACTCCGGTTGAGTCAACTGTATCCAGCACTATGGCCTGGCGTTCAGAGCCTTGGAATCAGTGGACTGTAGAGCATACGATTCTGTCTCTGAGCCCAAGTTCGAATACAAGACGGTTGGTTAACCTGCCTTGTAGCACATAGGGGGTTATGATTCCTACTGCATTGCTTCCGATGATGTCTGCTATTATGATATCGAGCAGTGCGTTGAACCTTGAGTATGATCTTTTTGATGGGTCTCTTAAGCAGAAGCATCCCAGGTTAGACGTATCTACGATTAGTGCTGGGTGTTTGGGACCTGGGTTATAGGTACCGGTTTTTCGCTTTTTGACCTGAGGTGCATCTTTGAGTAAGCCGTTGTATACAGGTTTACTGACCAGCTGTGAGATGGCAGGGTTCATCCTATGTTGCTCACACAGGATATGCAGCCTGGGATCCCACTCGCCGCTGTCTACGGTTGCGGGTATATTGAGAAACTCAAAGATGTCTGTTGACAGGTATTTTTTTGCTGTTACAGCCGATGATTGGGCTATAGGAGGGAGTTGTCTGAAGTCACCGACAATAACTAGGCGCTTTTTGTGACCGCTTACAATAGCCTCTAAACAGTCAGTTATAATTGGGAAGGAACAGTTTTCGTTAGGCTAGGTTATTTGGAAGGATCCTTGGAGGGCGATTATTTGATTTACAAAAACCCCTATTATAGGAAAGTTAAAGGTAGTCATACTCTATTGATCTGCTGTGGCTACTGCAAAACCGATATTGCTCTGTATCAAAAAGTGGGCAAAGGAAATTTATTGAGGATGTATGTTAAGAGAATTATTAAAAGTTCCGTCGATCTATCCAAGAAACCGGGAGCATTATTTTGCCCCAATTGCAGTAAGCAGCTAGCTACAAGAGTTACTTTAAAAAGAAAAAGTAAAGAAGCATATGTAATGACTAGAGGTGCTTTTAATACCAGAGTGTTACGTGGTTGACCGGCAAGAAACCGGGTAAAGGAACGGCGGATTTGGCTACGGTGAGGCAACTGCGGCAACACTACGTGGCAATGACCCGGCCTACCCATCTCCTGTGTTTGGCAATGAGAGAGGATTCTTTCAAGAAACGTTTAACCCTCTGCTATTTTGTCCAATATCTCAACTGATACGAACCACAAACGTGATCAGTGAGGATAGCGAGCGGTCAATGCCGTCTTTACTTTTAGGTAAACCTTTCGTTTGTCTATATCATGGTTACAGTTTCTATCGGAGGCCTGGATCGTATTTTGGTTCTCAATGATGATTGTGTGTCTAATAGTAACGGTCATTCTCTTCTGAGACGAAATTCCTTAGGCTTGTTCAGAATCGATCCCGCAAATCTACCCCTAAGGATTAGACCGGTATTCAAATATACTCGACTTGCAGCACAGTGGGGGACGACATATAGTAAGATATATTTGACATTATGTCGCGTATCTGATAGGCTGATTTTAGGAGGTGGGAGCTTGTCAAAGAATCTAAAACTAAAGGCTGCACGAGCGTTGAAGGACATGACTCAAAAAGACTTGGCCGAAGCGGTAGGTGTTTCAAGGCAGACAATCAATGCAATTGAAAACGGTGACTATAATCCCACCATAAAGTTATGCAGGGAAATCTGCAAGGTGCTTGAAAAGAGTCTGGACGACTTGTTTGGAGAGGGGTAGGATTCTATGAACAATCAGCTTGATGAAAGGCAGTTGTATCTTAGAGGCATAGTGTTTCGCAACGGCTTCTTCAATATACCTGCTTATCGATGCTTTCATGAAAAGCGTCGGCATAAACTTTGTGGAAGGCATGTGGGGAAACATTCTAATTATTGTAGGTGCAAGTGCATACTGCATGATCGACATGATTTTGCGTGGAGTAACAGACTTAGAGCAGAAGGCGAACCGGATCTTCTATGGAATTCTAGGAGTACTGGGCCTGGTTCTCCTTATTTGGGGAATAGCTGAGTTAGTTGTTAATGATTACAGCCTGATCAGCGGCCGGTCCCTTTCAGAGCATGGAGCAAGGCTGTTAATCAATTCGGCGTGGGTTTTGGTTGGTGCAGCCTATGTTTACAAAGTGAGATGTCTCGGTAATGGGGAAGAAGGTTGAAACCTTTCGCACATTGTATTTGTAAGGAATTCATACGTTTACGGTATCTCAAACACTGGACAGTAGGAACGTCGGGCTCAAATTAGCCGTTAGGTATTATCGAAATATGAGCCCTTTCGCAATCTTCACAAGGTTATCTTCGTGGTGTTACTTCCTTATTCCGCGTACAATGTGGCAATACTGCTTTCCGGTACGAAAACCGGCTATCTCCACATATACTGTTAGTGCTGACAATGCTTAAAGAGGTGTCCCCCATGAGTCCTGAAAACAGGCTTTGGCTCAAACTCGCAGGACGAATACTTCTGTCAGGCTTCTTGACGGCGCTCCTGGGCCTGGAACGGGAGGTTCGCAACAAAGATGCAGGCTTAAGGACTTACGCCCTGGTGGGACTTGGTGCCGCTCTTATTATGGTGGTAAGCCGGTACGGTTTCACAGACGCAATAGGCCCCAATGTATCTTTTGATCCTTCCCGGGTAGCTGCCCAGATAGTAAGCGGAGTAGGATTCATTGGCGCCGGCCTTATATTCGTCAGAAGGGACGTTGTCCGCGGGCTTACCACGGCTGCCGGTTTGTGGTTGTCTTCGGCCATAGGGCTGGCGGCAGGTGCGGGGATGACTTCTATGGCAGCGCTGGCCACAGGGTGCGGTTTGATGATTATGTATGTGCTTGAACTGGTAGAACGCCGGTTGCTCCGCTCTAAGAAAGATGCCGTTCCCCTTGATCTTGTCTGTCATGATAAAGTAGGCGTCCTTGCACATGTAAGCACCATTATCGCCGAATCCGGGTTCAACATCGAGTCTGTAGAACTCCGGCGCGATGTTGACGAAGGGCTTGTAGGAATTCACTTCATACTTGACGACACGGCAGACATGAGCCCGCTGTTGGCCCAATTGGCCGAGCAAGAAATGGTCACTTCAATCCTTCCTGTTAGGGTTACAGACAGCCAGGCATCCAGAAGAAAGACGAAAGGGAAGCGGCAAGGTTAGAAAAACTCATTGACTTGGCAGGTCTCATAGCGTATAACGGTTATGGAAAGCATTGTCGATCCTGACGCATTTGGGTACGCCCGGATGGGAAGGCGACGGATAAGTGAATCGCGATCATTAACTCCGCGCCTTTTTGGGCGCGGATTGCTGTTAGAAGGGGCAATTTGGCCTGAGAATATTAGATTCACACGAATGAAACAGTATGGAGGAGATTTTCTTGGGACAACAAAGGTTGTCGGTTGTGAGCATCATATTTGAGGACTTGGAGATGTCTTCAGCTGTAAACCGGTTGCTCAATGAATTTGCCCCATACATTGTGGGCAGGATGGGGATTCCCTATAGAGAGCAGGGCGTAGGAATAATATGTGTGGTCATGGATGCGCCGGGGGATGTTACCAGTGCTCTTTCGGGGAAACTCGGAATGCTAAAGGGCGTAAGCGCTCGAACGACAGTGACCAAGCATAATACGAAGAAAGAGGGATAATCAATGAGAAGGACTATATCATTAATTCTCGCAGCAGTATTTCTGGCTTTGTCGTTGATGGGTTGTAAACCCGAACCTGTCGAGCCTGCCTCAATTCGCATCGCCGGGCTTCGCGGGCCGACTTCTATGGGTTTGGTGAAACTTATGGAGGCCGCCGAAGCCGATAAAGCAGCTAATAAGTATGACTTTGTGATAGCCGGTTCAGCTGATGAAGTTGTGCCCAAACTGGTTCAAGGTGAGTTTGATATGGCAGCGGTTCCCGCTAACCTTGCATCGGTGCTTTACAACAACACTGATGGTGCTGTGAAACTTGTGGCTGTAAACACTTTAGGGGTCGTGTACATTGTTGAGAAAGGTAACCAGGTCGAGTCATTGGAAGACCTCCGGGGTAAGACTGTTTACGCGTCCGGTAAAGGTTCTGTCCCGGAATATGTTTTGCGGTATCTTTTGTCGGAAAAAGGTATCGATCCTGACAAGGACGTATCTATTGAGTGGAAACCTGAACCTACTGAGGTTGTGGCCCTCCTCTCAGAAACCGAAGGCGGAGTGGCCATGATGCCCCAGCCTTATGTAACAGTGGCACAAACCAAAGTCGAGGGACTGCGCGTAGCGGTGGACCTTACTGAAGAGTGGGATAGTTTGGAAAATGGCAGCACCCTTATTACCGGCGCGCTTGTGGCAAGAAGCGAGTTTCTTGACGAATACCCCAAACAGGTTGCAGCCTTTTTGGATGAGTACAAGGCGTCTACGGAATATGTGAACGCAAATGTTGCGGAAGCGGCCCAATTGGTGGAGAAGTTCAACATCGTCAAGGCTGATGTGGCAGAAAGAGCTATTCCTTATTGTCACATCACTTTTCTTGAAGGTGCTGAGATGAAGGCTGTAATGGAGGGTTATCTTGAAGTGCTTTTCCGGCAAAATGAAAAATCTGTAGGCGGCGCCTTGCCTGGTAGTGATTTTTACTATAACTAGCCAACACAGCCCGAAAGAGAATAGCTCAGTATCTATAGAGGTGGAGTTTGGGAGACAAAACAGCGTGAATAGGCTGAAAGATAATTCTGAGAAGCCCATTGAAACTGCAGGGCAGATCAATCAAGGCAAAGGCCAGAGCACGAACGAGTCTGAACGAGTATTTCCACAACCTGGCCAGATTGGCGGAGAACGTATGGATTTGCCTGTTCAGACTCAGGAGCTAGAGCCGGGCACAGATGGAAATACCGGGGATGATGTTCATTCAGGTTTAGCCGGAAAGCCTAGGCAGATCGGTCCGGCTGGGCTGACCCGGGTAGTTTCTGTGCTCTTTGCTCTTGCCGTCTGGCAGATCGCTGCTATGCTCTTGGGGAGAAGCCTTTTCCTGGCTTCGCCGGTTGATGTGGCAAAAAGACTTGTTAGCCTTTTTGGCGAAGCGGATTTTGCCGGGGCTATAATCTTTTCTTTTATCCGTATATTGTCAGGGTATCTGCTTGCGTTGGCGGCCGGCACAGTAATGGCGGTTATCGCAAGCAGGTTTTACGCCGTCGAAGTCATGCTGTGGCCTTTTGTTTCTGCCATAAAGTCAGTGCCGGTGGCGTCATTTATTATTTTGTGCCTTATCTGGCTGAGTTCCAGGAGCCTTTCAGTGTTCATTTCGTTTTTGATGGTGTTTCCCATCATCTACACTAACATGCTTTCAGGCATAAAAAGCGTCGATAAGAAGCTACTGGAGATGGCCTGGATTTTCAGAGTGGGATGGTTGCGTAGCGCTAAGTATATCTATTTGCCACACCTAAAACCATATATCCTTTCTGCGTGCAGTGTATCTATGGGGCTGGCGTGGAAAGCCGGCGTGGCAGCGGAGGTAATCGGTATTCCCCACGGTTCTATTGGCGAGAAACTGTACGAGGCCAAGGTTTACCTGGATTCAGCTGACCTTTTTGCGTGGACGGCGGTGATAGTAGCAGTAAGTGTATTATTTGAGCGGCTCTTTTTGCGTTTGATCACGTCGCTGTTTACGAGTTTGGAGAGATCCTAGTATGGACATAGTCGCCCAAAATATCAGCAAGAAATTTGGAGACAACCAGGTGCTGCAAGATTTCAGCGCCAGATTTTTCAAGCATGGGATAACTGTGATAATGGGGCCGTCGGGCTGCGGGAAGACCACTTTGCTAAACCTGCTTATGGGGCTTATGCAGCCTGATCGGGGCGTAATTAGAGGTGTGCCTTACGCCAAAAGCGCTGTCTTCCAGGAGGATAGGCTTTGTGAAGAATTTAGCGCCATTTCCAACGTTCGCCTTGTGTGCGACAGGCGAACCGACGATAGGATGATAACTGCACACCTTGAACAGGTGGGTCTTGCCGGGAGCCTTTGGCAGCCAGTTGGCGAACTAAGCGGTGGTATGCGGCGAAGGGTCGCCATAGTAAGAGCCGTGCTTGCCCAAAGTGAGATACTTTTTTTGGATGAGCCTTTTCGAGGGTTGGATGATGATATTAAGGAAATAACTATGCAGTATTTTAAGGATAACAGGCGAAACAGGACAACCATCATTGTTACTCACGATGCAGATGAAGTAATTGCACTTGACGGAGTTTTACTGACAATGCACTGACCAAGACTGTGGGAAATGAATATACAGGCTAACAGGATCTGCATAGAATTCATACAGCTTTTTAGAAACTTATGTGAAAATCAGACAGTACCAACAAAGCCCCTTTTGGCCGGAAACAATAACCTTCGCAACCATCGTCACATATCAAAAGGAAGCTGTGGTATCTACAAGGAAACCGATATTTAATTAGGGTACTTAACTTTTGGCACGTGGTTCAGGTGACAACAGATGAGTGCCCGGTTCAGGAGGAGAAAAGCATATTTTGTGAAAGCGACAGGCTCTATTTGAGAGGTGTTGAACTTTCCGACAGTTCGCTGGTAGCCAGATGGAAGGATGACCCCCTGGTCAGAAAAATGTCTACAGGTTTAGATGCTGTAATTACGAAAGAGAATCAAGAGACAGACATCAGAAGGAGCCTGGAAAGTGGGCAAATATACTGCATAATCACAGTCAAGGATACAGATAAACCCATTGGATATGTCAGGGTTGACTGGTTGGATGATACCGGGAAGTTTGCGTGGCTTAGATTTGGGTTAGGCGAAGAAAGAGGAAAAGGTTATTCAAAAGAAGCACTACGAACTTTCATCAGTGAGCTGTTCGAAAAAGGGGTACATAGAATTGACGCGGAAGTCTACATGTTCAATGAAATAAGTTTTCATGTACTTGAGTCAATTGGATTCAAACACGAAGGAACCCGGAGGGAAGCATACTGTGAAAATGGCCGGTTCTGGGACATTCTTGTTTTGGGGTTACTAAGAAGTGACATTCTTGCGTAGTCATGCTAGCACATGGCCAACCTGCTTGAAAACCATACAGCCTATCAGACGACTTATCTGGAATCTATACAGATAAAATTTCACCCAAATCACCGGCCTGGTTTCTTGACCGCTCTTTTTTGGGCGGTTTGCTGCCTCTTAACCTACCTTCTCAAAAACGTCCTTGCTTGCTCCGCATACCGGGCATACCCAGTCATCGGGTAGGTTTTCAAAGGTCGTCCCGGGTGCAACGTCGTTATCCGGATCTCCTGCTTTCGGATCATAAATATACCCACAGATTGCACATTCGTATTTATCGCCCATGCTAATGCTCCTTTCAGTCTTGTCAGCCTTGACATAGGTGGGAGCCGAAGGAGGTGTGCTCCCTCGCTTGACCTGGTGATAATACGCATAGGTCATTGGGGTGCTTTTCCTCAAAACCTCTGCTCCAATAATCTCTCCAATGAAGATGGTGTGTGTTCCTGCATCTACATCTTGTATTACTTTGGCCTCAATGTACGCTATTGCCTCATCTTCCAGATACGGCAGGCCATGTGTGGTTGCCTGGTAGTCTATAACTGCAAACTTGTCTGTATCTCTGCCTGACTTAAACCCAAACTGCCCAATGAAGGGAAGCGGAGTCTCCTCCGGCAGGATGGAAATGGCGAAGAGCCTGCTGTTTTGGATGAACTCGTGGGTCAAATTTTGCTTATTAATACTGATGGCAATCGTAGCCGGATCACTTGAAACCTGGAAAACCGTATTGGCAATCTGCCCATTTATACGTTCTTTGTGCTTTGATGTGACCAAATAAACTCCATAACTTAGGCTGTACAGCGCCTTTAGATCCATTGTCACCGCTCCGTTTCCATTTGTTATCGATTTTGCCCGGCCCGCCCAACCTACTTAACGGCCGCGGCTAGCCTCTGGCCAACCTCTTTTAGATTATCCAGTTCTTCTTTTCCGGGAACATACTGTAGATTGACTGTATCCTCGGGCATTTCCCAGCCCATATCCTGTAGGATTGCCGCTACTTCCCTGGCACCCTGGCCGCCCCATCCGTAAGATCCGAAAGCGAAACCAATACGCTTCTTTGGGCGCAGCCCTTTCACATAAGTAAGAAATTCTCCCATGGATGGGAGAATCCCGTTGTTGATAGTAGGGCATCCTACGAGGACCAGTTTCGCTGTTAAGAGCTCAGGTACAATTTGCGAAACATGGTTTGTCTGTAAGGGTTTCATGGTAACAGGCATACCGGCGTCTTCAAGCCCCTCCTCTAGCGCGAGAGCCATTTTCTTGGTAGAACCCCACATAGTATCGTAGACTATCAGAGCCTTAGGGTCTGTTTTATTACTGGCCCATTTGCGGTATTCCTTTATAATTTCAGGGAGATATGACCGCCAGACCAGGCCATGGCTTGGAGCAATCATTTCCAGAGGAAGAGTTTCGACAACGTCCAATGCCTTATTAACCTGGCCGCCATAAGGGAATACGATATTGGCATAATAAGAAGCGGCTTCTTCCCGGACAACATCCCATCCCAGCTCGTCAGCAAATCGTTCCGTGCTGGCAATATGCTGGCCAAAAGCGTCATTGGACAAAAGCAGTTTATCCTCGGGAATGTAGGTTACCATGTTATCAGGCCAGTGCACCATAGGAGTCTCAACAAACTTCAACGTCCGGGAACCGATGTTGAGTTCCTCTCCGCTCTTCACCAGGACATATTCCCAGTCTCTTTTGTAGTGACGTTCTAACCCCCTTTTGCCTTTTGTCGTGGTGACGATTTTTGCGTTCGGGGCGACTTCCATAACTTTAGGGACACTTCCGGAGTGGTCCATTTCTACGTGGTTGACCAGCATGTAATCGATTTTTGCCGGATCAACCAGGGCACTAATCCTGCTTAACATTTCATCTGCCAGGTAGTGCTTGACAGTGTCTACGAGGACAATCTTGTCATTCATGATTAGATAGGCATTGTATGTTGACCCGCGGGGAGTAACATAGCCATGAAAATAACGAAGATCCCAGTCGATTCCGCCGGCCCAGTATATACCAGGCCTAATTTCTATTGGTTTCATTGAATCAGCACCTCCATGTATGGTTGTTTGTACACCGAAGCCCTCTTAAGGTAAGATCTTGCTTTCTTCAGTTTGTCCAGGTGCCCGGCCAGAATCTATCCTTGTTACGGTAGTTCATTTTTCTGCTTCAGTTTCCCTAATCTGTTAAAATGCCAAACAAACTTAATTATAAGTACCATTTATTTTACGGTAAGTTCGTGCCGGTTTTCAACTTGTCTGGGTAATTTGTTGTTAGAGCAGCCGAATAGAGACGGTGTTTAACGAGAAAGTACGGGAACACATTCGATAATGGTTACCGTTTGTGCACAGTTACCACAATTCGTTTAGTTGTTGTAACCGGACAAGATTATGATGTTCAGTACAATTGCTACGATTACTCACATCTATCTCAATTTGCGAAACTTTTTTGCACTTCACCCAAATATTACAAAAAATATCGTAAAAAATCTAAAGTGTTATGCTAAGGTTTTTGCGATCTATGAAGTATTAGGCCGCAACTTTATAGAATATAACGAGCAATCATAAAATTTGCTGAATCAACACAGAACATTGTCGCATAGAGAACATCGCGGAATCTTAGATAGTAAGTGGTGTTAACAGAACGAGAATAGTTTGTGGCAGAACGTTTTATTTGGGTGAGGAGGTGTATTTAGATTTCCGGGCTCTGGGTTGGTAAAACCGGGGCAAAAAAGTTTGGTAATGGTACGTGCAATAGCAATTATCGCAAAAGTTTCGTATAAGAAGCTGCAGAATGAATTGAACCAGTAGACGCCCAACAAATGCAGTAATGTTTGCTCAACTCCTAACCAGCTCCCAAGAATAGGCCGCTTATTGTAATCTGGCATAACCGAGAATTGCACAAGAGAATCTTGATTTTGATTGTTCAGAGGTCGCAGATTACGTCTCAAGAATAAAAGGAAAAACACGGCAAATAAAGCGAGTTCTGTATACCACTATATACCAGGAGAAGCCAGGTAGGCTTCGGCGAGGTTGTTTCTTTCATTTGGCTCGATGTCAGAATTAATGGGAGGTGAATGTAAAAATGAAGATTGTTCCAGGTAATGTATTTGGTTTTTGGATGTTCATTGTAATATCTGTACTGGTTGTCTACACCATAAGAACTTCGGAAAAAGGGAAGTCTCAGGTAGTGATCCGGACTATACCGGGGCTGGAGGCTATAGAAGAATGTGTGGGGCGAGCAACTGAAATGGGAAGGCCTGTGCACTTCTCCCCGGGACTTGGCGACATAGTTTCTACTTCAGTTCCTGATACCCTTGCAGCACTTCAGATTCTTTCGTATGTTACTGACTTATCTGCAAGATACGATGCCGATCTTCTTGTAACCATCCGTATGCCGAACGTTTTTCCGTTGGCTACCGAGACCGTGCGCCAAGGTTATATTGCTGCTAATAAAGCTGATGCGTACAGGGAGAATATGGTGCGGTATGTTTCCAGCGACCAGGATGCTTATGCTGCCGGCGTTATTGGCCTCATGCACCAAGAAAAGGTCGCATCCAGCATATTGGCGGGCCTTTATATGGGAGAAGCGCTGCTACTTGCCGAATCGGCTGCCCGGCTTGGGATTATGCAGGTGGCAATCACGGCGTCGGTTATGCAAGTGCCCTTTTTTGTGGCTGCTTGTGACTACACCGTGATCGGCGAAGAACTTTACGCAGCCGGTGCGTATGTGTCCAACGACAAAGGCCGTCTTGGAGCCATAGCCGGTCAAGACTACATCAAATTGATAGTTATGGCTGTCATTATCCTTGGTACTATCATGACGTCTGCAGGCAGTAATTTGGTTCAGGAATTAATTACCATGTAGTTGAAATTAACTTAGAGACTAATTACCCTTGGAAAGAAGGTGTATCTATGCGGAAAGAAGCACCATTGTTAATTACTTTCGTAGTCTCTGTCATAGTCATGCTCAGCCAAGTTACTACCGGTTCTATACCGGTGCTGGGCATTTCAATGCCGGAACTTTTTGAACAATATATTAGCCCATGGATGACAGTGGTTTCCGCCTTTGCACTTTGTTTGGCATCTGTTAATTTGGTAATGGTGCATTCCAGAAATATATCGCGTAAACGGCCGGAATGGATCTACAGCCTTATTCTGCTTGTAACATTGGTAATCTACGGAGTTTTCTGCACATACATTCAGATAAATCCGGGCAACGAGGCTGCAACGGCGAACTATTCGTTGATCTATAACCATATCCTTTCTCCCCTGATGACCGGGCAGTGGGCTTGCTTGGCTTTCTATGTGGCTTCGGCGTCGTACCGCGCTTTCCGGGCCAGAAATCTGGAAGCAACGGTACTTCTCGTATCTGCCATATTGGTAATGTTGGGTGCCGCTCCCGTGGGCGGGCTTATTTGGAGTAAATTCCCAGTAATACAGAGATGGCTTCTCGACATACCAAACATGGCAGGCCAACGTGCCCTTTTAATAGGTGCCGCCATAGGAAGTTTTGTCGCGTGCCTACGTACAATGCTTGGAATAGAGCGGAGTCATCTTGGTATCGGCGGCTCTCAATGATTGATTCTTTACTCGAGGAGGTGTTCGGAGCATGAGTTTGATGAGAAGATTGCAGAGTGTTGATACCAGAATCATATACATAGTCCTGCTTATTGCTCTAGCGTTGCCCCTGCTCCGTCCTATCGGTATTCCAATGGAGACTAATCCGATGACTCGTGCTGTTTATGACATTATTGAAGGGCTTGATCCTGAAAAGGACAGGGTATTACTGTCTATGGACTATAGCCCAGGCGCAGGATTAGATGCAGAAGTGTGTCCCGTGGCGGTGATAGACCACCTTACGGAACGTGGCATTAAGTGGGTGGCCATTTCATTTGGGACTACTGATGGCCCTATGATGACCAATAGAATAATAGCGAACCTTGAGCAAAAAGGGTTTACATACGGTATGGATTTTGTCAATTTGGGATACATGGCAGGAGCGGAAAATGCCATTCGGTTATTTGCCCTTGACTGTGAAAGTGTTCCAACTGATGTTCGAGGCAATAGGACTGCAGAGATACCTGTTATGGAAGGAATTAAGACGATTAAGGATTTTGCCTTTGTTATGCAGTTCTCAATGAGTACTCCTGAGCAGTGGATACGTCAGGTGGTGGATCCGATGGGCGTTAAATTCGCTACAGGCACGGTTACTGTCTCTGTCCCGTCTATTGTACCTTACTACAACTCGGGGCAGGTTAAAGGTTTAATGGGAGGCGTATCTTCCGCCGCTCAATATGAGCTTTTATGCAATAAACCGGGGCGAGGCGCCGCCATGATGGATGCACAGTCCATGGGCCACTTGATTATTATCTTCTTTATCGCTCTCGGTAATATTGGATATTTCATGACGAAGAACAACAAGGAAAACATAGCCGGCAAACAATAGGCTGGGAGGTGAAAAGATGCAAATTTCGACAAATATTTGGCAATGGATCGGGGTCGCTTGTGTTTTCGGCATGTGGTCACTTCCATTGTATAAAGATAATCCTTTCTATCGAGTATGCCAAAACGTATTTGTTGGAGCCTGTGCCGGACATGCCATCGGAATAGCCATTGGAAACATTGTAAACTATGGTTTCCAGCCGCTGTTTCGAAACAGTCAGATAGACCTTTTTATTCCAATAATCTTAGGAATCCTCTTGTATACTCGTTTCTTTTCCCGAATTTCCTGGTTGAGTCGTTGGCCCGTTGCTTTTCTGGTAGGCGTTGGAGTAGGTCAAACCATTTACGCGTCTTTAAGGTCGCAGGTTATAAACCAAGCAATTGCGGCTATGACCAAGTTTCCAGGGGAAAGCTTTGGAACTACCCTCAACGGCCTGGTGTCTATTATAGGATTGTTATCTATACTTACCTATTTCCTTTTCACCGTCCCTCAAACGAAATTTGTCAAAGGGTTTTCTCAGTTGGGACGCTGGTTTATGATGGTAACGTTTGGGGTTGGGTTTGGCAACGTAGTATCAGGACGTCTTTCTGTGCTTTTGGGTGAGTTGCTCAAAATCTTCGGTGATTGGTTAGGTGTGATCTAACGCTTAACCCGGTAGGTAAAGAGGAGGTAAGAGGCTCGTTCTTCCTTGGCCTCTATCTGTTATTCTTTGCCTGAGATGAGAGATATAAAGTGAAACGCACTAATAAAATATAGAATAAGTAGCGGCACATTGATTGAATCAGTGCCGCCTTTTTCTTTACGCTTATTGCCTATCTCAAGAATTCAAGCCCAGCCTTTTCTTCACTGCTTTGAGCATTATTTCTACATCAGGGATTTTCATAAAGTATATGGCTATGGCGTACGATATCCCCGCAACCCCCAGAGAAATCAACATGGCTGAATTTTGGGTTAACGTTGACGTTAGTTGATTGAAGCAAATTAGGCCTGCACCTCCCATTATTCCTGAAGCGAATAAGGTTTTTAAGAAGGAAATAAGGGTCTGTGTCATGCCGAAAGGCCCTACTTTTTTCCTCAGGCTTACAAAAAGCAGCCCGGTGGTAAACAAGGCTGATAAAGCCGTAGCCAAAGCCAGTCCTGGTACGCCCATATATTTAGATAACACAATGTTTAGGAAAATGTTGAGTGCTGCTCCTATGGCACCGTTTGTCATCGGTGTCTTGGTATCTTGCAGTGAATGAAAAGCCCGTGTGGCAATTAGCCTCAACCCGTATGCCACCATACCTACCGAGTAGAAAAACAGAGCCTGAGATGTCATATGTATGGCAGCCTGATCGAAAGCCCCTCTGCCGAACAAGAGCGAAACGATAGGAGTTGCGAAAACCATAGCCCCTATCATCGACGGCACCATGAATAAGTTTGCCGAGGTTATAGCTTCTGATAAAGACTTTTTAAATCCTGCGGTATTTTTCTCAGCAGCCATTTTAGACATAGCCGGATACAGGGCTGTACTAATAGGAAGAGCAAATAGCCCTACAGGAAAACTGTTTACCTTATCGGCGTAATTTAACGCTGAAATTCCTCCTGAGGCTAATCGGGAAGCCATAGTTCTATCCACAAATACATTTATCTGATTAATAGAGCTACCGACTATAAGAGGCAGCATGAGAAACGCTAAGTTAACAATGTGCTCATCTTTTACATCAAACCGCTTTTCGTGTGTATACCCGTTTCTCTTCAAAGAGGGTACGAACAAAACAAACTGAGAAGCCGTGGCAAGTACGTAACCGATTCCAAGTATATATGTGTTGTTCATAAGAGAACTGAGTAGTATAGATAGGATGATGCAGAAGTTCATAGGAAACCCTACAGAAGCGGGAATTGCGAAATTGCCCTTTATCTGGAGATAACCGCTGAAAACAGACACCAAACCTGCAAAATATATAGAAAGTATGCTTATTTCAGTCAATTTTACCGCTAGGGCAAAGGTTTGGCCTTTGAACCCAGAGGCGAACAGCCTGACTATGGGATTGCTGAATATAAATACCAAGACAACGATGACGGTACATGTAGCCAGCAATATGTTAACCAGGTTATTGGTAAAACCATCGGCTTCTTTTCTGCCTTGTTCCTGTGAGATCCTAGTATACATAGGAACGTATCCTGCAGTTAGCCCTGCTGTAATGAAACTGAATATGCTCCCGGGTATGGCAATGGAAATCAAGTATGCATCGCTTATGTTACTGGCTCCGTAGAAATATGAAAGAGTCAGATCCCTGGCAAAACCGAATATTTTAGACACTATGGTTACAACCATTATGGTTAGAGCTGCTCTCTTTGTGGAAATGCCGGTTTTGTTGTCGATTTCGTCCATGAAATAAGTTATCTCCTATCGTGTACTATGGTGATATGCTGCAATTTTAAACTACGTAGATTATAACTCAAGGGCACCTGGCAGTGTCTCAAAATGATTACAGATTTCGACGGGGATGTATGGAAATCACAGATTATGATTGAAACTTGCTTCTAATTAGTTCAGTATATGGTAGGGTTTTGGGCGATATCCATATTAAGATTAGCATAGCAAGATGCGGCATAGATTCTTTGTGGATAAGGTTTCACCAACCCAGGAACCGGCGAGCAATAAACTAACCTGGGCTAAAAGGCTGCAATACCGCTGTATCAATAGGGCATTGTACGTTGATCCATGGTTTTTTACCTTTCAGGAGGGGAGAAGTATGTGTGATACCTTCTATATAAGAAAATCTAACGGTACGGGCAGGGCCGCTTTTTTCGCGAAAAACAGCGACCGGGATCCTAACGAACCTCAGTACATGTATTTTGTTCCGGCAGGCGAAGCGAGCAAGCCGAAAACTTATGTTGAAATGCCTTCTTACGTGGTAAAGCACGATGTTTGGCTTTCCAAACCTTCATGGATGTGGGGCGCTGAAATGGGCATTAACGCAAAAGAAGTATCCATTGGAAACGAGGCTACCTTTAACAAGGTGAGTGTCGACAAGACAGGGGTATTGGGCATGGACCACTTGCGGGTAGCTTTGGAGCTTGCCTCAACAGCCAGGGAAGCAATGGAAATTATTATAGAAAACACTGAGCAGCACGGGCAGGGGGGCAATGGAGGTTTTGAGCACCCTCTTTATTATGACAACAGTTACTTGATTACGGATCCCGAGGAAGCCTATGTGCTGGATACCGTTGGTCGCTATTATGCTTACAAGAAACTGGATACGAGCCATAACATTAGCAACAAAATCTCTATCAGAGATGATTTTGATGAGATTTCTCCAAAACTGCATGGCAAGGTAAAGAGTTTTGAAGGAAGCTTCATCAATCCCATAGTTTCTTATTTTGCAGGCGCATACCATCGTGAAAACCGCGGTAGGGAGCTTATGCGGCGTGATGGTTATGATCTTGCCGGCGTGATAGCTTTGCTGCAAGATTGCCATACCGGGCGTGTTGCATCAATGAGAAACATCGGTATGATAGCAGGTGGGATTGTAAGTTCACAGGCAACCGCTTCTTTGTTTTATGATTACGATACACACATTATCTGGTATACAGAAGGCCCCTGCCCTGAGATTCAGCTGTTTAAGCCGCTTAAGATTGATGTAGCCGTAAGGCCCGGCGGCACGGCCGAGCCTGAAAAAGGTGATTCAATCCGCCAATTATGTGACGAAGGTGACGGTATCAAGAGGTGGAAGTACAATAACTTGCTTTTCAGGACTGTTCTGAAGGATTACCAAGCCAACAAGGACCTGCTTCACCCGGTATTCACAGAATACCAGAATGAGTTGTTTAGGTTGGGAGCAGACGAAACAAATGGCGAAGCGCTTTACCAAAAGGCCCAGGCTATTAACAGAGACTACATTGACGAAGCCCTGAAATTAGTCGGTGAAGGGCCGCTTAAGGGCGGAATGCAGTTCAAAAGGTATTGGAGCAAAGAAAACAAAGCGCTGGTTAAAAAAGAAGAAGACGGTGAATTAACCGAGTTATACAAGCGGTATTTACCGTAAGACTTGGTTGTATTCGATGGCAGCAAAGTATAAGGTTTGTACCGTAAACAACGAGGTCCGACAGTACAATTACAGAGGTGGTTTTAGCAGCCCATCCCCATGCACAGAAAACAGTTACAACACCTTAGCATGGCCTTGTCAAAATCGGTTTGACCTTACATAATACCGGATATTATAATGGATTGAATAATCCAACTACAAGCATTAATCAGAAAACACTCATTCTAACTCCGCGTAGAACATGGCAGGCAAAATATCTTATGTAAGGGACAAGTATGCTTAAATATGAGAATAAAAGACTGTTAATATTAAACGGGCTTGCTTTGGCGTGTGACATTGTAAACAAGGCAAATGAGAAAGGTATATATACTATAGTGACTGATCGAAGTGAGGATGCACCGGCAAAGAGAACCGCTCATGAAAGCCACACGATAGCCACAACTGATGTTGCCGGCGTGGTTAGACTGGCCAAAGAAAAACAAGTAGATGGAATAATCACCGGTTTTGTTGATTCCAATCTGCAAAAGGCAAGAATTATATGCGAAACTTTAGGGCTTCCTTTTTATGCTACAAAAGAGCAGCTGGAAGTTACAATGAACAAAGCAAAATTTAAGAGGCTGTGCCAAGAGCACGGTATACCTGTTGTGCCTGAGTTTGCACTGGATGGTAATTTTAATCGGGAAGACTTGCAAAATATTGAATATCCGGTCCTTGTTAAACCTGTTGATAATACAGGCTCCAGAGGAATAGTCATCTGCAACAATGAAAAAGAGTTAATTCTAGGTTACAATAAATCCCTGCAATTTTCTGACAGCGGGGCAGTTTTGGTTGAGAAGTTTATGGATATATCAAAGCCGGGGGTCAATTTAGACTACGTCATTTGTGACGGTGATATTTACTTATCTGCAGTTGGAGATTTGTATGCATATCAAAGCGATCAATCTCTGCCTCCATTGACATCTGCCGTATATTTTCCCTCAATTCATACAGACAAGTATATACGCGATATGGATGCAAGAGTCAGAAATATGTTTAAAAGTATCAATTTGAAAAACGGGGTTTTGTTCATTCAATCGTTTTATGAAAACGGAGTTTTTTATTTCTACGAAATGGGATACAGGCTGGGCGGTGGCCAGAGCTATCAAGTGATATCTCGCATAAACGGAGTGAATCATCTTGATATGTTAATTGATTACGCACTTACAGGGGTAATGTGTAGCGATCAAGCCAAAACAAGGATTTCACCCAAATTTGATAAAAAAGGGTTTATTCTAATCTTGCTAATTAGGCCAGGCAAAATCAAGAAAATAATTGGGTTAGAAAAGATACGTGAGATTCCGGAGGTTGTAAATGTTATGCAATCTTACGAAGAAGGCGACTATATATCCCCATCTGTATCTAATACAACGCAGCAAGGTTTTGGCAGGGTACATTTTGTTGCTGATACACAAGAACAATTGATAAGAGCAATTAACCAGGTAAAAGAGGAACTGCTCATTATTGATGATAAGGGACAATCAATGCTAATAGACAATTTTGATGTAAGTCTTGTTTCATACTCCATGTTTGAGCCGGTGTAACGTGCCTGCTTTGCACGGTTAAGCAGGGTAGGTGCTCTTGAGTGTTTCTGTTATCTGTTCTTCAACCTTTCAATTTATACAGCATTTGCAGAAGGTTCAGTTTTTGCACTTCTGTAAGATGATTTGTCTTAAATACTGCTTCCAGAGATTCTGTGTTTGCAAACAGGTTAACATGAGTTGAACTTGTACTATATTCTGAAATCAAGTTGTGCCATTTTTGGCTGTCTACAATATGTGCCCATTCAAACCATGGCCCCTGATTGCCTTTAACAATCCCCAGCAATCCGGCGATATGGTGCCAGGCCCAAACAATGAATTGAATAGGTACGTTAACCCACCAAGGGAAATATGGCAGCCTACCATCAGCGCTTAACAGCCGGCGGGTTGGTTTTAAGTATGGCCGCATGGCTTTGTTAAATAGCCGGCGGTTCAGCTTCCAGCCGGTAGGAATGGCAGTACCTATTTTGACGGCATCTTTACATAAGAAGATTTCGTAGGAGCAAAAAAGGCGCCTGTTGGTATAGACGTTCGGGATAGCGGTCCGCATTGTAGCAGGCCAAAGCACGAACCACTCATGTGCAGTGGTAGGCCGGAAGTTTCTGACTGTTTCCATGTGTTTGAACCGGCGGTTATTGATTATCTCCAAAGTCTTTTCTGAAAACAAAGGGTTTGTAATAGGCTTGGTCCTGGTTTCACCGGAAATAACGAACTCAGGCAAAAACGGAAACCGGACATTACCACGCATTTGGCGGGAGAACATGGCTTTGAGCAAAGAATCTGCCAGATAACCGCCAAAGACGGCATGGTATTTCTGCAAACCACAAGTTCTGTGAAACTTCAGGCTATGTGCATGGGTATATTGATGGCCGCTTCCGATCAAGTCGCTGGCTTCTTCAAGGATGTTTAGGTAATGGGTTGGGCTGCGGTATCCCACGTGAATCTTGGCGCCGTAGCAGTTGACAGCTTTTTGCGCTATGTTGCCTTCCCGGTTCATGCCGTCTAAAAAGATAAAAGCATCGCGCTCTAAGCGGCGAGGCATCAAACCTAATATTACTCGCGAATCTTCTCCGCCACTGACAAACTGTGCTACTTGTTGCATGTTTTCAGTAATTTTGTTTACATAATCCTGCACGCCCTTGCGTAGGGCCACGGCTGCTTCGTTAATGTTATTGTATGGGTTATCTTCTGTAGGAAGCCAATAGGTATCGGTACAGCGAATACCGCCTGCTTCTTCAATTGTGATTGTAGCAGGTGGAGTTTGGGAAATATTTTGGTAAACAGTGTGAGGATACGTTACTACATCGTTGAGTATGAAATCTGCTAATGAGGCTGTATCCCAAAGGTTGGCTTGCCCAGAGGTTTTTGCTAAAGCATCTACATGGGTGCCTAGCATAAGATTGTCTCCCTGATCATACCGATAAACCGGAATAAATGATAACAGATCGGTTATGTAGGTTACTTGTTTTGATTCCTTATTTACAATTAGCACGGCAAAAGGCCCGCTAAGGTCTTCATCCCACTTTATTGTCCCTGTAAGCCAACGATCATATATAGATTTTGAGCCTTCGATAGGATCTGATTCTGTAAGAAATCGATTGTTTCGAAAACAAAGTACCGGCCCACCTATAACAATAAATATGTGTTGCTGGGTTTCCAATGGCTGAAAACCGTTGTATAAATTGTGGCTTACACCCAAAGATCCCCACGGGCCGTGGAACTCATACACTTTTGGCGAAGCGCAGTGATAGATTGACCCAATGTGTTCGGTTATCATGCCTTTTGGTTTTGGCAGAGAGGAAAAAATAAAGTCACTCATGGTTTTACCGCCTCCCTTAGCGACTTTGCTTTAACCAAAGTTCTTAAAATTAGCATGAAGTTTAGCAACATCCCTGTTAGGGCAAACAGTGCAATAGCTGTTGCGTCGTTTTTAAAAATAAAGAACCCGGCAGCCAAAGCAGCACTTCTGGCACCGATGCTTATGAGTTCGTGAATTAAGAAAAAGCCTTGCATGTCGAGTACTGGAATCGCTGCTACGCTTGGGCGGTTTAAAAAGGCAAAAAACATCCAAAGAGCTAACCACCTGGCATATTCGCCTGCTTTTCCCCATTCTGCGCCAAACACAAAGCAGAAAAGCGAAGGGCCAAACATTACAACAAGGGCGAAGGGTATAATACCAACTGCTGCCAGGGCAACAGTGGCCTTCGAAATAAGTTTTGAAACATCTTCCTTGTCATGAGCTGCCTCTGTAACGCGTGGATAGAACACATCTGCAACAGATTTGCCAATAAGCTGTGAGGGTATGTTAAGAACGCTCTTGCAGATAGTATAAGCTCCCACCGATGCCGGCCCAAAGAAGCCGGACAACATGAGAACAGGCAAGTTTTGGGAGACAGCGTTTATGAAAACCTGTGGAGTTCTATAGAAAGGAAAATCACGATATTCCACAGCGATTTGCTTTAGAGGTTTGTGGATCACTCCTGTTGTATCCGTGTTGCCGGTAAACCTTCCTGTTTGCCTTATGCCCATCCATAGCATTGCAGCATGAACACCGTAGCCCAAAGTGGCCAAGATGATAAGGGTAGCGCCAAACGGTTTGAAGTAACCGATACTTGTTTTGGCACTGTTAAGTAAGAGAGCGTACAATACCGCGACGCGCGCTTGTATGGCATATTGCTTCTTCCGTATTAGCCATTGCTGGCCAATATCTCTGGATGCTGAGAAAAGCATGGATAAGGGCAAGAGCATGATATAAGGCGCTATTGCTTTCAAATCAAGTACTGTAAGCAGCCAGTCTTTTGCGGTGAGTAACATTAATGCAATAGCCAAAGAAATAACAAGGGCTGTGCGGAAAGAAATCTTCACCAAACCCTCTGCGTCAGCATCGTCTTCAGGGAGCACAATGGCAATAGGGTATGTAAGCGCAGAAATAGGGATAAGTATTGAGAGCAGAGATGCAAAAACCCCTAAAAGCCCAAATGCTTCCGGCCCATAAATTCGAGTAATAAACGGTGAAAAGGCCATGGTAATTGCCTGAGCCGCTGCAGTGCCGCTGGCCACTGTTATGACGTTGCGGACAAAGCGTTTCTGAAGAAATTGCACGGTTTTTGTGCGTGCGTTGTTTAATCGATGGTTCACGCTTTTCCTCCTCATAAGGCCTTCATAAACCACGGTTTAAGCGATTACCCGTATTTTGAAAACGGCCTGAATCATAAAGGCCTTGTCCTGCCTAAATTTCTTCCTTAGTTTATCATGTTGGCCGTGGAAGGGATAATATAGCATGTTTTGCAGACTGGCATGGTTTTGTTGACATAGAGTGATTTGGAACTACTTGAGGTTTCTGCAGTTGTGATGATTTTAAATAAACTCTCCATTTAGGTCTCTGTTTTGAGGCGGCCCGAAATCTCGTTATTTACGTAAAATTCCAGGTGTTCTATGTAATGTTTGTTATTGTTGCCCAGATTGTCCCGGTCTCCGTTTTTTTCTTCGGAGTGTGTCGCATATATGTTTGTTATTGTCAGCCTGCATTTGGTATTATTGATTGGCATAGAATTGCTACGTACCTCGAAAGTTCGAGGAAGGTTCATGAAGATGTCCTTAATCTATTGAAATGACTGTTTTGTCTGTTCGCTTTATATTGAAATATAAGGATTTATGTAACATAATTATGAAAGCAAAAGGTGGGTTTGCATGCTCAAAAAGATAAACGAGCTGTTTGGCTCGCAAGATATGACAATCGGAAGGCCAATGTTTAACCTTCTCAAATTCTCGATCCCCCTTCTGATTGGTAACTTTGCACAGCAGATGTACAGCACGGTGGATTCGATAATTGTAGGACGTTATGTAGGCGACAAAGCGCTGTCAGCTGTCGGCACAACGCTTCCGGTTCTTCGTTTGCTGCTGGTAATGTTCATGGCAATTGCAACAGGTACGGGCATCATGGTAGCACAGTATTTTGGAGCCAGAGACAAAGAAACCCTGTCACATTCTGTTGGTAATGCAATGACCATGATTTTCATCTCTTCAATTTTAATCATGGTAGTTGGAATACCCATGGCAGGCTCACTTTTGCGGCTAACCAACACTCCTGTGGAAACCTTTGATCATGCCCATGCGTACCTGACCATAATGTTGTCAGGTATCTTGTTCAGCGGTTTTTACAACATAACATCAGGTATCTTAC
Source organism: uncultured Eubacteriales bacterium (assembly GCA_964641455.1). Lineage (GTDB taxonomy): Bacteria > Bacillota > Sulfobacillia > Fermentithermobacillales > Fermentithermobacillaceae > DTU015. The sequence goes on along the minus strand of CAZXLH010000018.1, from coordinate 23,646 downwards.
GCGGGTTGGGTAATTCCACCTTTCCGTTATTGGTGCTGTTGTTATCATCGTGTATCAATGTTGGTTTGGACATTTGGTTCATTGCAGGCCTGAATATGGGAGTTGCAGGCGCAGCCCTTGCAACGATTATCTCCCAGGCTGTTTCTGCAGTACTTTGTCTTATCAGATTATTTAGAATGAAAGATGTTGTTGACATAACCAGAACTGATTTCCTCCCAAATAAGGGCCTGACCGGCCAGTTGCTCAGGTTAGGGCTACCGGCAGGCATTACCCAGGCTATTTTTTCAATGTCCATGGTATTTGTCCAGGCGCTCACAAATAGTATGGGCTACCAGGTGGTTACTTGTACCACGGCAGTTATGAGAATTGACGGTTTCGCAATGATGCCCAACTTCACCTACGGAATGGCAATTGCTACTTTTGTAGGCCAAAATGTAGGAGCCAACAGAATGGATCGTGTTGCCCAGGGAACTAAAGATATCCTGAAAATAAGCCTTTCCACATCTTTGGTGCTGGTAGCATTATTGCTTGTTTTTGGCGAGAATCTTATACGTATGTTTACTGCTACAGAAGAAATTATTACTCTTGGCGTGCGGCAGATTCGCATACTTTCTGCCGGCTATGTTGCTATGGCAATATCCCAGATTTTTGGCGGAATCATGCGCGGTGCAGGCGACACAATGCCATCAATGTGGATTTCAATGCTTACGACTGTTTGCATCCGTGTACCTCTGGCTTACCTTTGGGCATGGCTGACAAGAAGTAAAACCTATCCGAAAGGATCGCCTGATGCTATATTCTTTTCGCTGCTTATAAGCTGGGTGATGGGTGCTGTATTTAACTACGTTTGGTACCGTCGCGGAGCCTGGCGTGAAAAATCTCTGATCAGGCACGATCGTGTTACGCAGGAAGCCGGGTTTTGATATTGCTGCCTCTGCTAACACATAGCGCAAACTTGCTCCGTGTAAGGGGAAGTAGAGGGTTTGCTTCTTTATTCCTTAATGGATAAGGGGTAGGCCCTTGAGGGTATAGGCAGGGCCATTAGGATAAATCTGTAAGTTATAAAGATGCCGAAAAACTTCGGCAGGGTTCCAAATGCGTTGTTTCCTTCGTATCACAAACAATCTGCCCAATGAAAGAGGAAACCTGGCATCAGTGTAGAATGGATAACTGAGTAAACCATGCCAGGAGGTGGATAACATTGGAGAACCTCACACAAAAAGCTCTGGACAAAGCGAGAAGCCTTGGTGCGTCTTACGCTGATATCCGTGTTGTGGATAGCAAGCGAAAAGCCGTACGTACCAGAAATGGCAACGTTAATTCCATGAGTTCGAATCGTAACAAGGGATTCGGTGTTAGGGTCTTGCTAGACGGGGCCTGGGGATTTTCATCGAGTTCCACGGTAACTGACAGTGAGGTTGAGAGGGTGACAGCTCAGGCAGTGGCAATTGCCAAGGCCTCGGCGACAGTGAAGAGAGATCGGGATGTCAGTTTAGCGGCTCTTGAGCCTGTTGTCGCCAAATGGGAATCTAAGTATGACATCGATCCGTTTACTGTTAAGGACGAGGAACAGATTGAGCTGCTTTTGGAAGCCGACAGGCTTATGCGGGCAAACAAAGGCGTTCGGGTGGCTCAAGGCAACATTGTGGCGTTTAGGGAAGAAAAAGTGTTTGCGTCTACTGAAGGCAGCTTTATAGAGCAGATTAAGACTGAAACCGGTGCCGGGATAAGCGCCTTGGCAGCGGGACAAGGGGAAATTCAGAGGCGTTCGTATCCTAATTCTGCCGGAGGGGATTGGTCATCCCGCGGCTACGAATCTGTTCTGGAGATGGATCTTCCCGGGAACGCAGAGAGAGTGGCAGACGAGGCTGTGGCGCTTGTTTCGGCAAAACAGTGTCCGCAAAAATCTACCACGGTAGTGATTGATAGTTCTCAACTTACTTTGCAGATCCATGAATCGTGCGGGCATCCCATTGAATTGGACAGGGTGTTTGGGCAAGAGGCAAGTTATGCCGGCACCAGTTTTCTTACCCCGGAGAAGCAAGGGAATTTTCGGTATGGTTCTGACAATGTAACCATTTATGCTGATGCCACTATTCCCGGTGCGCTTGGGACATTCGGTTTTGACGATGAAGGGGTACCGGCCCAAAGGACTTGTATTGTGGATAAAGGTATCTTCAAGAATTACCTGTCATCCAGAGAGACAGCTCATGAGCTCGGGCAACAATCGACGGGAGCTATGAGAGCATCAGGATGGAACCGCATCCCAATAATTCGAATGACCAACATTAACCTGGAGCCCGGTGACTGGACAAAAGACGAGATAATCAAAGATACCAAAGACGGAATCTTTCTTGAAACCAACAAGTCATGGTCGATAGACGATAAGCGCTTGAACTTCCAATTCGGAACCGAAATGGCCTATGAGATCAAAGACGGTTCGCTCGGTGACATGGTTAAGAATGCCAACTACACAGGAATCACGTATGAGTTCTGGCGATCTTGTGATGCAGTGGCGGGTAAAGACGATTGGCGTATATGGGGAGTTCCTAACTGCGGTAAGGGCGAGCCGGGGCAGTCTGCTCACGTTGGACACGGTTCGGCGACATCGCGGTTTAGAAACGTGAAGGTAGGTGTAGGCAAATGGCAGTAACAAAAGGGCTTTTGGGAAAAGAAGAGATGCTTCGCTTGGCTGATTATGTAATTGAAAAGTCACCCGGTGAACTTACAAGTGTGTCCATACGCGGGGGTGTTTCTCATCTAACCAGGTTCTGCGATAATTATATCCATCAGAATGTTTCAGAAGCCGGCAGCACTCTTTCTGTAAGCATCATTTTCGGAAAGAAAGTCGGGTCTGCATCGACTAATGCTTTAGATAAACAATCCATAGACAGCACAATTGAGATGGCTGCTGAGATAGCCCGGCTGCAAAAGCCCAACGAAGAGTTCCAGGGGCTTCCGGGCCCTCAGGAATTGCCTGAAGTAGATGCTTTTGTTCCGGAGACATTTGAGTTTACCGCTATGCAGCGAGCAGAGGGTGTCAAGGTTATTGTTGACGCGGCAAAGGCCAAAGGTTTCGAGGCAGCAGGAGCGTATTCTACCGGTGCAGGTGAGACATGTATCGCCAATTCCCATGGAATTCGTGCATACCAGGCATCAACTTCAGCCTCGTTGCAGACTGTTGTGATGTCAGATACCGGTTCAGGCTATGCCCAGGCACGCTCCAGGAATGCCGGGGAGATTTTACCTGATGAAATTGCACAGGTTGCTGTGGAAAAGTGCGCTTTGTCCGAGAACCCTGTTTCTATACCAGCAGGTGAATATGAAGTTGTGCTGGAACCTCTCGCTGTTGCAGACATGATGATGTACCTTGCAATCGGTTTTGAGGGCGAATCCTATCATGAAGGGCGAAGTTACCTTTCAGGCAAATTGGGCCAGAAGATTTTTAACGACAAACTGACGGTTTGGGACGATGGCCTCGATCCCAGGGGATTTTCTACTTCTTTTGACAATGAAGGGCTTCCAAAAAGAAAAGTGGTCATAATTGAGCACGGAGTTCCCAAAGAGTTATTTTACAGTTTCCGTACCGCTAAGAAATATGGTAAGCAGCCAACAGGCGTATTTCCGCCCAACATTTTTGTGGCTCCGGGAGACTCGACGGTAGAGGAAATGATCAAGACTACCAAGCGGGGCATTTTAGTGACCAGGTTCCACTATACCAATATGGCTCATCCAATTAGAGTCTTGGTTACCGGCATGACCAGGGACGGTACTTTCCTTATAGAAGACGGGAAGGTGACAAAGCCGATCAAGAACCTGAGGTTCACAGAAAGTGCTCTTAGAGTGTTCAATACTTTTGACATGATTGGCAAAGAGACTGTTAATGTGAGATATGCCGTAGTGCCTGCCATTAGGATTCCTGCTTTCAACTTTACCGGCGTTACAGAATTTTAAGTCAATGAGCCGCCTGGCTGTTTGGAACAATGTTTGCCATATTGTATGCATCTAACGTACATGCCGGGCGGCTTAACGCTCACACTGAGTATTGGAACAATGCGTAACTTATTTTCCAACTTATTTACCCTGACGCTTTGTGCGTTCTGCCTATACTGCATTGACAGGGCTGAGGTTGTGGAATTGTGGCTACCACATTCACTGGCAGATTCTTTCTTGCCGTTCGACGTTTGCCTGATGGGGTGAAAGTTAGGCGTTTACACTTAAACTCTGCCGCCGATGCTTTGACGATAACCCATACATCCACTGTTTGCTTCCGGAGCCATACTGGAACAAAGGTTCAGAAGAGTACTTATTTTTGGGACTAATCCAACATTTGCTGGACAGGTTTCAAGAATTACTCTTGGTTAAAAGAGCAACCGTCTGTTACTATGATAATAGGAAGTAGACAACATAACATTTTTGGCAGAAGGGAGTATTTTATGAAAAACAAGAGAAGATCAGTCGTACTAATGTTGGCGCTAGTCGTATTAGTTGCAAGTGTATCCGGCTGTACCAATGACGATAATGGCCAGCAATCTTATACTGCCGGTACATACGAAGCAGTTGTAAGAGGGCATCAAGGAGACATGAAGGTATCTGTTACCTTTTCTGAAGATGCTATTACAGACATAGTGATTGATGAGCAAAATGAGTCGATAGGTATTGGCAGTATCGCTTTGGAAAGGCTGCCAGGCTTGATCAAGGAAAAACAATCTTTAGGAATTGATGCCGTGACCGGAGCAACGGTTACGAGCATGGCTTTATTTGAGGCAGTGGCTGATTGTGCAGAACAAGCAGGTGGAAACATAGAAGAATTGAAGAAAAGAGATCCTGCTGATGAACCAACTGCCGGCGAACTTATTGAGTTGGAAACCGATGTACTTGTGATTGGCGGAGGAGGAGCAGGCCTTTCAGCAAGTATAGAAGCCGCTCGAGCCGGAGCCGATGTTATAATTTTGGAAAAGCTTGATTATTTAGGCGGCGATACGATCAGGGCAGGCGGAGGAATAGAGGCAGCCGGTACAACATTCCAAGAAGCTCGCGGAATACAGGACAAACCTGAAGATTTCGCGGCTTTTATTCGTTCAAGGGGAGTAACCTACAGAAATCCGGAACTGCTTGATGTAATGGTAGAAGAATCTGCTGATGCTGTTTACTTTCTGGCAGATATGGGCGCAGACATGAGCATGCAAGTAGCAGGCCATGGCAGCCCGGTAGAAAGAGCACATCGTCCGGAAAAGGGGGCTGCCGGCCTTAACATTGTAGAACCGATGATTGAAGAAATAGAGAAACTTGATGTAGATGTGTATTATGGGACACCTGGCTATGAATTGCTCACCGAAGACGGAGCAGTGGTAGGAGCCAAGGCGCGTCATACACGCTCAGGGCAAGAGTATGAGATTAGAGCAAAATCTGTTGTAATCGCAACCGGGAACTTTGCTTCCAATAATGAAATGGTTGCCGAGTACGATCCAAGGCTAAAGGGCATAGGTACTAACTCTGCAGCCGGCAGTACAGGCGACGGTATCATTATGGCAACTGCAGTAGGTGCAGATTTGGAAAATATGGAGATTATGCGTATACGTCCTACTCTGCCAAGGGTAGATAATTTTATCGCTGTTGCTCAAAACGGAAAGCGTTTCATGGACGAATTCCACACATCAGATACCATTTTTGTTGAGGGCGACGATTTGCATATTCAAGCAATAGCCGATTATCCGGAGAAACACTATTGGGCAATAATTGATGAAGACTCTTATAATAGCCAGGCAGATCGGCTATCCAGTTATATGTTGCCCAACTGTTATTTCACTGCAGATACTTTAGAGGAGTTAGCAGAACAGATTGATCTTGATGCTGAAACTCTAAAGGCTACTGTTGAGGAATGGAACGAGATGGTTGAAAAAGGTGAAGATACAGCCTTTGGAAGGACCCGAGGAATGGAAAAACCGATTGGCGAAGGCATGTATTATGCGATTAAGGTTGTTCCTACGGCACACACAACTGCCGGTGGAATACGTATCAATACTAAGGGCCAAGTTCTGGACAAGAACGAAGAACCTATTCCTGGCCTTTATGCAGGCGGAGAAGTCACAGGTGGAGTCCATGACGGAGTATCAGCTGTTTGTGGCTGCATAGTATATGGACGTATTTGTGGCGTCAGCGCAGCAGAATATGCAGCAGGGAATTAACCTGTAAAGCAATGCCGGGGCTTTGAGAAAATTGCTGTTCCCGGCAAGTCATGAGAAATTTGATAGGCCTTTCTTAAAGTGTAATTATAACTTTAGGGAAGGCCTTATATCGTTTGTGCTCTCTTTTCTGAGAATCATGCGTTAGGTTGCCGCTTGTATCACCGGAACGGGTAGTAATGTGAGACGATCCTAGTTACTTCATAGGCAGTTTCCAGGCCTTGCAGTGAGACAATGGATATACATAATTGTGGTTGTATCATACTCTTACGGTTAATCACAGCAAATCCATGTTAAAAAGTGTCAGAATCCGTCATGATATAGGTTATAATAGGCTTGTCTTCAATAAATGACATCTTCATACATAGGAGGATTGTAATGAGAGTCGGGGACATAAAGAAAATCGGCGTTGCCGGAGCCGGTACCATGGGTTCGGGAATAGCGCAAGTTTTTGCCAGAAAAGGGTACAAAGTCGTCGTAACAGATATAGCCGAGGAGTACTTGCAGAAATCCGACAGACTGGTTGACATTTTTAATAGCAGCCTTATTGAACAAGGGATAATGTCACAGGAAGAGGCGCAACAAGTTAAGCAACTCATTTCCTACAGCACAGATACACAAGTTTTCAGCGATGCAGATCTTATCATAGAAGCCATTACCGAAAAATTAGACATAAAGCAAGATTTCTGGCATGAAACAGAAGCAATTGCCAAAAAAGACGCTTTTTTTGCTACAAACACGTCAGGGCTTAGCATAAACGGAATATCCGAAAAAGTAGAAAACAAGCAAAGGTTCATTGGAATGCATTTCTGGAACCCGTCCCACATAATCCCACTGGTCGAACTCACAAGGGCAGACCAAACATCTGGCCACACCGTTGAAGAGATGAAGAAACTCATGACGATCATTGACAAAGAAGCGGTCGTTGTACAAAAAGACGCTCCCGGTTTCATTGGAAACAGGCTTCAGTTTGCAGTGTTTAGAGAGGCTTTGTATATAGTAGATGAAGGCATCGCTACATTCAAAGATGTTGATAGAGCCATGAAATACGGTCCGGGTTTCAGGTATCCAATAATAGGCCCGCTTCAAACTGCAGATTTAGGCGGGTTGGATACTTTTTACTACATATCTGACTACCTTTTTGAAGAACTGAGCGATATGAAGAAACCTCCCAAGATGCTGCAAGAAATGATGGATACAGCCCAATTGGGCGTTAAGTCAAAGAAGGGTTTTTACGATTACTCAGGCGGGAAAGATGAAGAGGCCATAAAGAGAAGAGACAAGATGCTTTTTAATATGCTCAAGTATATACATTTGTGCTCAAGAGCATAAACAGTATACTCCCTAATCCTTGATTTCAGCAGCGAATGTTTGCATATAGTAACAAATTCCATCCAAGGAGAACGGAGGGCTATTCATGTTCGGTATTATTGTAGGTTTGGCGCTCCTTATGTTTCTGGCTTATAGGGGCCACTCTATTATCTGGGTCGCCCCCCTTGCAGCTATTGTTGTCGCTATGACAGGCGGGCTTCCATTGCTTGAGGCATATAAAGATACCTACATGGCCGGATTCGTCGGGTTTACTAAATCCTGGTTCCCTGTGTTTATGCTTGGCGCCATTTTCGGCCATTTGATGGACTATACCGGCGCTGCTCAATCAATTGCCCAATGGCTTACCAAAGTATTCGGGCCTGAGAGAGCGATTTTAGGAGTAATTATCGGCAGTGCCGTACTTACATATGGTGGAATTAGCCTGTTTGTAGTTGTGTTTGCCATGTATCCGCTGGCGCTTGCATTGTTTAGGGAAGCCAATATTTCAAGGACACTTATTCCGGGTTCAATTGCACTGGGTTCCTTTACGTTTACTATGACAGCCTTGCCGGGCTCACCTCAAATTCAAAACCTTATTCCTGTTGACTATTTTGGTACAACACCTACAGCTGCACCGGTAATGGGCCTGGTCGCCGCTGCCTTCATGTTTGGTTTAGGGTATAGGTATTTGATTCGCAGACAAAACAATCTGGCCGAAGCAGGCCAAGTATTTATCGAACCTTTACTAATCAATACCCGAGTGAATAATCAAACCGGTGGCGAAGCGAGGCGGGAACTTCCCAATCCTTTTTTGTCTGTACTTCCTCTGCTTTCAGTGATACTGACCCTGAATGTATGGAAATGGGACATTGTGACTGCACTGATTTCGGGCATTGTACTTGCTATGGTAACCAATATTAGTTTATACAAAGGGTTTGCAACGACCATAAGCAAGGGAGCCACAGGCTCGATTACTGCTATAATTAATACCAGCGCTGCAGTAGGCTTTGGGACAGTTGTCAAATCGGTGCCGGGTTTTAAGACGCTTACAGATCTGGTACTGGGAATCAAAGGGTCACCGCTTATTTCAGAAGCGATTGCGGTTAACCTTTTGTCAGGGGCTACAGGTTCTGCTTCAGGCGGATTGGGAATTGCTCTATCTGCCTTAGGCGAGCAGTATTGCCGGTTGGCGGCCGAAACAGGCATTAGCCTTGAAGCGTTTCACAGAGTGGCGTCGCTTGCGTCAGGAGGGCTTGATACTTTACCACATAACGGTGCAGTATTAACACTTTTGGCCATAACAGGCATGACTCATAAGGAGGCGTATAGAGACATCTTCGTTACTTCGGTGTTGTTGCCTATTTTATCTGCAATACCGGCTATAATTTTGGCCAGCCTTGGGGTTTATTGAGCGCGGACTCGCGGAATGCCGAGTGAAAAGATGTTTTGAGTTAAGTAAAATCGGCTAATGGCTTAGGAGATTTTACAATCTTATAAGGGCCGGCGGCAACCGACGGGTTAGTATTTCAGCCGGAATTAAACGTGTGGGGAAGTATCCGAAATTAGGCCACATCGGGCGGGTTAATATTTTCAGGCGGCATTTTACGCGTAGGTGTTGTAAACTTAGTCGCAGATGCATTGGATTGCCGTAGCCTATGATAAGAGGTGGAAGTGGTCTTGGTGCGGTTTACATGTATTTGCCTGCAGGAATTTTAGATGTAGTTGCCGTATAGACGTATGTGGTGATCTCAAGAAAGAGGATGGTGTTTCCTATTATGGATGGTTACAAACCGCTTAAGGTAGCAATGATTGGGACAGGTTATGTTGGCCTGGCCACTGGAACAGTTTTGGCCTACCTTGGGCATGAGGTTGTCGGAGTTGATAAGGATAAGTCAAAGATAGATTTGTTGCGTGCCGGGAAAAGCCCTATTCGTGAACATGGGTTAGATGAGCTTTTGGCGTTATCCAAACAGCGTCTTGTTTTTACGCAAGATACCGCTACGGCAGTGGCTAAAGCCAATGTTATACTCATTGCTGTAGGAACTCCATCCAAAATTAATGGAGAGGCTGATACTCAGTATGTAGAAGCAGCGGCAGGAGAAGTTGCCGAAAGCCTGTTACCGGGACACAGTTATGTGATAGTGGTCAAGTCTACTGTGCCAATTGGTACCAATAGGCGGGTGCAATATGTGATTAACCGGGTAATGGGCGAGCGGGGGCTATTTGAGAGTACCCCTGTTCATATTGTGTCTAACCCGGAGTTTCTGCGGGAAGGCATGGCTCTCTACGATACACTCTATCCCGATAGAATCGTAATAGGTGCCGAAGGCCCAGAGGGAGTAGCGGTTATGCGAAGGCTTTACCGCCCTATCCTTGAGCAGACCTTTAGCCCGCCATCATTTTTAGCCCGGCCCTCAGGTTATGGCCTTCCACCTATGATAACAACCGATCCTACCAGTGCTGAGATGATTAAGTATGCTTCTAATGCATTTTTGTCTCTCAAGATTAGCTTTATCAATGAAATTGCCGGGTTGTGTGAGAAAGTAGGCGCAGACGTTTCTGAAATATCAAGAGGAATTGGTTTGGATAAGCGAATCGGGCCACATTTTCTTAAAGCAGGAATGGGCTGGGGAGGAAGCTGTTTTCCAAAAGATACTGCAGCCCTTTTGGCTATAGGCAAAGAATATGGTTATGAGATGCCTATTGTAACTGCTTCCAGGAAAGTCAACTACTATCAGCGTTATAGAATGGTAGAAAAATTGCAGGAAGCACTTAAGGGGGTCCGGGGCCGTGTAATAGGGATTTTAGGCCTGGCTTTCAAACCTGGAACTGACGATGTGCGGGAATCGCCTGCCCTTGATTTCATTCGTATACTTATTGACAGAGGTGCCCATGTACGGGCACATGATCCTGCGGCTGTTAGTAACGCGCGGAAAGCCTTGGAAGAACTAGATGTTGAATTTGTTTCGGATCCATACGATGTTGCAGTGGGAGCAGAAGCTTTGGTATTGGCTACTGACTGGCCTGAGTATGTGACACTTAATTTAGAGCGGGTGGCACAGTCAATGCAGACTCCGGTGCTTTTGGACGGGCGTAATATTCTTGACAAAGCCAAGGCAGAGGCAGCCGGGTTTTACTATATGGGAGTAGGAAGGTAAAAAGCGCTGTTGAACTGGAACGTATCCCGAATCATCCCTTGCCAGGCTTGACATGATTCTGCACGCAGCGGTAGCGGCTGTGGCACTTCTGATGATCTATGTGGGCAACCGGTTTGGCTCGAAACAAGTGGGGCGGCTTCTAAAGTCAATCTGACCTGTCTACATGCCTGCGGTGTACGTATAAGAGCGCAGGAATTTCTTGATCAGCAAGTTCACTTTTGGAAATGCAACCACAGTATAATAGAATCAGAAAGCCAATGGGAAGCCAGGGTTTTGGATTTTGAGGAGGTGTCACGAATTGGAGAATAGGGGTGTCCTAACGAAGGTTTTGGCCTGGGCAGGGACAGTACTTGTGTGGATTCCGATCCTTTTTACAGTCATAACATCTATGGTTGGAACCATGTCTTCCCGTATGTTCCGGTTCGATTACCTCATGCCGGCCGAACTCTTTCCTTTTGCTTTGTCCGGTGGCCTCTTACTTTTGTGGGCATCGCGGCGGGCACATTTTCAGCAAAGGCTCATTGGCTGGGGCTTGCTCGCTGCGGTATTGTTTCTTGTTGGCGGCCAGGTTTTTGCTGTAATGACGGGGCTTGCCTCTGGCGCAATTGAACCAACAGGCTGGCCTTTTGCTGTAGCCTTATCGTCAATCGCTTTGTACTCGCTGGCCGTTATTGAACTCTGTATAGCCGGTGTGTTGTTGCTGAGAAGTCTATCGTAATTCTCCCAAGTCTACCAGTGATGCAATTGCTGATTACGTTCCCCTATAACGTTGGCTCATTTTCCTACATACTCTGTGGCCGGGTTGGGCCGGCAAAATAGGAAATAGAGGCCTGATGAAAATTCAATCTCATTAGTCAATGTCGTTATTAAAATATTAAATCATGTTCTCAAATAGGTTAAGATAGATATTGACGAGTTTCACCCGGTGCAGTAAATTGACATTGGAAGGCAAATGGTAATGACACCTTTAGGTGGAAACGTCTGTCATGGAAACCGCCACTTAAAGGCATTAACCCAAAGCTGCCTTTGGCAGCGTTCTTATAGACAGTAATAGAAAGGAGGAAATTCCACATTGCAAACAGACATGAGGGATATTATGAGCAAAGCGCTCAAACACTCAACTGCAGAGTATTGTGAGATCCGGATTGAAGAAACCGAAGAGACTGTGGTGCGTCTAAGAGGTAACGACACAGAACTTGTGGCGCAGAACGTCTCAGTTGGCGGAAACGTAAGGGCACTCTACCGGGGAGGCTGGGGGTTCATTTCGTTTAACCGCCTGGACAATCTGGAAAAGAAAGTGGAAGAAGCTTGTGCCCAGGCGAAAGTTCTGGGAGACAGGCTCAACAAAGACATCAGTTTGTATCCCGTAGATCCGGTAGTGGACTATGTACACGGGAATTTCGGAAAAGAAGCTTTTGCCGTGCCTCTTAAGGAGAAAATGGAGCTTCTTGAAGGCTACAACCGGCTGATCCTGGCCTCTCCTGAGATCACTTCGTCTTCAGTTTCTTACATGGACAGACATACTCACTTGCATTTTGCCAATTCTGACGGTACATACGTTTACCAGGAGAAGATGGACCTTGGCGGCGGGCTTACTGCCATTGCCACCAAAGACAGGCTCACTACCCAGGATTCGGCGAAATTTGGGTCAAATCATGATTACGGTGTAGCACTGGGGCTCGAAGACGAGGTAACAGAAGCAGTCGAGGCTGCCAGGGAAATGCTGCATGCACCTGTTATTGAGGCAGGGCAGTATACAGTTATTCTCGACCCGGACATGGCAGGCCTTTTCGTGCATGAGGCTTTCGGCCATCTAAGTGAATCTGATGATCTTGATGAAGACGAAAGGATGAAAGAACTCCTCAAAATTGGCACGAGGTACGGTTCAGATGAACTCCACATATATGACAGCGGTATTGAAGGGCCTAATCGCGGTGAATCTAAGTATGACGATGAAGGAGTGCCAATGCAAAAAACCTATCTTATCAAGAACGGTGTTGTGGTTGGCCATCTGCATTGCAGGGAAAGTGCAGCGAAGATGAATGAATCTGTTACAGGAAACGCCCGTGCCTTGAACTACAGGTTTCCCCCTATTGTGAGGATGCGTACAACGTGCATAGCCCCGGGAAAGCATACTTTTGAAGAAATGCTCGAAGGGATTTCGTTGGGCGTGTACGTTAAGGGCGGTTACGGCGGCCAGACAAACGGCGAAATGTTTACTTTTGCACCTTCCAGAACCTATATGATACGCAATGGAGCAATTGCCGAGATGGTTCGTGACGCGAATCTCACTGGTAACGTGTTCGATACTCTAAGAAACATCGACATGATAGGAAACGATTTTGAGTTCGAGAACAGCCCGGGTGGTTGCGGCAAGGGCAGCCAGAGCCCTCTCCCGGTAGCCCAGGGTTCGCCTCACATACGTATTCAGAATGTGGTTATCGGAGGTGAGAAGAAGTGAGGAATCTCTTAGAAGATGCCATTGCCAGAGGAACCGAAGCCACCTTGGTTACAACAGAGTCAAAAAACACGTCGGTTTCCTTTAATTCCAACCGGCTGAAGAAAATTGAGAACACTGAGTCTTTTGGCCTCAAACTGCAGGTTATCAAGGCGGGTAAACTTGGAGTTGCCGGGTCAACACGGGCCGGGGGAGGAAAGGAACTTCTGGAAAACGCACTCAACGTGGCTGAGTTCGGTTCGGCTGTAAGTTACACGTTTCCGGATCCCGAGCCTCATGCAGACCCCAAGGTGTTCTACCAGGATGTTGCGGATATCGACATTGGCAGGATGATTTCAATTGGAGAAGAACTTATCGATTTCATCAAGTTGTTGGACCCTTCCATCCAGGGATCTGCGGGTGTTAGCAAGAGCGTTACACAAAGAGGCATAAGCAACACCAATGGGCTGGATGCAACATTAAGGAAGACTTCTTTCATTGTTTCAGGTGGGTTTCAGTTGGTGGAAGGGCAAAACCTCCTCAGTTCCTGGGATTGGGATGTATCTACGAATCTGGAATATGACCTTGCGAGGATCAAGGCAAAACTCAAAGAGGATTTTGATATTGGACGAAAAAACGTCGCGGTAGAACCTGGAGTATATGATGTGCTTTTTACTCCAATGGGGTTTGCTGACATGGTAACCCCGGCTCTGGCTTGTCTCGACGGGCGGGCTGTAATGAGAGGTATCAGCCCTCTAAAAGACAGGATCGGCGAGCAAATTTTTGCTCCGTTATTTTCACTTATAGAAGACGGTACCCTTGACGGAGGCCTTGGAACCCAGCTTTACGATGGCCAAGGTGTAGTCTGCCGCAGAACCCCACTGTTCGAAGACGGGGTGCTTCGAGAGTATCTTCTGGATCTTGAATCTGCACACAGGCTTGAAAGGCAGCCCATTGGTACCGGTTCGCCGGCAGGGGCAAGCCCGAATAACCTTCTCGTACCTCCAGGCGATACGTCGTGGAAGGATCTCCTGAAGGGAATGAAAAGAGGAATTGTTATCGACCAGACCATGGGGTCCTGGGCCGGCAATCCGTATACAGGTACGGTCACAGGCAATATTGCCTTGGGATATCTCGTGATAGACGGCAAGAAGGTCGGCAGGGTAAAAGACTGTATGTTTTCGCTAAACGTCTTCACTCACCTGAAGTCTAACCTCTTGGCGTTGAGCCGGGAGGCCAAGAACCTTGGTTCATTGATTCTACCTTATTGCCTAATAGGAGGGGTATCCATAGCCGGACGCGATTCGTGAAATGAAACATTGGGGACGGTCTTAAACGTTTCATTTCGGCTCCACACACTCTGGAAATACTGAGTGAAACGTTTAAGACCGTCCCCGACGTTTCACCCGACGTTTCACGTTGACAATTGGGCGGAAAGAAGATAGTTTGAAAATAGCAGAAAGCACAAAAAGTGTTTGCGGGGGAACTCTTCGGAGTTGAGAAGGTAAAACCTTACCCTTTGAACCTGTTGGTTAATACCGTCGTAGGGAAGCAAACCACTCACAAATCGTATTTGATGGGGTGTCTTCCATGGGCGGGAGGCACCTTTCTTACTTCTTGGAGACCAAACGATGATGTTAAAAGGTTGCGACCAGAAAGCGAAAGGCAAGACGTTAAGGGGGCCTAGCTCCGCATAGAGCATTCAAAAAACTTTAGGATAAGAGATCTCAGGAAAAACTTAAAGAAGAATCTTCAAAGAAGGAAGTTTCAAAGAAGACTTCTAAGGAAGGGATTGATCAGAAATGAAAAAAGTCCTTACAATTGCCGGCTCAGACTGTAGCGGTGGGGCAGGCGTTCAGGCCGACTTAAAAACCTTTTCAGCCCATGGCGTTTTTGGAATGAGCGTAATTGTTTCAGTGGTTGCAGAAAACACATTTCGCGTGATTGACGTTGAGGATGTCAGCCCCTCAATGATTGAAAAGCAAATTGATGCAGTTTTTGAAGATATGGGAGCAGACGCAGTAAAAGTAGGTATGCTTTCGCAACCTCAGTGTATGAAAGCTGTAGCGCGTAAACTTAAAGAATATAAGCCTGCAAATGTCGTAATTGATCCGGTTATGTACGCCAAAAACGGTTATCCTCTCATGAATCCTGATGCCGCAGATACTTTAATTAGCGAAATACTCCCGCTGGGAGACGTTCTCACTCCCAATATTCCTGAGGCTGAAAGAATCACCGGAATCAAAATAAGTTCAGCTGAGGATATGGCGCATGCAGCAAAGCGCATCTATGAACTTGGCGTGAAATATCCATTGGTCAAAGGAGGCCATGCAATAGGCGACGCTTTGGATATCTTGTACGATGGAAAGCAATTTTGGTATTTTAGCTCAGAGCGCATTGATACCAAGAACACCCATGGAACAGGTTGTACCTTTTCTTCTGCCATAGCCGCTAATCTTGCATTAGGCCTTGACTTGTATGAGGCAGTGAAGAAGGCCAAAGACTACGTTACAACGGCGATTAAGCATTCACTCGATATAGGAAAGGGCCATGGGCCCACCCATCATTTCTATGATCTCTATAAGAAGGGGTTGCAAAGATCAGGCGCTGGCGCGACTTGAAAACCTGCCGGAAGCTTATGGCGGAGACGAACTCTATCAGCCATTAAAAAAAGGGCTTATCAGGAGGGCAGGTTTGGTTCGTCATTAGTGGTTCCAGTGATGTTTGTCATAACTCATGAATAGGAAGGAGCCTGTGTTAAAATGAAACAAGAACTTATAGAGCAGATCACCAAGATGCTTGAAGATGTCCGCACGAAGAAGCCGCTTGTCCACCATATTACCAATTATGTAACAGTCAATGACTGTGCAAACATTGTGCTTGCCATAGGAGCATCGCCGATTATGGCAGATGATATTGATGAAGTAGAAGCAATTACGTCTATTTCATCGGCATTGGTACTCAATATCGGAACTTTAAACCGTAGAACCGTTGAATCTATGCTTGCCGCAGGCAAAAAAGCAAATGCACTTGGTATCCCCGTTGTTTTCGATCCAGTGGGGGCCGGCGCGTCTCAACTCAGGAACCAAACAACAGAGAGGATTTTGGAAGAAGTCCAAATCAGCGTGTTGCGTGGCAATATTTCTGAGATACGTTTTGCAGCAGGGTTTGAAGCAGATACCAAAGGTGTAGAGGCATCTGATGCTGATTTAAGCACCGGCCTGGATGAAGGAAGGGCAATAGCGGAAAAGGTTGCAACCGGTTTGAACTGTGTTGCAGCCATTACCGGAGCTACCGACATCATATCCAATAGAGAGCGCACAATCTTTATAGAAAATGGGACCGAGCATTTATCCAATGTGACCGGTACAGGCTGTATGTGCACTTCGCTGGTAGGCGCTTTTTGCGGAGCTTCCGGTATTGATGAAACTTTGATTGCTGCTGCAGCCGGTGTGCTTACCATGGGGCTTTGCGGTGAACTTGCATATGCAAGCGCCGGGCAAATAGGGTACGGCAGTTTTCATACGGCAATTATTGATGCTGTGAGTAAGCTCAATGCTGAGATAATTGGCGGGAGGGCGAAAATCTATGAAGCCTGAAATAGATTATGGCTTATATCTTGTGACTGATAGGGATCTAATGAGCACACCCACGCTTGAGCAGGCTGTTGAACAGGCGATTGAGGGAGGAGCAACTCTAATCCAGTTGCGCGAAAAGAAAGCGTCCTCGCTGGAGTTTTACGAGATGGCAGTCAAAGTCAAAGCGATAACAGACCGTCATAACGTCCCGTTGATTATAAACGACCGTGTTGATATTGCCCTGGCGGTTGATGCCAGTGGTGTGCATGTTGGCCAAAGCGATTTACCTGTTACTAGTGTGCGCCGGATAATTGGGGAAGACAAGATCGTGGGCGTTTCTGCCTCATCGCTTGAAGAAGCCGTCACAGCGGAACGGGACGGTGCAGATTATCTTGGTGTAGGTGCCATGTTTGCTACAGGTACCAAAACCGATGCAGAGATTGTGACAATTGAGGAATTAAGAAGGATAAGGGCTGCTGTGTCTTTGACCATTGTGGTGATTGGCGGTATTAATCAAAATACTATACCGTACTTTGAAGATATAGGAATTGACGGAATTGCAGTGGTTTCCGCTTTGATTTCAGCCAAGAATATTGCCGGGGCAGCGCGGAAATTAAAGGAGTTGTTTTATGAAGTAAAGTAGAGAACCGAGAAAATTTACTTAAACGAGGAGAAAGAGGGAGACGCCATGCTGGATTTCGAAGCGGCGATTTTTGATCTGGATGGAACACTTCTTGATTCAATGTGGGTGTGGGAAAAGATAGATATTGATTTTCTTGACAAGCGTGGCTTTACAGTGCCAGTTGATTACGTTACTGAAATTACGTCCAAAACCTTTAGAGAGACTGCTGAATACACCATCGATTTATTCGGACTCGACGAAACCCCTGAACAGATCATGAGTGAATGGAACCAAATGGCAATTGATATGTATAGCAACTATGTTTTTCTAAAACCCAATGCAAGAGAGTATCTGTTGTTTCTAAAAGAGCAAGGCATCAAGTTAGGCACTGCCACTTCCTTGCCCGGAATGCTTTCTGAACCGGCACTTAAGAATAACGGGATTTACCATCTTTTCGACGCTTTTACCACAACTGATGAAGTTAGCCGTGGAAAACAGCATCCGGATATTTACTTGCTGGCGGCAGAGAAACTAAACGTTTCACCGGGCTCCTGTATTGTCTTTGAAGATATCTTACTGGGCATAAAGGGGATTATAGCAGCAGGAATGCGGCCCTACGGAGTTTACGATGAATACTCCAAACATGATCAAGCCGAGATTCAAGCCCTATCAGAAGCTTATATCCGGGATTTCGGAGAGCTTTTGTAGCATAGCAAAGAAGCAAAATGTTATTTGATTGATATTGCTACCCTGGTGCTATATTCCAGGGATTCGTAGGATTCCCGGTATTGATGCAATGGATGAGGCTATTGGCCGCGCTACAGAGATGAACAGGCCTATTATTTTTTCCCCTGGTACCGCACCTGACTTTAATAACCCCCAGACTTTTGCCTCTTTTGCTGTATTGGGGCACGTTTCCAGAAAAGTTGCCAAGTACCAAGCACGTTTGATTGTGCCAACAATGGTATCTCAGATGCAACCGGTTCTTCACGAAATTGTCCGTCAAGGATACGTTGCAGAAGGGGCGATTGAGCATTTCAGGCCTGACGATGTCCAATTTCTTGCCGGAGATCAGTGGTCTTATGCCTCTGGGGTAGTGGGCATAATGGCACGAGAAGGTGTAGCAGTAACTCTGATGATTGGGCCATTTTGGGCTGAGTCGCTTTTGTTTGCAGAGGCAGGGGCTCAGGCAGGTGCAATTCAAATAGGAGGTACTGCGAACCTTCACCAACTTGCTTTTATGATGACTGCTTGCGACTACTGCATGCTTGGTGAGGAGATATATGCAGCAAGCGCTTACCTTTCTGAAAACCCGGTAGATACTGCCTCTCTTGTGGCTCAGGACTGGGGCAAGATGTGTCTGTTTGCGCTTATCGTAGTTGGTTGTATTCTGGCCACTACAGGTTCAAGTAACGGTTTGATCAAATTCTTGAATTTATAAAGTTCATTGGAGGTGGCAAGATGCCAAGGGAAGTTCCAATAGCCATAACTTTTATTGTTGGTGTTTTATCTATAATAGGCGTGTTTTTTGGAACCGCCAAAGGTATTACCCAAACTCTTGACAAATGGTATGTGGTATCTATTGCATTTGCAGTTCTGGTTGGAGCAATCAATCAGATATCTATGCATGTAAGGAGAATCAAGAGGCGGAGAGAAAACTGGGGCATGAGCATTGTACTGCTGGTTTGTTTATTCGGAACCATAATCGTGGGCCTAATTGATACTCCAAGCGGTGAAATCTACAATGCAATTTTCCAAGCTACAGTAGTTCCCCTTGGAGCATCGGTTTTTGCCCTGTTGGCTTTTTATATAACATCCGCTGCATATCGGTCCTTCCGCATGAGAAATATGGAAGCGGCGGTACTTTTGATTGTGGCTTGTATTGTAATGTTAGGCAGGGCACCAATTGGGGAGGTCATATGGGACGGATTTCCAAAGCTCACGGGCTGGATTATGGATATTCCCAACGCTAGTGCCATGCGTGGTATTTTGCTTGGAACATATCTGGGAGCTCTTTCCCAGGCGATTAAGGTTCTTATTGGAGTTCAAAGATCACATCTCGGCGAATAGTAGGAGGTGTTGTATGTGGCTGTTCAGGAGAAGCGGACTAAGCAATTCGACGTTCGTTATTTATACATATTGCTCGTTTTGAGCATGATTATCCCGTTGATGAAACCCTTGGGTTTGCCCATAGGCATTGTCAAAGAGACGCGTGATGTGTTTGAAGCAGTGGATGCGCTTCAACCAGATGAACTTCTGGTGCTTTGCCCCGATTACTCATCGACCAATGCTACGGAACTCGATCCTATGATGGCTGGTGTTTTCAAACATGCCTTGCAAAACGATGTCAAGGTTTTGATGTTTTCCTTGGTGCTGGAAGGGCCTAGTCTTACGCAGCCTTTTCTTGAAAAGATCTCAGATGAGATTGGAAAAGAATATGGAGTTGACTGGGTCAATCTGGGCTACAAACCTGGAAATGAAGTCACGCTTAAGAAAATGGTGGATGATTTATGGGAAGGTTCGGCCAACATAGATTACTTCAATACTTCATTGGATCAGATTCCAATGATGAAGGATTTAAGAAGTCTCGGACAAGCCTCATTAATAGTTGATGTTTCAGGGAAAGCGCCGGGTATTTCACGTTACCTTACATACGTAGGCCTCCCAGCCGGGGTCCCGGTTACAGGCGGAACAACTTCGGTATCTGTTCCTGAAGAAATGCCATATGTGAGGTCAGGACAATACAAAGGACTGCTAATGGGGCTAAAAGGAGCAGCTGAGTACGAACTGCTGTTGGATGATCCGGGAATGGCCGTGGCCGGAATGGACGCCCAATCTTTATCTCACCTTCTGGTTATTGCTACTATTGTTTTCGGGAACATTGTATACTTTGTTGGAAAAAAGCAATCCGAATACGGTATATAAAGGCCGACCCAATGAAAGTAATTATCCGGTTTCAAATGAACATTCAGATGAGTTGGTTCGAACGTAATATATGAGGAGGTTGAGATTATGGGAACTGTCACAGTTTGGATAGCGGCTTTTTTTACATTAGCCATATTCAGTTTTCTGTACAAAGAAACTGTGCTGTACAGATTTGCTGAGCATGTTTATGTGGGCACTGCATCGGGCCACTTAATTATTACTACTTACTACAACTTTATAAGACCTACTGTGGTAAATGATCTTGGTCGAGAAAAACAGTGGTCAGTGCTTATTCCAATTGTGATTGGGTTCTTGATATACACCAGGTATATTCCTTCCCTGTCATATTTTAGCAAGATTCCGATGGCTTTTTGGATGGGCATGGCTTCGGGGTATACACTTGCATATTTCCCTGCCCCCTTTATTGGGCAGGTTACAGCTTCTTTCTTATCGCTGGATTCAATCAATAACGTCATATTCATCGTAGGGCTTTTGGGAACTCTTGTGTATTTCTTCTTTACAATAGGCTCTGATCACAAACTTTACAGGTTCCAGAAAGTTGGTTCGACGATAGGGCGTTGGACAATGGTCGTTGCTCTTGGTGCAGCTTTTGGAAGTACGGTTATGGCACGGTTCTCGTTACTTCTTGGTAGATTGCAGTTTCTATTGGGCGAGTGGTTGCATGTAATTTAATGAGTTACGTTTGCTTGCTAGTAGGCGGACAATCTACGGGTTCAGGTTAGTAGCGCATTACTGTGTAATAGTTGATATCTGCAATTTGCAAGCGCCTATTTACCGGCTATTTAACAGAACGTGTCGGTTGGAGGATGGGAAGGTGCAGGATTGTTCTGCACTTTCCTATTGATTGCAGAGATGTTTACTTTATGATGCGGTACTTACAAACTCCTGCTGGATATGTAGGTCTCGGTCTCGCTTATCGAAGAACCAAGTATAGCGTACGATTTTGATGATTGCTCTCCATTTATTGTTCCAGCGACTTAATCTTGGTTTGCCCATAGAGGCTGATAAGTATTGTAAGCCCTGCAAATAACAAGATTAACGTAGTGTTCGACAAATGTTTTCCCAAAAATGTAACCAAAATAATGGATAACGTTGAGGTAATAGTGCTCAAAGCCATGTCTAAACTGTATACGCGTCCAATCATATCTTTTGCCACTTCTTGTTGCAGGAAAATCGAATACGACACGTTAATGAATGATGCAACCACTCCTTTAAAGAAAAACAAGAGCATGTTGTAAGGTATGAATCTGTAAAGAACAAACAATACGAAGATCAATCCATACGCTCCTGTTCCCTTGATCATCAATTCCAATCCTGTCCATTTTTTCTGCAATATTGGAACTAGCAGAGAACCTACTAAGTTTCCAATGCCACTAATGGTCATGAACAGGCCATAGATTGTTTCTGATGCCATAAGGTCATGGCGGATGAAATTGAGATAGGCAATGGGTAATCCGCCGAATGCAGCAGCGTCAAGGGCAAAGAAAACGATGACAAATCCCATTCTCTTGTGATGTTTTGCATACCGGATACCTTTCTTGATGTCAGTCAAAGTAGATTGCTTCTCTCTTTGGCTCGCACTAATTCCCTTATTACAAATGAAGGTTTCGCTGATTCCTGACAAGACATAGGAAATTCCGTTAATCAAAAACACACTGGAAGTTCCTAAGAGAGCCACGAGAGTGCCTCCCAAGGCCGGGCCGATGAGATGTGCAACTTCGCCTGATGCTGAATACACGGAATTTGCTTCTTCCAATTTATCTTTGGCAACAATAAAGGGTAAGAAACTTCCGATGGCAGGTGAGAAAAGCACATCCAGTGTAGTAATCAACAACACAATTATATAAAAGGCCATAAGGCTGTCGGAGTAAAATAGGAATATCCCCAAAACTCCCCGAAGTATATCGCACAGAATGATGATTGACTTTTTACTATAGCGGTCTGCAAGAGTTCCTGCAAAAGGCCCAAACACAATCCAGGGAATGTGAAGAAGCAGCATTAGCGTTCCTAACCCCATAATCGGATTATCAAATTTCATTACATAAATCGTCAATCCAATTCCATTAATACCGGAACCTAGTTTCGAAACAAATTGCCCAACCAAGAGCAACGCAAAATCCCTTTGTTTGAGGAGGCTTCTAAGTGATTTGCTCATACCCGTCTCCTTCTCATCTGCTTCGAGTATGTTCCTATGGAACGCTACACCGGTTATTCGGCCAGTGGCTGCATGGCTGTCAACGAAGATTGGCTCTATTGTATCACCGGGCGGGGGTGTTGTCACAGGCTAGGCGGCTGAGTGGATGCGACTATAGTGTGAGAAGAAACATAGGTGACGAGGGGGGGGAGCTCTGGAATTCTCATCCACCGCAAGTAATCTATGTTTTTGTAGGTCTTATGAACTAAGGTATAGAAAATGCCGAAAGACTCCCGGAAATTCGGTGCCCTTAAAGTAAATCCAATCTCAAACAGGATTTGGACGGTATCCAAATCGTTCAAACATGAGAGTTTTTGGTAAGAGATATTTAGGTAAAGATGTGTACGTGAAAGTTAGAGTTGAGGTTCTGAATGGATATGGTGGCGGCACCGGCCACATTTTTGTGATGTCTTTTCATTTTGCGGAAATAGGTTTTTGTGACTGCGATTTCCCATATGTTAAAAACAGAGGTGAGCAGGGTGAAGGTTCTGAACAGTGAATTTGAGCTCTGTCTTTGTTGTATGGAAAAACACAATGTAGACACTGTTGAGGTAAAAGAAAAGCAAATATATAAAGGCATGGAAGTTGAATTCACAGCAATTTACGAATACTGCAGCAATACAAATGATTGTAATTAGCGAATTAGGAGACTTAAACACTCAGGAAATTATTAACAGGATGCACCAAGAAGATGCTTACAAATTTACGGAACTCTACGACATAATCCCTTATTCATACGCAAAGCAGTTATCGATCGATTAGTTCCGGCTTGTTCTTAGCCGGATATCTGCAGATTATCCTACACTATACATGCAGATCACGTTTCTCAAATACTGCTATGCCGGCTGTATACAGCACTGCTGCGATTACCGCGAAAGCGGCCATGCCAAAGTAGGCAAAGTCTGCACCTTCGATAAGTTTATCGGGCTGGAACAGATTGTAAAGCGACAAGTTGCCTATCCAACTGAATTTGTCACCTGCATCACCGATCATTTGCAGCACCAAAAAAGCAACGGGGATACCGATGCCTAGGCCCAGGCTGACCTTGCTTTCATTAGCTATACAGGAAGCGAAGAAGCCGATGCCGCCAATGGCGAAGTACATGAGCAGCGCATAAATGTTAATCAATATAAACTTGCCGGTTTCCATTTTGCCCGGGTGCATTGCCTGAGAGAGCCCCAAACCGCTGAGGGTTATCACGGCAAAAAACAAAGT
>CAZXLH010000017.1:0-47125 GCA_964641455.1 uncultured Eubacteriales bacterium | reverse complement strand
ACATCTTCAAAATAATATGCCAGCGAAAACTCTGCTTCATATCCGGTTTCTTCGTACTTGTCTGAAAATGCATCGCCAGGCCACCCTGACCTAAGTTCTTCCACTTTGATTCGGGCAGCCATGAGCCCCTGTACCCTGGCATCTTCCTTTTGCGATGTCCGGGCCATAAATACCAGCTGTCCGGTAACCATCATAAACAGAAAAGATACCAGGGCCAGGAATATTACAGTTTCAAGCATTATTGAGCCGCGCTGGCTATGTAAATCATTCAAATCATTCACGTCTTCCACTGAAACGGCTGTGCACCGTAAAACTACAGATATACAGCGCAACCGCGTTGCGGTGATCTAATCTTATTCCCCTTTAGTTGCCTTTCCATATGTGTCAAGCGTCAAAGTCAGCGTAACATCGTTTACAGGTGTGCCGGATTGGCCCTTAGCAGTAATTACGTATGCTGTGCCTGATTTCCCCGTGAAATGCCAGGTATCCGTGTCATAGCCAGTAACAAAGTCGTCCCCAGGCCAAGTTTCATCCTCAAGGTAATCACTCCACACATCCACCCTTATCTCCTGCATAATAGCCAAAGCCTCGGCCTCATATGCTCTCTTTCTTATGTTGCTATAAGTCGGATACGCAGCAAGCGCCAGTATAGCAATAATCGCCAGAACCACACCCAACTCTACCAGCGTAAACCCACGTTCAGACTTAAGAATTCTTTCGCTCCGCTTTTTCATTTCTCTCCCCCCGAAACACGTTGATCCCGTAATTCATTCCGGTACTTGGGCGCCAAAATCACAAGGCAACCCATCTTCAAAACAAACCTACCCTATCACTTCTAGTGAACGCAGGATTGGGCCCATCACTGTGTAACCCAGAAAAGCCACCATTAGCCCCACAATGAGAATAAGCACAGGTTCTATCATTGAAGACAGAGAATCAAGTTTGCGAGTGACTTCTCCCTCGTAAAACTCAGCTACCTTCATGATCATCTCAGGAAGAGTTCCGCTGGACTCGCCTGCAGCGGCAAGCTCACAAAACAAGCTGGGAAACACTCCTGAATTACGCATGGAATCTCCAATCCCTGCTCCTTTCTCTACCTCCTTCCGAATGTAAATAGACGTTCTTACAAAAAGCGCAGAGCCTGTCGCCTGCCCTGCATATTCCAAAGCCGGAAGCACCCTTACACCGCTTTCAAGCAGTGTGGATAAAGTCTTTCCGAACCTTACTAAATAAGAATCCTCAAGAATTTTGCCCCAACCCGGTACCCGCAAGGCCAACTGCTCAGTAACTCCATACCGATCTTCTTTTGCAAACAAGCGCTTAAGCAAAAACCACCCGGCTACTATAACACCTAAAATGGCATACCAATAGCCCCGAACAAAATCTGATATTGCCAAGAGCATTTTGGTAGCCCTGGGCAAATTGTCTTCGCCAAGCACCTCTGCAAACCCAGGGATAACAAATACTACAAGGATAACAGCCACTGCCAGGGTTACCAAGACCACCAAAATGGGATATAGCATTGCAGAATGCACTTTACTGTTAAAATCATGTGACTTAAGTGCCTCATTTCCGATATACTCAAGAGAATCCGCCAGAGTTCCTGAGGCTTCTGCGGCTTCTATGGCTTGTATTTCCCATTGGTCAAAGAAACTGTCCTCGCTTGATATGGCTTCATGAAAAGCTACACCTTGCCCGAGATTCTCTGCAGCTCTACGCATAACCCGGGAAACAGCGGGAAGCGTCTCCACAGCCATTCGTTCAAGGGCGTTTTTGAGAGGTATACCTGCTTTAAGGAACGCCGAAAGTTCCATAAGAGCCATGTCTTTATCAACCTCATTAATCGGGTGGTTGCTCTGGAAGAAGCTTTGCAAACCCATGGGGGAGCTAACTTTTTTTAGGGATGTTACGACATATCCTTGCTGATGCATTTCCTGAAGAAATAAAGCTACGTTATCAACCTCTGTGGTATCTTGAGTCCTCTTTCCGGTGTCTCCATGTATAGCGCAATACCTATATGTAGCCAAGCAGTCTCCCCCCCTACATGACTTTTTGTCATTAAACTGCCAGCTAAATCTAACTTTCTACCTAATTGTTCAAATACCTTCATTCTGGAATATGTGAAACCCTGCACAAACAGTCTCTGAAAAAGGCCATATAATCAGTGCAGCGATTCATACTGTCCTCCATACAATCCTGCACACACTTCAATTCCCGCCTGAACTGAAAACGCTTAGCACTTCATCCCATGTAGTGATGCCTGCCAGCACCTTCTTAGCGCCATCTGCCAAAAGCCCTTGATTGCGTTTGGCAGGGTTTAAATAAACATCAGACCGAGGGTCGCTTGATTCAAGATATCTTCTGCGAAATTCCTCATTAACCAGGATAACTTCAGATATGGCAGTCCTGCGCTTATACGCACGATCACTACAACCTACACACGGACGGGTAGTAGCCGTAACCAAAGTATCCTCATTGTACTCTTGTCCGGCAGCCATTGCCACTTCCCTGGTAACTGCTTCGGGAGCAGGCTCTTTGTACTTGCACCACGGACATATGGTACGCACAAGCCTCTGGCTGTACAAAGCCACTGTAGACGAAAGGGCCATATATTTGTTTACTCCCATTTCTTCAAGGCGTATTAACACAGACAAAGCATCATTTGCATGGATAGTAGTCAAAACCAGGTGCCCTGTAAGGGCTGCCCTAAACGCCATTTCAGCGGTTTCGGCATCACGAATTTCGCCTACCATGATAATGTCCGGGTCTTGCCGTAAAATGTGCCTTATTGCAGTAGCAAAACTCAGCCCTGCCTTTATGTTTACTTGCATGTGGTTAACCCCGGGAATTATGTATTCAACCGGATCTTCAACAGTAACCACGTTTTTGCCCAGTTTATTGATTTCATCTACTGCCGTAGCCAAAGTCGTAGACTTTCCGCTGCCTGTTGGCCCGGCAATTACTATGAGCCCATGGGGCAAAGCCAACGCTTGGCTAAGGTTTTTCAAAACCGTAGGCGACACACCTAGCCTATCGAAACTAAGGTGCTCAACAGTCTGTTCAAGTAAGCGGACTACCATTTTTTCTCCGAACACTGTAGGTAAAGTTGAGAGGCGCAAATCATAACGCCTGCCATCTATATCAGTAGAAAACCTGCCATCCTGAGGCAGCCTTTTTTCTGCCACATCCATTCCGCCCAAAACCTTCAGCCGGGTAATTATTGCATCATGGTACACCCTTGCCGAATTGCCTGCCCTTTCAAGTACTCCGTCTATTCTAAACCTTACCCGTGTTCTGTCCGGAAATGGTTCAAAGTGAATATCAGAAGCGCCGCGGCGAGCCGCTTCAAACAGGAAATTGTCTATCATATGGACAGCAGGGGAATCTTCCATGAAATGGGTTCCTTCGATTTCAAACTTACGGGCATCTGCCTCCCACGTTCCTGGCCCGGTTTGGCCTGGCTTGGTGTCATACCCTAAAGACTCTGCTGCAGGTGCCTCATAAAATCTTCTTAATGCATTATCGATATGCTCGGGTGCAGCCAAATGCGGAAATACGCGGTATCCTGTTCTTGCACGTATTGCTTCTAAACGGTTAAGTTCCGTAGGATTCTCAAGAGCGACGTGTAAAGTCGTTCCATGTATTTGAAGCGGTATAGCGCGAAACACCTTGGCTTCACTGGGAGTAAACAACTTAAGAGCATCAGTGTTTGGTATGGTTGTATTAAGATCGCAATATGACACATGTAGCTGCTTAGCCAGGCTGTGGTAAAACTGCCGGGTAGAAAGGGCTCCCATGCCAATCAGAATCTCTCCCAAACGGCCTCCTGAATGATTTTGTGTCTCGATTGCCTTAAGCAACACATCTTCGGTAACAAGCCCTTCGTTAATCAAAATGTCCCCGATTTTCCGGGTTATGTCACTCAAAAACTTCCACCTCGCCTGCTACGTCTTCCAACTGCACCAACCCTTTCGATACCAAATCTTCAATGCTTCGTGACATGGAGATCATCCCGAGTTTGTGGCCTGCCTCAATAGACGAGTTTATTTGCTGATATTCGCCCCGCCTTATAAGATTGCGAACTGCAGGAGTGGCTACAAGCACTTCATTTGCAAGCACCCTGCGTGTATGATCAACTGATGGAAGCAATCTCTGAACAAATACACCGTTTAGCGCCCTTGAAAGTGAATGCCTTGCAAGTTCCTGGCGCCCTACGGGAAACAGATCCACAAAACGATCCAGAGCCCGTGTGGCGGTCGGCGTATGCATTGTGGCAATAACCAAATGGCCGGTCTCAGATGCTGTAAGCGTTGCATCTGCCGACGCAAGATCTCTTAGCTCGCCCAGAACAATAACATCAGGGTCTTCCCTGAGTGCAGCAACAAGCCCTTCGTGGAAACAATCACAATCTATGCCGACTTCTTTCTGCGTGACAATCCCTCTGTAATGGGGAAATCTGTATTCAACCGGGTCTTCTATAGTTACCACACGATAGCCCTTCTCCTCTAAACACCGCCGTACCAGGGCGGCAAGCGTAGTGGATTTGCCGCTGCCTGTCGGGCCTGTGACCAAAATGAGGCCCCGCCTGCTGCACATATCTATCAGCACTTGGGGAAGCCCTAATTGGTTCATAGTAGGAATGCTGCTTGAAATAAACCTTACATTAACCCCCAGGTTAACTTGTTCACGAAATACATGAACACGCATCCTGCCTGTACCTTCAATTTCACAACTAAAATCAACAGCATGAGTGTTTTTCAAAATCTCCTCAAAGCCAGATACTTCATAAGATGAGCATTTGACAAGAAATTTGACAGCATCTAATACATCGTGAAAGGTAACTATGGGAAGATTGGTGGAAACGAGCCGTCCTGCCACACGCAAAGTAGGGGGTGCACCTGTGACCAAGTGAACATCTGATGCTTTAACATTGAATGCATAGGTGATCAATTCAAGCATATCCACAGCCACTTCTAAATACCTCCGCTAAATTACTTGGCTAACCAACCAAAACTATATAATCTTTCATACGCAGTTCTCAATCTATTTTACACAAACAAAAGCAGAGCGGCCCTTGAATTTGAACCTTGGCCTTTACAACGTGACTCCATGGCTGTGTTGCTGTTTTATCTATTATTGGCTCATTGTAATACGTTGATAGGCTTAAACCACACAGTGATTGAAATCTGCAAATACTCCCTTATATTCAAATACAGGTTATACTGCGAAGATACACATCCTGTAAACAGTTGCCAGTTTTGAATACATTATATACCGAACTATCGAAAAGTCAATTAAAATGCGGGCTTGTGTCGTATGAAGAACATCAGGCTATCATATTTTTATCCACACCAAACAACGGGATATAATCAAATACAGGAAAGTACATATGCAAAGTTTGTCTAGCCGGGTTTTCGGAACATTGCAAACTCAGGAGGGTACAAAAGATGCCGGAAAACAAATGGGCCAATACACCGCCAAACAACTTAGAGAGTAAGTGTCAAACTTTAAATGGTTTATCCACGTCAGGCCAAGTACACGAAAGGCAACACTTAATTGAGGTTGCCCTGGGGAGAAAACCGGCCGGCCTGGTGATCAAAAACGGCAGGTTGCTTAACGTATATACAGGGGAAATCTTACATAACGCAGATATTGCCATAGCCGGTGAAAGAATTGCCTTGGTAGGAAACGTTTCTTCATGCATAGGACATCAGACTAAGATAGTTGATGTGGCAGGTGCGTACCTTACTCCAGGCTTTGTAGATGCCCACTATCACATAGAAAGTTCAAGATTGGCTCCTTGGCGGCATGCTCAGATTACACTCCCCAGGGGCCTTACTGCATTGGTGGAAGACCCACATGAAGCATGTGCACCCGGCGGGCTGGACGCAATACGTTATTTCCTGGAAAACACACAAGGGCTTCCCCAGAAAGTATACGTACAAGTTCCGTCAGCTACTCCGCCGACGAACGTCGAAACCACAGGCGGTTACATAGGTGGAGAGGAATTCAAGCAAGCATTGAAGTGGCCTCGGGTCATAGGTTTAGGTGAAATGATGGACCCACCGAGGATATTCGAAAACGACCCACGGGTTTGGGGCCTTATCCACGAGGCACTTAAAGCAAACCAGCCTATTGAAGGGCATGGCGGATTCTCAGGAAACCACCTGGCTGCCTACGCCTCGTCAGGAGTTCAATCCACCCACAGCCCACATAGCCCGGAGCAAGCCCTTGAAATGCTCAGGCAGGGATTCACTATTCAGCTTAAGGTCGAGCGTGAGATACCCACGATCAAGAAATTGCTGGAAAGCCAAATCGATTGGAGCCGTGTAGGACTGGCAGTAGATGACAGGCCGGTAGAAAAACTTCTGGAACTGGGCAGCCTTGAGTACGAAGTTCGCATGGCCATAAAAGTAGGTGTTCCTCCAATAAGGGCCTATCAGATGGCAACTATCAACAATGCCAAGCACTGGCGGTTAGACCGCGACCACGGAGGAATCGCGCCAGGACGGTATGCTGATATTCTTGTTGTAAGCGATCTTGAAAAAGTGGCCATTGACAGAGTGTTTGCCAGCGGCCGGGAGGTTGCACGGGATGGAAAACTCATAGTAGATCTTGGAGGCTTCGGCAAGTGCGAAAAGCCGGGCCGGGCCGGTATAATAGACAGTCCGGTTAAGATAAACGAAGCCGACAAGACAAACAGAATGGCTCCTGAGTACGCACTTAACACTGTGAAACTTGCCCGGAAAGTTACAGCAGAAGATTTCCGGATTGCTGCTCCTAATACTTCTCAAGCAAAATGCAATTTGGCAGATTATCATGAGTCTAATATACCTGGTGCTTCACGGCCGCACAAACATACTGCAATTACTTCCTCCGAGGCAACAGATGGTTCAGCACTAAAAGCCGGCAAAAAAACTTACAGAGAAGTACATGCGCTTGTGCTTCCTCCTTTTTACTATTCAAGTGACATAGAGCCAATTGCCTGCAGGTTACCTGTACGTAACGGCTTTGTCGAACCTGATCCGGCAACCGGAATCAATAAAGTAGCCATTGTGGAGAGGCACCATGGAACCGGAAACATCGGCCTTGGATTTTGGCACTGGGGCTTTATTAAAGGCGCTATAGCTATGAGCGTCCTTCATGACAGCCATAATATCTCGGTTGTAGGAGCAAATGACCATGACATGGCAGTAGCCGTAAACAGGGTGGCTCAAATCCAGGGTGGAATTGTGGTGGTAGAAGACGGCCAAGTGCTTGCCGAATTGCCATTGCCCATATTTGGGCTTATGTCTGATGCACCGCCGAAGAAAGTTGCTGAGCTTAGCCGCGCTGTTGAGAAAGCAGGAGCATCCCTTAGAAGCAGTCAAACCGGTTGCAGCGAAGGTATTCAAGAACAGGCATTCACCGGGGACAACAACCAAACACGAAAAACACATGTACAGGCACCTGCATCCGGTAGGCTTCCGAAAACAGGGCTTTCTCAAATACCTCCGGACCTGGCCAACACCATGGCTGCCAAACCTATAGATATACTTACTTTTGCATATCTTACATGCCATCCCAGGAGGTTTGTCCTTACTGACCAGGGCCTTTTCGATATCTTGCATGAGAAGCCTGTGCCGCCTGTGTGGTGATTGATTGTGTGATTAGGCGCCGTGTTTACAGCAAAAAGAGCCGGTGCTGAATCTCTCTGTAGTGAAACACCAAACCCAGTGCCTCCTGGCTGCAGGCAGAAAACCCAAAAGCCAGGAACTCAAAAACCAAAGTTCCTGGCTTTTTGTACTTTGTTCTGTGCGTCCGAAAACTCCAAACTACTCCCGTATTTCGGTTTTTTAGTAAACACCTTTTGAGACAGGCCACAGATTTAGCCATAAGCCAAACCAATGCACCTTAAACCCCTAAGCTTACTCTCCGATCTTATACCCCTCAGGCGGAGTCTCCCCTAACAGGTGCTTTACGAAGTAATCCCACCGCTTACGCGTAATATATGGATGAAACCCGTCAGCGTGGGCACCATTGGGCAGTATCAAGAAATCGAAATCCTTGTTGGCTTTGATAAGTGCATCTACCAGCTGCAAAGATGCTGCCGGTGGCACGTTTTCGTCCATTTCACCGTGGATAATAAACAGCTTGCCTTTCAAGTTGGATGCCAAAGTAGGATTAGCCTGTTCTTCGTAATGGGGGCCTACCGGAAGCCCCATGTACCTTTCGATCCAACTCGCTTTGTCAGTTCTATGGTCATGGTTGCCGGCCCAGACCACTGCAACTTTGAAGAAATCCGGATGTTCCAGTATAGCGCGGCCTGCTCCATACCCTCCGGCTGAACCTCCGTAAATACCCACTCTGCTGAGATCCAGATACGGATACCGATCAGCAAGTTGCCTGAAGGCGGCAATATGATCAGGCATACCGGCATCGCCTAAGTTCTTGTATGAATAATCCTGAAACGCCTTAGAACGGAACGCCATTCCAAGCCCGTCCACAGTAACTACAATGAACCCAAGTTCGGCAATAGCCTGGTCCTGCCAAAACTGCCTGCTTCCATCGCTGTCTCCAAAAGCCCTGGGCGTTCTCGCAGTCTGTGGGCCCGAGTAGTTAGCCTCAATAACAGGATAACTCTTGTTTGGATCGAAATTCGACGGCCTTATGATCATGCCATAAATATCAGTTACGCCGTCCCGGGCTTTTACACAAAATCTTTCAGGAAAACTCCACCCTGTTTCAAAGAGAAGTTCCAAGTCGGCCTTCTCAAGTTCGGAAACAAGATCCCCGTCATTTTTACGCAAAACCATGACAGGCGCCAAATCAACCCTGGAATAACGGTCAACAAAGTACTTACCGCTGGGAGTAAACATTGTCTCATGTTCAGCATCTTCGGGAGTAAGGAGTTGTAACCCGGTTCCGTCAAAATTCACCCTGTAGAGGTGCCTGTAGTAAGGGTTCCTGTTCTCCTCTAATCCGCTGGCAGTAAAGTAAACTACCCTGTCAAGTTCGTCAATGTACTTAATCTCCCGGACAACCCAAGGCCCTGATGTAATCCGGTGCTTAAGTTCGCCTGTAAGCCCGTCATACATATACAAATGGGCCCAACCATCCTGCTCCGAGTGCCATATAATCAACTTGCCGTCATCCACTGCCCTGGGAGCGTAGTGCTCAACTGCAGTAGGGCTTTCTTCCTCAATAAGTACCTGGCTATCTCCTGTTTCAGGATCGATTAAGTACAACCGTTTGACAGTATATCCTCGCTCACGACGCATAAAATAGATGCGCCGGTTATCACCGGTTGTCCAATAAGTCCAACAATAAGGTGCACCATAATACAGTTGCTGCACAGGATCGATTTTCACCTTGACCTGATCAGCCTGAGTTTGAGGTTGAGCAGAAACATCTGACGCCTCACCCTGAGAGTGCTTTTCTATAACCTCTTCCAAATTGATTATTACAGGCTCTGCCATTGGCACATTTTTGTCGCCTGGCAAAGGGTAAACGTAACGATACAATTTAGGCCGCTTGCTGCCATCCGGCGGGCACGATTGAACCAGATAGCATTCACCCACATCTTTGTGGTTAATTTTGTATGTAAGAATTCGCTTCGAATCAGGTGACCAAACAACTGCAGGCCTCAAATAGTATCCGGCGCGCTCAGGTTCCATCAGTCCGGCATCAAGCAGCGGATTTCTGAAAGGCGCTGCATAGTGGTATTTTTCTTCGCCATCAACAGTCAGTTGAATTTGTTTGCCGGTAGAAATACATCTAACATAGAGATTATAGTCCTTTACAAAGACAGCCCATTTTTCGTCCGGCGAAACTACTTCGGTTATCTCAGCAGAACCCTGGCCAAAGCTACCGGTGTCCTCCGAACACCTGGTGAGTTCGCCGGCCTTAAGATCAAACTGCCAGGTAGTTTCCTCGGCTTCGAAAACAATTGCAGAAAGGTTAGAATCAGCATATCTGAACTTATCGAAAGGAAGGTGTGTATGCACGTAAGCGCGCTTAGTAACCCGAGACAGTTGAGCTGCAAGTTTTACGTGATCGAAAGCTTCTTGATGCAACCTGGCTTCAGGGTCAACGAACATAAATTTCTTGCCTTGACGGGTATCTACCTTATACCAAAAACAATCCTCTTTACCTGCCCAATTGGGAGTGATATTCAAACTGTAAGCCAGTTTCCCTATGTTCTGCGGTAAAAACCTTTCGGCACGGGCATAATCCTCCCAGGTTACCTTAGGTATTTGCTTCTCTTCAAGATTTGCTGTTAAATTTGCTGTCTTGTCCGGAGCCATATCTTCTCTCCCCTTTATATTAATCTGTTCGCTTACCCAGGGCCAAAAGTCCAGACCCGGTTTTTGACTTGCATAAGTGCCGAATTTGCGTCAACCGTTTTAATTAGTGTTATAGCTCAATCAACTCCTTAGTGGAATGAGTAAGTATGCGAGGAGCAATATCTTGTCCATCATCCTTACCTTCACCTTGAACCAGAACCATGTCCTCAATACGCACTCCACCCCATCCCGGAATATAGATACCCGGTTCAACAGTGACCAGATGGCCCGGTTTAAGTACCAAATCTCCGTCAAGTGTCAAATACGGTTCCTCGTGAATTTCCAGGCCTACGCCGTGGCCCAGATTCTGAGAGCAATATTCCTTGTAACCTGCAGCAACCATAATTTCGTAAGCCTTTTTGGCAGATTCACTGCCGAGCAAACCTGGCCTGATCAAATCGCACGCTTGCTCTTGGGCGTGTTTCACAGTACTGTAGGCCCTTTTCTGCTCTTTGGTAGCCTTTCCCACTAACACAGTTCTGGTCATATCAGTAAGATAGCCTTGGTACGCTATCCCGAAATCCATTACAATAAAATCACCGTTTTCAATCTGCTTATCGGTAGGCGCTCCGTGCTGCATGGCTCCTCGAGCGCCGGATGCAACAATTAAGTCAAAGGAAAGGCCGGATGCCCCCATTTTTCTGGCATAATACTCAAACTCAAGAGCAAGGTCCTTTTCCGTAACACCGGGTTTAATGTACTCCAACACATGTTCAAACAGTTTGTCGGTCATTTCGGCAGCTTCTGCCAAAATCGCAACCTCATCTTGATCCTTTATTGCCCTCAAATTTTCAACAAAGTTCGTAGTCGGTACCAATTCGACATCAGGCAGGGCCTTGTTGACCGTGTTGAACATGGAAACCATAATTGCCTCAGTCTCGTATCCAAGCCTTTTGATTCCGAGCTCTTTTACTATCTTTTTCAATGCACCTGTAAATGGCCTTACGTGGGGTACAACTTCAAACCCGTACGGCTTACACTGCTCAGCTGCCTGCACCGTATACCGGTCATCAACTGTAATAACCCGTTTCTTAGGGGTAATTACCAGGTAGGCAGTCGAACCTGTAAATCCGCTAAGATACCTAACATTTTTCTTGCTTACTCGCTCGTTTTGTACCAAGAACAAACCGTCCAGGTTAAGTTCGTCAATATGCTCAAGGGCTCGTTTTACTCTGGGCATGTGTTCTATGCTCCTTCCAATGTATTAAGTAATCTATAACCTGTCTTTTAAAGAACCTATCGTTAGTGTCACATTTACAGCAATCAAAGCCGCCAGGAAATTCAAGGTTCATTTCGAAAAACTGACTTCGGCAAATCACTGGATATTTCCTATTAGGTTAAGAGAAACAGAGACGATTCCCACCTAAGTAACTGATGGGAACCGTCCGTCAATATATGAAACCGAATCTACTGGACCCCTAGGTTGAACATATCTTGAAAAATGAACTGCATCCTACCAAGCAGGACCGATACCCTGGACATGACTGTATTGGCAAAAGCAGCCCCGAATGTAACCAGCAAGAAACATTTTCCGATCTCGCTCGCTACTTTCATAGGCCCTTTGCTCGTCTCAACAGTAAAGAAGAAATAAGCAAGGACAGTCACCACACCAAGCACGAATATGATATTGTTTATGCTGTTAAGTTGCAAAAAGGATGCCTGGATTTGGCTGAAGAATACCGCCGGTTGCCTGGTAAGGATATAACCCGCTCCAATACCCAGCCATAAGCCCATGGGAATACGAGACAACCAACCAATTGGGCCGAAAAATCTCGTATACATGAGAAGTCCCATCAATATCGGTATGATATACCAATACTTACCGTCAGTTCCTATATCAGAAACGATTGTAGGCTTAATATAATTATTAAATGTCAATACTATCCCGTTGGCAGCAGTGATTCCGACTAGCACAGTTTCTGCCAAACGAAAGAGTTTGTTGTCTTTATACAAGAGCAGAGAAAATATACATACAGTAAAGAAAAGCGCTAACCAGTTACTCAAAGCAGCACTCATCGATTCTCACCCTCCTTTTTGCTCAGAAAGTCACCAAGGTTACCAAGTGCAATAAGAATGATCACCAAAAAGTGGGCGGCCGACTGAGCATCCATACCCAAAATAGCGCTGCCCGGATAGCCGGTAAGCAGCTCATATTCGGCAGCGCCTCGAAGCCCACATATCAGCCCTTTGTACTGGCCCGACGCGTAATACGGCATTTCCCCTGGCACAGTAAGCGATGCTGTACCCATTACCAATGGAACACCTGTAGGAAGAGATATTATCCTCAATACACTCTGAGCCGGGCTAGGCGTCACGTTGCTAAGACAAACTATAAGATCGGATTGGGTTACTGTATGGAAATCCTTGGTGATTTCGAAACTGTCCAAATTCCCTCCGCCCATTTCGGAATAAGCCATGGCTTGTGGAAAATCATCTATCATCTTCTGCAAAAGCGCATCGGAAATTGGTTTGTAACCTAAATTGATCCAGTCTACACCATAAACTGCACCCATTTCCTCAGCTATAGGTTGCATTACATTCTGCGCAACCATAGCCCCTTCGTCTACAGCAGCCCATGTCACCACTTTTATGCCTTTTTCAAGTGCACGCTTGAATACTACAGTAAGCTGAGGATTCATTTCTACAAGAGAGTCAGTACGATATCCAATTACCAAGAATACAACATTATTCTCGGAAAGCGCTTCTATACTGTTATGGAAAGCCTCGGACTCAGCGCCTGTCTTAATAGGAAGCCCCCAAGGCTTTATGATAGGCAATGAAATCACAATTAGCAGTATGTAATAATACCATCTGTGATCTAGATTCTGTAACTTATCCCAAAAATTCATTGTGCCACCTCCTATTCGCCACCTGCGGCATATGGACGGTCAAATCCAAGCAATACGCGGATAGCTGTAATAAGAGCCCCCAGGGTAGCACCAAATGCAACAGACCTCATAGTAGCTACACTTGGAATATCCATGATCCAATTAGTCCACTCGCCCATGAACGGAAACAAATACTCACCCAACGGGGCTTTTCCAATAAGAACAATAATTGCAGATACTAAGAGAATCACAGCATCTCGACTTTTCGCCCTAAAAGCTCTGTAAGCCGCTGAAACAATATAAAATGCCAAAAGAGCATAGAACGTAGCTCCCAGCGGCACAGCTGTAGCATTGAATATCCAAGAGTACAGCTCGTCTGTAGGACCCTTGGCCAGTCCCAGAATCAAGTAGCCGTAAGTCAATATAAGAAGAAGAATTGACAAATCCCAATCTTCAGATCTTCGTTTGATGTTCTTTACGTGAACCGCAGTCAGGTTAACAAGGCCAAAAGCGCACACAACAGCACTACTAACAACGGACCATTGATCCAGTTCTTGTGATACCTTAGGCGCGACTCCAAAAAACATGCTGATAAGAATTATCGCAGCCGAAACAGCGGTTATCACATAGGGCAAAGTACGTTTCACAATTTGTCACTCCTTTTCTAACTCTCTAGGAGTTTATTTAGCCAATCAGCTGCACTGAATGTAGCCAAAACCGATCCTAAGAGCACAAGGCCTGTTACCAGGAATTTCCCCCAGTCTTCAACAACTATGGTGGCAACCCTGTTTGGTTCTTGAGTAAGGTAAGCAGCTGCAGCGAAAATCTCTTCACCGATTAGTGCGTAGTCGCAAGCCGCCACAAAGAAAGGTATCTGAGTGGTATTTGCAGTTCCGCCTATTTGAATGGCACCGACTTGGGCCCCTGCTTCAGCGTACATAAGCGCATCAAAAGCAAAGTTCCCCATCAAAACCATTGCTGCCGGGCGTTCTTTGTATATCATGCCGATCACTGCAATGGCATAGCCATAATAGTGATCTGAAAACCAGCGTATGTTCTCTGTTCTGAAACTATCGATTTTGCCTTCAGTCAAATAACCGGTTCGTACAACTTCCTCAAACACAGGAACAAGGTTGGCATACTCAACAGCGACAGTAAGATTGGTATCATAACGCGCTGTGGCTTTGGCAACTTCTGATAACACACCCAGCGAAGCCAGGGTTTGCGGATCTGAAAGGCCTCCATAACCAGGTAAATACAGAACCATCCTATTTGTTTCAGTTGCCCTGCCAACAGCCTCATCAATAGCTTCCAACCCTGCTATCTTACGAATGTTCCAGGTTTTGGTACTGCTCTTTCTCACAGTGTAGAACACGGCAACAATCATGGCAAAAACGAGAATAAAATCTACAATCATGCCTTCTGCAAACACTTAGTTCACCTCCAAAAAAGTACAAACATAAAACTTATAGCAACTTTGTGTTGCAATCAGCCTTAACTCAATCTGGGTAACCGAAAACATGGGACACGAACACTAAAATAAGTTTTTGATGCTACATAGATGATGTTAGATGAAGTTTTTCAATGAAGTATCTTAATAAGTATTTTGACAAGTATTCGCTAACGATAATGTGCTACCGGCCTATTTGGGGTCATCACCTCCCTGGAATTCATCTCCTTAGGTGTCAAAAAGCAGGTTGATTGGAACTAAATAGAGGCTCCTGGTAGATTACTCCCTTTAGTACAGAAATCCCCCTGCCTAAAACAAAATGTTTTACCATATTAATACATCAGACATTCATACTGCCTGATGTATCGATACCCTATTCGCCACGAAGATCGTCTTTTCCTTCTTTAATTACTCTACATACTCAAAAAAGCCTTTACACTTATGTGCCAAAAAACGAAAAACAGGTTGCTTTATCTATCGAAGTTGGCCGCGAATTCTGGATAACACAAAGTATACAGAAGGAAACCTTCTAAGCAACCGGACCTGGAGGCTTCTTCTTGAAGCAAATTTAGCATCGGAAACCGGGGAAAACTTGTGGAGCGCTTCTATGTAATCTGGGCGCCCATTTAGAAGTTTCAAATACTTACGCCTTGGGCACCCATCGGCAGCCAGAGAACCAAAAACACCGGCAAGGGAAACAGGAATTCTATAAGTCTGCAAACAATTTATGACCTGTTTTTCTAACTCGTACTTAGAATCATGTTTTGTATTTACATCAGCGTCGGCTTCTTGCCCCGTTTGCACAATTTGATCGATTCCTGCCGTTTGCGCAACTTGTTCAGCGTGCTCAAGTTGCTCAGTTTGTTTAGCGTGAAACCTATTTTGCTCTTGGTCTTGAACATATTCTGTAAAATAGTCACGTAAGGCAAACAAGACATCCATCCCTTGCAACCGTTTGAGGAAGTTACCTGTACGAGTAGCTGAGCCGGGCATTTGTACATAAAAAGATAAGCTTTGGTTTACAGAAGATACTCTCCCGGCATGGAACAAAGCCTTAAACTCAAACTCAATATCCTGTGCCATAGTCCTCCCTGGTTTGAACCACACATCATAACGGGTTAGATGTTCTTTACGGAAAATGATGCTGCCGGTCCAAACCGAGACTCTTTCAGTAAACACTTCAATAAGGGCTTCAGGCCCTGTCAATATATCTTCTAAATACACATGACGCTCTGTATATGGACGAAGCAACTCTCCGTCTTGAGACACATAATCATATCCGCAAAATACAATGTCCGATTGGGTTGTCTCTGCCCTATGGCTTAATTTTGCCAGGCAATCTTCATGTATATAATCATCTGAATCCAAGAATATTACATACTCACCTTTAGCAATTTCCAGACCGCTGTTTCTCGCAACGCTAACCCCCTGGTTTGATTGGGATAAGACGCAGTATGGAAGCCCCGATTCCGAAAGAACACACTCAGCTATGCTCGCAGTTTCGTCTTGAGACCCGTCATTGACCACAATTACTTCGAAATTGCGTAAGCTCTGACGGCAAAGGGATTCCAAACAAGCCCCCAGGTGTTTTTCCGCGTTGTACGCAGGCACTACAACAGATATCATGTATGGAGGATTCGTTGTAAGACTCATGTAACCTCAAACCTCCGATTCAGCAAAATAATCACTAATACCATACCAAAGGTCTCAAAAAGAGGCTAGGCTTGTTCTCATAAATCAACATACAGATTACCGGCGGTTACTTAAATAGCAAAGGCTGGGTAGGCAAACAAACCTTCAAACCACTCTGATTTCAATACAATAAATAGCCAAAAGACACATTCCCTCCCATTGACGCGTAACATATTAATGCACGATTGACGACATATATGGGGGAGGGTGTTTGCTTGAACGATACTCTGGCTTTATTATTCATGTTGTTTCTGGTCATAGGGCTTAGTGCCACATCCCGTTCAAAATCCGAAGATACTCAAAACATCGAAATACATGACCTATCATCAGATCCAGGTGAACCTGAAGAAAACCACGGATAGAATTCAAAAAACGGGCCAAGTACAGTATACAGGCCAACTTGAATATCTCTTGGACGGTAGATTCTTCACCGCAAAACATACAGGGTTGGCCTGTTAAACTGTGGACAGTGCTAAGTTTCTCCTTATGCTTCAGTGTGCCCAGATAACACTGTCAAAAGCTTGGTCTATCCTGACTTTGACTTTCCTTGACCTTCTTGCTATAGTATTAATGAACTCAGCGTTGGGTACCATCATTTTGAAGATATTTCAACACAACTGCGAGAAAGGAGAATGGCTATGATTAGACCATGGCAACCATTAAACGAACTTTCACGCCTCGAAAGAAAGATTGATTCCCTTTTCAATGATATGTGGAGAGGGTTTGGCTCTAAGGCAATGCCGGAAAACCGGTTTGGCGATTTCCCGGTAGATGTTCTGGACGAGGGCGAAAATATCGTGGTCAGAGCCGAACTCCCAGGAGTGGAAAAGGACAAGATTGATCTGCGGTGCACAGAAGATTCTATTAGCATAGCTTCGGAAAAGAGCGAGAGCAAGCAGGTTGAGGACAGAAATTGGGTAATTCAGGAATCATCGTTTGGAAAGATGGTGCGGACTGTCAACCTAGGGGCACCTGTAGATCCAACCAAAGCTAAAGCTTCATTTAACAATGGGGTACTAACGGTAACACTGCCTAAGACAGGGCCATCAAGGCGCGGGCATAACATCCAAATCACATAAAATCAGTTAATCTCACGCTTTACCTATCGCAGGATCAACATAAAGATACTTAGGACAATTTGCCACATTGCTTAAATTGGCTCATAAGAGTAACCGGGAGGACGGCTATAAGCACCAGCCTCCTCCCGGATTTCTATCCAGCCGAAAATTTTACTTTAAATACTTATCGAACCATCTGAGCATGTGCCTTAACCTTTCGCGCCTATTCCACGGTTTGCCTGACCTTGAAAGTTCGTGGTTTTCATTGGCAAACCTCACAAACTCAACTGTCTTGCCAAGCCGCTTTAGCGCAATGTACCACTGCTCAGCCTGTTCCATCGGACAACGGAAATCTTGCTCAGCATGGATTATGAGAATAGGAGTTTTCACATTGGGAGCATATCTGATAGGCGATCTCTCCATAAGCCAGTCTTCGCTGTCCCAAAGATCTCTCATTCCCATACTCTTTCTGTTTCCGTAAAAGCCGATATCGCTGGTACCATATTTGGTGAACCAATTGCTGATACTTCGCTGAGTGACAGCGGCGTTAAACCTGTCAGTATGCCCGACTATCCAGTTAGTCATGAAACCGCCGTAGCTGCCGCCGGTAACTCCTACCTTGCTGGAATCAACCCACTCAACTTTGTCTACGTAATCGCGCACAGACATAATATCCTGGTAATCCATTCCGCCTTGATCTGCAATAACTTGCTGGGCAAACCATTCTCCATACCCAAGGCTTCCCCTGGGATTGCAGTAGAAAACACCGTAACCGTTTGATGCAAGCAGCTGGAACTCATGGAAAAATGCCAACCCATAGGTAACTGCCGGGCCTCCGTGAATTTCTACGACTGCAGGATATTTACTGTCAGCATCAAAATTGACAGGTTTCATCAACCAACCTTCAAGTTCTACACCGTCTGAACCGGTGAACAAGAAATATTCAGGCTGGGAAAGCTGCAATTGAGATAAAACAGATTCATTAACCGAAGTGAGCCTGCAGCATCGGTTGAATGCGTATTTCTTTGAAACCACTTGATACTTCCAATGAGTAACATCAACATCAGCAGGTTTCAAATCTGTGCATTTTTCTGAGATGACTTGGGCTACATAGACATCGCCTGGGTTAAGCTGTGACCCGCCAACAAATGCGAATACTTCTTGGCCACCGGTATCCTGAAACGCCATTGAGGTAATCACAGGCGGATAGTCAAAAGCCTCGGGTATAGGGCCGCTACAATCTGAATTGAGTACACCCATTTCCTGAACTTCACAATTGTCCAAAGATACTCTAAAGATTTTGGAATATCCCCTGTCGGTGGCAATAAAGTAAATGAGTTTGCCGTCGTGAGACCAGTAGGGGCCGCTTCTCCCTGCATCCATCTTGCAGTCAGTCGATACGGAACAGCCAACGCTCCTATCAAGACCGGCTGTGAGCACTTTTGCATCCCCCCCATCAACCGGAATTACCAACACTTCAGATTTGGCAGCCGCTACCTGCTTTCGCAGGTTGCCGAAAAACGCAATATGCTTTCCGTCAGGTGAATATACAGGCAAGCCGGCAGGGCCACGTCCATCTGTAAGTTTCTTTAATTGGCCGCTTTCCAAAGCGAGAACCCAAATATCAGGAACCATGTCAACCTCGTGATTGGGTTCGCGGCAAGATGTAAATGCCAATTGGTTCCCATCAGGAGAAAATACCGGAAAAGAACAGTCGTACTCTCCGAAAGTAAGTTGCTTCTTCTCACCGGTTTCTATGTTAACCGTAAATATCTGTCGGGGACGGGGATCTACTATATGCGGAACACCATTTGCTTTGTATCTAAGTTTGGTTACCAAAGTTACATCCTTAGCTTTATGTGCCTCACCTTCGCCCTCCTCTTTTGGCTTAGGCTCCCGGGAGACAAACGCAAGATGCTTTCCGTCAGGTGACCAGGTTATGCCGGATACGCTGTCGTCGCCATGAGTAACTTGTTTGGCTTCACCTGCTTCTTTCATATCGAGAAGCCAGATTTGGTTGTTTCCGGATCGGCTCGACAAGAATGCAAGGTGGGTTCCATCGGGAGAAAACCTGGGAGACCCTTCTCTGGCACCGTGTTCACCATCTGTTTTGCCATATGTAATTCTCACAGGTTTGCCGAAACAATTATCAGAGGTTCTGACAGACATCCAAATTGCCGACTCGTAAGTGTTCTTATCTACGTTACTTTGTGTCTGCACCCAAACTACTTTAGAGCCGTCGGGCGCAATTTCAGGATCGCCAACGAACTTAAGCCGCCAAAGGTCTTCAAAGGTTACCGAACGTTTGCTTGTTTCCATGCATGCATCCTCCTTTGGTACTGTATGCTGACACTCGATACTGGAGTGTTCGCGCGTGCT
Organism: uncultured Eubacteriales bacterium; assembly: GCA_964641455.1. Lineage (GTDB taxonomy): Bacteria > Bacillota > Sulfobacillia > Fermentithermobacillales > Fermentithermobacillaceae > DTU015. The sequence continues at coordinate 27,393 of CAZXLH010000017.1, read as the reverse complement.
CTGGCGCGTATTCCGTGACTTCCTTAGTGAGAGTGATTAGAGTTCTACTACTCCTGATTGTATCTTTTATCCTCTTAATTAGATTAACCCAATATGGAGATGGGGGAAAGGTCTTGGAACGGACTCTGTGTGTCAGGGACTATTACTACCCAACAAGCCTAGCATATGCAACCTGGATCAAGGTAACATCCCATAAACCGCCATCACCGAAAGCGGAATGATAATCCGGTTCAAGTACTATATCTTAGTTCTACTCGACCCAAATTTCTATACGTTTTCTCGCCACCTGACAAGATTCGGGCTGGGATCTAAAAGCGACTCGGCCCGCTTTGAAATCGCCTGCTTACCCTGAGAAACCGATGCTTTGTATAAATCATATTTCCGCTTGCGATCATCACGATTAGCCCATCCTAAATGCTTAAGCCTTAAATCGCTACGGTAAGCCGGAAGAAGTTCTATGTTGGCGGGAAACCAGTTGCAGTCCACCGTAATATCACTCCACATATACTCAAAATACGGTTGATAGCGAACCAGGAAAGGAAGATACTTCTGGTGAGCCTTCCAATACTCGTCGTCTCGGTAGTGCTCTAAATCCCACATGTCATACATGCGGAAGCAAATTACATCAAAGTCTTTCTGATTTATGAGTTGTGCTGCTTGCCACTTCATACGGCCCTCAAAAACCTGATCGGCGTCTAAACACAAGATCCAATCGGGCTTCGTTGCTAGCGTTAACTCCCACTGCTGTTTCCTTAGTTGAGCGTGACTGTCACATCCACTTCTTTCGCTGGAAATAGCAATCAGAGGAACACCCGCTCTATCCATAACTTGTCTGCATACCTGAATAGTGTCTTCGCTATTGGAAGCATCAACAATAACTGCCTCATCAACATACTTAGCAGCATGAGCCAACACATCAGGAAGATACCTGGTGTCACTTTTTAAGAGCATAGAAAGAGTCAGTTTGTTCTTGCCAATCTTGACCCGCCGATGAAAACGGTGTTTGGGTGATTCGTACTTCCATCCAACAGAAACATCAGAAGAAACCGTCACATGTCTACCGATATTGTCAAACCTCTTATGTAAATATGACACACTCGCTTCTGATCTTGAGGAAACATCACGAAGAAGTTTAGTCTCAGAGGCAGTATCCCACGTTCTGGCTTTCTTGCGAAATTCCTCTATACGACTTAGCTCTTCTTCACGGTACAAGTGAAGAGGTGGATATGTCGTATCTGCATATAGGCCGAACCCCATGGCCCTTGCACGAACACAGAAAAAGCGATCTTCACCGGAAAGGGATATATTATCTATGCTTCGAAATCGAACTCCGGCTTCCAAAACCTTGCGCTTTATCAGTGTGCAAGCACCGAGTCCGCCCACTTGATACAGGCCCGGAACAGTCAGATCACTGACAAACTGAACTACTCGTCTCTGAATCTCATGTTGATCGAGATTCTCGTTTGGGCGAGCGTCGAATAAACTATACTGATCCTTCAACCAAACCTGCGGCAGGTCTGGTGAATCCGGTTTCCACTTTGTCCAGAAAACTTCGGATACAATATCACGATTGACCCAAAAAAGGTGGTTAAGTGTTTTAGGATGAAGAACGAGATCTGAATCCACGAAAAAGACATAGTCATAATTCATTTTGAGAGCTGCTTCTATGATACAATCTTTAAGATTACCAACCTTGTTCATGAGATCGGGCGTCCAATGGTGGGTCACATCATCACAAACATAAGTTCCGCTCGCGCCCTGTAACTCTACTGAATACAAGTAAACTTTCCCCTTGGGAGGCCTGAATGCGCCAAGCATCTGCCTGGAAACGGGATCAACATTATCATCAATAAAAATGTAATCTATGTTCATCCCAGTTGTATCCAGTTCACCTAAACCGAAAAGGAATTCACGTAGAATGGTGGATTTTTGTCTGACTGGGCTAGCAATGAGAATACTCGGCCTAATACCAAACGAACAACCCTTCCGACTTTCAGGATAAAGGGATTTATCGGTCAATTTCAACGTCTCATGAGCCAACTCATGCTTTCCGTTCTCTCCAATCAGAGAATAGTAATCATCAGAATGCCGAGCCTCCTCTAAACGTCGACTCGATAAACAAGCAAACCTATCGCTCATCTTAACTACCTTAGCATACTGGCCAAGGGCGCGATAACAGCTTATCAGGCCAGTAATTGCCTCACTGGAAATACCCTCGTTCTGAATTGACAAGAGATACTCAGACTTGGACTTCTCATATTGACCCCTCATCAAATACCGACGACCTGCATACAAATGAAATGGCATACTGTATCTCTGCAGTAGCTCCCCAGAGTATTTCCTGGCCAGCATGGCTCTTCTTAACCCAGTGCGAGCCCAAACACAAGTTTTATCTGTCCTCAAAGCCAACGCGTATGTATAAAAGGACTGCTCTAAGTCTCCAATTTCAAGAAGTCTTTCAGCCACAGTGCAAAGAAAATGGACATTGTCAGTCGGCAAACAGCGTTCAAGAACTTCATTCATACACCAATTAGCGAACTCTTTATCCCCCAAAGCAGTCGCAGCACATGTCATATCACACAAAAAACCTACATTGTCGGGGACCGTCTTGAGATATTGCTTTGTTTTCTCTAGGGCCCGGTTTTGATATCCAAGAAAGTAGAGTGTCTTAGCTTCAACCACCATCCGTGGTTCAACCGGATGAAGACATGCCTGAACACTTGACGGTATGATCTCATCGATTCTTAGTAATTCTGTAACCCCATCAAAGTCGTGGGTTTGGAGACAGATAGAAAGGGCTGACCGCCAAGCCTTGATTTTCTCATTTTGGAATTGTGATGCGTCCAGCAAGACCTTATGCAAACAAAGAGCATGTCTATAGTCTCCTAGTTCTTCAAGAAGCGAGGCGACACCCAATATCCCTTGTCCACCAACCGCTTCATTACGATAAGATGTAAGGCAGATATCCAAAGATTCATCCAGTTTGCCAAGTCTCATCATACCGTCAACAAAATGTGGAAGAGCAAGATCGGCAATGTTAGTTACAGTCAGCACAGATCGATTTGATTCAGGAAACTGCTCACACACAAGTCCCTTAAGAATCCTTACAGCTTCTGCCACCATCTGGTTTTTTAGGTAACACTGCGCCAACACAAGGTCGACCAAAGGTGAAGGCGGGAGTGTAAGTTTGGCCTCAAGTACATAAGTCAATGCCTCATCTAATCTTGCGTTCTCCAAAAGTTCGCACGTAAGCCGGACACAATCACAAACAAGTTCTTGTTTTAACACACATTCAGTTAAGAACGGATTCGCTTCGGCCAGATGCGATATAGCATCGTTAAACAAATCATATCCTCTCCCATAGTACAGAATCAGCTAATGCTTTCTTAACTAATTGGCCTTTCTTTCCGCATTTAGTTCTAACCCCTCTCTACCTTACTAATCGGCTAATTCCGTTTGAACATAAGGGCAAGGCAGGATGACTGCCGCTCGTGAGAGACAGTAGTGGACTTTCAGCTGTGGATCTTAACTATTAGAAGGATCTTTCCGAAGATAGGTATGATCTAAAAACCGAAACACTAATCACTATCAATACTTTATACTGGGTTGGAATTTAACCCCATAATGTACACTAGGAAGCTGAGGTCACATGTCAAATATGATGTTGTGGAACAGACTATGGAAAAATTCAGTAGTGCCGAATTGGGATCCTAGTTACCTTCTGGTTTCAGTGATGAAAGTTACCAAAGACAACCGCATTAGCCAAAATGCATCGAGTAAGGTGTTTTCCCTGACCAACACCCCCAACCAGTTCAGGCTACCGCAAATGTACGTCAACCCGCGTGGGCTTAGCACACCTGGAAAGGCCAACAGTTCACCGTCCAGAGCAGTGTCATACCTGTTGGAAAAGGGTTTCGACACCATAGTGTGCTACTCCTCAATAGACTGGAGTTTTCTTCAGCAGCGGCCACAGCATATGCTCCGCTGTTTTCGAGAGATGGGATTCAGAATCATCTACGTCGAACCGACCAAATACCGTGTGAAGATCGAACAAGATGAATTGCCCCATAGCCAAGCCATACCTCTAGTTCTACGGGAGCGACTACCCAATTTGATACAAGAAGTTGAGAACGACATATTCGTAGTAAAACCAATCAAGCTCATTGAAGACCGTCATGGCAGATCAGTTGATGTCCTTAAGCAATATCTTGAGTTGGTAATAGATCTATTCTCGCTTTCCAAGTACATTTCCTGGGTACTTCTTCAAAGTTGGGTACCATACATAACTCTCCACAGATCGAGTGTTTTCCAGGTGTTCGATTGTGTTGACGAACTCACCGCATTTAACCCGTCTCCCTTGGCAGTCTCGCAAGAGCAGCTTCTGGCACGAACTTCAGACATAGTTCTAGTAACAAGTAAGACGTTGAGAGAGTCGAAATCCCTCTATTCTCAATCAGTCTTTCATATACCCAATGGAGTGAACCCGGATTTTTTCCGAGAATCATCTCCCGAACCCGATGACTTGAAAACTGTACCGCATCCGAGAGTCGGGTACGTGGGAGCTCTTGCTGGATGGGTTGACCTGGAGCTCATCTACAAATCTGCCCTTGAGCGCCCTGATTGGTCATTTGTCATCATAGGCCCATCGTTCACTGACATCGGCAGGCTTAGTGCTTCCAACATCCATATACTAGGAAGTAAGCCGTATGAAAATCTTCCTGCGTACTACCAGCACATGGACTGTGGCATCGTGCCATTTAGGGTTGACCATCCAGCTGCATACCACAGCAATCCGATCAAGATCTTGGAGTATCTTGCATCAGGTCTGCCAGTGATAAGTACCCCTATTCCAGAAAGTATTCGGATGAGTCCTCCAGTAACAGTAAGTGATCCGGATAAGTTCGTTCAAGGGATAGAAAATACCTTGTCCAAAAGACACAAACAACACTGTTTTGCAGGCCATATAGAGCATTTTCTTAGTTTACTCACATGGAAGACTCTTGCCACAACAGCCTGTAATATCATAGCAGCAAAAATCGCCGCCTCCGAAAACCGATTTGGATTAGGTCGTGATCTTCTAAGATCCGTTCTTCCATTTGCATACGATAAGGCAGGCATCCATTCGGAGATTCGTCTTTATGAGCGATTAGAGTGCGTACCTAATAGGCATGTGAGTGATAAGACTGTAATCTATGCAAATCAGCTTGAACGAGTTCAAATTCTCGGAAAACGTCCATATTGCATAATGCTATTTCCGGATTGGGCTCACCCAAACAGACCTTGGATAAATACGTTTCAAGCGTTGATCCAGTTACTGGCTCACAACGATAGGATAACTCTTGCGGTGAGGGCAAATCCGAATCAGGTATCTGCAAACAATGCTGCCATCATCCTGTCTCACTTAGTTTCCGAGGTAACAGGAGAAGAAACCGAATTCTGCAAAAACATAGTCATTGTAGACAACCCACTGGAATCCGATGGGCTTTATCGGCTATTAGTGTCCGTAGATGCGGTCCTGGTCCCATATAGCGACATAGGTGCAAACTACATGAAACAGGTAATCGCAACTGCTAGAACACTTGGGGTGAGACTATTCACTATTAATCCGAAAACACCAAAGCGGTTTACCATTCTGAATAACTTTTAGATGAGTTCATATCCATCAGCCTTGGGCCTAAAGTCTCATTTTCGGATTACCACTATATCGCTGAGCATTTACTGCCGATTCAATACCTGAGGGTTAATTCTCAGTCTGGTACAGGGGACCAGCAAGTGATGTCCCGCACAGCCAGACTCAGACTCCGCAAGGACGCGGAATCCAATTCTACAGGGAGGTAGAAACATGAGAATCAATACAAACATTTCTGCGCTTAACGCGTGGAAAAACCTTTCAGTGACTGATAACCTGATGGCAAAGTCACTGGAGAAATTATCCTCTGGCTACAGAATCAACAGAGCAGCTGATGACGCAGCCGGTCTGGCCATTTCCGAAAGGATGCGAGCGCAGATTTCGGGATTAAGGCAAGCAACCAGAAACGCTCAGGATGGCATTTCATTAATTCAGACTGCCGAAGGAGCTTTGAATGAAACCCATTCTATTCTTCAAAGGATGAGAGAACTTGCAGTTCAAGCTGCTAACGGCACAGTAAGCGATGAGGACCGGGCTGCTATTCAATTGGAGATTGATGCGTTGATAGATGAAGTAGATCGAATTGCAACGCAAACCACTTTTAACGGCATGAAGATAATAGACGGGTCACTTTCGAATGCTGGCATCACAATCCACATAGGTGCTGGCTCGGCTGACACGGTGAACTTCGGAATTAGCGGTATGACGAGCGCAGTCGACGGAGGTCTCAGTATTCAAGGTATCAACGTAAGTACAAGTGCCCCTGAGGCAATTTCGGCGCTCGATGGTGCTATACAGACAGTAGCTGATGAACGTGCCCAGCTTGGTGCGCTTCAGAACAGGTTTGAGCACACCATCAATAACTTGAACACTGCTGCAGAGAACCTAGCAGCCGCAGAATCCAGGATTAGGGACGTCGATATGGCACTTGAAATGGCTAGTTTTACACGACATCAGATATTGCTACAAGCAGGTACTGCCATGTTAGCCCAGGCCAACATAAGGCCGCAGTCAGTACTGAATCTTCTTCAGTGAAACACGTCTAGAAAGTAAGGAGGGGGAGCAATCCCTCTCCACATTTGGAAAGAATCAGCGATCAGACGAAGAGGAACGTGAAGTTAGGATTCAAGCGAAAATAAGAGGCCCTTGATCCGTTATCAGGAGTCAAGGGCCTCTTATTCTCTGATTCAACTTCCAAAAATATATCATTCGTCGATAGTCTAAGTGTAGCAGCAACAACCTGCATAAAGCCACTTAACTCAAAGGTTACTACTTACTGCCAGAAGGATTGCTGAGAACATCCGGCATCATCTTGCCAAACAGTGCAAACATCTCGCCTATGGCTCTATTCTCAGGATAAACATCCATAGCTTCATCTAGCAGCAAACCAGCCTCGTCGTACTTCCCCAGTTTGCACAAAACCTTAACATACTTTACACACTCATTGGACGTCAATCTTCGCACAGTTCTAATCATTTCATAGTGTGACCGGGCTTCGTCGTATAACCCGAGTCTTTGACAAATACCTGCCAATAGCGTATAGGCTTCCAGGTCACTTTCGTTTGCTCCTTTCAACACCCTATATGCAAGATTGCAATGACCGTGTCCGTAAAGGATTTTTCCAACAAGAACATTTCCCCTGGGAATGGAATCTAGCGATCGGGCAGCAACAAAAAACTTGTCCATGGCCCTAATATCAAGCAGAAAGCCAAGAATCCTGCAAACATCCTGTACTTCGCCAATTTTGCAGGGCAGGCCTTGCAATACCCTAACTACTAAAGTGTCGTGGAACTTATCCAAGCCAGGCAATTCCTCAGCCAACCCGATACCTGCCAACAATAAGCCTCGCCGGCGGTCCCATACGTCCCCACTACTTAGAAAACACCTGGCCGCGTCAACGTAATTGCCCTGCGAAAGCCTAACTTCCCCAAGGGCGGAACTATCCCCAAACGAGACTGCAAGCTCCTCAGCCTCAGTTAGTTTATTTTGCACGATATATTGCCCTACGACCGGGCGGACAGACTTCGGGTTGACCTCCTCCAAGACTTCTACCGTGTTCTCAGGCCAGTGCAAACAAAGCAGCCTTTGTGCGGGACTATAGTCAGGGTTCCATCTTAGGGCACTAACTACATGCTCAAAAGCCTTCTCCTTGTTTTCTTTCCCAATTTGAATTTGAGCAAGGACACTTTGGAGCATGAAAGTATCTGCGCCTTCAGACCTGGGAAGAATGGCATTTGAAGATTGGAGTTTGACTCCTTCAAGTAAGTTGTCAGCCTCATCAAATCTTCCTTTACGGACCATAATCTCGGCCACTTTAAGAGCAAACTCTATGAAGTCAGGGTAGTCATCTAGTACCTCTGACGCAAAACCGACTATATCATAAATTCGATCCAATGCTAGGTAAGCATCTACGACGCGCAACGCAGTTAGAGGGCGAAACGCCATGTTCACAGTACTATCATAAGCCTCAACAAGACACTTCAAACCGTTCACATAATCCTGGCTAAACAGCATCTCTGTACCGGCCTGAAAAAGCAAGTACTCCTTTCCTAAATCGGGTTCCTCTTCATAATGCTCTTTTAACAGTAGATCAATATTGCGCTTACGCTTCTGTTTAATTGCACTTATTACAGGATTGTACCCCACATGTTCCAGACTCAGCGAACTATTGAATATCTGTCCCTTAACAAATGTAGCTACTTGTTCGTGTACTTTTCCTATGTATCTATGGGAAGGCTTGTTAGCAAAAATCCGAACAATAGTGCCAAAGTCCGCAGAACTTGAACCTCTGACTTCTGCAATTCGAACCAAGTAAGCGTCAGCACCCTTCAATAGTTCCAGTTTCACTTTGGGCCGGCTGTCCTCTGAGACCCTTTCATCTGCATCTATGGTCAAAATGTACTTGCAGTGCGCCCTCTCAATTGAGTCGTTTCTCGCCTTGGCAAAGTCATTGTCCCACTGGGTTTGAAAACATTTGGCTCCAAACGCCTGAGCTATCTCTAGAGTATCATCCTGGGAACCCGTATCATTTACTATCACTTCATCGGCCACAGAAATGAGGGAGAAAAGACAGTCTTCAATGATTCCGGCTTCGTCTTTGACTATCATACATGCCGATAGAGTGGGCAAGCCAGGAGATGGCGGAAGGGGTGGGAATTTTGCTTCAAGAACATACTTAACTACAGCAGGTGAGGCATGGCTAACATTCCGAGCAGGTGTTTCAGGTATCCCCTGGCCTAACACCGAATCTACATCCAATCTATTAGATCCATCTGAACCCTCAGCCCCACTTAAGCCCCAGCAATCCCAATCCCACAAAAGAATGAAGTCAGGCATATATGGCAAAAGGCCGGTATCAACGCCGCATTTACCCATCATTTCGAGGTTATCCATCGATCTTACTATGCAAACATGCTTGATTCCGTTTAGCAGTAAATTCGCAGAAAGGGGTAGATAAAACGATATAACATTTACCTTTCGCTTGCGGCTTATAAAGTCAGGATAATGCTCCAGCGGGCGAACATAACGATAATGAAAGCCGTCTTCGAGCAAAAGCCTGCTTAAAAGAACATCCGGAGATGGTGAAACCTTTGCCGCCGTGAAAGAATCTGAATCTCCGGCAGCCAAATCTTCGAACCCTTCGGCCTCCCAGGAGCCGCGGCTCTTACCCATACCTACATATGACTCACCTGATTTGATTTCCAGGCCAAGAGTACCAAACCAAGATTGTACCTCAAACTGTTTGAGGTACTCCTTCACCTGCTCTGGATGCAGCCGGGATACCAGGTGAACTGTATGACCGGCTTCAGTCAAATAATCAGACAAGATTATGGCTTGAGTCATCATTCCCGACAGTTCGGGGCCTACAAGCCAGACATCACTTGGCCGCATTTTGCTTCTTGACGAAGCTGTATTTACGCTTCTGTTATTTTCAGTCGCACATACCGGGTCAAAAAGCCTCTGCAATTTCTTATGCATTATAGAATCAGCCTTCTTAGCCCGAGCCCGCCGAGCCTCTCCATGTTTGTCCAAAGCTAAGAAAAGCACAGAGGCCACATTCTCTTTCAACCGGGCCTCCTGTAGATAGTCTTTGAATAAAACACCTTGCAAAAAATCTAGTTCGCTGCAGTCTCTTGTATCCTGCATCAAATGCCTCCCCCGAAAAATCAGTTTAGGCTCACTTACCGATAACTCAGTAGTTATCTGTTCAAGCGTATCGGCTGTACTAGATGCTAAACGTAACCGTCTATTACACAGTTATCCTGTTCATTTTGACCGTCAAACCCCCAATCAGGTTTCGTTGTTCCTGCTCTGCCTGTGCATTCTCCCAAACATAGAAATAACTCTCTCGGCATCTTCATTAGAGGACAGTATCACAGAATTGCGTCCATAGAGGAGCATAGTATTGAGAACCGGTTCTGACACACATGCCATGGACACCGGAAGTTCCATCATGCTCCCAAAAGCCATGGGATCATCAAAAAGATTAAACGGTTTTTCCTCAAGTTCAAATACGACAGGCTCAGCAGTAGTACACAGCATAAGATCCCACATAGTCTTCCATGAAGTACCTACAATAACTTCTTGATCGGAAAGGGACTTTGCAAGAGGAGTATCATAGGGTATGCTCACAAATTCAAATCCCTCAAGCACGTCTTCAAACGCGTCATTTTCACATTCAGATTGACATATCGGAACTTCTTCACCACGATAGAAAAGCGTAACCTTGTGCCCGGCGTCCAGCAAATAGGTTATCTGGTCTTTCAGTTTAGCCGTAATCTCCTCACTTGGCCGGTCAAACACGTAATATCCAATATTCAATGGCCTGATAATCTCTATCTGCGGTAGCACTTGCCATACCCCATCAGCAGCTTCCCGGGCTAATCGAATTTCAGCAGGCCACTTAGAAAGGTAGAATGAAACACCTTCCAAACAGGTCTTTACATACTGCTCCGCGCTGACAGTCGCAGCAGGTATATCTTCATCTTTCACACCCTGTACCCCCTTGTTCAAATTTCCTCACGTAATACACGTCAAATAAAACTCCGCCTATAAGGCGGAACTACCTATGGTCCGTAAGTAGTATCGACAAAACAGGATAGGACCTTTAGCCTACTTCGCTATCAGTTTGGCTTAATACGTCACATTATGAACGTGCCATGTCATAAAACCCCGGCCTATTCGCTGCTAATGCTTTTCTGCTCACAGCAACTAATTACATTTGCTTGGTTCTGCCATCCCAATCCTTTCCCCTAATTTCCCACGCGCATTTTGGAAAACATAGAACCAGTCGTATTGGCTGCCGGAAATAATCCAAATGGCATTACCGGCAGCACATTCGAGGTGGTCAAAACTTGAACGAAGTACTGGTTGTCGCAGTACGCGGGATAATAAGTTTCTTCTCACTTCTCATATTTACGAGAATTCTGGGCAAGCAGCAGATAAGCCAGATGACTTTTTTTGACTATGTGGCAGGTATCACCATCGGCTCAATAGCCGCTTCCCTGACCGTTGACGTAAGCATTAGGGCATGGCCCCAGTTTTTTGGGCTATTCATCTGGGTCATCCTCGTGTTTCTACTCCAAGTAGTAGCCATGAAATGGCGTTGGGCATCAAAATACATAGATGGTGAACCAACCATAATAATCATGAACGGCCAGATAATGGAGTCCGCCTTGCGCACAACCAGGTACCGGGTATCCGACGTCCTCGAAGAATTACGCCTCCTAGGCATATTCGACCTCGCTCAAGTTGAGTTTGCCGTGCTCGAAACAAAAGGCCGCATCTCTGTGCTTCTCAAATCTCAATACCAACCGGTTACTCCTAAAGATATGAGCATACCAACCGATTATCAAGGGATTACCACAGAACTCATATACGACGGCATCATTGTTGACGCAAATCTTGACCAAGTTCACATTGACCGGAAATGGCTCATGGAAGCACTCAAGAAGCAAGGAATAAAGGACCCGGCAGAGGTGTTCATGGCAACCTTGGATACCTCAGGCAATTTATATGTAGATAAGTATAAAGATCGGGTAACAAGCCCTGTTGACATATCAGACCCTATTAAGCCAGAGAAAAAGTAGGTGATAGCTAACAATGGCAAGTAATGATTCGCAGCAAAACGCTCAATTAAATACCGTTCAATCAGGTAGTGGCCATTCAAGTAACGGCCATAATGGCAACCAACCACCAAAACCTAAGAAACAAAAGCCTGAGCCCAAAAACAAAACTTGGGGATCCATCTACATCATAGGTAATCGCATAATTCCTTTCGCTATTCCTGTAATAGTGCTTATGTCTTTTGTGGTTATCCTCAACCTTCCTTTATCCCTCAAAAACCCCAAAGGGCACGACGATGATGTATTGTTGCATCTTAAATTGGCACAAGCGAGCATACTTGCTGAAGATTGGACACAGGCCTTGCTTCACATTGAAAATGCCGAGAAAGCCTGGGCCATAGTGATTCCCAGAATCCAAATCGGAGTGCAAAAAGATGATATAAAGGACCTTACATTAAGTTTGGTGAGATTGAAAGCATCAACGGAATCCATGGATAAAGCCAGCTGCATTCTCGAAATTGCTGAGTCTTTACTCTATTGGGACGAGATCGGCAAGTAGGTAATTCAATAGGTTCTAAGTTCCCGTTTCAGCCAGTCACCCCAGCTAAGAAGTTTACATAACATGTTGCAGTATAACGCAATGTTCAGCTGTAATATGTGAGCCGGTAGAGCACCGAAAGCTTATATTTTGGCCTAATAAACTGCACTGAAACCTGCTTACTTGCAGTGCAAACTTTACAGGAGGTGACAATAATGGCTGATACCCCTTTAAAATCAATGTGGGACGACATGATGGGAGGCACCATGAACCCCCACATGATAATCGACAGGCTTATCAGATCAGAAGAAGCGGAACTTCCGCTTTATGGAGAACTTGCCAGGACTGCCCCAAATGAATCCCTCAGACGAAGAATTGAGATGATGGCAGAACAAGAAAGGGAACAGATAGAAACGCTCCGAATGCTTCATGATTTATACCCTGCAATGCAGTCTCCGAATCCATATACAGAACCAGAGACAAGCCTTTCGCAATTCAGAACCTGGCCTGAAATGGTCTTTGCCCTGCGAAACATAGAACTCCGGCAGTGCGCCATGCTATGCCATCTTGCGGCAATCACCCAAGACCCAGCGGTAGCAGCAGTCGTAATGGATCTTGCATCAGACGAACTCCACAATGCTATGTTCTGGAACAGTCTCTTACTTGCCTTTGGCTGGACGTGGAGCGGATCGCCGTGGCAGGGGCCTGGCTGGGGCCCTGCTCAAAGGTGGCAACAGTAACCTTCAATAAGGAAGATGAAGAAGGTATTAATCAACCAGGGGCCTTCCCGGCCCCTCCTGCTATTTTAGTACTCCAGGGGACGAACATTGATTCCGACTGTGCCTGGACCGGTATGAACGCCAATCACCGGGCCTACTTCAAAGAAAACAGGTTCCCCAACAACGTTTAATCTGGACAGGACCATGTCAAGAAGCCAGCGCGCATACTTAGACCCCTTTCCATGGCCAACTGCAACAAGAACCTTTGTCCTGCCGAACACTTTTTCCAAAAAATCCACCATTCCGGTAAGCGCATGCTTTATACTTCTCACCTTCCCTATAGGCACGTAAATCCCATTTTCAACACGGACTATAGGTTTTATGTTAAGTAGATTCCCAAGAAGAGAAGACACTTTTCCTATTCGGCCGCCTTTATGAAGGTAATGTAAAGTGTCGAGGCTAAATAAAACTTCAGATTGCTTTCTTAGACGAGCCACTTTTTCCAAAATAGAAGGAACAGTAAACCCTTGCATTGCAAGACGTGCAGCTTCTATAGCTTGTACAGCTATTCCATAACTAATAGACTCGGTATCTACAACATGAATACGGTCCGGCGCCAGCTGTTCCGCTGCCATCCGGGCAGCACCAACCGTACTGCTCAAACCTTTGGAAAGGTGGAAAGACAAAATCTCCTTGCCGGATTCTAGTAACGGCTTGAAAATTTCAATGAATTGTCGAGGCGAAGGCTGTGAACTGGTTGGAAGCTCGTTTGCATTCTCAAGCATAGGGTAGAACTGCTCTGGAGTTAGGTCAATTCCATCCCGGTAAACAACCCCTTCGTGTATTACCGAAAGAGGGATAACGCTTATCCCGTACTGCACCGCCAAATTCTTAGGAATATCACTTGTACTGTCTGTAACCACTGCAATATTGCTCACGTTACACGCTCCTTGCTGCATAATAAGGATTGGCAATCTCAACTGGTAATTACGCCATAGAATAAACATATAAGACACATATGTCAACTGCCATAAAATACACTAATCGCATTCGCATAGCACAATAGTTCAAATTGGTGAGGAGCAGCGGCAGCCCCAACCCCTGAATGATACCCAGTACTTCGCTCCCTGTTCATATTTTTGGCTGTAAAACCATGTACCACGGTTTTGAATTTCAGCACTGGATGATTCAAGGTTCATATCCATAATTCGCATAATAAAGCGTGGAAGAATCACTCTGCCGAAAATAAACCCGGCAACAGTTACTGCAAGCAACACTAAAATTGTGACAATAACCTCACGACGTGACATGAGAACCCCCTCAGATCTGCTTATAAATTGCAGTTACGCCATGATCGTGCGGATGCGAAATTCTTGAACAATGATACAGGGCCATCTAAGACTTGTCCACTGCAATTCTAAAACCATTATAGGCTGTGTTACGCCAACCTACAATTGCAAATCAAAATGAACAAGTAAAAAACATAGATTCTACCGCAGCAGCTATTATCTCTACATTAAACCAAGTTTGATTACAGGTGTTTTACCGTTTATACCGACGCTATAGAGCAATAGGCAACCTGTATGAAGTATTAGCCAAACATCTCACAGCCTAAATCCGGGGAATGAAAGCCATGTACCCATACTTGAGGGGACTGGCCTATACTGCAATCATATTTCTTGCGTCCAAGGTTAACGTACTTATTTGCACATCCAACAGTCCCCTATATTTACTTTTCATTCATTTAGACAAGATGACACGCGACAAAATGTCCTTCTTCCACTTCCCTCCACTCAGGCCTGACCTTCGTGCAGACCTCCTGGCAATATGAACATCGCGTATGAAAACTGCATCCCGGTGGAGGTTCCAATGAACTCGGAACGTCTCCTTCGAGCACTATCCGATCCTTGTCATGGTCCGGGTCAGGCACCGGAATTGCTGATAGAAGCGCCTGTGTATACGGATGCTTTGGTGATTGGTAAAGCGTAACGCTGTCAGTAAGCTCAACAAGCCTGCCAAGATACATGACACCAATACGATCCGATATATGCTGCACAACGCTTAAATCGTGAGCGATGAAAATATAAGTGAGTTTAAATTCATCCTGAAGATCGTTAAGCAAATTTAAAATTTGCGATTGAATCGATACGTCCAAAGCAGAAACAGGCTCGTCACAGATAATGAGTTTCGGCCTTAGCGCAAGTGCTCTGGCAATGCCTATACGCTGCCGCTGGCCACCGGAAAATTCATGGGGATACCTTCTTGAATGGTACGGGCTTAGCCCTACTACCTTCAAGAGGTGCTCTACCCTTTCATGCCTCTCTCGTCCTGACGCAATATTGTGAATAGTAAACGCTTCGCCCACAATATCTCCAACGGTCATCCTGGGGTTAAGAGAGCCATAAGGATCCTGGAAAATTATCTGCATTTCCCTTCGCAAAATCCTGAGTTCTTCAGCATCCATGTTGTATACGTCTTTGCCTTCAAACAACACTTTGCCTGCGGTAGGTTCTTCCAGCCTCAATATGCATTTACCTGTAGTGGTTTTCCCACAGCCACTTTCACCCACAAGGCCAAGAGTTTCTCCATGATAGACGTTAAAAGAAACATCATCTACTGCTTTAATCCATGCCTCAACTCTGGAAAATACGCCTCCTCTTAAAGGAAAGTATTTCTTTAGGTTATTGACTTCCAGAAGACATTCGTTAGAATTTGCATCCAATCCATTGTCGGCCGTGTGCTTCAAAGGGTTATCCAACATCAACCACCTCTTCCTCTTGACTCGTGTTTTCATTTTCCAGGGGATAAAAGCACCTTACCCTATGTCCAGGTGAAACCTCAATCACTCCAGGTTCCTCCCTAAGACACCTATCTGTGGCAAAATTGCATCGTTCGTGGAATTTACACCCTTTCGGCATAAACATAGGATTAGGCACTACTCCGGGAATAACATGAAGCCTGGTTTGCTTCTTCCCCAGCCTGGGAATTGATTTCAAAAGAGCGCCAGTATACGGATGCAACGGGTTGTGAAAAATCTCCCGCACAGAACCTTCTTCAACAATTCGGCCAAGATACATCACAACCACTCTCTCAGCCATTTCTGCCACAACTCCAAGATCGTGGGTAATGAGCATGATTGCAGTACCATATTGATCACGTACATCTTTCATCACTTCAAGAATCTGAGCCTGTATAGTAACATCAAGCGCTGTAGTAGGCTCGTCAGCAATCAAAAGTTTAGGATCACAGGCAAGAGCCATTGCGATCATTACTCTCTGCCGCATTCCGCCTGATAATTCGTGAGGATATTGCTTCACTCTTCTTTCCGGTTCCGGAATTCCCACAGCCGTCAGGAGTGAAACAGTCCTCTGCAATGCCTGTTCTTCTGTGTACCCCCAGTGAAATTCCAAAACCTCTCCAATTTGGTTACCTATAGTATACACAGGGTTCAGGCTTGTCATAGGCTCTTGGAATATCATAGAGATCTTATCTCCCCTGATTTCCCTCATCTCTTCCGGTGATTTGAGGAGTAAATCCTCCCCTTCAAATATGATTTCGCCACCTTCAATCTTACCTGGCGGATAGGGAATAAGCCCCATAATTGAAAGGGCGGTGACACTCTTTCCACATCCTGACTCTCCCACTACTCCAAGGGTTTCACCGGGCCTTATGGCAAAGGATACACCATCCACTGCCGGGACTACTCCGTCTAAAGTGTAAAACGTGGTCTTCAAATCCTTAACTTCAAGAAGATACTGACTTCTTTCATACATATTTTGCTCCATATCCATTTGCACGCCCCCTTACCGGTTCCTCTTTCCTATAACCCAGTTCTCGAAAAGCCCCAATAGAATAACACAGGCCAAGAATCCTACCTTTGCCGCAACTGTGGGCCTGTTGTGTAGCGCCCCGCTTGACTCCAGCGAAACTCCTTTTCTACTGACAATCACAATGGCCGCAGCCAAAATTACACCTGCCAGAGCCAAAATAAACATGGGCCATTTTGAACCGTTTTTCTTCAAAACAAGCCCACTCCCTTCACTATTACAGAAAACAAGCTATCAAAAAATATAAACAGTGTTCCAGCCAAAACAGTAGGTAAAATATCCCTGGCATGGGATGTGGATTGAACATCCAGGCAAATAGTAGCAAGTGATGCCAACCCGAAAGATAACCAACTTAAACCCTGGGGAAGAACCGGAGCAAAAAGATAAAACCATGCTCCAGGCTTCTTAAGCAAGAAAATCACTCCGAAAAGAAACAATAACCTCAACACAACTCCCGTGCAGGTTTCAGAAAACAGTTTGAGTTTATCTGCAATCACTGTGAGAATCAATCCTGCAGCCAAACTGGGAATTGCCAAAAAGGTAATCGCCAAAGCCGCTGCAAAAACATTGATAAACTTAAACAGCCCATCTTGCAACGGATTTTCTAAATCCAACCCAAGAAAGTATGCCCATCCAGGCTGTTTGGGATCGAGGCTTGAAACTCCCTTGAGCAACATGTCACCTTCGGTTTGATAGACTTGATACACAATCCCCTTTGTTTCATCTTCAAATACTTGCAAATGTGGGTAAAGACACTCTTTAGATGAAAGAGTGGCAGCACCATAAGATAGCAGCGCCGGTTGTACCTGCTGCTTGGCTAAATCACTTTCGCCTTCTGTATTGCCCGAATCCTGCGTAGCATCATTACCGGAACTTGATGAAACCACAGGAACTTGAACCAAAGCACTGTGAACCTGAAACTTACCATCACGATTATCAGACCACGCTATAGCAAGATCATCATTTATGAAAACAGTTGACGGAGACGATACATAACCTTCTCCCTGAGTAATATTTGCAGGTTCCATAACCCAAAGCCCCTGGTTGTCAATAATTCCATATACAATAGCCTGGCGTCCCAATGTTCCTTGAAATACTCTGCCCTGGACAAACACCAAATGACAAAGCCCATCATCTGAAATCAACGGTGCTATCCCATAAGTGTCCCTTGATGTAGTCTCTGCAATTTGAACCCTGGATTTAACACTGCCATTTAAGTAAGGGCTGAGCATTACCTGGTTCACTATTTGGCCCGCTTGAACCCATACAGCCCATACTCCGTCAGGAGCGGGAACAAGTTTTAGTGATATCACTGAAACATCAGGGCCAGAAAGCCTGATTCGTTGTTTCCTGAGAGCCTCTGGCGATTTTCTTTCAGATTGATTCCGGTTGCCATTCCGGATATATTCAAAAACATCTACTCCGGTTTCGATAATAAATGCTCCTGGCCGCCCTTCTTCCTGGTCAATCCACCCAAAAAAAATCCGGTCTCCCGAAATTGACACTGAAACATCTGCTACTACGCTTTTAATAACAAGGAATTGCCAGTTTTCGGTCAAATCAAGGGAACCCCCAGGCTCGCCATAAGTGAATTTGATTTGTCTTGCAAGCAGATGGTAATCATCGCCACGTTTTTCTGCCCAGAAAAGTATTGCGCGGTCATCTCCGACAGCCACATCAAAATCGACTATGTCTCCCTGCAGACACTCTATTTCCAAACTCTCTTTTACAGTCATATCCTTATTAATACGCGTAAGGACAAACTTATCTTTGCCTTCACTTTCGCTTGAACCGGCCAGCGTAAAACACCATATGGTTGAATCCGGCCCCATCACCGCTTTGTATCCAGGCCACCTGGACGCCCGAGCAATGCTTTTGGCCTCACCAAATTCCTTTGGCCATTCTGGAAGCATTGAATAGTTTTGGTAACCAGAAGCAGTTTCAACTTCATTTACAGGCAAAGCAACAACCAAAGCATTGGCGAAAGTATCAACACGAATACCTCCCGATGCGTAAGCGACACCGGAGATAGGAGTTACAAGCCCAATTACAAGAGCTAGAAAGCCATGTAAGTATTCATTAATCCTGGATTGTCTGAACCATTTGATTAGGTCCTTTATCCGGCTATTTTGCATCTTAATCCTTAAGCCTCGGATCCAGCGCATCTCGCAAACCGTCGCCCACGTAGTTAAAGGCAAGCACTGTCAAGAATATGAATATCCCGGGGAAAAGAGTTATCCACGGAGCCTGCCGCAAATAAGTACGGCCTGTATTTAGAATGCTGCCCCAACTGGGAAACGGCTCAGGAACACCGAGTCCCAGAAAGCTCAGGCCTGATTCGGAGAGTATGGCTCCACCTATCCTTAAGGTAGCTGAAACAATAATAGGCGCCATAGCGTTTGGGAGAATATGCCTGAAGATTATCCTGCTATTGCTTGCACCAAGAGCCTTTGCAGCAAGTACAAACTCTTGCTCACGTAACGACAAAAATTCGGCCCTTACCATCCTTGCAAGCCCCGGCCACGAGGTAATTCCTATAACCAACATTATGTTGAAAATACTTCTTTCAACAATAAAGATTATGGTTATCAATAAGAAGAACGTAGGAAATGACATTACCATTTCAGTAAACCGCATTAGAATGTTATCGATTGTCCCACCAAAATACCCTGCTATAGCACCAACCACTGTGCCTAGAAGCACGGCTACCCCCGCTGCTACAAATCCTACAGATAAACTTATCCTGCTGCCCCATATAACCCGGCTGAAAATATCCCTTCCTAAGTGGTCAGTACCCATCCAATGCTCCTTAGATATCCCTTTCAACCTATTGGGTGGGTCAACCTCTCTGTAAGCTTGGGTCGCAATCACAGGTGCAAAAATAGCGACAAGGTACATAAAAATCAAAAAATACAGTCCGGCCATCGCCAGTTTATGGCGCTTAAAGCGCCGCCAGACCATACTTGCATAGCTTTCAGGTTCTAATGTTAGTGCTTCTCCCCCATATGTGTCATCCAACTTTTCAGGGGGTAGTTTACTCTCTACTGCCATAGATCATCACCAGCTTCTACTAGTACTTGATTCTTGGATCAACGAGCACATAAAGAATGTCCGCAACAAAATTACCCAAGACCATAAGAAAAGCCCCAATCATGTTAAGCGCCATAACTATCTGATAGTCTCTTTGAAACACTGCTCTTATTGAAAGCAAGCCCAAACCAGGCCAAGAAAAAATCGTCTCGATTATTGCAGAACCGCTGAATAAAATCGGAAGTTCAAACCCTACAAGGGTAACTATAGGCAAAAGCGCGTTCCTAAGAGCATGTTTACGAATAACCACATTCTCAGGTAAGCCTTTTGCCCTGGCCGTACGGACATAGTCCTGCCTGGTAACCTCCAACATGCTCGATCTCATGTACCTTGTAATCCCAGCCATACTTCCCAAGGCAATAACAGTCACCGGTAAAATCAGGTACTTTGCCCTATCAGCGATAACTGCCCATAGCCCATACCTCTTCAAACTGACACCTATAGTTGCCACACCTGAAATGGGCAACCAGTCGGATTTTATGCCAACAGCATATATCAGAAGAAGGGCAAACCAGAAACTTGGCAAAGCTTGGGCAAAGAATGCGAAAAATGTTACCAAGTGATCATACAACGAATATTGTTTTAAAGCTGACGTAATGCCTATGGGTATGGCCAACGCATAGATTATTATCATAACCACAAAGTTTAGGTACAAAGTATATGGCAGCCTGTCCATTATATGATCTAAGACAGGCCTCCCATCAACGAACGACCGGCCAAAATCTCCCTTGAGTACCCGTTGCAACCACTTGATGTATTGTATATGGAGTGGTTGATCCAAACCATATAGAGCCCTAACCCTTGCCTTCTCTTCATTAGTTGCATTTCGCTCTGTTAGAAGAAGAACTGGGTCACCTGGAGCAAGGTGCATGATGAAGAAATTGATTATCGATATTCCAATTAATAGCGGAATCATTTGCAGTAACCTGCGAGTAACATAGTTGAGCACTTGCTACCTCTCCCTCTTGCAGGTTTGGATGGGAATATTTAAATATCCCCACCCAAACTCCTGCTTCACTTAGAATAATACACCTTACGATTTTCTTTCCCAATCGTAATTGTATTCAGATTTTGCCAGGTATTGTATAGAGTATCACAATACCCTAAGAACAGCTGACTACTCCTCGATGTACCACTTTTCGGGGAACATGGGGCCTAAAGTAGACCACACAACACCCTTGACCTTCTTGTCCATGGCAGATACATAGTTTCTCGAGAACAAGAATACGTATGGCAGTTCATCGTTAATTATTTTCTGTGCTTCCCAGTAAATCTCTTTCCTCTTATCCGGATCCATCTCTTTGCGGCCTTCCTCAAGCAACTCGTCTACTCTTTCATTCTTGTATTCAACGTCGTTAAATCCAACGAGCTGGCCTTTCTCATCTACTGCGGCATCGGAGTGGAAGAAGATATAAAAGTCAGGATCGAGCCCCAGGCTCCAGGCAAGTACGTATGCTTCGAACTCAGCCACGTCAAGATATTGTTCACACAGCACTGACCATTCAATAAACTCAGGTTCAATTTCCACACCAATCTTCTGCCAGTCTTCCTGAGCAATCATCAAAACCGATTCGTTTACTTTGCTTCCAGAGCTGGTAAGAACACTGAAGCTAAGCTTTTCTCCGTCTTTCTCCCTGATCCCATCTGCACCTTCTACCCATCCGGCTTCTTCAAGAAGGTCCTTGGCTTTATCAGGATTATATGCGTACTCTTCAAGTTCACCTTCAGCATATGCCCAAGAAACCGGAGCTATGTTGGCGTTCATCAAAGTACCATAACCCTGCAGGAGATCATCGACGATACCCTGCCTGTTCAACCCGTACATAAGGGCTTTCCTTACCTTAATGTCGCTCAAGATTGGATGAGTCTGTTTCAAACCCATATAGGTGTAGCCATTAGCGGGTACTTCCACAAATTCCAATCGGTCACCATATTCTTCTTTCACCCTGTCAATATCATCTACCGGGATGGAACCCATGTAGTCAATGTCACCTTTTTCAAGGGCAGCAAGCATAACCTGTTCATCCTGGTAAAATTTGACTATCACCTGCTCTATGAAGGGGCCTTCTCCATAGTAATCTTCATTAGCTTCGAGGATAATGTGCTGGCCCTTTTGCCATTCTGCATATTTGTAGGGGCCGGTTCCTATAGGCTCCATACAAGCTTCATTTGTCTTCATATCCTTAATGGAAGTCTGCTCAAAAATATGTTTTGGAAGAATCCCATACGAAAGATAGGTAAGCAAGGGAGCAAACGGTTCGTTGAGATGAAAAACCACAGTGTAATCATCAGGCGCTTCAATCTTTTCAACAGATTTGAAGTTTGTCGCTCTTACTCCGGTATAATCAGGATGTTTAATGGCATCGTAGGTATACTTAACGTCTGCAGACGTAAGCGGCTCTCCGTCATGGAACTTTACGTCCTCCCTGAGTTTAAAGGTCCAAACCAGGCCATCGTCAGAGAACTCCCACGACTCAGCCAAATCTCCAATCATCTCAAGGTTTTCGTTTGATCTAACTAACCCGCTGTAAACCCTTTCGTTAATGAATCCTGAAGGAGTATCGGTACTTAGAATCGGGTTAAAGATTACAGGATCGCCAGTCATTCCATAAGTAATGGACCCACCGACAGTAGGGCCATCATCACCGACACCTGGATCATCCGTCGGGCCACAACCCGTCAGTACCATGGCAAATACCAGTACCAGTGACAAAACAGCTCCAGCTTTTTTCCACATTGTGTCTATCCTTCCCCTCTTTCCTTTCTTTTTTTGCTATTGGGGCCAATCTCTAGATTCAGCGTGCCACTTTCCACTGAACCTACATCCAAATAAATAGGTTGCCGAAAAACCGGTACTCTGTAACTTGACACCTAATACGCTGTCAAACGACTGTCCCGCCGGCAAATCAGATCGTGTACAGCGCTACCTTCTCTACACCTGTACTCAACGTACTCAATCCTAAAATCCATACCGAACAATTAGTTTTCTTGCCATCTTCCCTTCTACGCACTTTCTAAGTAAGTAAAAACTACTCTTCCTGCACTCATTTACAAAGATAGTGTTCAGGGGTTTTAAATAATTCCACAAATATTACGGCTGATACATCTGATATGATTTGAAGGTTGTTTGGTAGTATGGGCCAGATTCTTGCCTGTACGGCGGGCAGATACAAACGAATCCGGCGGCTGCATTTACTGATTCATGAATTCCTGGTACTTTGGTTTCCGCCTCTCACTCTCTACGCTGCCTGATTTCCCTTGTAGCCCACTTTGATCATATCTACGCTGTTTTGGTTTCCGTATGCATTTTGAGTTAAATACATGGGCACATCGTCGAAATTCAATGCAATCGTAGCGTTTCTTATATTCGATGCACCGGGTGCTTAATCCTCCCTATCATACGAGAATGTATAAAATGATTATGGGTTCTATGGTAGGTTTATTAATATGTGCATTAAAGTAGCAATTTGGAACCTCCAGGTTGTAGTGGGGGTGCGCATACCCCCACCAAAACCGCCGCCCTCTGCCGCTCGCTGCACAACCCGAAAAATGGCGAGCCACCATTTGGAACAGGTACAGCACGAACCACTTCCGGATAATTCAAAACACTTAAATGCTTGCCTGCTTGTACTTTTGCCACTTCACAACTACCGCTGCAAACCACGCCTATCCCATAATCAGTTACTCGATGTACCACTTTTCTGGAAACATTGGGCCCAAAGTAGACCACACAACCCCCTGAACCTTCTTGTTCATAGCAGATACGTTATCTTTTGAGTATAGAAATACATAAGGCAATTCCTTGTTGATTATCTTCTGTGCATCCCAATAGATTTGCTTCCTTTTTTGCTGGTCCATTTCTGTACGCCCTTCTTCAAGCAACCTGTCCAGTTCTTCGTTATTGAACTCAACATCATTAAATCCAACCAGTTGTCCCTGCTCATCCAAAGCGCAATCTGAATGGAAAAAGATATAGAAATCAGGATCAAGGCTAAGCGTCCACCCAAGTGAGTACGCTTCGAACTGGGCAACATCAAGGTACTGTTCCAGGAGGACTGAGTATTCAATAAACTCCGGAACCATTTCCACTCCGATTGTTCTCCAATCTTCCTGCACAAGAAGGCTTACAGCTTCCTCTTCCTTATTTCCGGATCTGAGAAGAACCGTGAAGGTAAGCTTCTCTCCGTCTTTCTCACGAATACCGTCGGCGCCTTCTTTCCACCCTGCTTCTTCAAGCAGTTCCTTGGCCTTTTCAGGATTATATTCATATTCTTCAAGTTCACCTTCAGCATACGCCCAAGAGACCGGAGGAATATTAGAGTTCAAAACAGTTCCATACCCATGAAAAAGTTCCTCTACGATTTGGTTTCTGTTTAGCCCGTACATAAGAGCCTTTCTCACCCTAATGTCTTTCAAAATCGGGTGAGTCTGTTTAAGCCCAATGTACCGGTACCCGTTATACGGCACTTCCCTGATATCGTAACGATCAGAATACTGCTCCTTGATCCGGTCCACATGATCTATAGGAATCGATTCCATGTAGTCTATGTCACCTTTTTCAAGGGCAGCAAGCATGATTTGTTCATCTTGGTAGAATTTCACTATTACTTGATCTATATAAGGACCTTCCCCAAAATAATCATCATTGGCTTCAAGAATAATATGCTGTCCTTGTTCCCATTCCTTGTACTTATACGGCCCTGTTCCTATAGGCTCCATATTAGCCGGATTTTGCTTCATGTCAGCAATTGACGTGGTCTCAAAAATATGTTTAGGAAGAATACCCATAGACAGCTTTGTCAGTAACGGAGCAAAGGGCATATTTAACGTAATAACTACAGTGTAATCATCAGGAGCTTCCACTTTCTCAATATGTTTAAAATCAGTAGCCCTAACACCTTGGTAATCGGGGTGTTTGATTGCATCATACGTATATTTCACGTCTGCAGAAGTAAAAGGCGTCCCATCATGAAACGTGACCCCTTCCTTGAGTTTGAAGGTCCACACCAAGCCATCATCAGAAAAACTCCATGATTCAGCCAGGTCTCCGACCATTTCAAGATTTTCGTTAGGTTTGAGCAGGCCGTTGTAAACTCGCTCAATAATAATTCCCGCAGGCCCGCCGGTGGACAGAATTGGATTAAATATTACAGGGTCTCCGGTGATACCGTAAATAATCGTGTTATCATTACCTAAACCATCATCTCCATTGCCCATTTCGCCTTCGGGGCCACAGCCACCTAAAAACAAGGCCACAACCAGCAAGCATGCGATTAATACGCTAAACTGCTTTGTCTTTTTGCACATAAGTTTCCCTCTCTTCATTTCCATACGCTCTACAAGCAACATCATTGTTCAAAACTTTATATTCACCTAAGCGATTGCTGCATAGTTTATCACTTTATTGCATGCTTTGTCACCCCCTTTGTGAAAATAAATTGTGGAAACCTGATTTTCGATCCTTTGGATTCAAATGCGCCGATCTGCTGGAACCCAGATACTAATTGGCATTTCTCCTGACTTTCCAAGGTAAGGTTGATAATAGGGCCGGCTTTTGTGCCAAAAGTTGTTACTTAATGAATTGGTGCATACTCATGCATGAGCGGGTATTGTAGTGAATAGAGCACAGTATGTCAGTAAAAGTTACTCCGCGTGGCATCAGCAAGCAAACAAGAATCACAGCCATTGCTGTTTTGGCCTGATGTCAACAGCCGGTTGCAATCTTAAGAGGTTGAGGCCAAACTTTAGCGCTTTTGTGTGGAAAAGTGGCTATAAAAAAATTCATCCCAATGTTGTTTGGAACTAATCATTGGGATGAATAAACTTACAATATCAATCATTTAAACCGGCTACATATTTTACTGTACTCCCAGCGTTTGCAACTTAGCCATTGGGCCATATAGCTTGACTAGCCTCTCGAATTCTTCTTCATCGTAAAATTGGCATTTCCCGGCCCCAAACTGTTTGGCGACTTCAATGCTAAATCTAACTGCCTGCTCAATATCAACTATGTGGCTGGCGCCGGTTGCACACCCCGGAACGGCACTTTCTGCTGTAATGGCAACGCCAACTACCGGCGCTGAGGTAACCGTACACGGTTGAAGAATACTGTTTAGATGATATACATCGTTTCCGTAAGGTGTAATATCCTGGGTTGTAATTGGAAATACAACCGGAAGCCTTCCAGTGGTAATACTCATAGTATCAAGAAGATCTTCGCTTATCCTAAGTATATAACCTTCCTTAACTGTAGGTGATATGGCAAACCCCTTGTGGTTTATTACTCGGTTCCCTTTTGTGGTATCTATAGACAATATTGCTTCCATAGCATCATCGACTTCGTATTTATTCATAGCGTCCATATCCACAGGAGACCCCATAAAAGGTACAGGATCATGCGGTTCTGTTGGAGCATCGGGACAGACATGTGTAGATATTATTACGTCCCCGGGCAAAGTGTCGCCCCGTTTCGCCATAACCGCCAATTTGATAGCACATGCTATTGCCGCCACAGCTCCGTCTCCGTCAGAAACAATTCCGATCATTTCAGGACGTGCACCAACGCCTCCCAGCCGGCCGATAATTCCAAGGGTAGGCGCGTCGCCACCTGCAATCTTCCCATTTGATCCGGGTATAATCATCTGAACGAAATCTGTATATCCCTTTTCTCCGTCAACTTTCACACTTCTTACTCTGTCCAACCCCAAGGATTGCATATACTCAATAACCTGCCTACCGCTTGTAAGTGAGTGGTCAAGTAGGTCCACTGCCTGTAAAGTTGCTCTAAAACTCATGATTTCACCTTCCCTGTCAGAACTAAAATTAAGAAACCTGTCAAGAACTCGCCCCACCGAACCGGTTCTGACAATAGGCCTCTCATTGAAAAAAGTGTTCAGAACATCACAGTATAATAAGCCAGAAGCCCTGCTGCTGAAACAGGATCTATGACTCTCAAGCCTGTAGCCTTTTTCAGAGGGGCTGCGCTTTGGGTGGTAGAAAGCCCGGTACAAGCAAGCGCTATTATTCCGGCACCGGCCTTTTTAAGTTCCCGGCCTGCTTCCAGTATGGCTGTCTGACTCTCTGATTCAAGAAGATCATTGGTAGTGCTTACACCTTTGGGAGTGGTGTAGTGAACCAGTAGATTTCCAAGCACTTGCTTCATTTTTACGGGAATATCCTCTCCGATACCAAGCACTCCCACCTTTTGCCCAAACGCCCTCGCCACCAGCGCCGTTGCTTCACCGGCTCCAATCACAGGCAAACTTACATTGTCTCTGGCCATATCCAGCCCAGGATCACCTGCGCAGCTAATAACAATTGCTGAGCAACCTTCTGCTTCAAACTCCTGGGCAAGTTGAACTACTAAGGGCTCAGAACTTGCTTCAGTCTCATCATCATGTACACCATTAGGATGATCCGGTATACAGCGAGATGTGACCTTCAAGTTAGGAAATAAAGCCTCTATCATTGCTCCGTGCATATTGAGCATGTGTACATCATCTGTAGTCAAAACCCTAATCAGGCC
>CAZXLH010000016.1:0-47366 GCA_964641455.1 uncultured Eubacteriales bacterium | reverse complement strand
GCTAAGTAAAGCATGTTTAACATGTGTTTTCACCTCCGGTTTTTGATATTACCCTATTAGTCTGCCCAAACTGACTCAAAGGCTAGACCCTTATTCGGCGCACCTCATGGATTTTCCTGCTTTAGTGATAAAAAATTTCTAAATAGTCTTTTTAAGGTGAAACCGGAGTCTATGTCAATATGGTTAGGATGAACGCGTGCGTACACAAGGGTTTATGATTTGAGGTTGTAATTTGAAATAAAACGCAAAGGTCCCTACCGGTTTTGATCACAGGTTTGCCTGGAAGGCAGCCATCTGGCTTGTTTCTGAGGGCCACCGCATGTATGGTAATTTGTTTATTGTCAAACCATTTGCCTTCGCCTGTTTTGGAGCCTTGTTATACAATATTCTATCAGGCTCATAGGTAAACCGACTTGACGTAAAAGATAGGAATACATAAGAAGGCCTTGAAGGTGTGTAAAACGAAGTGAGCACCTTAATAGCCACAAACCGGGGAAGGTGTGAGGTGAACAGTGTGAAGAAGCCAGAGCCTTTTCTGATAGGGTTAGATCTTGTATTGATATCCCGGGTGAAAGCCAGCTACGATAAAAGCCCTGTTTTATTTGCCAAGAGGTTTTTGAGTGACGATGAAGCGGCATATTGCCTCGGTGCTGCCAGACGGTGCAGGCAGTATGAGCGCCTGGCCGGGCGCATTGCAGCCAAAGAGGCAGTGATGAAGGTTCTTGGCAAAGGGTGGCCTCATGTACCATGGACTGACATTGAAATAGTTCACGATGATTTAAAGCGGCCGCAGGTTAGGCTTAAAGAAAAAGCCTTATCAATTATGGAACAGCACAATCTGGAGTCTATACAGATTTCAATTACTCATGACCGAAAAATAGCTGCAGCCGTGGCTATAGGAATTTCAAAAAGTTTAACTCAATTAATTTGAGCGTTAAGGCTGGGAAGTGCCTAAGCAACGAG
The DNA here is from genome assembly GCA_964641455.1 of uncultured Eubacteriales bacterium. GTDB lineage: Bacteria > Bacillota > Sulfobacillia > Fermentithermobacillales > Fermentithermobacillaceae > DTU015. Next base: position 46,403 of record CAZXLH010000016.1, on the reverse strand, counting down.
GTAGTTTAATGATGGGAGTGAGCGAAATGCTTCTTGTTTCAGCTGCCGAAATGCGAAAGTTGGATACCACAGTTCAAGGCCTGGGAGTGCCCGCCCTTGTTCTTATGGAAAATGCCGGTAGGGCTTTGGCTGAACATGCCCATAATGTGTTTATGCAAACTGCCGGGGGAGCTGAAATACCCGGTGATATGGGACATATGGGATTGAAGCGCAATGCACAACATGACGGCAGGCCAAAAATTGCCGTTTTAGCAGGGCAAGGGCAAAACGGCGGAGACGGGTTTTGCGCTGCAAGGCATTTGGCTGCCAGGGGCTACGATGTACGAGTAGGTTTCTTCGGAGACAAAAAGCGTTTGCCTAAAGAGGCGTTTTGCAACTACCAAATGTTAAAGGGTTATCCTGTCAAAATATACCACAGCGGTTCAATGTTGCCTCATGAGGTTTTGGAAAACCTGGGCTCACCGGGCCTTATAATTGACGCACTTTTGGGCATAGGAGGCAAAGGCAACCCGCGGTTCCCCATGGACATGGCTATAGAGTGGGCCAATGCTCAACATGCTTATGTAGTTGCTTGTGACATACCCTCAGGGGTTTCAGCCGATACAGGATACGCCTACAGCCCTTGTGTAAAAGCTGATTTGACGGTTACCATGGGCTTTGCCAAGGTAGGGTTACTAAGTTACCCTGGCCGCATGTATTCTGGAAAAATTATTGTCGAAACGCTTGGATTTCCCCCTGGTTTGGTTCGTGGGGCAGGCCGGGAAGGAACAGAAAGCCATCTGGTATCGGTGGCCAGGGTAACACCGGGCCATGATACAGGCAATGCCGAAGCAAACGATATCTTAGAAAACCAAACGGAGATTTTGACAGAGGCAGCGGGTTTTGAAAAAGCGAGGCAACTATTGCCCGTAAGACGTTCGGATCATCACAAAGGTTTATCAGGCCATGTGTTAGTGGTTGCAGGTTCTTTAGGCATGGCCGGTGCGGCGGCCTTGGCTGCAAAAAGCGCTCTAAGATCCGGAGCCGGCACGGTTACATTGCTTTGCCCCGGCAACATTTACCATGTGTGCGCCTCTATGGTACCCGAGGTAATGGTGGTTCCTTTCGGTAATTCTGATGTATTTTGCCTTAGCCAGGGCTCAATTGCTACGCTTGAAAACAACCTGGAAAGAGCATCTGCAGTGGTGCTCGGGCCGGGGTGGGGCAGGGGGCATTTTCAAACAGAGTTTTTGAAGGAGATCTTGCCTTTGGCGTCGAAAAAAACCTGTGTAGTGGATGCAGATGCACTTTTCGCATTAAAACAATTAGGAGGGCTGCCGTATCTTGCCAAAACCGGGGGACGTTTTATTCTAACGCCTCATCCAGGGGAATTAGCACTGCTTACCGGAATTAGCATAGACGAATTGCAAAACAACAGGCCCGGCTACGCAAGGGCAGCATCTCGTAAATCACAGAGCGTTATGTGCCTTAAGGGTGCAGGCACGTGTACGGCCAACCCTTCAGGAAGGCTGGCCATAAATACATCCGGAGGGCCGTGCATGGCAACAGCAGGCTCCGGTGATGTTTTGACAGGCGTAATTGCAGCGTTGGCTGCTCAGGGGCTTTCTCCTTATACCTGTACGTGGGTTGGTGCTTTTTGGCACGGGCTTTCAGGAGAAGTAGCTTTGCGCCGTAAAGGATCCTATGGAATACTTGCCGATGACATTATCGAATGTTTGCCGGAGGCTCGGCTAAAAATAGAACAACAAACACAGATTTGAGTTAGTGAAGAGAGGTGAATGGCCAGTTTTTGAGTGGCCGAATGACATTGGCTAGAATGAAACGGGTGGTTGTTGGGTTTCCTGAAGACATATTAGCCGGTATAGACGACATACTAGTAGAAACAAACAAGTCGCGTTCTTTGTTCATACGTGAAGCGTGTCATTATTACATTGAAAAGGTGAAGAAAGATAACGTGCGTGAGCAAATGAAAACCGGCTATTTAGAAATGGCTGAGATTAACAGTGTGTTGGCCGAAGAGATAGCGTGTGATTTTGACTGTTCGCCTAAGTTGGGTTATGTAGATGAGTACTGCGCTCACGCCATGGAGAGTATTTCTCAATCCGAATCATCGGAAACATTGGCTAAATGGAGGAAATCTTGATTGGAACCTGCCAGGGGCGACATTTATTTTGCAGATCTTAACCCTGTTCTTGGTTCCGAACAAGGAGGATTTAGGCCTGTCTTAATTATCCAAAATGATATTGGAAATAAGTACAGCCCTACAGTGATTATTTCTGCAATTACTTCACAGATTCAAAAAGCGAGACTACCTACCCATGTGGAACTTCCCGCCCGTCTTTCAGGCCTTGAGAAAGATTCAGTTATCTTACTTGAACAAGTAAGGACTATAGATAAAAGGCGTCTTAAGAAGCGGGTGGCTAAGCTCGAAAGTGACATTATGTCAAAGGTTGATGAAGGTTTGGAATTGTCATTAGGGCTAAGGCCCATATGACAGGATTAAATAAAGAAGGCTTAGAATTAGATGGGTTCTTGAAGGAGAGGATGTAATTGAAACCGGTAATTGGTGTCACTGCCAGTTGGAATGAGGAAAAACAATCGGTAGTTTTACCCCATACGTATGTTGCCGCTGTTGTGGAAGCAGGCGGAATCCCCTTGCTAATCCCCATGATGGGCCAGGATGTTGCTGAAGAGGTTCTACCTATGCTCGATGGTATGCTTTTTCCCGGCGGAGATGATGTTGACCCGGCTCGATACGGAGAACGCCCACATCAGAAATTGGGCAAAATCAGCCCCCGGCTTGATACCCTTGAATTGTACCTGGCCAAGAGATCCCTTGAGAAAAGTTTGCCAATCTTAGGAGTATGCAGAGGATGCCAGCTTGTCAATGTTGCAGCAGGCGGAACTTTAGTTCAGGATATCTTCTCTCAAGTTGGCGGAGCCATGAAGCACGTGCAGCAGGCACCCAGATGGTATGGCACTCATGAAGTGATTCTCGAAGAAGGCTCAATGGCCGCCGAAGTATTTGGAACCCGTCGATTATCAGTTAACTCTTATCATCACCAATCGGTCAGAAATCCAGGAGACGCCTTAACTGTTTCAGGCAGAGCATTCGATGGTATTGCCGAGGTAACTGAGGGGGGCCAGGGCTTTATTTTGCTGTTGCAATGGCATCCTGAGGCAATGTGGAAGCATAATCCTGTTTTTCTCAAACCGTTTCAGGCGCTTGTTAAAGCTGCTAAACATTTTGCAAATTGAATTGGAGGCCCAAATTAATGGATCATGAAGTTAAAGGCGATGTTTGGAACAACTCACGGCCCAGATGCAGAGAACTTGGGCTTTTAACAGGAATGTTACCCACAGGCCCTTTTAATGCAATCACAGATGTACCGGGTGTTCTTGTGGGGCATACCACTGTTATGAAAGGTGAAGGTGCCCTTGTTCCCGGCCAGGGCCCGGTGAGGACAGGCGTTACTGCGATTCGGCCCCACCCAGGCAATTTGTTTCAGCAAAAGGTTCGCGGGGCTATTCACGTAATAAATGGTTTTGGGAAGGCTGCCGGTATTGCTCAAGTTCAAGAATTGGGAACTATTGAAACCCCTATTATACTTACTAATACTTTGAGCGTTGGCAAAGCCTGGGATGGGCTTTGTGAATATATGCTTAAGCAAAACCCGGATATTGGCGTATCCACAGGAACGGTTAACCCTCTTGTGCTCGAATGCAATGACGGATACCTTAACGACATACGGGGAAGGCATGTGCAGGCGGAACATGTATTTTCAGCGTTGGAAAATGCTAAAACCGGGCCGGTGCCGGAAGGGAATGTGGGAGGCGGTACCGGGATGTCATGTTTGGGTTTCAAAGGAGGTATTGGCACGGCGTCCAGGTGCATAGAGTTTGGCAATGAGGAGTGGATTTTAGGAGTTTTGGTTATGGCCAATTTCGGAAGGCTTGAGGATCTTTTAATCTCTGGAGTTCCGGTGGGTTTGGAACTTAAGAAAGATATGGGAACGCAGCCTAAGGCTCCTCCCGGCTCCATTGTGATTGTAGCCGGCACTGATGCGCCTGTTTCAGACAGGCAGCTCTTAAGGATTGCCAAGAGATGCCAGGGAGGGCTTGCCCGTGTCGGCTCCCGGTTTCAGAATGGAAGCGGAGATTTTGTTGTGGCTTTTTCCACAGCAAATTGTGTTTCTCACCAAGATATTTCCGGTGTTTTTACAGAAAAATATATACGGGACGATTCCAAGCCTTTGGGGAATATTTTTAAGGCTTCGGTTGAAGCCACTGAAGAAGCAATTCTTAACGCATTGTTTTCTGCCGATACTATGGTGGGGCGTGATGGCAACACCAGATTGGGCATTCCGGTGGATAAAGTTATGGATATTTTTGCTGGAACTTGAACTGAATACAGTACTTAAGATTTACAGTTTATTTGTGGAAAGATTGTTTACAGCAGGAGAATACGGAAATCCGTCGAATGGTTTACAGAATCTTGTTGTAAAAATTCCTCAAATAGCAAGAAGTTCTTGAGGAGGTTAGCAATGTTGCAAAAAAATAACAATGAAGCAACAAAAGATCGGCCACGTCCAACGTCAGGGAGGCCGTCTTATCTTAGGGGCCCTGTGCCTCAAAGACAGCCTGGCGTTGATGACCAAGATACTCAAACCAAAGAAGCCGCTTCGGTTCAAGAAAAAGATCAAATTACTGAAGATGTTGAACTTTACACTTGGACAAACTGGCTTCTTCCCAGACGCCCTCTCATTTCGGCGCTTGTGGTAGGTTCCCTTATAGGATGTATAGCCCTTGCGTATTGGGCAGTCCCACAATTATTCTTCGTTGCTGTCATAACCGTTATACTGATTAACCGCCTTGCTTTGTATTTGTTTCCTGTAAAATTCATATTGACCGAGCAAACGGTAGGCTATAAGACATTTTTAGCAAGAGACATACGAGAGTGGGAACGATTTTTGGCTTACCGTGAATTTCCGGACGGAGTATTTCTTACTCATGATACCCGTACCTTTAGAGGACGCATGAAGGAGGGGATCTTTCTTTATTACTACGATGATTGTTCCAACAAAGAACAGGTTCTTAGCATAGTTGAATCAAAACTAAAGCCTCTACATGAAGCACTTTCCGCAGAAGATGAGAAGAAGCAGAAAAAGGGTGGGCTGCGGTCAGCAATTGAACGTATCCGTAGAATCCGCTCAAAGAAGTAATTTCGCAAAGAGAGTGTCAATCTAAATTCTCGAGTTTCGCCCAACGTGTCTATCAAAGCTTTCTTATGCTTTGATTTTTCCGGATAGGGAGATAAGGAGGGAATTCATATGGAGGAAAAGAGAATAGAGTCGCTTTTGGCTACAGACGTTGGGTCTACCACTACCAAAGCCATTCTTATTGAAAAGCGCGGAGACGAATACAGGCTTGTAACTCGTGGTGAGATGCCTACCACAGTAGAGGCGCCGTGGGAAAACGTGATGGTAGGCGTCAGGAAGTCTATTCGACGTGTTGAAGAGCTTATTGACAGGCCAATTCTTGATGAATCAGGAAACCTGATAAGGCCAAAAGAAGGGCAAAAAGGTGTTGATATGTACGTCTCTACGTCATCTGCAGGTGGCGGGCTCCAGATGATGGTTGCGGGTTTGGTAAAGAGTATCAGTGCCAGCTCGGCCCACCGGGCAGCTCTTGGCGCAGGTGCGGTGGTGCTGGATGTAATATCAGTAGATGACGGCAGATCACAGTCAGAGCACATAACCAGAATTACAGAACTACGCCCTGACATAATTTTAATGTCAGGAGGAGTCGATGGCGGTTCAGTTGCATACATAGCGCTAATCGCAGAGATTATTAAACAGGCAAATCCCCAGCCACGTTTCGGGGCAACCTACAAGCTGCCCCTGATTTATGCCGGCAATAAAGATGCCCAGGATATTGTAACAGCCATTTGCGGAGACACTATGGACGTACACCTGGTAGACAATCTTAGGCCGCGTCATGATATTGAAAATCTTGGGCCGGCGAGAGAAGCGATACACGATCTTTTTATGAACCACGTCATGGCTCAGGCGCCTGGATACGGCAACCTTATGGAACTTGTTGATACAACTATCATGCCGACGCCGGGCGCCGTTGGAAAACTAATTATGGTGCTTGCAGAGCAACATAACGAAAATATTATTGGTGTGGATATTGGAGGAGCAACCACTGACGTATTTTCTAACTTCGAAGATACTTTTACCAGAACCGTTTCTGCTAACCTTGGAATGAGCTATTCAATCTGCAATGTACTTGAAGAAGCAGGTTTTGACAATATTCTCAGATGGGTACCTTTTGGAATGGATCAGTCCCAAATTTCAGACTGGATTGCAAACAAGATGGTAAGGCCGACTACGATACCTCAAACCGTATACCATCTTGTAATTGAGCAGGCTCTTGCCAGAGAGGCTTTAAGGCTTAGTTTTGCACATCACAAGAGCCTTGCGAAAAAAGTCGAGAAAGAAACAGTCCAATTTGGGCGTGAAGCCAGGGTAGCAAGCGCTTCCGGACGTGACATCATCGAAATGATGGAACTTGATATGTTGGTGGGCTCAGGCGGCGTATTGTCACACGCTCCCAGACGGGAGCAGGCTGCTCTCATGCTCGTTGATGCATTTCAGCCTGAAGGAGTGACTCAGCTGGCCGTTGATTCGATTTTTATGATGCCTCATTTGGGTGTTCTTTCGTCTGTATATCCTGAAATTGCCGCTGAAGTATTTGAAAAGGACTGTTTGGTAAGGCTGGGTACAGTTGTAGCGCCTGTTGGGCCCCCGAGCCGAGGCGGTGTATTGGCAACCATAGAGATTGCCATGCCTGACGGGCAGGTTATAAAACACGATATCGTAAAGGACCAATTAAAGGTTATTCCTTTGGGTGTAGATGAAGTTGCATCATGTAAAATTCAACCTCGCGGCGGACGCATAAACGTAGGAGCAGGCAGAGGAGATGCATTGGAAAAACAACTCCACGGTGGCCTTGTGGGTATTATTTTGGATGGCAGGGGCCGTCCTATAGAGTTTCCGGAGAGCGAATCTGAACGCATTGGAAAGTTGACCTCGTGGCTTGAGTCCATGGATGCTTATCCCATGGATCTGATTCATGATCTACAGAAGAAGTATCCTGTTAAAGATGAAGGCGAAAAGGGAGGGAAGAAGCGTGGCGGTCTCTTCAGCATATTTACCAGATGATTTAAAGAGTAAAATTACGCTTTTAAGAAAAGTGAGAAGGTTGCCTCTTCCGGGAGAGGTTTTGGTTAAGCCGGGGGATGTTGTGTATCCGGATACCCCTGTCGCGAAGATAGCGCTTAGGCCTGGAATCCCCTGGGTGGTGCCTGCTGCAAGGTTGCTTGGAATTGAGCCTTCCGAACTTTCAAAGTCCATGCTAAAGAAGGTTGGGGACAGGATCAAAACCCAAGAGGTTTTTGCCAGGGCTGAACAAGGGTTGTATGGCAGAAAAGAACTTGAATCTCCTACAGACGGCGTTATTGAAGACGTATCCGATCGCTCAGGCAGGGTGACGATTCGAGAAGAGTTTGGCAGGGAAGAGCCGCCTATTACCTTCGATGTAGCTTTTGAGATTAAGTGTAAACCTGAAGAACTTTCCCAGCACATGCTAAGGCAAGTCGGCCAGGAAATTAAGAGAGGCCAAATGATCGCCAAGAAAGGCGAAGCGCAGGCTTTTTTTACCAAGACTGCTGTGGCTCCGGTATCCGGGGTTATATCCAAAATTGATACAGAGACAGGCAAAGTGACAATTGCCCGGCCGTTTAAGGAAATTGTGGTCAATGCCTATGTACAAGGGGTTGTTTCTGAAATAATTGAACAACGCGGGTGTATCGTTGATACTCCGGGGATAAGGCTGGCCGGTGTTTTCGGATTGGGGCAAGAAGCGTACGGTGAGCTGAAAGTAGTTACAGAAGGGCCCGATCAGGTGCTGGAATCTGATATGATAACAGAAGATTGTAAAGACAAAATTATTGTAGGAGGGTCCTTTGCAACCAACGAGGCTCTTGCCCGGGCTCTTGAAGTCGGCGTAAGAGGAATAGTTACCGGCACGGTAAATTATTTTAACCTGACCCAGTCCCTGGGAGTTAAACTGGGCGTAGGCATTACCGGCCAGGAAGATATCGATATGACAGTGATTCTCATGGAAGGTTTTGGCCACCTGAATATGCGCAGGGAAGCATGGGAAACTCTGGCGTCTCTTGAAGGCAAAATGGCATCCGTAAATGGGGCGACACAAATCAGGGCAGGTGCAATAAGGCCTGAAATTATTGTCCCGTTCCCTGATTACGATGGCGAGCCGGCTGCTAAAACTGAGTTTGATGCAGACTTGCGGGTAGGCATGGACGTGCGAATAATCAACGAACCTTATTTTGGGGCTACTGGGAAAATCGTTGAACTCAAACGTGAACCTGTTGTAATTGAAACAGAAGCCAAGGTTCCGGTGGTCAAGGTTGAGCTTCAAGACGGAAAGCAAGTTTATATACCAAGAGCCAATGTAGAGGTCTTTTAGAAGTATAAGCGGCGGGCCTCGAAATTGAGATATTGGCAGTAAATGGGTTAGGGTAAATTGATTGAAATATTGTAAAATAGACAAGATGTTATACAGTTATATAGAAGGGGGAGGTGCAATACGTGCTCAAATTTTCCGAACCCATTGATGAAAAGCGACGAAATGAAATTGTGGATGCTATAGCAAAGAAGATTAAGCAGTTTGGGATGCTGGTTCCCGCTATTTTCTTTCTTGAGATGCACAAGCCGTTCAGTTATATAGGCGGACAGGCTATGCATTTTTTTGCCCCTGTTGTAGGGGTGTTTTTTGATACGTTTGAAGATTATGCCTATTTCTTTGATGATAGGCAGAACGTGGAACTTCTAATCCAACGGCTTGAGGCCCTTGCTATGGAAGAAGAGGACGAACGGAAGAAGCAAAAGGCCTTAAAGAGCAAATCGCGCAAGCAAGATAAGGCGGAATCTTCTATGTTGGATGATGCTTTGAAAATGGAGCCTGATGAAGAAGAATCCGATCATAATAACAATTGAGCCGGATTAGGAGGATTTCCACAGGGATATGTCGTACTTTAATAGTTATATGGCCTTTATTTGTTTGATGTTGGCAGTGAGGGAGGGGAAGAGTTCATGCAGGAGCAGACCAATGCATTTAAGCTGGACAGAGAAATAAACTCGGTATTGGCTACTGACTGTGGTTCCACTACAACCAAAGCCATTCTTATCGAGAAAGTCGGCGATGAATATCGCCTTGTTGTACGAGGCGAAGCTCCAACGACTGTAGAAGCGCCTTTTGAAGACGTTACAATGGGTGCAAGAAATGCTATTCGAGAAATTGAAGAACTTACCGGTAAGACTTTTTTAAGTGACAAAGGGGTAATTACTCCCACACAACCCGATGGGACAGGTGTAGATATTTACATGTCTACCTCTTCTGCGGGCGGTGGCCTCCAGATGATGGTAGCAGGCGTGGTTAAGACTATGACAGCCGAATCGGCAGCCAGAGCCGCGCTTGGAGCCGGAGCAATTGTCATGGACGTTATTTCAGTTGATGACGGGAGAAAGCCCCACGAGAAGATTCAACGAATCAGGCATCTTCGGCCTGACATGATTCTTCTTTCAGGAGGAATTGATGGCGGTACAATCACCCACGTAGCTGAGATCGGTGAATTGATTTCAGCCGCTGAACCCAAGCCCAGGCTTGGTATAGGGTATAGGTTGCCTATTATTTATGCAGGCAACAAAGATGCCCGGAAGCATATTGAAAACATCCTTGGCGAAAAGACAGACCTGAGAACGGTTGAAAACCTAAGGCCTGTGCTTGAGAGAGAAGTTCTTGGGCCTGCGAGAGAGGAAATTCACAATCTCTTTATGGAACACGTTATGGCTCAAGCACCTGGTTACAATAAATTAATGAAGTGGACCCCAATACCGATTATGCCTACTCCGGGAGCAGTGGGTACTTGTATGAAGACAGCTTCCAATGAATATGACATGAGCGTTATCGGTGTTGACATCGGCGGGGCTACTACCGACGTTTTCTCAGTGTTCGGAGAGTTCTTTAACAGAACTGTGTCGGCTAACCTTGGAATGAGCTATTCTATCTGTAATGTTCTGCTCGAAGCCGGAGTTGGCAATATTGTAAGATGGATTCCGTTCTCAATTGATGAAGGAGCCCTTAGGAATAGGATTAGAAACAAGATGATCCGCCCTACCACTATTCCTCATACGCTTGATGACCTAATAATTGAGCAGGGCATTGCCAGAGAAGCTTTGCGCCTTGCGTTTGAACATCACAAGAGCCTGGCAGTAGGGCTTCGAGGTGTACACAAGCAGAGAACAATCGGAGACACTTTCGAACAGAGCGGAAGTGGCGAGACATATATTGACATGACTGAACTTGGAATGCTTATTGGGTCCGGAGGAGTCTTGTCTCACGCACCCAGGCGAGCCCAGGCCGCAATGATGCTCATGGACGCATTTCAGCCTGAGTCCGAGACCATGCTGGCAGTTGACTCAATCTTTATGATGCCACAGTTGGGTATTTTGGCTTCTATCCATCCGAAAGCATCTATGCAGGTTTTTGACAGAGACTGCCTGGTGAAACTTGGCTCGTCTATAGCTCCTAAAGGGCCAAGCGGCTCTGTCAAGTTCGGTGAACCGTGTGTCGAGGTTACTTTGGATGTTGACGGTGAAACAATAGAGGAGTCAGTACCTTTTGGTTCAATAAAGCTTATTCCGATTCCGGACGGGAAGACTGCTGAAGCTGTGATTAAGCCTGACCGTCACTTTGATGTTGGCAAAGGGTACGGCCACGAACTGGAAACCACCGTTACCGGCGGAGTTGTAGGAGTAATCATTGATTGCAGAGGACGGCCGGTAGTAATACCGGAAGATGTAACAGAGCGAAATAGGAAATTAGTTGAGTGGTTCCTGGCTATGAATATGTATCCGGAAGAATCACTTAAGAAATATGTGCAGATATAGAGGAGGGAAGGTATAAATGGCACACGCATATACACCAGGGCTAAAAGTTACTGAGAGAGCGGTGATCACAAAGACGCGCCGCCTTCCTATCCTCGGTGAAGTGTTGGTTGAGAAAGGGCAGGCGGTTTCGCCGAACACAGTAGTAGCGAGAACAAACATTCCCGGTAACCCACAGACTGTCAACGTTGCTAACTTGTTGGGTGTGGACCCTGAGGATATTGTGGAGTTCATTCAGAAAAAGGAAGGCGACTCTGTTAAAAAAGGTGAGATTTTGGCAGAGTACAAGTCGTTTTTCGGGCTTATCAGACATGAGGCACGGTCACCTGCAGACGGCACCATCGAAATGATTTCTTCCGTTACCGGGCAGGTAACCTTACGTGAGCCCCCGGTCCCTATTGAGATTGATGCATATGTGGACGGGGTTGTCGAAGAGGTACTTCCCAAAGAAGGAGTCGTTGTGAAGACTGAAGGTGCCTTTATACAGGGCATTTTTGGTGTCGGAGGAGAAGTCCAGGGGATTATCAGGGTTGCTGTAGACAAGCCCGGCGATGTTTTGGATGCTTCGTGCATTAGGAGCGATGATGATAAGAAAATCCTTATCGGCGGTTCGCTGGTTACAGCTGACGCAATTAAAAAAGCCGGAGAAGTAGGAGCCAGAGGTATTGTTGCAGGTGGAATAATTGATACCGATCTTATTAATTATGTTGGCTTCGATATCGGTGTAGCTATTACAGGGCACGAAGATATTCCTGTTACTGTGATTATTACTGAAGGTTTTGGCCAAATGAAAATGGCAGATAGGACCTTCCAATTGCTCAAGAGCCTAAATGGCCTCAAGGCTTCAATAAATGGTGCTACTCAGATTCGTGCAGGAGTTATGCGCCCTGAGATCATTGTTCCGGGTTATCAGGCAGAGGAAAGTCATGATCAGCAAGACCTTACAAAGGGCCTTGTTCCCGGAACGCCAATCAGAATCATCAGAGAGCCTTACTTTGGAGTATTAGCCGAGATAGTAGACTTACCACCTGAGCTGCAGGTAATTGAGTCTGAAGCGAAAGTAAGGATTCTAAGGGCCAAACTGGAAGACGGTACTGTAGTAACTGTACCCAGAGCAAACGTTGAGATGATTGAAGGCTAAAGTTGGGCATAGATATACAGTGAGCATTAAAGGAGAGGGGCGCCCCTCTCCTTTTTGTTTAAAGGCGGAAATTGCTGATATGCTTAGAATGTATTTCCGGCACTATTTTTGTTTTGGAGATAAAGGGATAAAATGTTTCTATGAAGAACAATTGTTAACACATAATGATTCAATTTGCAGAAGATGCGTATCCAGAAGATTAATGTGGAAGGGGGATGCAAAAAGTAGGCACTTTGCTGTCTACAATCATCATGGACGAACAGGTTTTTCGCGAATTTATGAATGAACATGTGATTCCTTCGAGGACCAAGATGGACGATTTTTTACCTGTTATTTTGGATCTACGCAAAGTAGCACAGATCATAATGCCTGCAGAGTTGCCAGACTCGGGTATTTTAGGTGCTACTATTGACGACAGGTTTCGACAGAAAATGGCAGGAAAGAGAATTCCCGGTGAGTCTCTGGGTGATTTCATAAAGAGCAAAACCGGTAAGTTTTGGCGGCGCAACAGGATGCAAGACATAAGGTTCAGGCTGCAAGCACTCAGGGACATATACGCTGATGTGGTTGAACAGTCCCAATCATACCGGGTATATGTAGATTGGATAGACAAACTGGGATTAAAAAGAAAAGAGTTGGAATCCCGCCCGACTATAAGAGAGATGTATATCTTCAAAGATGATGCAGTTGCGGTAGAACTTGAAGAACTTCAAGACCTAAGAAAAGATATCAGATATGATGCTGTAAGGAACCCGGACCCGGCAATACAGGGATCATTTCGAGTGTTCCCGGAAGAATTCAACGATGCTTACCTCAAAAAGGCAGGAAGCATTCTTGGCTTTCCGGTTTGTTGTATAGACAGGTATGTTTTCGATAGGAATTCAGGAGTCTTAAGCCCGGAAGTAAGAGCGTCTAACCAGATTAAGCATTCGGAGAGTTCTGATGAAATCGATAAATTCGCTTATTTTACGAAAGATTTCTTTCCCTGCCAGCCAGATTGCCCGGAAGCTGCCGAACTGGGGAAGGCTATGTATGATAAACTTCAAGATATAGATCCTGAGACAGCGGAACAGTATGCCCGGCATCTGGTTGGAAATACAGCGCTGGTTAAGCAGTATCCTGAGATAATACAAAAAAGAATGTCCAAACTAAAGCAGCAGGCCGGAACTGAAGAGGTTGATCAAAATGAAGAGTAATGTTGTCCAGCGCTCTCTTTTTGATGTACAGAAAGTAGAACAGCCCAAGCCCAATCCTGAAAACGGATTTATGGGTGTTGATGATCTTGGGATTTTGAGAAGAATCGTGCTTCAATGCCGGCAGTGTGCTTTGAGGCAAGGCGCAAAAAATGTGGTGTTTGGTGAGGGAGATCCCCATGCTAAAGTGATGTTGATTGGTGAAGGGCCTGGAAAGACAGAAGATGATACAGGTAAACCTTTTGTAGGCAGGGCCGGGGAACTTCTTGACTTAATGCTTAAATCCCAGGGGTTTTCCAGGGATGAGGTATTTATCGGCAATATAGTAAAGTGCCGTCCGCCGGGAAACAGGCTTCCTTCAAACGAAGAGGTTGAGGCATGTTTACCTAATCTGGAGGCACAAATTCGGATAATACGCCCTAAAATAGTTGTGCTTTTAGGGGCTTTGTCATCTCAGACTCTTTTGAATCCTGATTTGAGGGTTACAAGAGACAGAGGCAAATGGTTTGAAAAGGCAGGAATAAGTTATCTCGTTACATTTCATCCTGCGGCAGTGTTAAGGGACAGAGCCCGGAGAAAACGGCTTATGTGGGAAGATTTTAGGAGCCTGAAGCAGAGATACCGGCAGTTGTGAGCAAAGGAATCATATTCATGGCAAGAAACTTGCAAAATAACAAATATACATTGGTTACCCAATCACCCTGTGAAACCAAGGCCTTGGGAAGAATCCTAGGGGAGAAACTTGAGGGTGGAGAGGTTATTCTGATGGCAGGTTCTTTAGGTGCAGGCAAGACAACCATGGTTCAAGGGATGGCATTGGGGCTTGGTATCGATAAACCTGTCAAGAGCCCGAGCTTTGTGCTCGAAAGAATCTACCGGGGCAGGGCTGTTCTCCACCACTTCGATTTTTACAGGCTCAATCCTGAGGAAGTTATTGAAGCAGGGCTTTTGTGGGATTTAGATGATTTAGCAATTGCGGTCATAGAATGGCCGGAGCGGGCCGGCGAAGCGTTATCTGAATGGGCCTTGAAAATTGATATCGAGTTCGATGAGGAGCGTTTGGAACTCGGTTTACCCAAGGCGATGGATACACGTAAGATTACCCTGGAAAGTTCAAATGCCAAATGGGGAGAGATTCTTGAAAATGTTATCAGGCAATACAAGCAAGAAAACAAGAAACATTCTGGCCATAGAAACAAGCACTAGGCTTCTTGGGGTCGCAGTGGTAGATGATACAGGCATACGTTGTGAACTCACAATAACAGAGCCTAGGATTCACTCCAAGATGCTTCTGCCTTTGTGCATGCAAGCATTAGATATGGTAGGCTTAACTCCTCAGGCTGTTGATTGCTTGGCAGTGTCTAACGGGCCAGGGTCGTTTACAGGGTTGAGAATAGGTTGTGCCACTGTACAGGGGCTGGGGTTTGCCGCGAACAAGCCTGTTGTACAAGTACCGACTGTTGAGGCGTATTTGAGGCAATGTTCAGCATATCCAAGTGTGGGCATAGTGCAAGGAAAAGCCAAGAGCCAGACTGTATGTGCGCTTTACAAAAAAGCCTCAGGGCCAAGACACACATCAGGCTTTTGGAGTTTGTATGGTTTTGAAGAGGTAGTGCCTATTTGTGCGAAGACTGTTACAGAATTTTGCAATGACTTGAGCAAAACATCAGCTGGGCCGGTTTGGGTAGCAGGAGATGCTGCAATTGAATTTTGTGAGGCAGCCGGGAAAGCAGGAATACGTGAGGTTCAAGCAGTCGATGACCATGTCAGGTTGCCAAGGCCGGGCGTTGTAGGTTTAGTTGGCATGCGAATGTTCCGAGAGGGCAAGGTTGTGTCTCCCTCTTCAGCGGTACCTGAATACTACAGGAGATCCCAAGCTGAAGTTGTTTTTGCTCAAAAACAAACGAAAGGTGACGTGCGTTGAGCAGCCCTAAGAATTTGATCATCAGCAAGATGATTTTAACTGATCTTGACGAAGTACTTTCCATTGAGCATCTGTCATACCCAACGCCTTGGAGCAGGCGGGCTTTTTATTCAGAACTTACAGGAAACATGTACGCACATTATTTTACGGCGCGCATTGAAGGTGGGCTTGTAGGTTACTTTGGCATGTGGATCTTTTTTGATGAGGCCCATATTACCAACATTGCCGTTCATCCTGATTTCAGGCGGCAAGGAATAGGTGAGCAAATGATGAGGTTTGCTTTTGAGAAGGCCAAGGAACTTGGTGCCGCCAAGATGACCCTTGAAGTAAGGCTTTCGAACCATGGGGCCCAACATCTTTACAGGAAACTAGGTTTTCAGGACAGAGGCATAAGAAAAGGATATTATACTGATACCGATGAAGATGCAATTATCATGTGGAAGGATGACTTGGGGCCAAGAAAACCTCAGCAAGACAGAGTGAAGTGGATGATGTGACTTACTGCTGCCGCATAAAACACCGCTATGAACATTAGAGTTTGTTGTTAACCATTTGCCCTCACGGGCCCAGGGCAATTAAGTTTACATCGTTTTTGGCCTGCTTGGCAGCTGCAGCCATTGCATCAAAGATGTGAGACAGGTTGAGTGTGGGCCGGTTAAGTTTTTCATATGCAAATATGATTGCTCTGGATGATGATACAAGGGCACCTTTGCCGCCTGGGAAAAAGGCTCCCTTTACATCTTGGCCTGTTCCGCCTTGTGCACCGTAACCGGGCACAAGGAAAAGGGAGTCAGGCATGATTTTTCGCAATGCTTCCAGGTGCTTTGGGTAAGTTGCTCCAACTACCGCACCTACGTTGGAAAATCCGTATTCTCCAATATTAGATTCTCCAAGGTTGTTCACTGATTCTGCAACTTTGATCGCAAGGGTTTGGGGCAACCCGGTTTCTTGGCCATGCACCTTTAGATCCTGAAACATACTTGACCCGGGGTTCGATGTTTTTACCAGTACGAACAAACCACAGCCATTTTCAGTGGCCGTGTTGACGAAAGGTTCAAGAGTGTCTGGGCCAAGATAGGGATTTACAGTAAGCGCGTCTGCAAAGAACTCAGATTTGGGATCAAGGTAAGCCCTTGCGTAAGCAGTGGCGGTATTACCGATATCGCCTCGTTTTGCGTCCAGGATAACCGGAATATCAAGTTTGCGTGCACGGCTCAGGCATAATGACAAGGTTTTCCAGCCTGCCACTCCCATGCTTTCAAAAAACGCTGCTTGGGGTTTAACTGCACATGCGTAAGTTTTGGCTACCTGAATAATTGTTGAACAGAATGCGTCTAACATATACTCATGCGATTTGCCTTGAAAAACAGTTTTGAGTTTGGATTCCGGCGCAAAAAGCCGTTTTGGATCAGGGTCTATGCCAATAATAATACGTGAATTTACTTTGTTAATCCGTTGATTGAGCCTGTCGGCAAAATGCATTGTGTTACCCCACCTATACCATTGTTTTGACCTGGATTGCCAAGACAAGATTATCAATACACAAACACCATGGCAAGAGCTCGGGGCTAAACGTTTCGACGTTCCGGGTTCATCTGTAAGTTATGCTCAGGCCCCCAATGCTTGGCCAAACATGAAACAATTAGGAACGTCCCCGATGTTTCACATATAATTGGGTTAGACTTTAGGAGGTGATCATATGCTTATACTTGGAATTGATACATCGTGTGACGATACTTCCTGCGCTGTTGTTGAGGACGGAAGGCGGGTGCTATCAAATGTAGTTTCGTCTCAGACTGACCTTCATTCAAAATACGGAGGCGTTGTTCCGGAGATTGCATCCAGGAGCCATTTGGAAGCTATGATTCCGGCCAATCGCGAAGCTCTTAAACAAGCAGGCGTTACTCTTGAAGACATAGATGCTATTGCCATTACCAAAGGGCCGGGCCTCCTGGGTTCATTATTGGTAGGCGTATCTTATGCCAAAACGCTGGCTTATAGTTTAGGGGTTCCTTTGATTGGCGTACACCATCTTGCCGGGCATATTTACGCTAACTTCCTTGGCGAGAGTGTGCCGGCATTCCCATTGCTTAACCTGGTGGTTTCAGGGGGGCATTCAGAACTGATATTTATGAGTTCACACGGACAATTTAGTGTAATAGCTGAAACCAGGGATGACGCTGCCGGGGAAGTATTTGACAAAGTTGCAAGGGAAATAGGCCTTCCGTTCCCAGGAGGCCCGTACCTGGACAGCCTTGCCGAAACAGGCGACGCCGAGCGAATATTTTTCCCTTTGCCTAATATCCGTGGGTCAAAATATGATTACAGTTTTTCAGGGATTAAGACCCGGGCTCTTATTGAATTCGAGTCAGGAGGAAGAGAAGAGGAACTCAAGCCTGATTTAGCTGCTGGTTTTAGAAAAGCAGTAGTGGATCAATTGCTGCACCCGGTAGAAGAAGTGATAGCAAATACAGGGGCTGGGAGTTTCGCGATTTCCGGAGGGGTTGCAGCCAATATGTTGTTAAGAGAGGAGAGTTCCAGGCTTGCTGCAAAATTAGATATCCCTCTGTTTATCCCTCCTAAAGACCTTTGCACAGACAATGGAGCAATGATTGCTGCAGCAGGATATTACAAGTATCATTTTGCCGGTGTCAAATCAATTGAGGAAGGGGCAAGGCTTAACCCGCTGGCCGGGCTTGAATTACAGTCGTGGGGGAGGATAAGTAATGACTCTTAGTAAAACTCCGTCTCCTTCAATTGAAGCCCTTTTGTATCATGCTCAGATGCAAGGAGTGCTGCCGATTACTTCCTGTTGCAACATGAGGTGTATCTTTTGCTCAAACGCATATAACCCAAGTGGCTGCGAGATTTTTACAATTTCGCCGCGGCCGCTTAAGCAGATTGAAGATACCATCTTATGGCTGGGAGGGTCACGGGGCCCTGTTATCATCGGTGAGTCTGTCACAAGAATCAATGAGGGAGAGCCTCTTACCCACCCTGAGTTCTTGGAGATATTGCAGCTGGTTCGCAAACACTACCCTCAAAGGCCTATTCAGGTTACAACTAATGCTACCTTGTTGACGGAAGATCTGGTTAAGCAAATTGCGGAACTTCAGGTTGATCTGATGATCTCCCTCAATACTGTGGGATACAGAGAAAAACTCATGGGTGACAGGGATCCTGAACGCACATTGAGCAACGTCAAGGCTATCGGAGGAAGAGTCCGGTT
The DNA here is from genome assembly GCA_964641455.1 of uncultured Eubacteriales bacterium. Taxonomy (GTDB): domain Bacteria; phylum Bacillota; class Sulfobacillia; order Fermentithermobacillales; family Fermentithermobacillaceae; genus DTU015. The sequence goes on along the minus strand of CAZXLH010000016.1, from coordinate 27,883 downwards.
TGAAGGAAGTATAGTAGCTTTGCCTTTCATAACAGGTTGGGAGGATATTGAGGACACAGCAAAGTTTCTCACCGATGCAGGAGCTTGGTCTGTAAGGATTCTTGCGCCAGGATTTTCAGGGGCCCATCCTCTTCTGGGCAATGTTACTTCGAGTACTTGGAGCCAAATAAGGGCTTTGAGCAATGATCTGGGCGAGAGGCTCAAGATTCCGGTATTGTTTGAACCTCCGAAAATTACATGCGTCACACCTGTTGTTGAGCATGTGTTGCCTAAAACGCCTGCCCACAGGGCAGGAATCAGGCCCCGGGATGTGATAACCACTGTGTTAAAGCGGCGCGTTTTTTCCCGCACAGAAGCATTTGAGCTAATCAGAGATAATGAGAACCCTGCACTGACTTATTCCAGGCAAGGGGTATTCTACGACGCTGTAATCCATAAACCAAGATTCATGCCTTCCGGGCTGGTAATGTACGATGATTTGAGTTCTCGGGAGTGGTTTGAATGGGAGCGTAAATCCCGGGTAAAGCGCAGGCAAGTGCTGGTACTTACATCTTCGCTGGCGAAACCGATTATTGAGGCTGCGCTTCAAAAGCGGGAGCTGGTTGCACGGGTAGAATCTGTACCGTCAGTTTTCTTCGGCGGCAATATCAGGGCCGGCGGTTTGCTTACAGTGAAAGATTTTGTGGCCAAGTATGAGCAAATCAGCGCTTCGGGCTTTACGCCTGATGTGGTTACTTTGCCAAAGAGGGCTTTTGATCCCTGGGGTAGGGATTTGGCGGGAATTAGCTATCGGGCCTTCGAGGAAATAACGGGAAAACCTGTTATTCTTGGCTAATTTAAAGAAGGATTGTTTCTTGATGCTCGAGAATATTTAAAGGTACACGAAGATTTTGCGGCAACGTTTGTTAGGAGGTTGGAAGGCGATTGAACGTAAAGGGATTTTTGGAGAGCGCCTCCATGGCCCACGGAGTATCGGGCTTCGAATTCATGAATGTTGCTTCTGTGGTCAAAAACGCCATGTCAGGCCTCGTAGATGAAATTCAAACTGATGTTTTAGGCAACGTAATCGGCGTAAAGCATGGAGAAGGTTCCGAACCCAGGCCTAAAATAATGCTTGCAGGCCATATGGATGAAATAGGGCTAATTGTCACCAAGATCGAAAAAGGCGGATTTCTTAGATTCACTCAGATGGGCGGAGTTGACCCAAGGATCTTGCCTGCTCATGAGGTAATTGTCTACGGTAAGAAACCTTTGTCAGGGGTAATTGGGGTAAAACCACCTCACCTGACTTCAAGGGAAGAATCGCGAGAAGCTCATAAGATGGAAGATCTGTTTATTGACGTAGGGCTTCCCGAAGAAGTAGTGCTCAAGCTTGTACGGGTTGGAGACGTAATTACATTCAAGCGGCGGGTAACCAGGCTTATGCAAGATGTGGCTTCCGGCAAATCCCTTGATGACAGGGCAGGAGTTGCAGTGATTTTGGCTTGCCTCGATGAATTGCCCAAATACAAGGTAAATGCAGATGTATATGCTGTTGCCACCACTCAGGAGGAAGTTGGCTTAAGAGGCGCTTTGGCATCTGCTTATGGCATTGCGCCTGATATTGGCATAGCTATTGATGTGTGTCATGGAGAGACCCCAGGGGTTCCAGGGTGGAAGACTTCTTCTTTGGGAAAGGGGCCTGCGCTGGCTCAAGGCGGAAATATTCACCCTAAAGTGTATGCCGGTTTGGAAAAGGCAGCCAAGGAACTTGGGATTAAAGTGCAAAAAGAAATTGCTCCGGCTGCAACAGGAACTGATGCTTGGGCCATTCAGGTTACGCGGTCAGGAGTGGCTACCGGGCTTGTTTCCATTCCATTGCGCTATATGCATACGTCTGTTGAAACACTCTCAATGGGAGATATAGAAAAAGCAGGAAAACTTCTTGCCAGGTTCATTGCGTGTGTTGATGCGCCTTTTTTGAAGGAGTTGAAGACATGGATCTGAGAACTCTTACATCCCTTTCCGGGGTTTCCGGAAATGAATATGAGATTCGGAGTGCAATTATAGAAGAGCTTGAATCCATGGGAATTGCTTACGAATGCGATGTGCTCGGAAACGTAATTGCGAAAAAAGGCAACAAAGGCCCCAAGGTGCTTCTCGATGCTCATATGGATGAAGTAGGGCTAATGATAACTTACATTGAGAAAAACGGATTTCTTCGGTTTACCAATGTAGGCGGCATCGATCCCCGGGTATTGGTTTCCAAACGGGTACTGGTAGGCAAAGACAAGTTGCCTGGTGTAATAGGGGCAAAGGCCATTCATTTGCAAGAGCGTGATGAGCGGTCCCGGGTAATACCCCTGGAACAGCTTTTTATTGATATCGGCGCCAAGTCAAGAGAAGATGCTAACACGAAAGTAAAACAAGGAGATTACGTAGTTTTCGATACAGAGTACGAAGAACTTTCTCCGGGGATTGTTAAGGCTAAGGCTCTAGACGATAGAGTGGGGTGCGCCTTATTACTTGAGGCTCTTAAACAACCCTGGGAGAATATCCGGTTATATGCAGTTTTCGCCGTTCAAGAGGAAGTAGGCCTAAGAGGAGCCAAGGTTGCAGCGTTTACAGTGGAACCTGATATGGGTATAGCCCTTGAAGGCACCGTTTGCGCTGATATACCCGGTACAGATACGGAATTTCAGGCAACACGGTTAGGCAAAGGGGCTGCTTTAAGCATAATGGATCGAGGGTCTATACCTGATCGCAGCATGCTCCGGCAACTTCTCAAAGTTGCTGAAGAAAACCAAATTGCCGTGCAGTTTAGGGAAGCGGTTTCAGGGGGTAACGATGCCGGCGCCATTCAACAAGCAAGGGCAGGTTGTCCCGTAGCCTCTGTATCGGTGCCTTGTCGTTATATACATACTCCTTGTTCAGTGATGTCTATGTTGGATTTTGAAGCAGCAAAACAATTGGTGATTCTTTTTCTCAAGAGTGTTGAGGGAGGTTTCAGGCCATGAAGGATCTTATCAAGAAACTAACCGAGACTTTCGGGCCGTCTGGCTCCGAAGGGCCTATCAGAGAAATGATTCGCAAAGAAGTGGAACCTTTTGTTGACGAGATTAGGGTAGATGCGTTGGGTAATCTAATATGCCTCAAGAAAGGAAGTGGTGGAGGGAAGAAAGTTTTATTAGACGCCCATATGGACGAGATAGGGCTAATGGTAACGCACATAGACGAAAACGGATTTCTGCGGTTTGGCGCCATTGGAGGCGTAAACGCTGCTGTGTGTTTGGGACAGCGGGTTTACTTTGAAAACGGTACTTTTGGTGTTATAGGCTGTGAAAAGATAGAAGAACCCAAAGACTTGAAACTAAACAAACTTTACATTGATATCGGTGCCAAGAGCCGGGAAGAAGCTTCTGAGAAAGTCAAAGTAGGCGACAGCGCAGCTTTTTTCCAACCTGCAATTGATTTAGGCAGCCGCATGGTAGCCAAAGCAATAGATGACAGGATTGGATGTGTGGTACTGATTGAGGCGCTAAAGGGCCTGGGCTCTGCCAAACATGATATTTACGCCGTATTTGCAACACAAGAAGAAGTCGGGCTTAGGGGAGCCAGAGTAGCGGCTTTTGGAATTGAGCCTGATGTTGGAATAGCTTTTGACGTTACAGGAACCGGAGACACGCCCAAGGCTCACACCATGGATGTCAGCCTCGGTAAAGGCGCCGCTATCAAGGTGAAAGATTCAAGCTTGATTTGCCATCCGGGCCTTAGAGATTACATGGTGAAACTAGCTGAGGAGAAGGGTATTCCCTATCAAATGGAAGTGCTGGAAAGGGGAGGCACAGATTCCGGGGCTATTCAGATGACCAAAGCCGGAATACCTGCAGGCGTGATTTCAATACCTTCCAGATATATCCACAGCCCCAGCGAGATGGTAGATCTTGACGATGTCAAGGCTTGTGTCGAACTATGCAAGGTGGTATGCAAAAGTTCGTTGGATTTTTGAAATAGAGGGGGAGCGTAGTATTTATGCCAAAACTTGAAAAAGCATTAGGGATGGCTCAGAAATTGGGAGCAGAGTACGCAGATGCCCGCTATGTTTCGATAACACAAGAACCGGTATCAGTTCAAAGCGACGGAGCTTCGAATATATCAATGTCCAAGAGCGCCGGTATTGGGCTAAGAGTGCTTGTTGACGGAGCCTGGGGTTTTGCTTCAACCCCTTATACTGATTCCAGGGCGCTAAACGAGTTATCTGAAGAAGCCGTCAGAATTGCCGAAGCATCTGCCATGCACAAGAAAGGTGAAGGGGTTACCTTAGACCCTTTGCCCTCTGTACGTGTCAAATGGCAAACTCCGGTTACAGCCGATCCATTTGCCATGAAGCCCGAGGATAAACTGGCATATCTTAATGATGCAGTTAAGGCAGCCAAGAAAATGCCGGATATCTCGCAGGCCAGGGCTTCAATGATAAGTTACAAAGAAGAAAAAAGGTTCATGTCCACAGATGGGCGCGAAATTGAGCAGGCCTTGATACATACAGGTGCCGGTATATCGGTTACTGCAAGGGGCTCAGGCGATGCCCAAACCCGTTCATTTGATGATTATGCTTCGGCAGGATACGAGTTCGTCGAAGAACTTGATCTGAAATCCAAGGCAGAGCGCCTTGCCGAAGAAGCCAAACAACTTCTAAAAGCCCCGGTTTGCCCCAAAGGGGTTACCGATCTGGTGATGGGCGGGTCCATGACGGCTTTGCAGATCCACGAATCATGTGGCCACCCTGTTGAATTAGACCGGGTCATGGGCTGGGAAACTACTTATGCAGGCACTTCATTTTTGACTCCTGAGAAGAAAGGTAATTTCAGGTATGGGTCTCCTTCAGTCCATCTTGTTGCCGACGCTACGGTTCCCAGGGGCCTTGGAAGTTTCGGATACGATGACGAAGGCGTTCGGGCTCAGAGGACTGATTTAATCGTAGAGGGGATCTTCCAGGATTATCTTACTTCAAGAGAACTGGCTCCTATGTTCGGCCAGGAATCAAACGGATCCATGCGGGCGGTTGGATGGCAAAACCTGCCCATGGTGAGAATGACCAATATCAACCTGGAACCAGGTGATTGGACACTTGATGAGATCATAAAAGACACCAAGCAAGGTGTTTTCGTAGATACTCCCAAGAGTTGGAGCCTGGATGACAAACGGCTCAACTTTCATTTTGGCCAGGAAATTGCTTACGAAATTAAGGATGGGTCTTTAGGCAGAATGCTGAAGAATCCGGCTTATACTGCTATGACACCTGAATTTTGGGGTTCGTGCGATGCAGTTGCCGGTAAGGACGAATGGAATGTCTGGGGAACGCCAGGATGTGCTAAAGGTGAACCTGTGCAGGTAATTCACGTGGGGCATGGGGCATCACCTGCCAGATTTCGTAACATAAAGGTAGGTGTTGGGCAATGATTGGAAAACAAGATGCTCTCAAAATACTTGATAAAGTAACATCCTTTGCCAAAGGGTTCGATCTTACCGCGAATCTTGTATCGGAGAATCTGAGTTTCACAAGATATGCTCGAAACCAAATTCATCAAAACCTAAACCGCCGAAATCAAATTCTTACTGTAAGAGTGGTTAAAGACAACAAAGCCGGTACAGCGTCCGTGAACTTGTTAGATGAAGCATCGTTAAGATGGGTTGTCCAGCAAGCCTATGAAAGCATGGAACTTGCCCAGGAAGATCCTGAACTGCTCCCGCTTTCAAAGGCGGAACCTGCACCGCAGGTAAATACGTATGTACCGTTTACCGCTGTTATGAAGCCAAAGGACAGAGCCCTGGGATGTGGCGTTGTGATTTCTGCTGCTAAGGATAAAGGGCTTTTGGCATCCGGGACTTATTCAAATGTAGTGCGGGAGAATATAGTTGCAAATACTATGGGGACCAGGGCATACAATGTATCTACTGAGGCGTTTTTCAGAACCATTGTTGAGTCAGGGGCCAATACCGGATACGCCGATAGGCTTGTAAGAAACGCAAGGGATATTGACTATGAAGAAGTGGCCCAAGAGGCTATAGAAAGAGCAGTCCGCTTCGATGAGCCTATAGATCTTCCTCCGGGTAGGTACGATACGGTATTCCATGAATATGCTCTCTCAGACCTGATAAGATTCCTTGGCTATGTGGCTTTCGGTGCTGATGCCAAGCAGCGGGGCACGAGTTTTATGGCCACAAAAATGGGGCAAAAGGTAATGGGGGACAATGTTACCATTTGGGACGATGGCTTAGATACAAGAGGATTTGCGTCACCTTTCGATATTGAAGGCACCCCGCGAAAGAAAGTGGTTTTCATCGACAAGGGAGTGGCCACAGGAGTTGTCTATGATTCGCGAACGGCCGCAAAAGACAAGGTAACCTCTACAGGCCACGCCGATTTCTCATGGGGAAGAGCACAACCGAGGCCTAACAATATGTTCATGGCTACAGGTGATTCTTCTACTGAAGAAATGATAAAGTCTATTGACAGAGGTGTTCTAGTCACACGTTTCCACTATACCCATTGCCCTGAACCTATGAGAGTGGTGGCGACGGGTACTACAAGAGACGGTACTTTTCTTATAGAGGACGGGCAAATAGTAGCCAGAGTGCGCAACCTCCGTTTTACCGAGTCAATGCTCGATGCTTTTTCCCGGGTTGAAGCCATATCCGCTGATTCAAGGGTTGTAAGAGATTGGTGGAGCACTTTTACTTCTGTATTACCGTCAGTAAAAATCAAGGACTTTAATTTTACCGGAGCTACAACATTTTGATTTTAGGCAGTTTCGGGTAGTGATGATTGACGCGAAAGGGCGCTCCTCTTCATTGCAGGAGCGCCCTTTTAAAATCGAACTTCTGAACTCTACGCTTTCACTTTAGATCTTCAATAGATTCCAACCTGAGCGCCGGGAGAGAAGTATATCTCAAGGGCTTTGAATATACCCTTTGCTGCTGCGTTTTGAATGTAATCTTGTTTTAGCAGGTTTTCTTCCCTCGGGTTAGATAAGTACATGACTTCTACCAGTACAGAGGGGCAGCGCGATTCTCTGTTGACGAAAAAATTCTTGTGTTTGACTCCCCGGTCATTAGTGCCCAAACTTCTGGTTGCTTCTCTTTGAATCAGTTCTGCTAGGCGGCGTGATTCAGATGAGTTGAGTATTGAATTGCAAATATATGAGGTGGTGCCGGCTACATTCCTGTTACCGCACGAGTCGTTATGGATTGAAACAAAGGCATGGGCTTTGCTTGTCCAGGCAACTCTTTTTGCCAGGTCTCCAGAGTATTCGTCTATATCAGGCTTCCAGTCCTCAGGAGGGGTGGCGTTTTCAAACTCGCCTAACCTGGTGAGAATCACATTGGCACCTGCGTTTTCCAGAAGGCTACGGAGTTTTAATGCGATTTTCCAGTTTGCAGCTCGTTCTGTATATCCTGTTGGGCCAATTGCACCAGGGTCGTTTCCGCCGTGCCCGGGGTCAATCACTATAGTTTTGCCTGAAAGCCCGGGCTTAAGGAAATTAGCTTCAACTGAATTGGCATGTTTCTTGAGAAGGTAAGCACCGACATGGGATGCATCCAAAGATACGTTCACCCCGTCATCTTTCGAGTCAATACTCACTGATTTGACAATATTGCCTTTAACTTGTGAAATATCGCCTGTGTAAGCAGCGCCCGGTAATACCATTGTAACTTCCTTATCGTTTCTGTATACAGTGGGCCAGGTATATCCTACAGTGTTTACAGTGAGGGTTTCGCCGTCATCTTGATGCTTGACATCTACAGACGTGACCAGCGGTGCAAACCCGAGCACCACTTTTCCGGGTTTTTGTTCTTGGACTATGTATGATGGCGTTTCTGTGAATTTAATGGTTACATCGCTGCCCTCCATTTTCACGTTTTCAAACTCATAAGCATTTATGTCCAGGCTACCTGCTGTATTGAAAAAAGTTGAAGTGCTAATTACCAAAGTGTTGTCTTCTTCTTTACTTATTACTTTGCAAGATTCAAACGGCCCTTGTAAAGTAAGTGTACGCAGGCTTGAACTTGCATCCAGGGCAATGGAAAAGGCAGGGGAACTTTTGGCAGGTGCACCTTTCGTTAACCACGATGCCACCCAACCTACAGTTCCTTTCGGCGATATGCCCCGAATCCACCGATCCCTTACTTCGAGTACACGTATTACGTCTCCCTTTTGCACCATAGATACTACCGGATGATTTGTACCGGGCCCTGACCTGAAGTTAACATCAGTGGCGTTTACAGTGGTTGTCCCGTACTTGCCTAATGACCACGAGGTTTCAGAAATCCCGAATGAAAGAGCAGGGTCTTTTGGTGAATAAACCACTGTATCCGGCCCGTATATCCAACCCTGTATTCCGTTTGAAGTTTGAACAGCTATCCAGGCTCCACGCGAAGTAATGTACTTAGCCGAATTTTTTGAACCAAGCGTGTCCATAACCGGCGAACCTTTGATTGGCGATTGAAACACTGTGGCTGTTTTGCCTCTGGGGCGCACTGACATATCTTCGGCAACCGGATCAGCCGGTTCTTCAGTCTCTTCAATTGTTGGCAGTGTTAATTGAAGCAGCGGTTCATGTATCCAGGCAGTCTTGCCGCTTCCCAGCGATATTCTGATCCAGTCATTTCTCTTGGCTTCAGCAGTATACGTGCGGCCTCTCTGAGTGAGCCCGGCTACAGGAAAATTTGTGCCCGGGCCTTGCCGCATGTTCACATCTGTCTTGGTTATAACGGCTGTAATGCCTCTGGAACTAAGATCGATATCAACAAGCCATGCCGCAATCCATGCTTGTTTGCCCTTGTACGTGATTTTGAGCCAATCGTCTTTGACTGACACTATGTCCAGCCATGTTCCCTCAAGTACCATACCGGCAACGCCGTAATTGGTTCCCGGGCCTGATCTCAGGTTACAGACATCTCCGACTACGACTCCTTTGAAGCCTGAGAAATCAGACGTTATAAGCGGAGTGCTACCACCGGCAAGCACTGTGTTGCACCAGGCTGTATTCAACACCAGGCACAGTGCCACTGCCAAAGGAAGAGATCTTAATAACATCGATTTGCTACGGCGTTTGCCTACATTTGCAAAATGTTGCATTAAACTGTGTTTTCTCATATGTACATACCTCTCACTAATTATGGGGCCGAAAACCGTCATCTGATATATTAATCGAAACTATGCTTTTAAATTGAGACGGAATTCCTCCAATAATTGTTCCATTTCGACATAATTGCCGAAACAAGATTTTGAAATTACCGGTGCTTGCACCTAAATATCCAAATAGATGGTACAATCGCCAAGGTTTACCGTTGACAGTTGTACCATCTTCTTAATGTCATTCAAGGTTAGCGCTGAGCCCTGTTTTTTTGTAGTAGTCCTGAATGGCTGCATGTACAGCTTCTGCGGCCAAGTTTGAGCAGTGCAGCTTCTGAGGAGGCAACCCACCAAGGGCTTCAGCAACTTGTTTGTTTGAAACTTGCAGGGCTTCTTCGAGAGTCAGCCCCTTGACCATTTCGGTTACCATGGAACTTGTTGCAATGGCTGCTCCGCATCCGAACGTCTTAAACTTTATGTCTTCTATCTTGTTGTCAGTTATCTGCAGAGTTACTCTCATCACGTCGCCGCACACAGGGTTTCCGACTTGGCCTATTCCATCAGGATTTTCAAGTTCGCCAACATTTCTTGGGTTAAAGAAATGGTCCATTACTTTGTCGTTGTACATGTTACATCCCTGCCTTTTGTATCACAAGCTACTTACTTGGTGGGCCAAATACCGACATTGCACGAAGCCTTTTAACTATAGGCGGCAAAACATCTATTACGTAATCGATATCTTCGACTGTGTTTGATTTGCCCAGTGACATTCTAAGGGAACCGTGTGCTATTTCGTGTGGAATGCCCATTGCAAGAAGCACATGAGAAGGTTCGAGAGATCCTGAAGTGCAGGCTGATCCTGACGATGCAGCTACACCCATAAGATCCAAGTTCAAAAGCATGGCTTCGCCTTCTACATGTTTGATGCTTACGTTCACGTTATGAGGCAGCCTTTGCACCGGATGCCCGTTGAGCACTGTGTCGGGAATTTCACTTAAGATTCCTTCTATAAGCCTATCACGAAGTTTGGCCAATCTTTTCGATTCTTGAGGGAGCTCAATTTCGGCCAAACGGCACGCTTCACCAAAACCTACTATCCCTGAAACGTTTTCAGTACCTGCACGCAATCTTTTTTCTTGGGCTCCTCCGGTGGTTTGTGAAACAAGCCGTGTGCCTTTTCGTACGAATAGGGCGCCTACTCCCTTAGGGCCATATATTTTATGGCTTGAAAGCGAAAGCAAATCGACGTTTAAATCGTCTATATTGATTGGAACTTTGCCTGCACTCTGCACTGCATCTGAGTGAAGCAAAATGTTATGTTCCCTGGCTATTTTTCCGATTGCTTCAATAGGTTCAAGTGTACCGACTTCATTTTGCCCATGCATAATCGAAATGAGAATGGTGTTTTTGGTAATGGCTTTTCTGACATCGTCAGGGTTTATTAACCCATATTTGTCACATGGAACATAGGTTACGTTAAAGCCCTGCTTTTCAAGGGTTTCAAATGTATGAAGCACTGCGTGATGTTCCAGTTGGCTTGTAATCAGGTGATTGCCCTGCTTTTTTTTGGCTTGGGCGACGCCTTTTATTGCAAGGTTATCTGCCTCAGTGCCTCCTGACGTAAATACTATTTCTTCAGGAGATGCACCAATAAGCGATGCTATTTTGCTTCTGCCGGCATCAACGGCTTTTCGGGCTTCCCGCCCCCACCTGTGTATGCTTGAAGGGTTTCCAAATTTGCCGGCATAGTACGGTAACATGGCAGCCAGCACTTCTGGCCTCACAGGGGTTGTTGCTGAATGGTCTAAGTAGACCGTTCTTTGAGTATGCCGCTGACTACTCATGGCTGATTTCCCCTTTCTTTTCGTGTCGATTGTATTCAGCGTCCTCAATCAAATGCAGAAGAGTTATTGAATCAAGCACGCCATCTATTGCTTCTCCGACTTTTTGCCAAACCAGCTTAGCTCTGCAATCGTCAGGACAGTTGCAGTGTGAAAAATCTTCGCTTACGCATTCAACAGGTACAGTAGGGCCTTCTGCGGCTTTGATAATTTCACCCACGGTTATTTGGCCGGCCGGCCTGGTTAACTTGTACCCGCCGCCAAAACCTCTTTTGCCTGTTACCAGCCTGCTTTCTCTTAGCGGCCTTACAATTTGCTCAAGGTAACCTTGCGATACTTTTTGGGCATCTGAGATTTGTGAAAGTGAAATAAAATCATCACCTGCTTTTGCTAATTCATACATGAGCAATACAGCATAATGCCCTTTTGTGGAAAGCGTAAAAGCCAGTTTAGCTCACCTCGGTTGTAACCGGGTTTACCCCGGCAGATAGAAATAAGAATTATATCTAATCCTATTATTATACTAGGATTAGATAGAGTCAAGCAGATACGGTCATTATTTATTGGCTATGATTTGGAGAATCTTAACAATAGAAGGTATTATATCAGGGAGGAGCGAATCTTGATAAAACTCTATTAGTATCGTGGGGGGTTAATGTGAATATAGATGAAAAGTCACTTCAAGAGATAATCAAAAATCTTGAAAAAGAAGTCTCGAGGAGGCCTAAAGATATTGCCTTGAGGTTCCAACTTGCTTTGTCATACATGAAACTGGCCAAACGTGATGAAGCCAAAGAGCAACTGGAAAAAATGATAGAACTTGATAAGCGCAATGTGCAAGCTCATTACTACTTAGGGGTGTTGGCGGCTGATTCAGGTGACCTTGAGGAGGCCAAGCGTGAGTGGAGAAAGGCTATTGCTATTGATAAGTATCATAGCCCTTCTTATTATTTTTTGGGGAAGATCCATATTATAGAGGGCGATCTTGATGCCGCTATTGCTCAAACTGAAAAAGCCAGAGACTTTGCTCCCGGCAATGTACTTGCCCATGCTCAATTAGGCGAACTTTATTTAGCCAAGAGGCAGATTAAGGATGCTCTTAATGCATGGCTCGAGGTTGTCAAGTTAGACCCTTCAAATCTTCAAGCGCTACATAATGTCGGAGCGATCTACACTGACCTCGGAATGTACGATGAAGCCATTGAAACTTTTGAACGCGCAGAACGATTAGGCTCTGATGCGCCTTTGTTGCATTTTAACAAAGGGCTCTCTTATGTTGGCAAACAAGAATATGAGAAAGCGATTGCTTCGCTAACCAAGGCCAAACAATTGGAACCGAAAAATACCGCTACAATTACCACCCTTGGCGAGGCATATGCTATGGCCAACGATATTGACGCCGCAATAGCTGAGTGGCAGCAGGTTCTTGGGATTAATCCAGATGATTTATTTGCTACGTATAATCTGGGGCTCGGTTTGTTTCAGAAAGGCAAAACAGACGAAGCTGTTGAGATGTGGGAAAAGTGCACTGTCTTGAATCCTGCTTATACTCTTCCCCGTAAAAATCTTGCTGCAGCTGCAATACAGGCCGGCGATTTGGATAAAGCTATTTTCCAATGGCAACAGATAAGCAAGATTGAACCTGATTCTCCTGAACCTGCAATGGTCTTGGCGGATCTTTATTACAGAACCGGAAATATTGCTGAAGCAAAACGCCTAAGTCAGGAACTTCTCGACACGATAAAGCAGGTTGAGCCTAAAGAATCGGAACAATGGAAACTCAGATCAGACGTGGAGTTTTTGTGTGGCACAGTTCTCATGGCAGGTGGAAATCCTCAAAGCGCTCTTAAGCATTGGGTGAAAGCTATGAAATACAATCCTAATTTTGCCCTTGACTCCAGTTCGTTTATTTCCAGGACCATTTGGCCTGAACTCATTGAATTTGCAGGGGAACATGCCAAAACTGAAGATGAGAAGAAAACGGTAAGGCTGGTAGGCAGTTTGGTTAAGGAAGATACCCAGCCTCCACAGGGTGTAGACAAGGTTCTTGGCATCCAAAAGGATGGAAAGGGAGGTTTCAAGTGGTTTTCCCGGGGAAAGAACTAGGATCTGAGCCTGGGCTTGAAGATATCGAAGTGATTGCCCTTATAGGGCCAAGCGGGACCGGGAAGTCTCATCATGCTATGTGGGTAGCCCAAGAGTATGAGTGCGAGGCGATTATTGACGACGGTTTGCTGATTTTCGGCTCTCGGATTGTGGCAGGCAAATCGGCCAAAAGAGAAGAAACCAAGACTGCGGCGGTTAGAAGAGCTGTTTTTACTTCTCCGGGGCATGCCCTTGAAGTACGATCAGCTCTTGAAGACCTTAACCTCAAGCGAATTTTAATACTTGGTATTTCAGATTCGATGATTGAGCGGATAATTTCCAGGCTGGGGCTCAGTGAGCCATTGAAAATATTGAACATAAGGGAACTTGCCAGTGAAGAAGAGGTAAGAGAGGCTCTATGGAAGCGCCGCCAGGAAGGAAAACATGTGATTCCGGCCCCTACTTTTGAGGTAAAGAAGACCTTTTCAGGTTATATGGTCGATCCCTTACAGATGTTTGTCAGATCCCGGGAGCAGAAAGGTGTGGTCTTGGAAAGAAGCGTAGTTAGGCCAACCTATAGCTATTTCGGCAACTTTTACATTGCCGACAATGTAGTAATGCAGATGGCCAAGTGGATTTGTTACGAGGTTCCGGGTGTGAAAAGGGTTTTGAAAACATTGGTTCTTACTACCGGTGAAGGTGCAATTCTTGAAGTGGAACTGGTGTTAAGTTACGGGGTTAAGGTGTTTGCGGTTATGAGTGAAGTCCAAAAGAAACTTAAGCAAGAACTTGAGTATCTCACCGGAATCTATCTTTTGGATGTTGACGTTGTTACCAAAAAAATTGGCATGGATTAAGCTTGGCTGACGAAAGCGACGAGCAGTATTGAAATAGTATAGAATAGTAAGGGAGGGGGACAATGAAACTAGGGTATGGCCTCGAACTTATACAAACTCAGAAACTGATTCTGACACCTGAATTGCATCAAGCCATAATGATCTTGCAGATGAATGTGCAAGAATTATCTGAACTGATATTAGAAGAGGCCGAGAAAAACCCGCTTCTCGAGTTGGTTGATGAAAGCCAGAGCCAAATTTCTTCAGACACTTTAGAATACGAGGAAGATTGGGTGGCTTATTTTTTTGATTCGTCAGATCTTGGCCTTGGCCAGAGATTTGCCGGGCGATCTTCCAGCCGCTCACAGGATGACATTGTCCCTGGGTTTCACCGGCCCTTAACGCCTGATGTATCTGTCAGAGATCATCTGCTGTCTCAATTGGGCCTCTTGCACCTTAGCCCAAAACAACGCAGCATTGCTCACTTCATAGTCGGCAGCATAGATAATAACGGATACCTACGGTCTACCATACCTGAGATCGCTCAGGCCACTTCAAGCCACAAAAGCCAGGTTGAATCTATCCTCAAAATTGTTCAGAGCCTGGATCCCCCCGGTGTTGCTGCCAGAAATCTCAGAGAGTGCCTGGAACTTCAGGCCATAGACAGAGGGTTTAGCGGCCTTGCGCTAAAGATAATTAGGAATTACCTTGATGATTTGGGTGAGGCTCGATACAGCAAAATAGCCCAAAGAGAGCAGGTTTCTCTGAAACAGGTGTTGCGGGCAAGAGACTCTATTTTGAAACTTGACCCTAAGCCGGGTTCTGTGTTTTCTCAAGGCCATGTGACGTTCGTAATACCTGATATTACCGTAAGGAAAATCGATGACGAATTTGTGGTCATATTAAACGACAGCGCTCTTCCGTCAATCAGGTGGAACTCATATTACAGAAGGTTGCTGGCGAGGGGAGAACAAGATGCTAAAAGATACTTGGTCCGGCAGATGAGAAGAGCCCGTTTCTTGCTCAAAAGCATAGAGCAAAGAAGGATGACTATTTCCAGGGTTATGGAAAGTATTGTCAGGCGGCAGCGGAGGTTCTTTTCTGAGGGGCCTGGGCATCTTGAGCCTATGCTTCTTAAAGACGTAGCAGATGAGCTTGGAATTCACGGTTCTACAGTATCCAGGGCAATAGCGGGAAAGTATGTGGATACACCTTTCGGCTTATTTTCATGTAGGATGTTTTTCAGCCCCGGAGTAGAGTCTTACGGGCAAGAGGTATCTCAATATAATGTCAAGAGGCTTATTGAAGAGATTGTGGAAAGTGAAGATCCCAAAACTCCCCTGACCGATATGCAAATAGTTGAGCGGCTGGGCCAAGAAGGAGTGGACATTGCCAGGCGCACTGTTGCCAAGTACCGTTCTCAACTCGGAATTCCTCCATCTAACCGCAGAAGAAAATTGTAACCGGTTTTCCATATGCTTGTGATAGTTGAAATGGCCGGCCGGCCAACCAAAACGAGCATTTGACGAGGGCTTGCCTAAGCAATAGAATTAACACTGTATAGTAGTGATCGAATTAGGTTGTTTAGAAGGTTGATCACAACTGATTTCAATAGAAAATGGTCAGAAAGGGTTTCATATTATAATATTATAGTCAAAGTCTATGATTAAAGGCTGCAATTGAGGTGGTAAGGGTGATTACCATAAAGAAAATGTTCGGAGGCGTGGTTGTTCCTCACAAGAAGGAACTGGCAGAGAACTCTCCGATAGAGTTCGCCGGAATTCCCGGGGAACTCATACTTTTTTTGTCGCAACATATAGGAGCCCCGTCAATGGCAGTTGTAAAACCGAAAGATGCAGTTAAGCGAGGGCAGGTATTGGCTGAACCTCAGGGAGTTGTGAGCGCTGCTTTGCATGCTCCTACTTCCGGGACAGTTAAGGCTATTGAACCAAGGTTTCATCCGGTACAGGCCCGGATGGCAGATGCAATTATCCTTGAGCCTGATGGCAAACATGAAACGTGCGAAAAACTGTCTGCTGAAGTATCTGGCCCAAACGGAATTTCGGCCGAAAGAATTTTGGCCCTGGCAAGAGAAATAGGCCTTGTGGGGCTTGGGGGAGCGGCATTTCCAACGGCTGTCAAATTGTCCCCTCCCAAGGACAAGCCTATAGATACGTACCTTCTGAACGGGGCAGAGTGTGAGCCGTATCTTACTGCCGATCACAGGCTAATGCTTGAAAACCCGGGCAAAGTAATTTTGGGGTTTAGAGCTTTCATGAAGGCTTCAGGGGTCAAACGCGGGATTGTTTGCATTGAGGACAACAAACCGGACGCCATAGAAGCCATGAAGAAGGCTATATTACCCTATGATGAATTGGAAATTGCAGTGCTGAGTACACGGTACCCCAGAGGTGGCGAGAAGCAGTTGATCCAGGCGGTTTTGGGCAGAGAGGTACCTCCTCCGCCGGGCCTGCCTCTTGATGTTGGGGTGATAGTGTCGAATGTTGGTACTGCTTATGCTATGGCAGAAGCTATACTGACAGGGCTTCCTCTGGTAGAAAGGGTTGTAAGTGTTACAGGAGAGGGCGTTACAAACCCGTCTAACTTTAGGGTGCTTTTGGGTACGCCGCTTTCCTTTTTGATTGAGAAGGCCGGAGGTTTCAACGGTACTCCTGGCAAGGTAGTAATGGGAGGCCCAATGATGGGCCCTGCGGTTAAGAGTTTGGATGTTCCGGTATTGAAAGGCACTTCCGGGATTTTGGTCTTCAATGAAGAGCAAATCACCAAGGAGCCTATTATGCCTTGCATACGTTGTGGAAAATGTGTTGATGTCTGTCCAATGGGGCTGCAGCCTGTTTGGATGTCTGCTTACGCTGAGCGAGGGTTTATGGAAGATGCTGAAAACCATAGGGTTATGGATTGCTGTGAATGTGGTGCATGCACTTTTATCTGCCCTGCAAAGCGGCCTTTGGTTCAATGGATAAAGATGGCCAAAGCCGAAATAACATCGAGGCGAAAAGCTCAGAAGCAGAGCTAGGCCCGGTTTTAAGAGACGGAGGGTATTTGATGGAGGATAAATTGCTAATAACACCGTCCCCTCACATAAAGAGCCCTAGAACAGTGCGGGGGATAATGCTGGACGTAGTGATAGCGCTTATTCCTGCGTGTATAGCCGGAGTTATTTTATTTGGGCTCAGATCTTTGTGGGTTATTCTTGCATCGGTGGCTTCAGCGGTGGCTTCAGAAGTTATTTACCGGAAGGCAGTAAATAAAGAGGCTACTGTCAATGATCTTTCGGCAGTGGTTACAGGCTTGTTGCTGGCTTTGACACTGCCGCCAAATGTACCGGTATGGATACCTGTAATCGGATCGGTATTTGCGATTGTGATTGCAAAGCAGATATTCGGCGGCTTAGGATGCAACTTTGTTAACCCGGCGCTTGCCGCCAGGGCGTTTTTGCTGGCTGCATGGCCTTTATACATGACACGGGAGTGGCTGAACCCTATGGCTTACGATGCGGTTACAACAGCTACCCCGCTGGTTGCCTTTAACAGTACAGGGCAAACTGCTTTGACCTTTAAGGAACTGTTTTTGGGGCAAAGAATAGGTTCGTTGGGAGAAACCAGCATACTGGCTCTTTTGATTGGCGGGCTTTATCTCATTATTAGAGATGTTATAGATTACAGGATTCCTTTAGGGTATCTGGGAACTTTGGCTGTCGGCACATGGGTTTTCGGTAAACCGGGAGCGTTTTTCCAGGGCGACGGGTTTAGCGCAATTCTTCTTGGCGGCGCCTTCCTGGGTTCGTTCTTTATGGCTACCGACTATGTAACATCGCCTGTTACCCCAAGAGGCAGGTTGTACATGGGAATAGGTGCAGGGCTTATTACGATGCTTATAAGGCTGTGGGGCGGCTACCCAGAGGGTGTTACCTACGCCATTTTGTTTATGAATCTTGTTACTCCGCTGATTGACAGGTATGTGGTACCCAGGTACTACGGATACGGCCACGATGCGGCAGGGAAAAAGGCGGCAGGAGGTGAAGCCAAATGAAAGCAAACAAGTCATCACTTGGCTATGATTTCATTAAAGGGTTTATTGATGAAAACCCGACTTTCAAACTGGCTATAGGTATGTGTCCAACTCTCGCAGTGACTACATCTGTGGTTAATGGTTTTTGGATGGGTGTGGCGGTCATATTTGTGCTTGCGTTTTCCAATGTGCTGGTATCGCTTTTCAGGAAAGTTATACCTGACGAAATACGGATTCCTATATTTGTAATATTTATCGCTACGCCTGTAGTAATTGTGGAATTGCTAATGAAAGCGTATTTGCCTGCAATATATGATATTTTGGGCATTTTCGTGCCGCTTATTGTAGTCAATTGCCTAATCATTGGCCGCGCCGAAGCTTTTGCTTACAGGAAGCCTGTTATTAACTCGCTTTTAGACGGCTTGGGCTCGGGGATGGCGTTTACGCTTAACCTTATGGTTATAGGAGCAATCAGAGAGTTTTTCGGGACCGGCCAAATTGTGTTAGGAAGCGTGGCTTTCCCGTCTACCCCGGCTTTTGAACCGGCTGCTATTATGCTTACACCTCCGGGCGGATTCATAACCCTTGGAGTTTTAATGGCTTTGCTTAATATCGCCGTTGAGCGTAAGAATAACTACTCAAAGGAGGGATTGTGATGTCAGTGCTGGGCATAATTTTAGGCGGGCTGCTTATTAATAATTTTGTTTTCATGCAATATTTGGGCATATGTCCGTTTCTGGGAGTCTCTAAAAACTTGGATATGGCTATGGGTATGTCCGGTGCAGTAGTATTTGTTATGACTCTGGCATCTGCAGTTACTGCTGCCTTTGAGAAATTTGTGTTGGCAGGCTTGGGGCTTGAGTATCTTCGTACTATTGCGTATATCCTTGTGATAGCTTCGTTTGTGCAGCTGGTAGAGATATTTATGAAGAAGACGTTGCCGGGTCTGTATCAGGCCTTGGGAATTTACCTTCCTCTAATCACCACCAATTGCGCTGTTTTGGGGGTAGCCATGTTAAACGTAAGGCACTCTTACGGTGTTTTGATGAGCACTGTGAACGGGTTTGCCGGAGCACTGGGTTGGAGCCTGGCAATAATTATATTTGCAGGTATACGAGAACGATGGAAGCTTATGGACATACCTCCGGTGCTTGAAGGGTTTCCCCTGGCCTTGATTTCTACAGGGCTTATGTCTCTGGCGTTCTTAGGGTTTTCAGGATTGTTTAAAAACTTGGTGAAGTAAGGGGGAGCGTAGATGCTGGATGCGATTTTGGCACTGGGATTAGCCGGCCTTGTATTTGGGGCAATTTTGGCCCTGGCTGCTCAAAAGTTCAAAGTAGAAGAAGACCCCAGGGTGGTGGAAATCCTTTCCGTACTTCCTGGAGCTAACTGTGGTGCATGCGGTTTTCCTGGCTGTTCCGGATTAGCTGCTGCAATATGTGAAGGCACAGCTCCCTGTAATGCTTGTATACCAGGAGGAAATCCGGCCGCAGAGCAAATTTCTGAAATTATGGGTGTTGACAGTGAAGCAGTTGAGCCCATGGTGGCAGTGGTATACTGTCAGGGCGACAACGATCATGCTTCGAATATGGCAGAGTATCATGGGTTTGAAGATTGCCGTGCCCTTAACCAGCTTGGCGGCCTAAAAGGTTGTTCCTACGGTTGCCTTGGGATGGGTACTTGCGTTGATGCCTGCCCTTTCGGTGCAATGTATATGTCTTCCAAAGGTTTGCCTGTAGTAATTAAGGATAAATGCACCGGTTGTGGAG
Source organism: uncultured Eubacteriales bacterium (assembly GCA_964641455.1). GTDB lineage: Bacteria > Bacillota > Sulfobacillia > Fermentithermobacillales > Fermentithermobacillaceae > DTU015. The sequence goes on along the minus strand of CAZXLH010000016.1, from coordinate 8,205 downwards.
CTTGTGTAAAAGCGTGCCCAAGGAACGTAATCGGTTTGGCTCCTGCAAGCAACACTGTTCATATTCTCTGCAGGTCGTATGACAAAGGGCCTGCGGTACGCAAATATTGCAAAGTAGGCTGCATTGGTTGCCGGCTTTGTGTTAGGTCTTGTCCGCAAGAGGCTATTTCCATGGATAAGAAAACCCTGGCAAAAATCGACTATTCTCTTTGCGAAAACTGTGGGATTTGCGCTATAAAGTGCCCGGTTAAGGCCATTGTAGATGAGAACAAGCAAGAATCAGGCAAGCAAGTTTCATAGCGCTGTAACTGCCTGGAGAGATATATAAGTGATTGCAGTCAGTCCGCCGGATTTATTATATTCCGGCGGATATGATGTATGTGGAGGTAAATACGCCTATGAAAGGTAATAAGTTTTGGCCGGTTATTCTTGTTTCAGCGGCCTTGCTGTTTACCCTCAGTGCTTGTTCACTTTTGAGTGGAAAAGCCAAGCCGGTAGAAGAACAGGTTTTTGGTGTAATGGACACAGATATCAGCATAAAGGCATACGGCCCAAACGCCAAAGAAGCTATTGAGAAGGCAATACAAGAGATCAGGCGGCTCGATGCACTGTTTAACGTTTACAACCCTGATTCTGAAATAGCCAAAATAAATAACAACGCCGGCGAAATGCCTGTAAAAGTGTCTCAAGACACGTTGGTTGTGATTGAACGGGCCATATACTTTGGCCAAATTTCAGATGGGGTATTTGATCCGACTATTCTTCCTGTGGCTGAACTTTGGGCTGCGGCTCAGGAGGAAAAACAAGTCCCTTCACCGGTGGAAATAACAAAGGCTTTGGAACTGGTAGATTATGAGCAGGTTGATATTAACCATGATGAGGGTACGGTTTATCTCCCCGAAAAGGGTATGGGCATTGATCTGGGGGCTATAGCCAAAGGGTATGCAGTAGACAAGATGGCTGAGATTCTTTGCAGTACAGGGGCTGAACGTTTTCTCATAAATGCCGGGGGAAATGTTTATGCAGGCGGTAGTAAGCCGGATAATACCCTGTGGCAAATTGGCGTTACCGATCCGAGAAACCCTGAGGATATTATAGGAGTTATGCCTGCTGAGAATTTGGCAATTGTAAGTTCAGGTGACTACAGGAGATTTTTTACGATAGATGGCGTACGGTATCACCATATCATAGATCCCAGAACAGGGTACCCGGCTAAGGCCAGTCACGGAACTACTGTGTTCTTGCCTTCGTCTACAGATGCAGATGCTCTTTCCACTACGTTGTTCATATTGGGCCCGGATGAAAGTGCCGGCGAAGGCATATTGTCAAAGTTTGCCGGGATTGGTGTTATTTTTGTAAGCCAAGATGGAAGTATTGTGTCAAAAGGGCTTGTAGATGGGTTCGAGTTCAAATAATATTGCAGATAGGATGCAACTTAAAGGTAAGCGGCCCGGACATATATAGGCAAAAAACAGGGCATATTTATATTGGCATAATTTGGGAGGAAGATGACCGTGAGGAGACAGGCTCGTACTTGGGTGTGGGTCATTGCTTTGCTGGCTGGAGCAATTGTAGGTAGCGTTATCGGTGAAGTTCTTTCAGATGTTGTACCAATACTTTCCAGAGGATTTGCTGTGGGGCTACAGCCTCCGTTCAAACTGGATCTCAATGTTGTTTCACTGACCTTTGGGTTTACCATTCGCCTTAATTTAGCAGGAGCGATACTTGTTTTGATTCTGGTTTTGATTCTTGGAAGGTGACCTAATTGAAGTTAGTACTTGCATCCCGGTCTCCTCGAAGGAAGGCTCTGTTAGAGGCTATAGGAATACGGCCGTTAACAGTGCCCTCAAGTTTTGATGAGGCACGCTTTGATACCGGTGGGCTGGCTCCTTATGAACTTGTGGTTACACTGGCTAAACACAAAGCAGCCAATGTGGCAAAAAAACATTCAAGCGATTTGGTTTTAGGCGCTGACACCGTCGTGGTTCTGAACAATGATGTGCTTGGCAAGCCGAAGGACCGGTTTGATGCCAAGAGGATGCTTGAAATGCTGTCAGGCAATACCCACCAGGTGTATACAGGCGTTGCTTTGTACGAGCCTGCAACCGGAAAAATATTTTCTAACGTAGATTGTTCCCATGTAACCATGCGGGAACTGGGGCCAGGTGAAATTGAGTGGTACGTAGGTACCGGGGAGCCTATGGGCAAGGCAGGAGGGTACGCCATTCAAGGTAAAGCGGGTTTGTTTATTACTGAAGTAAAAGGGGATTACACCGGCGTAGTAGGGCTTCCCCTATCCAAGTTTTATGAGATACTTAAGAATGCCCAGGTAGAGATTACAAAGTTGTTTGTTTAGTGTATATTGAGAAACGTACAATACAAGTTTTTGCTCAGGGTACGGCTGCGAAGGCAATAGGAGGAGGTAGCCATAACCCTGGAACGATTAACGATAAAGGATTGGCCTGATCATGAAAAACCCAGAGAAAGGTTGTTCGAACTAGGGCCTGAGGCGCTGTCTGATGCTGAACTTCTGGCGATTTTGCTGGGCACCGGAAACTCTAAAGAGACAGCTCTTGATGTAGCCAAAAGGCTTATGCATTGGGGAGAAAAGCATTACGGGCCTGGATTGGAATTCCTGAAGAAGAGTTCGAAAGAAGAACTAATGTCTCTTTCAGGGATTGGGATGGCAAAGGCAGCCAGGCTCAAGGTATGCCTTGAAATTTCAAGGCGTTTGCTAAAGGCTGACACTTATGCAATAAAGCAAGTGCCGATAAGGAACGGGCGCGACGTATATCAGTTCTTAAAGGGAGATATGGAAGAACTTGATAAAGAACATGTTTGCATAGTTATGCTTAACGTTCGAAATTACGTTATTGCCAAGGAGACCGTTTCTGTTGGCAGTTTAGATACATCCATTGTACATCCAAGGGAAATATTCAAGATTTGCATAAAAAGAAGCGCGGCGGCCGTGATTCTTGCCCATAACCATCCAAGTGGCGAGGCGGCACCCAGCGACGATGACATTAGGATGACGAAGAGGATCATAGAAGCAGGAAAAATCGTGGGAATTCATGTGCTGGACCATGTAATAATAGGGCGTGGACAGTACGTTAGCATGAGAGAATCTCTTGCAGGGTGGTTTGCGTGGTAACCATGTGACGTTTTTGCAACTTAGAGGGGAGTGGCAGAAGGTGCAATGGCTTTATAAGTATATTACCAGGGATATTGGCATGGATCTTGGTACCGCCAACACTCTGGTTCATCTCCGAGGGAAAGGGATAGTATTAGTCGAGCCTTCGGTGGTGGCTATTCATGCCGAAACCAAGGAACTGCTTGCTGTTGGAACTGAAGCAAAGCAAATGATTGGCAGGACTCCTGGTAACATCATTGCTATCAGGCCCATGAAAGATGGGGTTATTGCTGATTTTGACGTAACTCAAACCATGATGCACCATTTCATTGGAAAAGCTTATAAAAGGGGCCTTTTGAAACCCAGAGTAATCGTAGCTGTTCCATCTGGCTGCACTGAGGTTGAAAGAAGGGCTGTATTGGATGCAGTGCTCAGGGCAGGTGCCAGAGAAGCTTATACCATTGAAGAACCTATGGCTGCTGCCATTGGTGCAGGCCTTCCGGTTGATGAGCCTACAGGCAATATGATAGTGGACATTGGGGGCGGCACAAGCGAAGTAGCAGTCATCTCCCTTGAAGGAATTGTTGCCTCCCGTTCTATCAGAGTGGGCGGAGATGAAATGGATGAAGCTGTAGTTAATTATGTAAAGCGGGCCTACAACCTGCTTATCGGGGAGAGGACAGCTGAGGAAGTTAAGACTACCATAGGTTCCGCTTACGAACTGGAAGAAGAAGAAACTATGGAAATCCGTGGCCGGGACTTGGTCACAGGTTTGCCAAGAACCATTAGCGTAGACTCGCGGGAAATCCGAAAGGCACTTTCTGAACCTGTAAACGCTATTATGGAGGGTATTAAAGAAACTCTCGAAAACACTCCCCCGGAACTTGCTGCAGATATCATGGACAGAGGAATTGTGATGACCGGTGGCGGCTCTATGTTAAAGGGATTAGACAGATTGGTCAGCCAGGAGACGGGCATGCCTGTCCACACAGTGGACGAGCCAATGTATGCAGTGGTTAAGGGGGCAGGAAAGGCTCTGGAGGAAATTGAAACCCTGAGGAAAGTCCTGGCTTCCTCCAAACGTTAGACAGGGAAGGATGACATTAGTTGAGGCGGCTATTTCCATATAAGAAATTGATTACTGCTATTCTTCTTGTAGCCGCCTCAGTGTTTCTGATGAACGTTACAGGCAGCTCCCAGGGCGCCCCTTCCTTTTGGGAAGGGTTGCTAAGCAAAGGGATGCAGCCGTGCCTTGATGTCCTGCTGGGCGCTAAGCGTAAAGTGGCAGATTTCAGGGCCGTATTTCAATCCAAGCAAGCCCTTTTGGGCCAAAACCGTGAGATGAAGCAAAAATTGGAATCTTTGGAGACAATCTTGACCCAACTTCGTGATATTCAAAATGAAAATCAGAGGCTGAGAAAACTCCTGGGATTCAGAGAACAGGCAACTCAAGAGTACAGAGCCGCTGATGTAATAGGACGAAGCCCCAGCAAATGGTTTTCCACCATAACCATTTCATTGGGCAAAAAAGACGGTGTGGAGATTGATGCGCCTGTTGTTTCCGGAAGTGGGCTTGTGGGCAGGGTTATCAAGATGAATGACCACAGTGCCCAGGTGTTGCTGCTGACAGACCCCGAAAGCGGTGTAGGTTCAATAATATCCAGATCCAGGGATTATGGGATTGTACTCGGAGGAAGCGGGCAGGATACCTTGGTTATGCGTTTCTTTTCAAAAGATGCTGATGTTTACGCCGGAGACAAGGTACTTACTTCCGGAGTAGGCAGTTTATATCCGGCAGGGTTGCTTATTGGGGAAGTCGTTGAGGTTTATGTGCCTAAACCCGGACTGGTAAAGGAATGTTATGTAAAACCTGCCACTGATTTTGACCACTTAGAAGAAGTTTTAGTGATGATCAAATGAAGGGAAAAAGATTAGGCCTTTTTATTACCTGTGTGTTATTGGCACCGCTAATGCTGCTTATTCAACATGTTTCCTTTGGAACTACCCAAGGGTTTGATTTGGCCATTGTGCTTGCATGCGCTGCCGGCTGGTTAGCCGGTTGGCCAATCAGCGGAGTGATTGGGTTTAGCATCGGGCTTATTCAAGATTTATTTGTTGGCAGAGTGATTGGCTTTTCAACTTTATCCCTGTCAGTGGTTTCTATGTCAATGTCGTGGATTCGAGGGTTCTTGAATCCTTCCATGGCGTTTTCGAGCAGTATAGCAGCCATGATTTCTACCGGGCTTGGCGATTTGGTTTCTTATGCAGTGTTAAGGTTGTCAAAGACACCGCTTAGCCTGAGTTTTTTTATCAGGGAGATTTTACCCTATAGTTTGCTGTGGTCATTTATCCTGGTAGTGCCGGTTAATTCCATTGTCAAGGGTATCTCGGGTATGCTTGCCATGTTATGGCCAAATGGGAAGGAGCAAGAGGCAGGTAGAATTGGTTATGAATCTCGGTTATAGAAATAAAGATGATAGGCCTGGCAATTTGCCGTCGCGCGAGCTAAAAAGAATAAGAAATATTGCTTTGCTAATGATTGTTGTCAGTTTTGCTACCTTAGCGCTCCAATTATTCAACCTGCAAATAATCGGAGGTGAGCGTTACCGGGTTCTTTCTGAAGATAATTATCTTCGGATTACACCAATCCCTGCTCCCAGAGGTGAGATACTTGACTCAAACGGTAGGGTTGTGGTTACTTCCAGGCCTGCGTTTACCGTTTTTTATTGGTATCTCGACGAAGATGAGGCTAATGCAACATTACCGCGCCTTTCGAACATACTTGGAATGGAATTATCGGAAGTAGAGGAGAAGGTTAAGCAATATTCAGGTAGGTATTTCGAACCGGTACCCATTGCAAAAGACATTTCTCCTGAAATCTACACCAGGATTGTTGAAGACTCACCGAATCTTCGCGGTGTCTTTATAGATCCGCAGCCTATTCGATATTACCCTCAGAACGAACTTATGAGTACGACGCTGGGTTACGTTGGTGAGATTACACAAACTCAACTGGATGATCCGGATTGGAAGGATTACAGAATGGGGGATATTGTAGGCCAGCAAGGGCTGGAGGCAGGCTATGAGCCTGTTTTGAGAGGGAAGAACGGTGGGTATCAAGTAGAAGTTGATTACCGGGGAAGGCCTACGGGAAATGTAGGCCCGGGTATTGAACCTGAGCCAGGCAAATCAATCCAGTTGGAAATAAACATGGAACTTCAACAGGCTGTAGAGACTGCCCTTGGTGAGATGCTTGAGAAAAATCAAGAAGCTGTAGGGGCTTCCGTTGTAGTGTTGGATGTAAAGACAGGCGGTGTCTTGGCTATTGCTTCCATGCCTGGGTTTGACCCAAACGCTTTGATTTCAGGAATAAGTTACAAGGAACTGGAAAGCAAACTTACTTCAGGTAAGTGGCGGTTTGCTAACCTGGCTACTACAGGGCTTTATCCTCCGGGTTCAGCTTTTAAAATAGTTACAGCCGTTGCAGCTTTGGCAGAAGGCAAAACAACCCGAACAGAGGAGATTTTCGACTCGGGATACCATCCTTTGGCGCCTACTCTCGTTTGCCACAAGCGAGGAGGCCATGGCTATGTAAATATGGAAGATGCACTTAAGGTTTCATGCAATACGTATTTTTACGAGATGGGCAGGCGTTTGGGAGTGGATACCCTCGCCTGGTACTGTCGGGCCCTCGGGCTGGGCGAGAAAACAGGCATAGATCTTCCCGGAGAGAACTATGGTACTGTGCCAAGCACTGAATGGAAGAAGAAAGCTTACGGCGAAGGTAGGGTGGCCCAACCTGAATTCTTGTTTTCAGAGCACATGATGACGGCAATGGGCCAGGCATTTCATATGTGTACGCCTGTTCAAATGGCTTCTGTGGCCCAGGCCATTGCCAATGATGGGGTAAGAATGAAGCCCAGGCTGGTTAGCAGAATACTGGACTCTCAGTCCAACGTAACTGAGGAAATACAACCGGAAGTAGCGAGCACGTTGGATTTGGATCCTGAAATATTTGATATTGTTAAGGCAGGAATGCATAAGGTGACTTCTGAGCCAGGTGGCACCGCTTATTGGATATTTTACGATTGTGCTATGAAGGTGGGTGGGAAAACCGGGACTGCACAGAACCCACTTGGCGAGGATCATGCATGGTTTGTTGGGTTTGGGCCTTATGAAGATCCGGAAATTGCTCTGGCTGTGGTTGTGGATCAGGGCGGCTCAGGGTCAGCTGTAGCGGCTCCTATAGCAAGGGAGATATTTGATGTGTTTTTGGAACTTAAACAACCAGGCAAGCCAGAACAGATAATAGGTGAGTAAAACCATGGGGAGGAGCACCAAAATGGCACGAAGGCAGGATGTGATTTTCAAAGGTAGCAACAACGGCCTCCAACTGATCTTAAATGATAGCCAGGAGTTCGATGTCTTAAAGGAAAAACTTCAGGCCCACTTGGAAAGAGCTGAGCTGTTTTTTCAAGGCGCCGATGTAATCTTAGATACCGGAAAACTAAGCTTATCTATAGATCAGATATTGGAGATTCAAAACATACTGGCTTTCCCCCATGGGCTACGGCTTAAGAAAATTATCCATGGAGATGGGGAGCCTCCTAGAAGCAGGAGCATAAGCGCAGAGAAGGTTCAAAGGCCGCCTAGGGAAACAATAAGCAGCGGTTATAGGCAACAACCTACTGTTGAAAATTGGGGCAAAACATCGAAATGGCCGGATACGTTGCTGTACAAAGGGACTCTTAGGTCTGGCCAGCGCATTACATATAATGGCAACGTAGTTGTGGTCGGCGATATAAATCCTGGCGCTGAGATTCGCGCAACAGGCGACATAATTGTAATGGGCAATTTTAGAGGACTTGCCCATGCCGGGGCAGGGGGTGCTACCGATGTAGTAATTGTTGCCTTTAAGTTGGAGCCGACCCAAATTAGAATCGGAGATGTAATAGGGCGGCCTCCCGAGGGTGACCTCGGCGCCCCTAGAGAACCTGAAGTAGCGAGATTGAAAGACGGGGTGATTTTGGTAGAGCCATTAGATGGAAGTCGTTGGGAGGGAGAGCGTTGAGTGAA
>CAZXLH010000015.1:26302-47870 GCA_964641455.1 uncultured Eubacteriales bacterium | reverse complement strand
AGGCTTCTTCGTTGTAATAAACTGGAGGAACTCATATTTTCGGGAACCCAGAGACGCAAAGCTATGGGTATGGCAGAAGTCAGATTGCTTTTGGAAGATGTCTTGGATGATGGTGAACGTGAAATTATGCGACGGTTTACGCGTGACGGTTCAGGGGAATACCGAATCAACAATAAGGTTTGCCGGTGGAAAGATATATACGAAAGTTTGCTCGGAACCGGGCTTTCACATACAGGTTACGTAGTGATCGGCCAAGGCAGTATACAAGAACTTGCAGGAGGGAGGCCGGAGGACAGGACGGCGTGGATAGAAGAAGCTTCCGGAGTATCCAGGTTTAGATTAAGCCAAAAGGAAGTTGAAAGAAAGTTATCGGCTGCACAAAGAGATATTATTCGCCTAGACGACCTACTTGCAGAACTTGAGGCACGCAAAACGGCGCTTTATTCGGATTGGGAGATTGCTTCTAAGTATCACAAACTTGTAAACAAGATAAATGATGTAGAACTGTCAATGTGGTTGCATCAAGAGCAGGAAGAATCACGACGGGTTCAAAATGTTCTCAGGCGCCTTCAGGGATATAGAGAGCGGATACAAGAGTGTATCTTAACTATCGATACCCTTAAAGCTGAAGTAGAACCTGTTCAAAACAGATTAGCCAATGAAGAAGAGCGTTTGAAGTCTGGGATAAGCGAAAGAGAAACTATTGCTGACAAACTACTTTCTCTTGAAAAGAACAGAGATGCGGCCAGAGGTAAGCTCGCCTTGGTCTCAAGGGAAATTGAAACCAGAACTGTCCGCGCCAATGTACTTGAGGACGAACTCAACAATCTGTCCGGCCGTAAGGTTGCACTTAAAGACAAGTATGAAACATCTGCCGAGAAGTTTAAGGAAGCATCTGACAATCTTAAAAATGCTGATGATGAAAGGCAAGCCTTCGAGGCTATGTGGAGGTCTTTAAGCCAAAAAGTGATAAGTATAAGGACAAGCATGGCATCGTTTACTGCTCAGCTCACTAAGCTGCAGCAAAGCAAAGATACTATCCGCAGGCAGCTTGAAAGCAAAAGGCGAGAGTCTGTAGAGATAAGAAGCCACCTCTTATCTCTTGATGAGCAGATATTGCGATTGAAGCGAGAACTTTCTGATTCGAAGCAAGGGCTTGCCGGCAACATAGCCAAATATGAGCAAAGCCAGGCCACTTGCAACGAACTTGAGAAACAGGTTACCCAACTAAGGAATTCTCTCGATGAGATGGTTTCCACAGAGAAGAATCTGGAGCAAAAACTCACCCGCCTTAAGATGAGAAAAAGGCTTCTTGAAGAAATGGAGAGAACTTTTGAAGGCTATGGCAAGGGGCCCAGGGCCATCCTTACTGCTAGGAAACAGTCAACGCTTGCAGGAATTATCGGTTCTGTAGGGGAACTTTTTTCATGTGATCCACAATACGTGCCTGCTTTATCGGCCGCGGTCGGTGGCGCAGCAGAGAACATAGTTGTTACCGATGATCAATCTGCAAAAGCCGCAATAGATTTTTTGAAGCGGTCAAAACAGGGGCGTTGCACGTTCTTGCCTCTTAGCCTAATAAGGCCTCGGAAACTTCATCCAAAAGCGGTACAAGCCCTGTCTCGCACAAAGGGAGTAAAGCCTTTGATTTCAGTAGTAAATTATCCGGGGCATCTACGGGCATGTGCCGAGTATCTCTTTGGAAGAGTAATATTGGCAGATACTGTTGATTACGCGCTGGCATTTATGAAAGAGTCTTCATGGATTACCAGAGTGGTTACTATGGGCGGCGAGAATATACAACCGGGTGGTGCTATAACCGGGGGAGAAGCGCCTAGGCACGAATCGATTTTCCTAAGAAAACAAGAACTTACTTCTTTAACTTCACAGGTCAAAAAAATAGACGGTGAATTGAGGAGCAAGAAGGCTCAGGTTTGCTCATTGAAAGAAGAACTCTCGGCACTAACGGGAACCCTAAAGGAGGCCAAAGAGGATGCACTTTTGGCAAGCAACTCTGTGGCTGGGTTAAGAGATAGAGTTGCCCAATTAGAAGCAACTTTAGAGTGGACGGAATCTGAGATTGGCAGTAATAAGCAGAAACTTGAGCCACTGATATCTGGCGAGCAAACTCTGATTGAGCAAATTGAAAAGATCGCCGCACAAGAAAAGAGTATTTCAGATAGGATTACAAGCAAGGAAACTGAACTTAAGGGCTATGAAAAAAGAATTCGAGACGGCCTTAGTATAGATGAAAAGCACTCAGACAAAGTTAGGCACCTTAGCCGTGAAAAAGAAGAATTGCAGCAGCGGCTAAACTCCCTTCTTAGACAGTTGGAAAGTGTAAAGGGGGAAAAAACCTCTACCGAAAAGAATCTTGATGAAGAGCGGAAAGAACTGGTAAGGCTAAAGGAACTCAGAGAACAATTGACTATGGAAGAATCATCACTTAAGCAATCGATATTATCCCTTGAGAAAAGAATGGGTGTGTTAAGGCACAAGGTCTTGGAACTTCAAAAGCGATCAGACTCACTGCGGCAAACACTTAACGAAACGCTTGAAAGCATAGAGTCTTTAAACTTGGAAAAAACATCTTTTGAGGGAAAAGTTGCTGACGGAAGAACCGAATTGGAAACTTTGGAGAAGTCACACAGAGACACAAAAGAGTTGATCGTTTCCAGGTACGGAATAGAAAATCCCGGAGATTGCGAACATCCCCGAACAAGGCGGCAAGAAGCGTTGATTCAAATAGAGGGTATAGAGTCTGCCATCAAACTTTTAGGTACTGTGAATTTGAAGGCCGAGCAAGACTATTTACAGTTGTCAGAAAGGATAGAGCACATTCATTCTGAAAAGAATGATGTAGAAAATGCTATCGATGAGCTCAACCGGACGCGGAGCCTCATCAAACGTGAAATCCACAAAAGGTTCCTTGAGACTTTTGAGGAAGTTGATCAAAATTTCCAGCGGATTTTTACACAACTTTTCGGTGGCGGGCGGGGTAAACTCAATCTTGTAGAAGATACTATGGGAATTGAGGTAATAGCAGAGCCTCCCGGCAGCCGGCAAAAACAATTTAATCTGTTATCAGGGGGAGAAAGGTCTCTTTGTGGGATTGCTCTCATTTTCGCAGTGCTGGCAGCCAAGCCATCGCCGGTCATAGTGCTTGATGAAGTAGACTCTTCATTGGACGAGGCCAATGTAGTACGGTTCGCCCAGTTCCTCAAGAAATATTCAAAAGATACACAGTTTGTTGTAATAACTCACCAGGAGTCTACAATGGAAGTAGCAGATATAATATACGGGGTTACGATGGAAGAACCCGGTGTATCAAAGATATTCAGCATGCGCCTTGAAAACCGCTAGCAAACTTCGGCGCGGGCCTAACTGAGAAAAAAAGGGGATTGGGGGACTTAACATGGGTCTTTTTGAAAGATTGAAAGAGGGGTTGGCCAAAACATCAAGTAATCTCAGGCACAGAATCCAAACTATTTTTCAGCCAGGTGCTTTAACCGATGAATTTCTGGATGATCTGGAAGCTGTGCTCATACAAGCCGATGTAGGAGTTGCCGCAACCTCAAGTCTGATTGAAAGCCTTCGTGAGGAAAACCGAAAGCAATTCTTTGAAACTGAAGAAGAACTGTACCGCATCATGGCTGAGAAGGTAGCAGAGATATTTATTTCAGTGGATGAGCCTCTTGAGGTTTCGAGCGAGGCACCGACAGTCTACGTTATGGTTGGTGTAAACGGGTCAGGTAAAACAACTACAATCGCCAAACTTGCCAAGAGGTGGACAGATCAAGATAAGAGAGTGATATTAGCGGCAGCTGATACATTCAGAGCTGCAGCCGATGACCAACTGGCTGTTTGGGCTGAGCGGACAGGTGCAGGCTTGATAAGACATAAGCAGGGTTCAGACCCGGGAGCCGTGGCTTTCGATGCAGCAAAAGCTTCAATTGCCCGTAAGGCTGATTTGCTTTTGGTTGATACCGCAGGAAGGGTGCATACCAAGAAAAACCTAATGGAAGAACTTAAGAAAATAATCCGGGTTATCTCAAGAGAAATTCCTAATGCCCCTCACGAGGTTATTCTCGTTATTGACGGAACTACGGGGCAAAACGGCTTAGCCCAGGCCAAAGTATTTGCTGGAAGTTGTGGCGTTACCGGAATATGCATTACCAAGTTGGATGGTTCTTCGAAAGGCGGAATAGCTGTAGCTATAGCCAGTGAATTGGGTGTCCCGGTCAAGTTGGTTGGTGTAGGTGAAAAGGCTGAGGACCTCAAAGACTTTAACCCCCGCCACTTTGCCTATAGTCTTTTTGGGGTTGATTACAGCGAGTAATACAGGTTCATCACTTGGTATTGACCTTCTCTGTATACCTGATGTAAAATCAACACGTGTGTAAAGGTGTTCACCAAGACAGCGAGGGTTGATTGTTTTTACATGAAAAAGAGGTCTTATTCATCGCCTGAACATATTCATGAAATAATAGTTTTGCGAGACATATATGAGGGCCTGCTTCCGCCAAGACAACGGCAAGTGGCCTATCTTAAATTTGACGAAGATCTGTCTCTTTCAGAGATGGCCCAGATTTTGGGCATTTCACGGCAAGGTTGCGATGACGCAATTAAGCGGTGTGTGAGAGCATTGTTTTCATATGAAAAAAAGCTTGGTTTTAGGCAAAAGTTGGACCGAAATCAAAAATTGCTTGATCAGGTACTCAAACTTGTGGAGAATATGAATGCGGCAAATTGGTGGGAATACAGAGAACGTGTGTTGAAAGTTCTGCAAAACAAAGGGGCAGGGGGTGAAACCGAAGATGGCATTTGAGAATCTTGCTTCGCGGCTTGCCAATACCTTCAAGAAACTCAGAGGAAAAGGCAAACTTTCTGAAAAAGACATAAATGAAGGTTTAAGAGAGGTTAGGCTTGCGCTTTTGGAAGCAGATGTCAATTTTAAGGTAGTGAAAGAGTTTACGTCCGGCGTTAAGCAAAGATGCCTTGAGTCAGAAGTGTTGGAAAGCCTTACTCCTGCACAGCATGTTATCAAGATAGTTAATCAAGAGATTATTGGACTTTTGGGAGGCAAAACCCATCGCCTTGATGTCTCCGGGCCTTCTCCTGTGGTTATTGCTTTGTACGGGCTTCAGGGTTCAGGCAAAACTACAACCGCCGGCAAACTGGCAGCTCAGCTTAAGAAGAGTGGCCGTAAAGTGTTATTGGTAGGTTGTGACGTGTACAGGCCTGCTGCCCAAAGGCAACTGGAGATTGTAGCTGAAATGGCAGGAGTATCGTATTTTACGCTCAGCGATAAGACTCCTCCGGAGACAATTGCTAAGAAAGGCGTTGAAAAGGCAATTGCGTCGGCTCATAATGTAGTCATTCTTGATACAGCCGGTAGGCTGCAGATAGATGATGAGATGATGAGCGAAGCCCGAAAAATTAAAGAAGCCACTATGCCCCGAGAACGCCTCTTAGTGGTTGATGCTATGACAGGCCAGGAGGCTTGCGAGGTCGCTCAAGCATTTGATCAGATTGTAGACATTACAGGAGTGGTTCTCACCAAACTGGATTCAGACGCCAGAGGGGGAGCTGCACTTTCAATTGCAAAGGTGACCGGAAAGCCGATTAAGTTTGTATCTGTTGGCGAAAAATTTGAGGATTTTCAAGTTTTCCATCCGGATAGGATGGCCTCTCGCATTCTTGGAATGGGTGACGTGCTTACCCTTATTGAAAAAGCAGAGGCGACTTTTGATGAGAAAAAAGCTGCCGAGATGGAACAAAAGCTCAGGCGCAAACAATTTACCCTTGAGGATTTCATGAACCAAATGAAAGAAGTCAAGAAGATGGGTTCCTTCGGAGACATAATGAAAATGATCCCAGGGTTTAATAAAATGCCTGTAGATGTTGATTTGGATACCGGAGAATGGGTAAGAGTTGAAGCCATTATTAACTCTATGACACCTGATGAAAGACAGAAACCTGACATAATAAATGGGTCCAGAAGGCGTAGAATAGCCAAAGGGAGCGGTACTTCGGTTCAGGAGGTCAACAGGCTTCTTAAACAGTTCTTTCAGGCGAGGAAAATGCTGTTTCAGCTTAGCAGCCCTGAAAAAATGGGAAGGTTTCGTTTATTTTGATGAAGGAGATCTGAAAAGGAAAGGGAAGGGAGATGTGATAGTTTGGCTGTAAAAATTCGGTTGAAGAGAATGGGTGCCAAGAAGAATCCTTCTTATAGGATAGTAGTTGCTGATTCAAGGACCCCACGTAATGGAAGGCATATTGAGGAAATTGGTTATTACGATCCAACTACCGATCCGTCAACGTTCCAGGTACATGAGGAAAGGGCTATGTTATGGTTAGAGAGGGGTGCGACCCCTACACCGACGGCAAAGACCATACTAAAACGAGCCGGAGTAATTGAAAAGTGGCAATCGGCTCGAGGTAAGAGTAGTCAGGGGAATAACTAGTTTTCGAGGAGGGCACGTATGTTAAAGGATCTTGTTACTTTTATCGCTAAATCTATTGTTGATAACCCTGATCAAGTGGAAGTTAATGAAGTGGAAGGCGAAAGGGCTGTTGTTTTCGAACTTAGGGTTGCTTCTGAGGATATGGGAAAGGTCATCGGTAAGAAAGGCCGTGTTATTCACGCGATAAGGGCCCTCGTTCAAGCAGCTGCGGCTAAAGAAGGAAAACGAGCCACAGTCGAAATTCTCGAGTAATTGCTTTGATGTTTTGTAATTAAGGCTTGCAAGGCGGTGTAGTAGTTGCTGATTTCCAGGACTGTCACAATTAAGTCCCGTGTTACCCCGGCACTTCGCACTCAACTTGGAGTAGAGGCGCAGAAGGCCATTAGGGAACTTGATGGACAACTTGTCCAAATTGAACAGTTCTTGCGGCGCGAGAGTTCGAGAGAAGATGACGTTATCAGGTTAAAGAGGCAAAAGCAAGAACTCATAACGCGTAAAGAAGAGATGTTAGAGAATCTTCGTAATATTGCAAAACTTAAAGATGGGCAAGAGATTGTAAGTGGGCAAATTCAAGGGTTTTATGATTTGCGCGTCGGTGACTTGTGGCCCGATGTTTTAGGTTGTGAAGTGGTTCTGGAGGACGGCAGGGTTCTAGCAATTAGGGAAGGTGCAAATGTTACCGTATCCCTGAATCTACAGACGGAAGAACAGCCGGAAAATCATGAAGAATCTCGGGAATATTAGGAGGCAGAGAATTTGAAAGCCTATATACTGACGCTATTTCCCGAGATGTTCTCGTCTGTGGTGAATACAAGCATTCTTAAGCGGGCACAAGAGCAAGGGTTATTGGCAGTCAATTTAGTCAATATCAGAGATTTTGCCAAAGATGCTCATAAGACTGTAGATGATTATCCGTACGGTGGAGGCCCGGGAATGGTTATGAAGCCGGAGCCGGTATATGAAGGGGTTGATTGGGTCAAACAGGATTGTGGAGATGAGCCGTTTGTGGTGTTGCTCACCCCTCAAGGTGAGAGGCTTAGCACCCCTATAGCCAGGCAGATATCCGAGAAGCGCCATGTAGTGCTTATAGCAGGCCATTACGAAGGCTTCGACGAGCGGGTTAGATGCTTGGCTCATATGGAAATCTCAATAGGGGATTATGTTCTGACAGGCGGAGAATTACCTGCTATGGTGGTTCTCGATGCTTCGGCAAGATTCATTCCAGGAGTACTTGGAGATGAAGATTCGGCTTTGCAGGATTCATTTTCAGATGGGCTTCTTGAGGGGCCGCAATACACGAGGCCTACCGAATATCGAGGCCTTGAAGTGCCCGATATTCTGCTTACCGGCCGGCATGAGGATATTTGGAAATGGCGTCGTAAAGAAGCCATTAGGCGTACATTAAGGAGACGTCCGGAATTGCTTAAGGTTGCCCGCCTTACCTTTGAGGATAGGTGTCTCTTAGAGCAAGTAGTTAATGAAGAAAAGGCCGGGGAAAGTTGCAGCGAGGCTAGAGGTGATATCCGTGGACATTATTAAAGAGATTGAACAGGCCCAACTGAGAGAAGATCTGCCTGATTTTGGGCCAGGTGATACGGTGAGAGTGTATTTCAAAGTAGTTGAGGGTGGACGGGAAAGAATTCAGCCTTTTGACGGTGTTGTTATCAGGCGCCAAAGCGGAGGCCTTCGGGAGACCTTTACAGTTCGGCGCATATCGTATGGCGTGGGCATTGAAAGGACTTTCCCGGTTCACTCGCCGAGGATAGAAAAGATTGAAGTTCTCCGAAGAGGTAGAGTAAGAAGGGCTAAACTTTTCTATTTAAGAGGATTATCCGGAAGGTCTGCGAGGATTAGAGAAAAGAGGAAATGATGGAAACTGTCAGGGACATCGTTGAAGTAATCGTCGTTGCTTTTCTTATTGCCATGCTCATTAGAAGCTTGGTAATTGAAACTTTTATTGTACAGGGCCCGTCAATGGAGCCGACTCTTGTAAGCGGAGAGCGGCTCTTAGTATCAAAACTAGCCTACAGGTTCAGCGAACCTAAACGTGGCGATGTGGTTGTGCTTCGTTATCCTTTAGATCAGTCAAAGGACTATATTAAAAGGGTAGTGGCTGTTGAAGGCGATACTGTAGAACTACGATTGGGCCGCCTGTATGTTAACGGTATTTTGCAGGAAGAACCGTATGTACGGTTTCCGGGGCTTTACAACATGGCGAGCTTGACGGTACCTGAAGAAACAGTTTTTGTCATGGGCGATCACAGGACTGACAGCGAAGATTCAAGGTTTTTTGGCCCTGTTAGCGTTGAACTTTTGAAAGGAAAGGCAATTGTGATCATATGGCCGCTAAAAGCAGCCGGCGCAATAAAGTAGGTTCCAGAGGGAAGAAACAACATCCCGGACTACCAGATTCAAGAACGATGAGTATGGTAGACATGTTCCTCTTCCTTCTGGATTCAAGAATACCCAAAACTTCACTTCGAATTGCTGAACCCTATCTTTTGAAGAAGAATAGGGTGTATGTAATTACCAAACCGGATCTTGCCCATCCGGAAGTTACTCAGGATTGGGTACGATGGTTTAAGTCTCAAGGCCGGCCTTGCTTTGCAGTTGAAAGCAACACAGGCCGGGGAATGGGCGGACTCACCGGCTTTCTTAAGCAAAAACAGACAGAGTTGGAGCGTAATACCCATTCGAAGGTTCTTGTGAGGCCGCTCAGGGTGATGTTGTTTGGGCTGCCTAATGTAGGCAAGTCTTCTTTGGCCAACAGGCTTCTTGGAATTTCTAAGGCTCCTTTTGGCGCAAAGCCGGGCCTAACCAGGGGCAGCCACTGGCTTAGGCGCGGCGTGCTTGAAATTCTCGATACCCCAGGAGTGATTGATACTTCTAAGGCCAAAGGTGAGGTTTTGTACAAACTTGCTGCTACCTGGGCTGTGGGTGAGAATCAGTACGATGAGGAGGAAGTAGCGTTTTGGCTGGCAAAGCAGGTTTTTGAAAAAGACGACCCCATCCTCTGCATTACTGAATTTGGGAGAAACAGAGGCCTCATAGGGCCTGGCGGAAGCGTGGATTTCAGCCGGGCCGCCAAGGCTTTCATACAATCATTTCGCGACGGAAAACTCGGCAGAGTCTCTATTGAAAAGCCGGGCCAGTAAGTGAGATTAACTGCCCTGATACCGTACATGATACTATGCCACAGGAGTGCCCATAATTACATATTACAGTGCCGTTCTTGAGGTTGATTGGTGCATTGACCTGGACCTGGAGCATCATCCCTGCTGCAACCTGATGTCCGGTTGTGTTTGATTGGTTTTGGTTTTGACGCAGTGTTTTTTTGAGCACACTAGACCCTGTAGGGATTCTATTCAGGCAACTACAGATTTTGGAGTGATTGATTAGTTGAAGGAGCCCTTAAGGTTTTCGTTTCACCATGTGTGGAACTACGTATTTATGCTCATAATCACATTCGGCGTTTTTCTATGGCGGTTTACAGGGCTGGACGGCCGCCTTGTGTTTGGGGCTGTTATTGCATGGACAGTCCTGGGCAGAGTATTTATGCCCTGGATAATCCATGAGCATATTGGCTTCTTAAACAGGTGGGTTTTTAATGATTATGAAAAGGCCAATGTAAGGTATCGGCAGGCCGTCAACAGCGGCAGGGCAACCGCTAATGCATATTGCGCCTTGGGAAGCCTGGGCTATGCCGAAGGGGATACACCGGAAGCAGTTAGGCTTCTTGAAGAGGCGGTAGCAAGATTGCCAGAAGATGTGCCTGCCAGAGCGGTCTTGGCCCGGGCGCTTATCAGAACAGGCCGGGTAGACGAAGGTTTTGAAATGGCCCAGGATTGTCTACGCGTCTCAAGTGATAATCCATTGAGTTACGTTGTACTTGGAGATGTGCTTACAGAAAAAAAGCACTTTGCGGCTGCCGCTTCTGCTTATCAGAAGGCTCTTGTGTTATCTCCTGATACCTTTGAGTGCCATCTCAAACTAGGTGAAGCATACATGCAGTTAGGCTACGATAAAGAGGCCGAAGAGGAGTTTCGCAAGGCCATGGTTTTGTCACCTGAGAACCCGGATGTGCTTTACTGGTGGGGTAAAATGTTACATGCCAAAGGCGATACGGAAAATGCCAGAAAGATCTTGCAGAAGGCATTGGAACAACGGCCAATTGGCGACCATACCTACCAGGTGCCATACCAAGAAATTATCTTAGCATTAAGCAGTGTGAATAACGCATCAGCCAACCTGTGCTAATCCGGGTTTCGACAGGAGAGAAGCACCTTGAATATAAGGCGCCCCTCTCTTGCAAAGCCTAACGTGTAAGGCTGAAAATCAGGTCTCTGAGTTTTGCAGTGTTGACTCTCAAGTTTATGGCGGAAGATACTTTGCGGTTGCCTGAATATCCTGTAAAAACAGCTGGGTAATCGCCTTCTGGGCATTCTAAGGGCACCACAGAAGCCCCTTTCCAGAACTCCCCTGATTGTCTAAGGCTAATTGAGCTGTCAAAGAGACGGACTGTTACGGAATCTATATTTGGAGATGTTTCGCAGCAAATCTCAAGTGTTTGGCCGGGCCCCGCCGGGTTAGGTGAAATAGACGGCGTAATCCATAGATTGTCTATTCTCGTGAAACTAAGTGTAATTCGCTTGCTTACATTGCCGAAATCGGCCATTATTGAAATTTGCTGAGGGCCTAAGGGCAAAAAGGGGCCTATCACTAATTGTAAATCCCAGGTTTGTTTATTATTTGACGGGCTTAAGTACCTTGTTTTGCCGTCAGCAAAAGTTGCTCTTACAGTTTTGGCGGATGGGGCGGTATTGGCTTTTACGGTTAGAATCTGGCCATCCGGGCCAGACTTTGGATTGAGATGTGCAGACAGCGAGTATTTTATTACATCAAGAGGCTTCTTTACTGAAAAGAACTGGCGGTTATTTCGATCCTTTACCCATGCTTGATAGTAATACCTTCCGGACGGCACTACGCGGCCTTTGGTGTCAGTTCCATTCCAGGTAAGAGTATAAGGAGGAGATCCGGATCTTCCGCGAGGGTTAAAGGTATAGACAATTTTGCCTGAGGAATCTTCAATAGCCATGTTCCATGTAGATATACCTCGATTCTTAAGGTAAGACAGGCTAAATTCTACTGTGTCATCTATACCGTCATCGTCAGGAGAAAAGACATCAAGATTGGCAGTGGCTCTTATTAAGCAGGATCTATAGACGATTGTCGCAGCATGGCAACGCATCAATGTATCTCTTGGGCGTATTGTGTTATCTTGATAGCCTTCAATGATGCCAAACTTAATGGCACAGGCCATAGAATGGCGTCTGTTAGCTGCTGTATTCATTCCGTCTCGAAATCTTTGAAGCAGTTGCCTGACTTCCTGGTTTGACATTGATAATGCGTAGTCATACAGATCTAAGGAGCGAACAAGCAGGTCTACTGCATCTTGTCTCGACATTCCCCTGCCGGGGTAGAAGTTTCGGCCCGTCGGAGTAAAAGATATGCCTGCAACTTTGGCTGCTTCTATCCATTGCCAGGCAGGTTTGCGAGGCAGCATTCTGTAAGATTTGGGCACATCTGGGTAGGAAGGGTACCTGGGCGATATTGGGGTAAGGTCAAACACCTTTGCCATTAAAACGGTAAATTGTGCCCTTGTGCAAATTGATTCAGGAAAGAAATATGCCCTTGTTTTGGAGATTTGGCCGTCTGTAACTTTTTCCTGCCATAACACGTAGATATAGTTTCGAGCCCAGTGGCCATCAACGTCCCTGTACCAGGGATCGTGGGCACACCAAGCAGTTTTGGCAGTTGGAATTGTGAGAATAAGGCATAAAACAATATATGCGAGTGCTTTGGGAAGGCCCGGTACTCTTCGAAAAACTTTCATTACATATGAACCCTCCAGTTTCGCCACCGGCACCAAGAATATACCATATTTCTGAGTACGTGTCTTATTTTGGAAAAATACCTGGAAAGTATTGACAGCATGCGAAATATGTTATATTCTGGAAGTGCCTGGCAATACTTGTAAGTGGCCGTGCCTGGCCAGGAGCAAATATTACCGGAGAAAGGAGGAAAAGTTTCGCTGGTTTCAAGGCATACCGGTTATGCCATAAACTAATGTCGCCACCGGCGCCCTTCGCAGCCCATCCCATGGCGAGGCGCGGCCACGGCAAAAGGAGGTAAAATACCCACTGAAAACCTTAATCAGACGGCATAAATTTTTACTCTTGGCTCTTCTTCTCGGATTATCAACGTTTGCTGTATCGTACAACGTGCTATCTCTTTACGTCAGAACTGAGCAAGTTGTGGTTGCCGGCCGTGATATAGAACCGTACAAGAAGATTTCTTCTTCAGATTTGAAAGTTGTCAAACTTCCTGAAAAAGCCATACATTCACAAAGTGTCAATAACACACAAGGGCTCATTGGGAGTTATGCTTTATGCAAAATTTGCAGCGGGCAGGTGATCTTGAGCGGCCATGTGGTATCTGCCGAGACTCAACCTGGCATATCTACAGAAATCCCCTTGGATAGCCGGGGAATATTTATTCCCGCTGACGCGTCCCGAGCAGTAGGAGGGCTTATAAATGCAGGCGACAGAGTGGATTTGATTTGGGCTCAAGCAGGGACAAGTTATTACTATGACAGTGATTCCCGTGGCACTGTTACCATTTTAAGAGGAGCCAGAGTGGTACAAGTGATTAGCGATAAATCTTCAGGTGAATTTAAGGGCGTTGTCATTGCAGTCTTGCCTGAAGTGTGTGAAAGCATTGCTCACTATCTTGAGTCAGGCAATATATACCTTTCGCTGGTGCCGTGGGAAACGCCAGGTGGGAGCATTTCTATAGAGGCGGAGGTTTGGCCTGGAAAATGACGGGAAAACCATATGTAATAATTGCGGGAGATCCCCGAAACGAAAAAACTGTGAAATTGGAACAGCCCGATGCCACAATAGTCGGCGTATTGAACGATCTTGCATTGGTCGAATTTGTGGCTTCACAAACGCCGGTAAACGAAATCATTATTAATCCGCAAATGGCTCCGCGTGGAGAAACGTTGGACCAATGGATTTCAAGGTTTACCAAGGCTTTCCCGGAAATTTCCGTGACGATCTTGGGTGAAAGGCTTGATTTTAGGAGCAATGCATCTTTAACCAATGTGATAACTTCTCAAACTGTGGTGGTATGGAGCCCTAAAGGTGGAGTGGGCAAGACGTTCATATCCGCTAACTTAGCGTGCGCGGCAGCCATGGCCACCAAGGGCAAGGCCGTACTTATGGATCTTGACGTCTATTCAGGAGATGTAGCTACATACTTAGATCTTATGGACGGGCCTACCATCATTGAAATGTTACCCAAGTTGCCTGGATTAAGGCCTGACGGATTAGAACAGTACACGCAAAAACATGGCTCCACAGGCCTCAATGTAGTTTGCAGCCCCAGGCGGCCCGAATTTTCCAATCTGGTAACAGTTGAGCATGTAAGCAATCTGCTTTCTCTTGCAGCAAGAAGGTGGGGGTTACTCTATGTAGATACTCCCCCTGACATAACCAGCGACATATTGGGTGAAGCCGTAGATGCAGCATCGGCTTTGGTGCTTGTAATTACCCAGGATGTTTGCGCTCTCAGACAGGGCAAAGTTGCTTTGGATATACTAAGAAAATTGGGCATAAATGAAAGTTCCATCTATCTTGTTTTGAACCGGGGAGTCAAAGACGCGCCTATATCTCAAAGGAAGGCCGAAGAATTTTTGGAAAAGAAGCTAGCCGTAGTAGTGCCTGATGATCGAAAAACCGTTGAAAAATCGGTTTTCCAGGGCCAACCGGTAGTACTGTATCCAAAAACAGAAATTGCTCTGGCTATATGGGAACTTTTATCCAAAATATCGCCGGGCCTATCCGTACCTGAAGCCGATAAGAGACAGAAAAGCACAAGGAGGCTGAAGTTTTGGTAAGTATTCTTGAAAAACTTGAGCAAGAGCCTTACAGGCTAATGTCTGGCCATAGCGAAGCAAGGGAACTTTCCATTGAGGAAGTTACCCAAACCGTCAGGGAAAAAATTCTTGAAAACCACCCGGATCTTGTTATGGAGGCCAGAATGTCAAAAAGTAAGAAACAAGAAATTGTCGGCCTTATATCTAAGGTAATTGTATCTTCTGAGCTCTACGTCCCGAAATTAACAAGGCAAGATTTGGCCGAAAGAATAGCTCAGGAAATTTGCGGCTTGGGCCCGCTTGATGAATTGCTTGACGATGACACAATAACCGAAATCATGGTCAATGGTGCAAATGAAGTATTTGTAGAGAAAAACGGTATTTTGAACAAAGTTCCCATTACGTTTTTAAATGACAAGCATCTTTTGGAAATGATTAACCGGATTGTTCAAAGCGTAGGGCGAAGAGTGGATGTGTCGATGCCCTATGTTGATGCCAGGCTCCCTGATGGCTCAAGGGTAAATGCCATCATCCCCCCTCTTGCCCTTAACGGGCCCGTACTTACAATTAGGCGCTTTCCAAGGCGGTATACACAACTATCTGAACTGGTTGATTGTGGAACTCTTGAACTGAACGTGGCACAGTTCCTCAAACACTGCGTAAAAGCCAAACTTGACATTGTAATTTCAGGTGGCTCTGGCAGCGGCAAAACGACTACGCTGAATGTTTTGTCAAACTCAGTGGGCCGAAATGAACGGATCATAGTTATAGAAGATTCTGCTGAAATAAGAATTCCCAACCATCATGTTGTGCACTTAGAAGCCCGTCTCAAAAACATGGAAGGCAAAGGGGAAGTTACAATTAGGGACTTACTGAGGAACGCGTTAAGAATGAGGCCTGACAGGTTAATCATTGGTGAGTGTAGAGGCAAAGAAACCTTTGATTTGATTTCAGCGATGAATACAGGCCATGAGGGTTGTCTTTCAACAGTACACGCAAATTCATCTGCTGACTGCCTGGAAAGAATTTTGGGCATGGCACTAATGGCTGAAGAGGGCGTGCCTGTAGAGATATTGAGATCATGGATAGCCATTGGCGTCGACGTTATTGTCCACTTGGAAAAAACGGCAGAGGGCCGACGAGTTGTCTCTGAGGTGTCACTGGTGGGTAACGAGCCTGGAAAGGGGCTTGCAAGTCTCCCTGTTTATCTTAATGAGCGCGGACTGGAGTTGGATTTTCCATCTTGGTTCGTTGAGAAAATCGGTGGAGAACGTATTAAGACGCTGGCTGAATCAGCCTACGAGGAGGCGCAATTATGAAAACCATCCTGTCCATAAGCTTTGGGTTGGTGGCTTTGCTTATTAGTTTGGATGTGGGGCATAAGGCGTACGTATGGGCTTTACCGCCTGCCCTGGCAAGTGGCGGCAGGAATCCATTTGTCGAATGGTCAAGCTCACTGATTTCAAAGGTTAAGGAAACAATCTGGAATAGAAAAATCAAATATGTTCCATGGGATGAAATTGCATCCAATTTGGCCTTCCAGGTACGTGCAGGGAAGACCTTGGTGCAAGCCATTTATTCAGTTTGCCAGGAAGACGCTTCACCTGTGCACAAGAAGCTCGAAAAGGCCTACCGTCTTTACGAAACCGGGGTGCCTATCTTCAAAGCATTGGAAATGGCCAGCGATGGTGACGAGGAACTTCTTATGATTGCGGGTATGTTGGAGATCGGGTCAGTAAGCGGTGGGGATACCGGCCGTTTGCTTTGGCATGTATTCGAAATACTGAGGAGAAGGCGTGCTTTCCAGGGTGAAGTAAATGCCAGGTTGGCTGAAGCCCGAATTACATCGTGGCTTCTTTTGGTTATGCCATGGGCCATTGGCCTTTTTACGTATCGCAATAACCCAAGCCTTTTCAGAAGGTTTGCCCGTTCCCGGCAAGGTAAGCTGCTCTTTTATTTCGCAACAGCGCTTTGGATCATCGGAATCGTCTTAATACTGACAGCCTTGCGTTCTGTGTCTTTACATGCAGCAGGTAACCGCAAATTCAAAGGAGGTAAGAATGCTCTTGAATCATGAAGTGTTGCTTGTATCAGGGGTTTGGGGTTTGCTTGCGTCAGTGCTTACGGCATGGATATTGGGCAGGAAAGATAGCCGCCTATTGGGAAGATCGCCGGTATTTAGGAGGGCGAACGTGGCTCCAATTTCAGTTGTGGCAGAAAGCCTGGGGCGAAGACGACGAAACAAGCAGATAACAGCCGAGTGGCCTACGTTGCTTGAAGGGATGGCCGTAGCAGTAGCTGCCGGTATGGATGTATTACGTGCGTTTGAAATTAGTGCAAGCAAGGCCCGGGGCCCCTTGAGAGAGGCTGCTGAAAAAGTGCTATTGGGGATCCATAGCGGAATGTCTCTTCCGGCGGCCTTAGCCCTCATGGAAAAGGACGGAATTGAACCTGCAAGGCGGTTAAGAGCTACCCTTGCGCAAGCTGAAGTACTTGGAACCCCTATTTCAGAAGTGCTTGAGGCTTTGTCTGCCGAATACCATACCCTTGAGAAACAGTGTTTCGAAAGCAGGCTCAATGCGCTGCCCGTTAAGCTTTCCATAATAACTGTAATATTTCTCCTGCCTCCTGTATTGATTGTCTCGGTAATGCCTCATGTGTTCGTGTTCATAAGTACCGGATGGTAAAGAAGTATGCCAGGCACAATTCTGAAAGATCATTGAGGAGAGGATAAACATGATGAAACTTTACGTGCGTGCATGGATGTTTAACCTAAGGCTTAAGAGGAGGATCAACAAGCTGTTTAATAACGAGGAGGGGGCGACCATTGCTGAATATGCGATTTTGCTGGCTGTTGTTGTGGTTTCGCTTATTGCAATTTTGGGACAACTCGGCGGAGCCCTCGAGGGGAAGATCGAAACGATAATTAACCAAATAGACAAGACTCCTTGACACTGGAATAAAGTACCTGACACTTATGGTAGAAACATAACAGCATGTTTCTAAAGCAGCTTGGGGGTGTTTACTTGGCCAATTGCAACGAGACGAAAAACAGGGCCATCCGGCGAATTGAATCTAAACTTTCGCATGAAGCCGGACAAGCCATAGCGGAATTTGTCTTAGTCTTATTTGTACTCATACTGGTTTTGTTCGCCATACTCGAATTAGGGCTTTTACTTAACGCAAAACTAGTGCTTGCGTCTGCTGCCAGGGAGATTGCGAGAATTTGCGCAGTTGAAGGCGGGTATGTAGGCAATGCCCCGAAACGCGTAGCCATTTTGCTTGAGTCAACGCAACTTGGTGATATAGAAGTTAGTATCACTCCCAGGCAAGCCATATACGGTACCACTATTTACGTTCACCTGTCTTATGATTACCCTGTGAAATCATCGGTGATTTCAGCTATTTCAAGATCGAAAATTACCCTAACAGCAAAGGCGGTGACCCGGAGTGAATTTGTTCCCAGGTAATGTGTTCAGGCCGGCGGCAATGTGTTTTCGGGCCTGGTTGACTACATCCGGCTTTGATACATCTAAATTTAAGCGTGTTATCAAGTGTGAGAAGGGCGGGGTTATTGCACTTGTAATATTGTTTTTGCCAATGGCTGTGCTAAGTATTGGAATCGTTGCAGATCTGGGGCTTGTGTTTACAGCAAGAAGATTAGTGCAAGGTGCTTGTGATTTAGGCGCTCTTGCAGGGTGTCAAGAACTGGATTGGGACCTGCTTGCCAAGGGGCTCGTATATATAAAGCAAAATGAGGGACAAGCAACAGCCATTGCAATCACAGAGGCTAACCTGAGAAATATGGAAGGCATATTGCAGCAAGTGGAGTTAAAGGCGAAAGTGTATAACGCGCCAAATGAGGAGCCGAGAATAACAGTCGAAGCAAATTGCAGGCCGCAAACCCACTTTCTTAAATGGCTGCCAGGGTTAAAGCAAGGAATACATTTCCGCGTTGTTTCAGAATCATCAGTGGTTGAGCGAAAGAAATGGTAAAAACCGGCCGGTTGTGGCCCAGGCTTACGGCGACAGGGGAATTTATGACGCGTGTCGAAACATCCAATGTGGCCGGGATGTGGTTTGTGTTTTGACATCCCGGGGCTGAATTCAGCGACAAAGTATGGGTAAGGAGGCTTGAAGTATGTTAGCCAACAAGAATTTTGTCACACCTGGAATTCTATCCAGAGCAGGTGTTAAGGTTGCTATTACTACTGATTCGCCGGTGACACCTCTTCACACACTTCCGCTAATGGCAGGTATGGCTGTTGCAGCGGGTATGGATTTTAATGAAGCGCTTAGGGCTATAACCTTAAATGCTGGCGGAAATTATCGGAATAGAAGATCGAGTGGGGAGTATTGCCGCAGGTAAAGATGCTGATCTTGTCATAGCCCAGGGAGAACCTTTTGAAATATCAGCAAAACCATGGATGGTGCTGATTGATGGCGAGATAGTAGCAAAATCACATTGACTGTTGCGTATAGGCGGTAGCGAAAGTTTGCTTAAAACAAGGCAGGAGGATACTTTTCAAAAGTATCCTCCTGTACTTCACTTGACAATCATATGTCAATAGTTTTCAGCCAAAGGCTCGTAGAAACTCTTTGGGTGGGCACACGCCGGGCAAACCTCAGGAGCTTCTTTGCCTTCATGTATGTAACCGCAATTTCTGCAATGCCATTTAATTGGTTCAGGCCGGGTAAATACTGTACCTGACTTAACACGTTCCAGTAGTTGTCTGTAGCGCTCTTCATGAGCTTCTTCAACTTCCGCTACTTCACGGAACAGTTTAGCAATGTCGGAAAAACCTTCCTTGTCAGCGGTTTCAGCAAATTCTTTGTACATTGTAGTCCACTCATAGTTCTCGCCTTGTGCAGCATCTTCAAGGTTCTTGGCGGTATCTTTAATATACCCCAAGAGCTTAGCCCATACTTTGGCGTGCTCTTTCTCGTTATCAGCGGTTTCTTCGAAAATAGCTGCGATTTGATGGTATCCTTCTCTTCTTGCAACGCCGGCAAAATAGCTGTACTT
Source organism: uncultured Eubacteriales bacterium (assembly GCA_964641455.1). GTDB lineage: Bacteria > Bacillota > Sulfobacillia > Fermentithermobacillales > Fermentithermobacillaceae > DTU015. The sequence continues at coordinate 28,438 of CAZXLH010000015.1, read as the reverse complement.
GTTACGCGCCTGAGACTCTCCGGCAAACGCAGATTGTAAGTTCCTTTCAGTTTGAGTTCCTTCAAGTTTCTTCAATATCATCACTCCTCATATGTTCATTTATATACAATCTCAATATCCTCAATGCTCTACCTAGTTTATACACGAAAAATCTTGTGATTAAAAGGACAGCTGGCGCATACATGCAATTTTGCAGAAGTAGACAGGCAGTGTGAGTTATTGCTCAATGCTGAAGTGGCATTAATCTAGAACTTACAATTGATGCAATAAAGGATTTTGCGGCTGGCATATCGAAGCGTTAATTTATACATACACCCAACAACCCGAAACTAACCGGGCTTGTGGCTTTTGATTTGAACAAGGCGCACAAGTTAGTGCTTACGTATGATTTAATAAGGAGAATAGCTATGAGACTACTTACAGTAAACGGTGATAGGCTTTGGAACCACATATTGGAGCTTGGAAACATAGGGAGTACCGGCAGAGGCGTTTCACGAGTGGCATTTAGTAAAGCAGATCTGTCCGGTAGGAGATGGCTTTTGGATAAGATGCTTCGGGCCGGGCTGGACGCCCATATAGATCAAGTTGGCAATGTGTTCGGAAAACTACCGTTGTCAGGAGGTAAGAAAGTTCTTGTCGGCTCACATTTGGATACAGTGCCCGAAGGCGGTATGTTTGACGGAGCGCTTGGAGTTCTTGCTGCGCTTGAGTGCGCGCAAACAATTATTGAGCAAGAAATAGCATTGCCATATGAAATTCATGTAGCCGCTTTTTCCAATGAAGAGGGTTCTGAAGTAGGGGCCGGCCTGTATGGGAGCCGGTTTTTTGCCGAAGGGATTCCGGAACATGAAGCAGAGATGATGAAGCCGTTCTTGGAAGAGGCCGGTTTGAAGCCTGTTGGAAACAGCAGTTGTAACACACGTTTCAATCCCAATGATTATTTGTGCTATGTTGAACTTCATGTAGAGCAGGGTGGAGTGCTTGACAGTGCAAAACAAGATATTGGGGTTGTACAAGGTATTGTGGGAATTCATACTTTTGAGGTTGTCTTCAAAGGAGTATCTAACCACGCTGGGACTACACCAATGAACCGGCGGCAAGATGCTCTTTTGGGAGCCGCATCTTTTATTCTTGCTGTGCCTGAGGTTGTATCTGAATACGGTTCAGACATTACAGTAGCTACTTGCGGGCACATTGAGGTTTTGCCCGGAGCTCGAAATGTAATACCGGGGCAGGTTAGCGTTAGCGTTGAAGTAAGGGACTTGGATGAACCAATTATTGACAGAGTAGTCAAAGTTCTAAAGCAACGTGCATGTGAGGCAGCCAGGCAAAAGGGGCTCGCCGTCGAGATTTCTCCTGTTTTGAAAGCTCCTTCAGCCAAGATGGATGATCAAATTCAGGCTATAATAACAAAATCAGCCGGGAAATTAGGGCTGAATACACGGCCTATGCCTTCAGGCGCAGGCCATGATGCTGCGGTTTTTGCAAAGTATGTACCTACAGCTATGATTTTTGTAGCCAGCAAAAACGGCATAAGCCATAGCCCTGACGAGTGGACCGAACGTCAGGATTGCGTTAACGGAACTAATGTTTTGCTCAATACTTTGCTTTCGTTAGCCAGATGAATTTGAGAAACCGGAGATGTTGTTATCGCATTAGGAGGTTTCTCCACAGGGAAGATTGATCTTCATCAAGCTGTCTTGACTGGTACCACACGTCACTGCGTATAAGGGGGTCCTTGATGAGGATGTTCCAGGCAGCTTGGGCAGCTGCATAAAATTCAGGCCTTGCAGGGAACTTATCCGGCTCTTGTATAATTGGGCAGATAAGCACACCTGATAAAATGTCTAACCTTACATCAAGGTTGCCGCTTGTATCCAGGTATGGCATCAATGGAAAAGTCCTGCATTGGATTGGGCGTTTATCTCTGGGGCAAGTAGCATTACAAGTGACAAAAGCAATGTTTCCTTTCCAGTTAGGAGGGAAATTGTGATCTTGGGCTCTTGGGAATTGCCACTTAAGCCAAGATTCTTGTTGAGTAAACATCTGTTCTTCTCCGGGTAAAAGATACATACCAACTCCTGGCTCATACTCTTGGCAGCAGAGGGAACCGCAAAGAATTCCGCAATCGAATTT
>CAZXLH010000015.1:9131-26202 GCA_964641455.1 uncultured Eubacteriales bacterium | reverse complement strand
TGGATCACAATTATAAGGGGGCCAAACCATGTTTGAACGCAAGCCTGACAGAGGTTCTTTACAAGAGAAGATCGATCTTTTGCAGGAGAGCCGTTTTTGGATAAGAATATTCAAAGAGCATTCTCTTTTCATAAAGTTAGGATTGCCGTGTGATCGCCTGGATTTGATTTCTGAGGCTCAAGGGTTTTTTGAGGAACTTGCTGCTCTTGAAGATGTACTTATGGCCCGCCGGAGCCTGGATTCAAGGCTGGTTCAGGAAATCAGATCCGTTGTATCTGACCTTATTGAATTCAAGAACCGAATCCTGCAGATGCTGCTGCAGTGTGAGATTTCTGCAAGTTTGTTTCCGCTTCTTATCGATCATATACGAAGAGAAGCAGTGCGTTTCTTACAACGTTTGGAAATAGGCAGAGTACCATTACCGGAGCGCAATCTACTTTTCCGGCTATTGGAAGAAGAGGTATTTTGGCTGCGTATTATGAAAGAGCATATTGAGTTTATCCAGCATCTTTTGGATCCGTCAGAACGAAGGTTATTGGGAAGCCTCGAAGCTATGCGGATTCGCTTTTCCGAGGCACTGGAAACGGCCAGAGACCTTAGCTCTATGTCAGAATCAAACCCGGATTACTTCAATACTGCCATAAGGTTTACAGATGAGATTGTTGAACCGGTTCGCCAATTGCGGGACGTAAAAGCCCAAGCCTACGAATTGCTTCTCCAATGCAAAGTGCTAAACGTTATTCCTTCGCCTCTTTTGGCAGACCACGTAAGGCGCGAAGCCGACAAGTTTCTTGAGGATTTGGGGGTGATAAGGCAAGAACTGCGGCGGTTCGAGGCACCTATTGAGAGGCAATAATATAGTTTACCGCTGATCTTGACGCTGATTGAGCAGGGTAAAAATCGGAAACAATTAAGAAGATACTGAGTAAAGCGGCAGGTGCCAGAGATGAATTCAGGGCGGAAAGGTCAAAGGTTAAGAGAGATTATCCGTGTATTCTCAAAGCACGGGTTGAAAAGGAATTTGGACAACCCGGCTAAGTTGCGTTTGGCATTTGAGGAATTGGGCCCGACCTTTGTGAAATTGGGCCAGATACTGTCAACAAGGCCAGATCTCCTTCCGGCTCCTTTTTTGGAGGAATTGGCTGGTTTACAAGATGATGTAAAACCGGTTGCATTTGACACAGTGGCACAGGTTATAGAGGATAGCCTTAACAAGCAGCTTGATGATGTGTTTTCTGACTTTGACGCAGTACCTGTTGCCAGTGCATCTATATCCCAGGTTCATCGGGCAGTCCTGGCAAATGGGCCCACTGTGGTTGTAAAAGTCCAGCGCCCGGGGATACGAGAAACTATGGAAACTGATATTGCCTTGCTTAGACATGTGGCAAAACTTTCAAAGCAAAGTAGTTCCATGCTTGGGTTTGGCAAGGGCAAATCGTTAACTGTTATGGATCCGGAGAAGATGCTTGATGAGCTTTGGAAGGCCGCTCAGGAGGAACTTGATTTCTTCAACGAGGCCAGAAATATCAAACGTTTCATGAACTATAACAACGATGTAGATTATGTAATGGTGCCTAAGGTATTCGATGAGTACACTACGTCGCGGGTTATTGTCATGGAGTATGTTTCGGGAATTAAACTGATTGACAAGGAAGAACTCAGGCTTATGGGTTACGAACTTGATTCTATTGGACGGAAACTTACGTCTCATTTTATAAAACAAGTCCTAAAGGACGGTTTCTTTCATGCAGATCCACATCCGGGAAACATTATTATTCATCAAAGAAAGATTGGCTTTATTGATTTCGGTATGATGGGAAGCCTCGATACGGCCTCGAGAAGATTCTTCAACATGCTTATGCTGGGAGTGGCTCAGGGTGATATAGACCGCATCACTCAGGCTATAATAGGTATTGGCGTTGGGGATGAAAAGATAAATTATGCGAAACTCAGCGCAGACGTTGAAAGGATCTACTATGGCTATGCTGATATTTCTATATCTGAAATCAACCTTTCAAAGTTAATCCGCGAGATGTTTGCCGTTTGCAGAACCAATAACATCTCAGTCCCCAGGGAGATGACAATGCTCCTTAGGGCTTTTCTTACTCTCGAAGGAGTAGTGGCCGGAATTTGCCCTGACATGAATGTAATGGAAATCGCCGTTTTTTATGCTCAAGAACACATGGTGTCTCAGGAGAACCTGATTGATGAGCTACGGAGGCTGATTTATGGCATCCACAAATCTTTGCGGGCGGCAATAGAGTTTTTTCCAAAAAGCGTGGAGTGTCTCAATTCTGCGCTTGCAGGCCAGTTCAAAGTGAGTGTTCACAGCGGCAGTTTGGACAAAATATTGCTGGAACTGCACAAAATGGTCAACCGGATGGTTATGGGGATAATGCTTTCTGCATTGGTAGTTGCATCTTCACTGGTCGTAAACGCAAGAACAGGCCCTATGGTAGCCGGTGTTTCTGTACTGGGGCTCATAGGCTATATAGGGGCGGCAATTGCGAGTTTGTGGGTTTTTATAGCCATTTTGCGCTCTGGGAAAATATGATCCGGTGGCAATATGAGGATGCGGTGTATTCACTGTTGGCTTTGGCCAATGATTGACTTGCCTGAAGGTAAGATGGTAGCATGAGGCAGTACTGCAACGGCAAGTTTTGAATACTACAATTACGAAAGGAGCCTTGCCTGGATGACAAGTTCGCGGGGCTACATGTTACGGGTTTAACCTTCGTTGGGTCCAGTACGCCCTTAACTACGAACACATGTTCACCAGGGAGGTTTTTTCATGGCTCTTATCGATTTGACCAATGTCTCAAGATATATAGGTGTGCGTTGCATTTTCTCTTCAGTCAACCTCTCAGTTGCAAAAGGAGATCGTATCGGTATTGTAGGCCGAAACGGAGAAGGAAAGACTACACTGCTGCGGGTTATTGCCGGTAAGCTTGAACCTGACTCAGGGATTTTGCATGTAGTTTCCGGTACAAGGATAGGTTACTTATCCCAAGGGCTGCCTGATTATCAGTCTACAGTGTTTAATGAAGCGATGGCAGGGAGATCTGAAGTGCTTGAAACTGCTTCAAAGATGAGAAGACTCGAGGCTCAGATGGCTTTGGAAAGCGCAGATACAGACAATCTTCTTAATGAATATGCAAAAGCCCAACACAGGTTTGAAGCCATGGGTGGATATGATCTCGAACATGAGGTAGCTACTATTTTGGCAGGGCTTGGATTTGAAAAAGATACCTGGCATGTTCCTGCCAAGAACTTAAGCGGCGGCCAAAAAGTGAGGCTCAATCTGGCAAAATTGTTGGTCTCACAGCCGGATGTATTACTGCTGGATGAGCCTACTAATCATCTGGATATAGCGGCTGTTGAATGGCTCGAATCATATCTTAGCCGTTATCCTGGGACCATCTTGCTTGTATCACATGACAGGGTGTTTTTGGATGTGCTTGTAGATAAGATCTGGGAAATCGGCAGCGGCAGAGTGACTTCATATCAGGGCAATTTTAGTTCTTACAGTCAGCAGAGAGAACAAGAACTCAGGCTTCAGGAAAAGCAATATCAACAGCAGCAGGAACTCATTCGGCGTACTCAAGAATTTATCAGAAAATGGAAAGCAAACGCCAGAAGGGCAGGCCAGGCAAGAAGCCGGGAGAAAATGCTGGACAAGTTAGAACTTGTAAACAAACCTAAAAGAGAGGCAACTTTAAAACTTAGGCTCGTATCTTCGGGAAGTACAGGTAGGGAAGTGCTTGTGCTTAGGCAATTTTCCAAGCGGTTTGAACGACCTTTGTTCAGGGATTTTGATTCACTGATACTCCGCGGAGAGCGAATTGCACTCTTAGGCCCTAATGGGTGCGGCAAAACCACTTTCTTAAAATGCCTGATAGGAGCCGAGCCATATGATGGGTTCATGAAGTGGGGAGTAGGCGTGCGCAAGGGGTATTTTGCCCAGGATTTTAGTTTTTCAGATTCAAATAGGACTGTACTTGAAGAAGTAAAATCCCTCAGCGTACCGGAAAGAGAGGCCAGAGATGTACTGGGGCGGTTTCTTTTTTCCGGTGACGATGTCAAGAAGCGAGTAAAGGATCTATCAGGAGGAGAGAAGTCCAGATTGGCTCTGATTAGGATGGTTTTGTCAGATGCCAATGTTTTGCTTCTGGACGAGCCTACTAACCATTTGGACTTACCGTCAAGGAAGGCCCTTGAAGAAGCAGTAGCTGATTTTGACGGAACCATTATTTTCGCATCTCATGACAGATATTTTATAGACCGGATTGCAACCAGAATTTTTTATTTTGATAACGGTACTATTATCGACTTTGAAGGGAATTACTCAAAGTTTAAGCAAACTTATCATACACAAGAAACGGCTGAACAAGATAATCCCCAGGCAGAGGCGAGTCAAAGTACCGGAAAGGTAACGCCTCTGAGAAGCCGTCCTGCTAAGGAGCCAAGCAGTGACAGCAGAAAATTAGATGATAGGATTGAGGCGATTGAGTCTGAGATCAGTACACTTGAAGCACAGGAAGAGGAATTGGCATCAATACTTGCTGATCCTGATACTTACTCTCAGTCCGGAGATATACCTTTTAGGGAATGGGGATTGGTCAAGGCAAAAATTGAAGAATTGTATGAAGAATGGGAGAAACTAATGGAGTTTAAACTCAGGCAAGAGACACGATGATAGCCCGTTTTTGAGGAAAATTTTGGTTGTTGCGAAGAAGTGAGGGAGGCAAACGATGTTTTGTCTTAGCCCCCCCTCTTATTTTTGATTGATGTAGCGTTTTGGCCAAAACCTACACTTTGAATTTCCTTACGATGCCTTGAAGTGCTTCGGCCTGTTCTGCAAGATCTTGCGCTGACGATGATACTTGATCAGTAGCTGCTGCCATTTCTTTGATTGAAGCAGCTACCTGTTCAATTGCTGCTGCGCTTTCCTGAGATACTGCAGCTACATTTTCTACCAGCCGCTTTACTTCTTCTGAGCTGATTGCCATTTCTTCAACGCCTGACAGATTTTCACCTGCATAAATAGCTATGTCATTGATTGCTGTCTCTGTTTGTGCCGATGCTTCTTTGAGTTTTTCAAACGAAGCCATTAAGTGGCTTACTTCTTGTTGGGTGCCTGTGGCTGCTTCACTGATTTCAGACAATACAATATTTGCGTCATCGGCAACCAAACTGCCTTGTTGTATTTCTTGAGTGCTTTGCTCGATGCTGGACACTGTATGATCTATAGATGAGGCTACTTTGCCAATGAGATCACTTATGCTTTTTGTTTCCGCCAAAGATCGTTCTGCCAATTTCCTTACTTCATCTGCAACTACTGCAAAACCCCTACCGTGTTCCCCGGCTCTTGCCGCTTCAATCGCGGCATTTAAAGCCAAGAGATTGGTCTGTGATGCTATGTCGTCAATTACAGATACAATCTGCCTTATGCTCTGGGAGAGGTCATGGAGTTCAGAAACTTGAATGGCTGCGCTTTCGTTAGCAGTTTGTATGTTTGACATGCTAGCTGAAAGCACTTGTATCGATTCAGCTGCTCTATTGGCAGCAGTGGTGTTATCACTTGCCACAGTGCTTACGTTCTCCAGTGCTTGTAGCACTTCAGCAAAAACCCGGTTTGTTTCAGAGAGAACTACTGCAATAGTGTCAACTGCCCCATGTTGTGCTTGAGTGCCTTGTGCTACTTTTTCTACGGCCATGGATAGCTTCTCTGCGGCTTCAGCGGTGTTTGCTGCAGTTCCACTCTGTTCTGCAGCGCCGGTTGCAAGTTGATTGGCAGTTTCCGATATTTGCTCTGCAATGCTTGTTGATTCTTCAGAAGTAGCAGATAACTCTTGGCTGGTGGCAGCCAAATGATCTGATGTTGCTGTAATATCTGCTATGATTCCTGATATGTAGTCTAGAAATCTATTGAACCAGGTTGCCAGTTCCCCAATCTCATCAGTTGTTCTTGCTTCCAGCCTTTGAGTCAGATCACCTTGGCCTTTGGCAATATTTCTTACCATTGATACTGTATGGTTAATAGGGACGACCATTGTGTTGCTGAACCAAATTGCAATTGCAATTGCTGCCGCCAATACAATTGCGCCAACGCCTATGGTGGAACTCTTTAGGGCGCTTAGGCCGGCGAATGCTTCGTTTTGGTCTACCTCAATGATTAACCCATAGGTAAAATTTCCGATTTCCAGAATTGAGGCGCTGCCGAGAACATGTTTTTGTGCATAATTTCGGTATGTTCCCGTTGTTGTTTTGAGAGTGTTTTCACTGACTGATATAGCTTTTGATATCGAGTCCACAGGCCATCCTTCAATCTTCTCGTTGAGTTCAGGGCCTTGACTATCAGCTGAAAGGTTAGTAAGCAGGGTTCCATGTTGATCGATAAGATAAGCACTGGCGCTGGCGCCTAATTGTTCTATGCCGTTTTGTAATATTCTTTCGATATGTTCTCCTGTAATTACGAAACTTATTGCTCCGACTATATTATTGCCGGACGGATCTTTCACAGGAACTCCCAGGCCAATACAGTTGTCTTTGGTTATATCTGAGTAGAACAGATTTGAAAAAGTAAGATATCCTTCTAATGCTCCTTTGACGTAATCCCGGTTTGAGAAATCGGTTCCTGGAACGTCATCATGATTAGTGGAGTATGCCAGTGCTCCGGAAGGTGTGAGCAGCAGGAATACATCAAAGTCAGTGCGTTCCAGAATCTGCTGGCCCAAGTCTTCAATTTTCGGTTTGATGTTTGACCATTCCCATGAGTCCAAATCATAGTTTGTGTATGACAGAGAATTGAGGCTGCGGAACAGTTTGTCATCGGCAGAGATAAAATACCCCAGGTCATCCAGATGATCTATGTAGTTATATATTTCCTGGGATTTGGCTGTTGCATAGGTTTTTAGGTCAAGAACTAAAGCTTCTTCAATACTCTTTTTTGATTTTGTATAAAGAATCGAACCCAAGATAATGGTAGGAACCAGCGCTAGTACGATTCCTATGATTATTAACTTGTTTCCGATTCTGAGTAGTTTGCTAATGTGAATCATCCCCCTGCTCCGGTTATTTGCAGTGCATTTTTGGGCATCCTGAAGATTATTGTGTTGTCGTTTTGCAAGTCTGGATATAGAGCATGACTAAGGTTGCCCTGATATACAATGCCCACTACCTCTCAAAATCGGATGAACTGAGGAAAAAGTTAATACTCTAAGCCTTTTGATTTTGCAGTTAGTGGGTTTTGGTGGAGTAAAAGGGTGATCAGCCCGTAATTGTATAGCGAAATTGGAGGGCGGCCTTGCTGCGAATTAAGGCAGTGGTATTGGGGAAGACTCCAAAATCAGGAGGGACCTAACAAAATGAAAACACCCAATAGGCTAATACATGAGCAATCTCAGTATCTCCTCCAGCACGCCTATAATCCTGTTGATTGGTTCCCTTGGGGTGCAGACGCATTTAAACGTGCGGCTCTTGAAGATAAACTTGTGTTCTTGAGTATAGGTTATTCTACATGTCATTGGTGTCACGTGATGGCAAAAGAAAGCTTTCAAAATGATGAAATCGCCGGGATCTTAAATGAACATTTTGTCTCAGTTAAGGTCGACAGGGAAGAGCACCCTGATGTTGATGATTTTTACATGCATGCTTGTCAGGCTATAACCGGCAGCGGCGGATGGCCTCTTACCATAGTTATGACTCCTGAGAAGATTCCTGTGTTTGCCGGAACCTATTTTCCTGCAGAAGACAGTCAGTTAGGCACTGGATTGAAGACAATGCTTACTTCCTTAAATGAATTGTGGAGAGACGAGAGAGACAAATTGACTGCCCTTGGAACAAGAATACTGTCAATGATAGAGGCTAACGGAAATGACTTGAATTCTCAACCAGACATTAGTTTGCACTTTACGACTCCAGCCAAAAGCGATCTCATTTCGGCAATCGAAGATGGGTTCTTGGAAATCAAGAAAGCATATGACCCTGAGTTTGGCGGTTTTTTTGGTGGACCCAAGTTTCCTATGCCAAGCATCCTTCTTTTTCTTTTGGGTTATTATAGCCTTAGCAAAGATGAAAGTGCAGTTACGATGGTTGAGAACACACTGGTCAATATGTACAAAGGAGGTGTTTATGACCACGTAGGTTTTGGTGTTTGCCGTTATGCGACTGACAGGGAGTGGCTTATACCTCATTTTGAAAAGATGCTATACGACAATGCTCAGGTATCTCTTGCTGCACTGGAGGCCTACAAAGTAACTCACCGCCAATTCTACCTTCGATTTGGATTGGAAATTATTGATTACGTTATGAGAACGCTCAAAAATCCTGCAGGTGGGTTTTATACAGCAGAAGATGCTGATTCAGAAGGAGAAGAGGGGAACTTTTACTTATGGGCTCAAGAAGAAATCCGACAAGTGCTCGGGGAAGATGCACCTCAGATCATAAGTAATTACAATGTTACTGAAGAAGGCAATTTCCGTGGCAGAAATGTCCTCAACTTGGTTGGCCGGGACTTATCTTTGAAGATGGATGAAAGTACCAGAAAAAAGCTTTTGGACAATCGTGAATCACGTGTACATCCTATGCGCGACGAGAAGATTTTGATTGGGCCCAACAGTTTGATGATTGTATCTTTGCTAAGGGCCTATGGGGTAACAGGAAATGCAGATTATCTTGTTCCGGCAGAAAGCGCCATAGAGTTTATTCTTGATAAATGCAATGCACAGGGAAGATTTCATGTAGGTTACAGAAACGGGCTTCTCAAAGGGCTTGCTACCGTAGATGAATATGCATATTTGCTTTGGGCGCTTACGGAAATGTATTTGCATACTCTTGAACCTGGATATCTGCAAAAGGCCGGTTTGGTCGCAAAGGAAGCCTTAGATTTGTTCTATGATGAAAAATTCGGAGGGTTCTATCTTGCAGGGCAAGACGTAGGCCATCTTCCTGTAAGGCGAAAAACAATCTATGATGGGGCGCTTCCATCTGGAAATTCTGTGATGGCGTACTGTCTTCTGAGACTTTCCAGGCTAATTCATGATGCTGGCTATGAAGATATTGCATTGCGGCAATTTGAAGTGTTTTCAGGCCGGATTGCTACGGCTCCGACAGGCTTTCCCTTCTTTCTTTTCGCTTTGTCATATATTGTGGACGGAGGTACAGACGTAGTCATTACAGGCCCGGAACCGGAGCCTTTTCATAAGAAACTTGTGATGGAACACCAACCTTTTGGAACATGGGCTTATGCTGATAATTTGATAGATCTTATAGATGAGTGTCAAGGGTATTCTTCAAAAGACGGAAACACTCTTGCATATGTGTGCAAAGGAAAATCTTGCAGGCCTCCTGTGAGTTCGCCCGGTGAAATGATCTTGCATTCATAGCCTCTTGATTTTGCCTATGTGTTATGTTTTGCGGCTTGGCGGTGTTTGTACATGAGTGCCAATGAAATTGCAGTATAAACCAGTGCAAGAATCTGGCTCATTGCAAGCCCTGTAAATATCCGTTCGTTTGCGCCACGGGTGAAATCTACAAAGAAGCGAAGAATTGATATTGCAATCACTGTTTTCAGGAATACCTCTCCTTCCAGGGCTCTTCGCTTTGACCAAATAATAGAAATCGCCAAAATCCCTATTGCACCTAACCCCTCGTACAGCATGCTCGGATGTCTCGGTTCCAATGTTCCGGGAAACACCATTCCCCACGGCAAATCAGTAGGGGCGCCATACAATTCACCGTTGGTAAAGTTGCCAATTCTTATGAGAATATGCCCGAGAGCCAAAGACGGGGCCAAACAATCGGCAAAAGTCCAAAACCCAGCATTTCTACGCCCCGTAAACAGCCAAACTACAATGAAAGTGAGAAGCAGCCCGCCTTGTGAAGCCAGGCCTCCGTGATCAATGCGTACTATTTCCCAGGGTTGGCTACGGTACAGTGAAAGATTTGCCAGGACGTATGCAGCCCTTGAACCTATCATCCATGTAGGGATGCACATCAGGGCTAAGGTATCAAAGTCGTTGGTATCCATGGAATATTGTGCAGCCCAATAGCGGCCGAGGAATATACCACCTAGAATTGTTAAGGCTGCCATGACTCCATACCAGCGTATTACAACGAAGCCAAGATCTATGGCTACTGGGTCTATCAATGGTTATGCCACCCTTCTTGCTACGTTTTATCTCAAACTGTTCTGAGTTTTGGTTTGAGGCCTAAGTGATTATACTGCGTAAAGCCAGTGGGTACTAGTTGGCTTGCCGAAAAATGCAAGAAAGAGAGGGCCATGGCATTTATGCCCTCTCTTCCAGAGTCTCCGGAACTGTTTGACTGCAAACGTTAATTCCTATTTACGGTTGTATACAGGCTTACCTTCAATGAAAACAGTTTCGGCTTTGGATCGAATTTGGAATGGATGCCCTGTCCATATAGTGAAGTCAGCGTCTTTGCCTGGGGCCAGGCTTCCAACCCTGTCTTCGATTCCAAGGGTTTCTGCAGGTGTCAGGGTTACCGCTCTCAGCGCATCTTGCTCTGCCATTCCATTGGCCCAGGCCATTGCTGCTGCTGTTGACAAGAATTGAATAGGATGGAAAGGGTGGTCACTTATTATGCTTACTTTGCAACCGGCTCTTGAGAGTATACCGGGTGTTTTCACTGATATGTTCATGGTCTCAACCTTGGCCCTGGACCACATGCTTGGGCCAACGTTAACTTTGGCCTTCTTCTTGCCAAGAAATTCTGCTACTGTGGCTCCGTCAGTGCAATGTTCTATTGAGTAGTCAATATCAAACTCTTCGGCTATCCTTATTGCCGTTACTATGTCATCAGCCCTATGGGCGTGTACTCTTAAAGGAATTTGATTGTTTAGCACTTTGATGAGGTTGAGCATATCCAAATCGGTATCAGGTAGTTTTGACGGATCGTTTTTGCCTGCTTCGAGTTTCTTCATGTAGTGCTTTGCCTCAAACAGTGCCTTTCTTAGAATCGATGCAATCCCCATTCTGGTTTTTGGAGCTTTTCCTCGTGAGCCATACGAACCCTTGGGATTCTCGCCTAAAGCGGCTTTCATCCCTGCAGGATTTCTTACGGCCATATCATCAACTATAGTTCCTGAAGTTTTGACTACGACAGTTTCGCCTCCTATAACATTGCCTGAACCAGGGGTGATTTGAATACAGGTCACACCACCTGATCGTGCGTCCCGGAAGGCGAAGTGTTCAGGCCAGACTGCATCTATTGCACGCACTCCGGCTGTAACAGGGTTTGATCCTTCATTGCCGTCGTATTCCGGCTGGCCATACCATTCTCCCCAAATTCCTATATGGGTGTGGGCGTCAATAAACCCTGGCAGGATAACCTTGCCTGTAGCATCAAGTACTTTGGCGCCGTCAGGAACGGAAATATCTTCTCCAACCTGAAGAATTTTCGCACCGTCAACAAGCAATACGCCTTTCTCAACCGGTGGGCTGGATATAGGGTATAATTTTGCATTAATAACAGCTGTTATCCGGTTCACTGATAATCACCTCCTGGGTGTCACTTGTCTTCATATACAGGCTTTCCTTCGATAAATGTGTAAACCACTCTTGAGTCGTATTCGAAAGGATCTTTGGCCCAAACCGCAAGATCTGCGTCTTTACCAGGCTCGATAGACCCAACCCTATGAGCAACTCCTGCAATTTCAGCAGGGTAACGGGTTACTGCCAGGAGTGCCAGATCTTCGTCCATCCCTTCCCGGATTGCCAACCCTGCGCATATGCGCAAATAATGAAGAGGGAATACAGGATGATCAGTGACTAAGGCAAGTTTGACTCCGGCCTTGGATAGCGCTACAGGCGCCGCGAAACCAATATCTCTTACTTCCAATTTGCTCTTGTCTGTTAAAGAAGGCCCCATTGTTACAGGATATCCGCTGGATAGTACGTAGTCAGAGACTTTGTCGCCTTCTGTACAGTGTTCCAGGGATATATTGAGGCCGAATTCCTTGGCGATCCTAATGGCGGTAACGATATCATCTGCCCTGTGGCAATGTATCCGTAACGGAAGCTTCCTTTGAAGTACTCTTGCCAGGGTTTCTTTCCGAAGGTCAAAGTCCGGAACTTTGTCCGGTTTCTTAGCGGAAAGTTCTTGTTTCCTCAAATAGTCTTTTGCCTCAATCAAAGCTTTTCGCATTACAGCAGCATTTCCCATCCTGGTTTTGGGCATTTTATTCTGAGAGCCGTAAACCCGTTTTGGGTTTTCTCCCAAGGCAGCTTTTACACCACTGGGGAATAACACTACGAGGTCGTCAACCACAGGTGAACCCCAGGTTTTCATAACCAGAGTTTGGCCGCCGATGATATTAGCGCTGCCAGGATCTGTTTGAACACAAGTGATTCCGGAAGCGATGGCATCTTTGAAAGCCACATCCTTCGGGTTTACTGCATCCAAAGTTCTTACTTCAGCTGTAATTGGTTCAGAAGATTCGTTTGTATCTTGCCCTGCTGATGTAGCCCCGTCTTCTGAAACACCTATGTGGCAATGGGCATCAATTAGCCCGGGAGTGACTATTTTCCCGGAAACGTCTACGATTTCAGTGTGTTTTGGAAGATCTACATGTTCTCCAACTGCTTTAATCTTTCCGTTCTCAATCAAAACAGTTCCTTTTTCAATCTCAAACGGTACTTTGGAATTGCTGCTTGCAGTGTAGACCAATCCGTTAATTATTGCCGTATGTTGCAAACTCAAGCCCTCCTTTGCCAATAAAGATAAGTCCTAAAATGCTACTTCATTGAATAAAGAGGGAAATCCTGCTAAGTGTTTGTAAATACTTCGGGGCCGGTTGGCTTGAGTGTTCTCAATATAATGTCGAATTATCAAATGTTTTGGGAACCTTTATTGTCAGGCAAACGTCAAGTAAAACGATTAAGAAGCCATATGCAGATCAGTTTGGAGGAATAGATGCACCGACCCAGACCGAAGTATAACACGGCAATCAATGAAAAACGCCGAAAAAAGCCGGGGAATACCAAGTGTCGAAACCTAGATACGGTATTGATACTTGCATGTATCACGGCTGCTCTGTTGTTGCTTACAAGGCCTTTGTCTGGCAAGCAAACTTTTATACCTGCTGGGGACAATCAACAAACCACAGGGGTTGAGCCAGAAGATTACGATTATGATGTAGAGCCCTTGGGCCAGCCATCCCTACTCCAAGATAAGCGGGATGCCAAAGTACGTGACTTGGCAAAAAGACCCAACGAGTTGGGAAAGGTGCCTATTATTATGTACCACGTAATAGGAGAGGTTGAGGGGGAGTGGGCAAGAACAGCTGACAATTTCAGAAACGATCTTAAGCGGTTTTATGAGCTTGGCTATAGTTTAGTGCCTCTGCAGTCTTATCTTTCAGGAAATATGGACTTGCCAGAAGGCGTAAGCCCTTTGATAATAACTTTTGATGATGCTACAGCCGGGCAGTTTCGATTGATAACTAAAAAATATGTCGAAACCAGTGGAGCGAGGGAAATACTTGAGCACAAAATTCCGGATCCCAATTCGGCTGTTGGCATATTACTTGAGTTCTCAAGTAAGCATCCTGAATTCGGATATGCAGCTACTTTTTACGTTGATTTTCCTGTTCCTTTTGATGTTCCCGATGAAGTAAGCGACAAATTGAATTTTCTAACCGAATGTGGCATGGAAATCGGTAACCACACTTATAACCATAGAAATCTGAGTGATGTTCCGGTGGACGTAATTGAAATGGAATTGGGTAAGCAATCTAATGAAATTGAGCAAATCACAGGTTCGAAACCGTTGTCTTTAGCACTTCCTTATGGCGGCTATCCCCGAGATAGTGTTAGCAAAAGGTATCTTATGTCAGGTGAATATGACGAAGATATTTATCTAAACCTTGGGATATTGCTGGTTGGAGCAGAACCTGCACTTTCACCCTACCATAAGTCATTTAATCCGGCTGCTATTCCTAGAATCCGTGGCTCAGAAGAAGAACTTCCAAAATGGCTAAATTACCTTGAACGATCAGGCACAAGGTATGTGTCAGACGGCAAGCCGGATAGTGTTACAGTTTTGGAAAGTAACCGATCGGATATTTGTGACGCTTGTAAGGATACCTACGATATAGTGGTTCTTAGTGATGAGTAAACCGGGGTAACCAAGGTGGGGGGGCGCCATCTGGGCGCATCCCCCGCCATCATTTGCTTCCTCCCGGAACAGTACTGAGTGTGGAACTTAGTCTGACTTTTCAGTTTGAGAGCGGTAGTATTCAAACCATGCAATCATACGTTTGTATCTGTCTATCCGATGAATTGGCGTTTTGAGGCCGTGAAACTCACCGGGATACCGCACCATTATTGCAGTTTTGCCCAGTCTTCTAAGGGCTGTGTAAAATTCTTCTGTATGCAATATAGGGCAGCGCAAATCGTTTTCGCCATGCAGCAGCAAAATAGGGGTTGTAACTTGCGCTACATGGTGCAATGGTGAACTTTTCATTAAGACTTCAGGGTCTTCCCATGGTTTTCCTCCGAACTCATGCTCATCGGCCCACAAAATGTCTGATGTGCCATAACCGCTATACATATCGGTTACCGGCGCTCCGGCGCAGGCTGCCTTAAAACGATTGGTCTGGGTTATTGCCCATGTAGTCATGTACCCACCATAGGACCATCCGTGGATGAATATATTATGTTCATCTATGAACCCTAGAGAGGTTACAGCATCAATTCCTGACATCACATCATGGTAATCTTTGTCGCCCCAGTTCCCGTCTATACAAGCCATAAATTCCTGGCCATAAGAAGTGCTGCCTCTAGGGTTGAAGTATGCTACTGCATATCCCCGGCCTGCAAAAAGTTGTGCATTAAACATGAAAGCGGAACCATAGGCACTGTGAGGGCCCCCATGGACAAGAACCAAAAGCGGATACTTGTAGGTATTTGAACTTGGCTTGATTTGAGACAACTTTACTTCGGCCGGATGTATGAGCCAACCGTCAAGTTCCTGGCCGTCTTTTGATTTATAGTTGAATTTCTCACATTTGCCCAGGATTACGTTCGAAATAATATCAGTATTTTCAAAGGTTAGTTGCTTGTAAGGCGGAGCTTGCTTGCTTTGTTCTACTTCTACAAGAAAGAGATTTTCAGGCTCCAAGGGGCTGGAGGCTTTGAAAACAATTTTACCGTTTGACACTGAATAAGCAGAAATGGCTTTGTCTGAAAAGCCGCATACACGGTTAAGTTTCCAGATGTTTTCCCGCTTGGTGGCTGAGTAAATATATGGGGTTCCATGATGAGCCACAGAAAAATAAAGAGTTGTTCCATCCCAATTAAGAGATGAGCCTCCCCAATAACTTATGTCTGAGCTGATAAATCCACCTGCGTGCAAGTCAAATCTGCCTGTTAGGTTTTCGACTTGCACGGAATCGAGCGGATCACACTTCGTGCATTCTGAATATGCCTTGAGATAATCCTGAACGTCACATACGAATAAGTCTTGCCTGGTTGATGCATTACGGGCGTTATCGTGCCCGTAGAAAGCAATTACAGTGCCGTCAGGCGACCATTTCAAACTGTATATGGGCCCGGGAGCATTGTAGAGTAGATGGGCATTTTTGGTATCGACATCAAATATCCATAGATCTTGTTTGGTTTTGTAATCTGCGTCTCCGGACCGATAGGCGGATACTGCAACCAGTTTGCCATCGGGTGAAATTGCAGGAGCGCTGTGATCAAAATCTCCATGGGTTATTTGAACTGCTTCTAAGTTTTCTTGCGCCGGCGGTGCATGGGGCACGTCTATATAAGAGACTTGTCTTCGTAAGTCGCCGTAATAGCCTATTCCATCCATTCGGTAGCGCAACCTGGTAATTACCTTTATGTTATTTTGCTTGTTGATGGCATCGTCTTTGTGGTTTTTCTCCTTGTTATTTTTAGGCTCCAGCGATCTCTTAGCCTGTTTTTCTGCACGCTGCCGGTCCTCGTCAGGGCATCCTGGATACGGCATCCATGTTTCGGGTTTGGAAAATACGTTTGCAGTGAAGAAAATCCCGGTGCCGTCAGGAGACCAAACAGGTTCGCTCAAAATTGCTTCTTTGGTAGGAAGATGCCATGCTTCACCACCTGAAATATCTATTATCCAAATCTGGCTTTTTCCGGATCTTGATGACTTAAAAGCAATTCTGTTACCTGAGGGAGACCATCTTGGGGAACTGTCTTTTCCTGAGTTGGTAAGCTGTATTGTGGTTCCGTAAAGTGTATCGATGAGAAAAATATCTGTGTGTGCTTTGTGGGTGTCTTTGTCAAAATACTGCCTTACATAAGCAAGTTTGGTTCCATCAGGTGAAAGTTGGGGATCGCCTACACATGTGAAACTAAGAATGTCTTCAGGGGTAAGCGGCCTTTTTTGCATCTGCAATGAACTAGATACCTCCTTGATTTTTATGGTGCATTGGTCCGGATAAGAAGATTGCGTCTGTATTTGAGATTCTTCAATTGGCTTATCGACACCTTCTATTTACTGAGATATCTGAAAAATTACGAGAAAAATGACGATAGCTATTGAATATTTGAACAGATGATCAATAATGAGTAATGGGAGGTGTGTTTTATGTCTGAGGAGCTGGAGATTTGCCCACCTCATAAAGTAGACGAAACTAAGATTCACAAAGTAAGGCAACTAATGCCTGATATGGGTTATGTAGTATCGATTTTCAAGATCATGGCAGATGAAACCCGGGCATCGCTTTTGTGGCTTTTATCTCAGGGCGAATGGTGTGTTCATGATTTAGCTGTCGCGCTGGATACTTCGGTGTCGAATGTATCGCATCATTTAAGGTTGCTTCGTACTTCAAGGTTGGTCAAGAACAGGAAAGAAGGGCGAAGGGTATTTTATTTTCTTGATGACGAGCATGTTGTGAGATTACTAAGAGAAGCTTTTGAGCATGCACAACACAATTAGCAATATTCAATCCAAGGGCAGGTGTATTGAATTGTCGCATTTGGACATAGAAACCCAAGAATCATTAACAGAGCAGCACTTAGACGAAGGCCACAACCGTAAACATCATCACGAGCACGGC
>CAZXLH010000015.1:0-9031 GCA_964641455.1 uncultured Eubacteriales bacterium | reverse complement strand
CATCACGAGCACGGCTGTGATGTTCATTCCCATGGTGATGGCTGTGGTTGCGGGTGTGCCCACTCCCATGACATAACTTTGTCTCACGATACAAGCGAGGGCCCGGCGAGGAAGGGGCTTTTGCCTCCGCTTTTTGGGGTTATCGGAATTGGTATTGGTTTTGTTTTACACCGTTTGGGATATTCCGCTTACCGGATTCCTTACCTGATTGCGGCAGTGGTAGCAGGTTATCCTGTGGCCAGGGCCGGGCTGAAGGCTCTTTTTTCCGGGGAAGGAGCTAATATAAACTTGCTTACAACAGTTGCAGGCATTGGAGCTATGGCATTGGGTGAGTGGGCTGAAGGCGCAGCGGTATTGACGCTTTTCAGCATAGGTGAATATCTGGAAGAGATGGCCGGTGAGAGGACCAGGAAGTCTATCAGAGAGGTGATGGATCTTTCACCGCTAAAAGCGCGCCTTAAAGTAGGAGAGAAGTTTTCAGAGGTTCCTGCAGATACAGTTATACCAAATGACATAGTAGTTGTGTTGCCAGGTGAAAAAATTCCTGTAGATGGCGAAATCCTTGCCGGCGAGTCCTCAGTAAACCAATCTCCCATAACAGGAGAGCCGGTACCGGTAGATAAGTTTCCAGGGAGCACTGTTTATGCAGGAAGCCTAAACGGAGAGGGAACCCTTGATATTTTAGTTACTAAGATGCCTCAAGATACAACCCTTGCACGAATAATCACCATGGTTGAAGAATCTCAGTCAAAAAAGGCAAAATCTCAAAGGCTTGTAGACAATTTTGCTAAGTATTGGACTCCGCTCATGTTAGGGCTCTCTCTAGTTGTGGCAATCGGAGTACCTGTAATTTTCAAACAGGGGTTTAGGCCGTGGATTTACAGAGGGTTAACAGTACTAATCGTATCGTGTCCTTGTTCTCTTGTTATCTCTACACCTGTTACCGTTGTTGCTTCTATTGCCAGGGCTGCCAAAAACGGTGTGCTGATAAAAGGCGGAGTCCATCTGGAGCAACTAGGACACATAAAAGCCCTGGGGTTTGACAAGACAGGAACGATTACTGAAAGCAAAGTGGTTGTAAACCAGGTTCTGTCGTTGGTGGACAGTGAAGCTACAACAGATGATATATTGGCAATGGCTGCTGCAGTAGAGTCGAGGTCAGATCACCCTTTGGCGAAAGCCATAGTAGAAGAGGTAAATTCAAGAGGAATAGATTTTATTTCCGGAAAAGATTTTACTTCTGTGCGGGGTAAGGGAACTTACGCTACTTTGAATAATCAGAAGATATACGTTGGCAGCCCGGATCTGTTTCGCGATAACAACATCGAGTTTTCCGATGATTTGAGTGCAAAAGCCGATGGCTTTCGGGAGCAGGGAAAGACAGTGGTATTTGTGGGCAATAGCCGGAAAATCCTAGGCATGATTGCTCTTTCAGATGCAATCCGCAGTGAAGCCAAAGAGGCAATTTCCCAACTCCGGGCAAAAGATACAGAGGTTGTCATGCTTACAGGTGACGACATAAAGACTGCCAGGGTTGTGGCTCAGCAGGTTGGAATTGGCAATGTAAAAGCTAACCTTATGCCTCAAGAAAAACTAGCCGTTATAGATAAACTTGTCAGTGAATATGGCTCTGTTGCAATGGTAGGCGACGGAGTAAATGACGCACCGTCTCTTGCTGCGGCAACTGTTGGTATAGCCATGGGAAAAGGCGCCGATGTTGCATTGGAAACAGCTGACGTGGCTCTTATGACAAGCGATCTGCGTTCAATTCCCTGGACACTTGACTTGGCAAAAAAGACCCGTAATCTAATTGTTCAAAACGTATCTTTTTCAGTTGCCATAAAATTGCTTGCGTTGGTTATGGTTTTCGGCGGAGTCCTGCCGCTTTGGTTGGCAGTCTTGGCTGACTCAGGCGCTGCCGTAATTGTGACCTTCAATGGGCTGAGAATATTGGGATTCAAGTAATAGCGGGTTTTTGATTGGAAAGGTCATGAGCGGGCGTAAAACAACCGGCCCATCATGACCTTTGCTTTCGGCCACCGGGCCACGGTGTTAGAACCCGCAGATCCTGAACCGCAGCCAGATGGCCTGTGCTCGACCATCCGAACTACCTTTTGAACCAAGAATACCTTGCGGTATTCAAGATCCATACGGCAATGCGAATGATCTGCGCTCGGCCGTCTTGCCTCTCTACCGAGCCCGAAATTGCCAACGAGGGCAACTTCAGACCCTTAAACCATAAACTACGTGAAAACATGGTTTTCCAAGAAGCAAGATGACCTTCGCTCCGGCAACAACACCTTAGCGCGGGTGTTGTCACCTTTGCTCGACCAACCAGGACCACTCCGCCCTGGCCGGTCTTTGCCCGGCCATGATGGACCCGACATTATTGTTTTCCTTTTTTGGTGTGTCATATTCATGTTTTATGCTAATTTCCATAGAAAGCATAAGGAAGTTTTAGCCAGGTTAAAGCATGAACTATCGATACCATGGTTCGTGAGACATATAATGACAACTTTGTCATAAGATTTTTGAGACAGGTATACGGAGAAGTCAAGTGGAGGTAATCGTAAGTTCATGTTTGCTGAATACCATTCGCTTATGCCAAGAGACACTGTCAGCCTTCTTAAGAGCGATTTAGATAGGGGGCTGCGGACAAGAGAAGCAAAGAGGCGCCTTTCAAGATGGGGGCCAAACAGAATCAGTAAACGAGAAAGGCCAGGATGGATAAGGCTGTTTTTGGCACAGTTTACGGATCCAATGGTCTTAACACTCTTGGGAGCTACTGTAATTTCAGCGGTAATGGGAGAAACAATTGATGCTGTAGTGATAGCGGCTATTGTATTCCTTAATGCGATGCTGGGAATGGTTCAGGAGTACAAAGCTGAGGAATCTTTAGAGTCATTGGAAAGTTACTCGCCCCCTCGTTGCCTGGTTTTGCGGAATGGAATCGAAGTTGAAATTGATCGGGAAGAAGTAGTGCCTGGAGATATTGTCTTAATGTGGCCTGGAATCAGGGTTCCGGCTGACGGGAGGTTGCTTAGGTCCAGGTCTCTTCAGCTTGAAGAAGCAGTATTGACCGGAGAGGCTCTTCCTGTAAGCAAAGATTCTGAATTGGTTCTTTCGCTTGCCACTCCGCTTTCAGAACGTGCCAACATGGTGTATGCAGGCACTTTAGTTACCAGGGGCAGCGGAGCAATGGTGGTCACTGAAACAGGCATGAAAACTGAAATGGGAAAAATTGCAGCTCTTATGCAAGATGCCCAGACCCAGAAGACCCCGCTGGAGGCAAGGCTGGAATCTTTAAGCAGGCTTCTTTTGATTATCTGTTTAAGCATTTGCATAGGGCTTGCCATAATTGGTTTTCTCAGAGGGATACCTTTTCATGACATGTTCTTGACCGCTGTGAGTTTGGCAGTGGCAGCAATACCTGAAGGGCTTCCGGCCATTGTGACGTTGTGTTTGGCAATGGGAGTTCAGGCAATGGCGCGCAATGGTGCTGTTGTAAGGAAACTTGAAGCCATTGAAACACTTGGTTCGGTAACTGTAATATGTACAGACAAGACGGGGACTCTCACTAAGAACCAAATGGAAGTTGTGGAGATTGGTTTGCCAGGCGCTCATGGTGCCCCAACTACGATAGATGATCTTCATACAAGAAGTAACGTGGCTTTGATAAGGCACGTATTGGAAGTAGCAGTGTTGGCATCAGACGCAAGAAATCTACCCGGAGACGCTGTAGGCAGGGAAGACCCTACTGAGCAAGCAATTGTGAGCAGGTACCAAGACTTAGGATATGATCCTAATGTGCTCGACAACAAGTATCCTCGCATTGATGAAAGGGGTTTTACACCTGAACGTAGGATGATGAGTGTAAAGGTAAAAACCTCAGAAAGGGTTCAAATTTGCGTAAAAGGCGCCACAGATACGGTTATTCCTCTATGTATGTATCAAGCAAGCGGTAACGAGTTAATAAGACTGAGTATCAATGAGCGAAAGGCATGGGAAAATTGGGTAAATCAAAGGGCTGTGAAGGGTATGAGGGTACTGGCAGTGGCAAAACGGGTCGAAGGCTTACAGCCTCAAGGCAGAGGAGCTTTGGGAACTTATAAAGAATCCGGTTTGGCCTTGGTTGGTTGTTTGGCTATGGCAGATCTTCTCCGGCCTGAAGCGGCAGCCTCTGTGGAAAAATGTAAGATGGCAGGTATAAGGACTGTGCTGGTTACAGGCGACCACCTAAAGACTGCTGAGAGTATTGCCAGGGAAGCACATATTCTTTCCCGGGGCCAGGCAGGGATGACTGGAGAAGTCTTGGACAGTACGACTGAAAGCTTATTAGGGCCTGTTGTGGAACAGTGCAACGTGTTTGCAAGAGTATCTCCTGGCCATAAGCTCAAAATTATCAGGGCTTTGAAGAAACGGGGACACGTAGTGGCTATGACCGGAGACGGGATAAATGATGGGCCGGCATTGAAAGAAGCTGCAGTTGGGGTAGCTATGGGGAAAACAGGCACTGACATTGCCAGGGAATCCAGTTCCATTGTACTTTTAGATGACAATTTCGCCACTGTTGTGAAAGCAATTGAGGAAGGCCGGGCGATTTACGATAACATACGAAAATTTATTAGGTATATGCTGTCGTGCAATTTAGGCGAGGTAATCACCATGACATTGGCACTTTTGTTGGGCCTGCCAATGCCGCTTA
This sequence comes from uncultured Eubacteriales bacterium, assembly GCA_964641455.1. Lineage (GTDB taxonomy): Bacteria > Bacillota > Sulfobacillia > Fermentithermobacillales > Fermentithermobacillaceae > DTU015. Next base: position 4,326 of record CAZXLH010000015.1, on the reverse strand, counting down.
CCCCGATTCAGTTATTATGGATGAATCTGGTAACCGATGGCTTGCCTGCATTAGCTTTGAGCATGGATCCACCTGATGAGTTTATCATGAAAAGGCCTCCCAGGGACCCTGACGAAGGGTTGTTTGCTCACGGGCTTTATGGCTTGATATTAAGGCGTGGGACATATGTAGGTGTTGCAACGCTTCTTATGTTCATAGAATCTCTCAGAAAGTGGGATTTGCCTACTGCCTCAACAATGGCTTTTGCCACGCTGATCACAGTGCAATTGGTGTTTGCCATTGATTGCAGGTCAGAAACACGTACTCCCTTGGACGTAGGGATTTTTTCCAATCTGTATCTTATAGGAGCTTGTATCATATCTTGGCTTATGTTGTTTGCTGTTGTGCAGATACCCGTTTTGAGGCTGTTTTTCGACACGGTTCCGCTGACCGGTGCTCAGTGGCTGGTGATCTTTTTGGTCTCAGTGATGCCTGATGTATTTAAGATAGCTTACTACTCAAGTTAAGTTACAGGGCCGGTTTGCCAAACACAGTGAAGTGAGGCATCCCGGCCTCAGTATATGCAAGGTTCTCCTTAGGAGCGGAATATACCTTCCATACGTGCATCACGCACTCGTTTTCTAATCGACTCTACATCAGTAGTATATAGCCCCAGGCCTTTCATCCTCTCAAAATATACAGACCCTGCAAATGTATGAGAAGCTTTGAGCCCGTAACCTCCGTTGACAATTGGGTTGCCGGCCTGATCTATTCCGCTGAATTTAATAAAATCACCTGTAGCGAGGGCCTCAGGTATAGTTTCCAGTGGCTTGGATTGAGCCAGCAAACTGGCATTTCTGCCTGCAAGAGCTCCTGTGACAATGGCCTCAGTATGGCCAACGCACACGCCTGCTTTTTCGCCTGCAACAAACAGGTTGAGAGCGCCAGTTGCAAGCAGGGTATTTTGCCTGGGAGTTATCGAGGTAAGGCGCATTGAGTTTCCTCTGCCACCTGCCAGAGGGTCAGCGTAGCGGACATTTTCCATACCGGGAATTTGCCTTAGGTATTCGAGCGGAAAATAGGACGTCATTAGTTTTGCATGCCCTGTATCCAGCAGAATAATGGATTCAGCATATTCCCGCAAAGCGTATTGCTGACATACTTTAGAATCAAGTTTACTGCGATTTATCATGGTATCGGGAATCGGGACAACGGCTACGCCTGTTGAATCCAGCTCATCTCTGATAGCTTTTGACAGGGTTTCCTTGTAGATTTTACATGAGCCTGACATGGCCCCCGGAGCGTCCTTGCGTCTGTTAGTCATGTATTCGGGTAATCCCATTAGTTTAGATACACTTACCCTTGGCCCAAATGCCGGACAGCGTTGAATGCACGATGCGCATCCATTCCCAAGGCGTTGACACATTCCAGGCGGGCCTGATGAACCTGTTGCGTCTACAAAAGATTCTGCCAACAATATGTCACCATCATCAGATTCAACCGCTATTAATTGGCCATCTCTATGCTTAATTGATGAAATTCTTTTCTCCATGTAAAGTGAAACCCCATGTTTTAGCAACAAACGTTTGACAGCCGGTTCGGCCAGATGTACATCATACAGGCTGGCATGTCGATGCCCGGGAAAATCTATGTTTTTGTGGCGCGCTATAGAATCAGTCAGCTCAAACATTTGGCCACATCCCATTGCAATACACTCTTCTGCGGCCACGAATCTTCCATTGTTGCGCATAATTCCGCCTACTAAGCCGGCTCCGAGCAGCATGTCGGTTCTTTCGCAAATAGCGGTGTCGGCTCCGGCTTTTTTTGCCATAAGAGCTGCCGAGACACCTGCCCACCCACCTCCGATAATTAGAACTTGATGGTATATTCTCATTGAAAACCTCCCCAGAAAACTAAACGGTTTTTTCCAGTAAGTATGAGTTGAATTTGTGATCGAATTGGGCTTTGCATCCCCTGAATCCTGCCAGCAAGCACGACCCGCAAATTCCTTCAGCACAAGTCATGGTTAGATGAGATATCCACACGAAATGAGGAATGGCTTTTTGGTTGCCGGCGATGCCTGCGAGCAAGTCCAGGATTCCCCTGTGTTGGAGTTTGGAACCTGCGCTGATTATTAAATCAGGATTTGCTTTTGCAATTTGCTTTTCCAGTTGGCCCAGGTTGTGGTCTTTGGTTCGAGGTAATATTTCAAACGGAACACCAAGGCTTTCTAAGATATTGTCGATGAAAATTAATCCCAATGTGCCTGGCCCAATAAATGCCTTGAGATTTCCGCCACGATTGTGAATATATCTTGCAATAGCAGGCACTGCTGCCTGTGCAATGCCTTTGGCCACTATGATTGTGTTTTTGTGAGCCCGCCGTACCGGTTGAGAATACCCTTGTAGGCCTGACCAGAAAGGGCCTGTCAAAGTCAAACTTTGTTTTGCAAGCAAGGCTTGTTCCAGCGCGATGGTTTTCGGCCCGCAAACTTCTATTGCTATTGTAAGGCTCCTGTCAGATATCTCCATTACCGACACAGGAACATTGAACCTTTCCTGGGTGCCTTGTGGACGAAGGAGCACAAAAGACCCTGGAAACATGGACCAAGCGGCCAATTGTGAAGGTACGCAAATCCTGGCGAGATACGCTCTATGCCCGCTGCCGGGCCTATTTAGTTTATCGAGGTTTATCAATGGTGCCTGGACTTCCTGGCGCCCTGGGCTTACCTTTTTGCCTGCCCTCACAAATTCTGAAAACACGCAGATGCCGTTCCAGCCGCAATCACAAGTGTCCTTTCCTCTTAGCATTGAGCAAGATATACATTGGCCAAGGTCGGCAAGTATACATGGGCAATACTCAGAGCCGGCATCGAAACAAGGCAATGATTGTGTTGACAGCATTGTTTCCCCCCTGTTTTCAGAGTATGTAACAGCATTTGGGAAGGTCACTCTCATCTCGCAATGGCTGAAGTAAACTACTGTTTGATCGCCACTTTTGCATAATTGATGATTGCAAGGGAACACTTTTCCACTGTAAACCCTAGGGAGTGAGATAACGTGATAGGCAAAGGCAATATATGGTTGAAACCTTCTTTGCAAGAGTGGCTTGAAACTGACGGGCTTGGTGGTTTCGCTTCTTCAACTACTCTTGGCATACATACACGAAGGTATCATGGTTGGTTGTTTTTAGCAGGAGACGAACCTGGCGAAAGGTGGCTGGCGCTTTCAAAAATCGAAGATACATGCACAGGGCCTGATGGAAAGTGGGAACTTTCATCCAATTTATACCCTGGCGCCACACATCCAGACGGAATCAGCCATCTTTGGGCATTCTCACGGGATCCTTTTCCTAAATTTACGTTTAAGATTGGCAAAAGTATTCTTGAAAGAGAAATATTCATGGTCAAAGGCATGCCTGGAGTATTTTGCATATATAGGCTGGTGGAAGTGAGCGGGCAATCAGCCTGTGAAACCTTAACGCTGAATCTGCGCCCCTTATGCAATTCTCGCTTCTACCATTATACTGCCAAAGAAGGTTCCTGGACGCCAAGAATATTTTGCCGTGAAAATGCAGTGATCGTAGAAGCACATTCAGCCGGTGGCAATTTGGCCCTGGCATGTGCCGACAGCTCGTTTACCAAAGAGGTAAAATGGTACAAAAATATGCTCTATCCTGTTGAAAGGCAGAGGGGTTTGGATTATGTGGAAGATCATTTAAGCCCAGGTTACTTTACTTGTCAAATCAAGCAAGGTGAGGATGTGGTATTTTGGGCCGGCCCGATTTCCGGGAAAGGAGAGGTTATTGTTCCTCATCTGCGATCCAATATGGTTTTTTCTCAATTGTCTCAGGGGCTTAGATACTATGCCTCAAAGTGGCGCAACAATGAAAAGAGCAGAAGGCAGAATATCGAAGAAGGCGCCGGTGGAAATTCTCTGCTTGCTGATCTTTACCTTGCAGCCGATCAGTTTGTGGTTAAACCTAGAACCGGAACTTCAATCGTTGCCGGCTATCACTGGTTTGGTGAGTGGGGTAGGGATACATTCATCGCTCTTCCAGGCCTTTTGCTAAGCACAAGACGCTATTCTGAGGCCAGGGAAGTGTTTGGCAGGTTTGCCATGCATATTCAAGGAGGCATTGTTCCTAACTGTTTGATTGAAGGCCAGGGATTTGCCTACAATTCAGTAGATGCATCATTGTGGTTTGTAGATGCTTTGGGTAAGTATGAGGAGGTTACAGGCGATTGGCAATTCGTCAAAACACTTCTCCCGAAAGTTGGAGAAATTATTGATAGCTATATTGCAGGGACCGGCAAAGCAATAAAAATGCACGGTTCCGGCCTGGTGG
>CAZXLH010000014.1:0-50149 GCA_964641455.1 uncultured Eubacteriales bacterium | reverse complement strand
TCACCGGACTTCCCTATTCTCCCGTGCCGGGCACCTGAATGTGGTTAGTCAACCATTCCTTATTAACTTGCCGGTAATTCTCTTTGGTAATCTATTCCCTATAATCTATTCCCTTTGGGATTCACATTTATTGTATCCCAAATCTACTGTAATTTGAAAGAGGCTGGAATGCTCACTTGCATTGAATATGTTTCGCTTGTTAAGGCCGCTTAACAGGTACAGAATAAGCATACATATCCCAATCCGCTTATCTTATTGCACTTTCTAAATCCCTGCTGACCGGAAGTTGCTTTCTTAATTAGCCATATTCAACAGGAGCCTGAAATGTTTAGGACCGTCCCAAACGTTTCACCGAACGTTTCATCACCGGTTTTTCCGGTGATTCCCGGAAATTGACCGACTAGCCGGGCCGGCCTCTTGGAAATACTCTACTTAGAACCACTGAGGGGGCCATCACCAATTGCTGTTTCAACGAGATAAGGATCTTGGCTGGATAATAGTGTTCTCAGCATTTTTGGGTTTTCTGCTCTTATCGATTGTTGCTGCCGTGGTACAAATATCGCCAAAGGGCCAGCCATACCCGGTAACCCTTGCAAACAGCAATTTTGAAAAACACTTTTTCCGTAACGTATGCCAATTTATGAAATACACAGCCCTGGGAGCTATGGCCTTGGGAATTTACGGAATCATCGCTTGGCCGCCTGGGCCCGGATCACCACGTTTCTAGCGTATCCTGAAATAGTCTGAACCATCAAAACCAGATACACAGTGAGTATGCTACACAGGCCGGCAACCTTGCCCTTCCAATCAAGCATATTGCTACATAAACCGCTTGAGTTTCGCGTTATCTGTGATTCCTGGGATTCTCCCTCGCTTGGCAATAGGTTTGCCTTCAATTTCTTTTATGTCCATAGTCATATTAATCGGTTGAGCTGCAGATATGTAACTTCCAACTCCAAAAGCATCAGCGCCTACAGATGCCAGCTGTGTCATTCTTTCGGGAGTCAAGCCGCCTGATACAAAAATCTGAACGTGGTTAAACCCGGCTTGGTCAAGCCGCGCCCTTACCTCTTTAACAAGATCATCAGTTACACCGCCGCGCTCAGCCGGGGTATCCAGCCTTACTCCTCCCATCTCAGGCCCTAAAACATCAGCAACCCTCAATGCTTCTTCACATTCATCTTTGAACGTGTCAACCAGAATTGTCCTAGGGGCATCTTCAGGCATATGTGTGTTGTAGGCCACAGCCGCTTTTACAGTATCACCAACAATCAATACCAGAGTATGAGGAATTGTCCCCACAGGCTCTAAACCAACAAACTTGGCTCCAAGGATGCAAGCAGCACCATTAGCCCCGCCTATAACTGCGGCTCTTTCCATAACAGGAGCTACAGCAGGGTGAATATGCCTTGCTCCGAAGCAGAAAAAAGGCCTGCCGTTTGATGCTTCTTTACACTCTCGGGCTCTCGTAGCCCATGCAGAAGAACTTGCCAAAATTCCAAGCAAAGCAGTTTCATACGGCCCAAACAGTGAATAAGGGCCGGTAATTCTTAAGATTGGGTCTTTAGCTTCAAATGTATCGCCTTCTTCAAGCCCCCATACCTTCAGTGGCAATCCTTGAAGCAGATACAGGCATTCCGGCATACCGGCCAAGACCCCGGGCCGGCTCGGGAAAATCTCTGCAGTTACAACTGTGTCCGCCTTGCCTTCGCAAGCCAATATTTCAAGGGTTCTAACAAAGTAAACATCTGCTGTGGCACCTGAGAGAATCTCCTCATGAGTGGCAGAATACAACCTGTCGCGTTCAGGAGTATAGTCCTTAACATCTTTATCGGTGCGAAACATGATCTTGCTTTTTTCTGGCATTGTACTCTCCTTCCCACCCTAACTGCGCCGCTTTGTACAGGGCCGAAACCTCTGTTTCCGTAAGATAGCGCCATTTCCCCTTGGCTAATCCGGAAAGGGCCAGGGGGCCAATTCTGGTTCTTACCAATCGTCTCACCTTATAGCCTACGGCTCTACATAATTGCTTAACCAGATGCTTTTGGCCTTCATGAACCCCTATCAGAATTCGCAAAGGCCCACCCTGGTTATCTACGAATCTTGCGTAGTCTACGTGAACTTTTTTACCTTCTACGATTATACCTGAAAGCAGCTTAAGAATCTTCTTATCATCTCTTTTGCCTGATACCTCAACAACATATTCTTTGATAACCCTATGTTTCGGATGAGTTAGAAGATAGGTCAAATCGCCGTCATTGGTAAGAATCAGCAGGCCTTCAGAGTCTTGATCAAGCCGGCCTACAGGGAAAACCCTTTGCTTTACCTCTGGGATTAAAGATAGCACAATAGGCCTCCCAAACGGATCAGAACATGAAGATAAATACCCTTCCGGCTTATGAAGCATAACATAAACAAGAATCTCTTTTTGACTAACCGGATTTCGATCCACATAAACCTCATCTTTGCCAGGTATGATTTGTTGCCCCAGCACTGCACGCCTGCCATTTACAGTTACCCTGCCTTGTTCAATAAGTTCATCTGCACGACGCCTCGATGCTATTCCTGCCTGTGCAAGAAACTTTGAAATCCTCTGCTTGCTTGTACTGCCATATACCTCACTCAAGATTGGCTAATCCCTCCGGAATTCTGATTAACTCATTGCCTTTTCCAACCAGGAATGAAATTTGCCTGGCCCCTCCAGTTTTAGATCTGTACAAGGGGCACGGGAAAGATTCGTGATATCTTCAAGAAAACTCTGGGGAGGTACATAAGTAGCAATATATTTGCCTGTTCCTAACTGAGACGGCATATACGAATTAATTGCAACCCCCAAAAGCCTGGCCGAATCTTTCACCATGACCTTACAGCCAGCCTCAATTAGCGTATTTAGAACATCCTCCCATAACATATTATCCCCAGAAAGCAGTAGCATGATAGGGTGATCGAAAATAAACGAGAGGGGTTGAAGCCTGTCTGCCCCTCGCCTTTGGCTCAAATCAATCTGAGTGAGCGCCTCCTGAAACACCATTGGACTTACAATCCCTGAAACATGGGCCATGTAAATATCCTTGTCATCGTTAAGGCGCCAACCCAGTTCCTGCCCTTGCCCGGCCAGAAACAGGCCACCTGATATCTTAACTGCGCCACCATTAACTTGGCCATCTGCACCACCAACATTAGTAAGCCTGAATGGTGCCCCAGCCAACCTGTTTGCCGCATCTAACTTCTTAGGTTGACCCTCTGCCAACGGCAGGCCCATAACTTCAAAGATAGCATTTATTTCGTCAGCTATTTGGTGAGAATTTGGGCTCCGGGCCGCCCCGGTTGCCAAAATCAATGAATCAGCTACTACCATTGGAGATAGGCGCGAAAATGCCCCGTCAAGCAAAACTGCAGAATCCTGAGGAGCGAGCCTCAACACTGAAGCAAGATCCCTGGTGCCTGTTGGCCCTGCCAAAACAACTTTTCCGGAAGTCGTAGCGCAGCCTAAATATACACGGCCCAATGCACATCGAATCCCTGTATCCAGCAAATTATCAAAGTTAGCAGACGATGATTCCAAAAGAGGCAACGCACTTGCAACCAAGGCTCCCTTAGGCACAATCACCCTGGGCTTTGGGAGCCCTGTTATGTTGTCAAAATCCTCACCGTCATAACCTATACTGGTAAGAAGAATCCGGTTGCCTCGTTCATAAAAGAATTTTGCTGCTTCCAAAAGTGCAGTAGTCTTGCCGGTATTCTTTGCAGTGCCTACTATCCCAAAGATTTTCATGCCAATGATCACCATTTCCAAGAAAACCTGGTTCAGTAAATAGCAAACATAACTTACTTGCCTGCCACTTGCTCTGTACATAACAAAAAGTTAGTTATTTTTTAAGATAACGGTCCCTCTGCCTGCCCTGCCTGGATAAGCCCCATCTTGTTTATCTCCTAAGACCCCCTCATAAAGCGATGCCACAAAATCCCCACGTTTCGCAATTTGCCTAAGTACTTTAGCTATACTTTCTCTTAGCCTGCCTTCAATTTTTTCGGCATTAGAAGTAGGGCAAATTCCCCCATCGCCAAAAAACCTAAGCGCGGCACCTGTGGCTTTCAGAGTATCTATCCGCGCCGGAGCTGTAATAGGCCCTCCGGCATAGGCCTCATCTGATGAGGCAATAGTCACTGCTTGTGCACCCTGATCCAAGGCCAAAGCTGCGTGCAGCGCAGTCATTACAGAAGATTGGCATCTGTCTTGAGTTTGGGTAAGAAAACCAACCGGTGCGCCGGGCCAAATAGGAGCATCTATGACAGAAGAAAGCACCCTCATTTTGGCGACATTGAAATCAACAAAATTGTCTTCAGTAAGCCCTGTGATTATACCTTCCGGGGAATTGGCAAACAGTGGCTGTAGCAAAGGGCGCCCTCCTAACAGCACACCTGCCGTGGCAACAACCAGCATGCCTGCGAAAGCCTTGGCCGCCGGGACTCCGCAAAGTTCCTCATTGGTTACAACGTCGTAAGGTAAATTGTACTTAGCGGCAAGTTTCATAGATTCAATTCCGTCAACGGCTAACCGCTTAGGATCCGTCCCTGCGCCTAAACTGCCGTAAACAATATTGATCTTGGTAAGATCGGCCCCGGCAATATGGGCCAACACTACCGTTTCCGGTGTGTTAAGCCCTCTATGAGCTCTAATCTGCCACATAGTCCCTGGATGAAGCGCTTTTCTTATGAGTTTAAGATTGTCTAACGTAATCACGGTTCCATCGTGCTCATGGCTCCATGCCTGTTCCAAAAGCCCTTCATTCCTGGCTCCCCAAGATGGATCAAAGTGGATAACCCCTCTGGCACCCCAGGCTACCGACAAACTAATATGATAGGCATCCATCTGAGGACACCCGGTTCCGTATTGCACAAACACATGATAATCATTGAGTATGTCCTGGGACCGGGGAGATACTGCCCTTTCGGCTCTTTGTTCCAGCAAACCAATTTCACTGATCTCTTCTTCGCTAAGCGGCCTTGTATAAGATACAGGTTGATCTGTAAGATACCACCGCTTAACTTCGCCTGATGAGAGGGAAGCATACTTACTGCGTAATTTTTCCCATTGTGCAGCGTTACCGTGCCTTTCATCTTCCATTGCAATTCTTAAATAAGCTCTTTCAATTCCCGGGCTTGTCCGTTTGCTTGCCCAATCTATAAGCTGCTGAGCTATTTCGGTGCACAAAGCGCCGATTTCTTTGTCATGAAACTTGTAGGTAAACCCGTCTGTAAGATCGCCCTTGGTTTGGGGCCTGTTTCCCCCAAGGATGTCGAACTGTTCACCCTCTACATAGGCCACAGCAGCTTCAACCGGCGTATCCGGGCCGAAACCGGCATCAAACCCAAGTTCCTGAGCTATTTCCGGCCGTATGCTCATACCGCCGACTACGATCCTCGCTCTGTCTCTTAGCCCTGAAGCATCGCAAAGATCTGCAAACTTAGCCAAAAGTTCAAAAGTCCCATAGCTTAAGGCCCGGCTTACCATCACAAAATCAGGGCTTTGTTCATTTGCATAAGCAACTATTTCCTCAGGAGATAAATCAGGTGGAAGCAAGATAACAACGTGCCCATTATCGAGCAGCTTTCGGCGGATAAGTTTGAGGCCTACATCGTGAACCGGATCCAATGGAGCCAACAGCACTTTGCGCGGCTTAGCCAAACTTTTGTATCGGTATTGCATCTTACTCAACCTCCCGGCTATGCCACCTATACTCTGCCGATGGCCGGAATACATAGCCTCTTAGCCTGATTCTTACACCCGGCCCTCCCATTTCGCAAAACACAACATCAGCATCTTCAAACCCGAGCTCAGCCATAAGCCTCAAACCTAATACCTTTCCCTCTTCCAAACCGCTACACACAATGAAAGTTTCAATATCACATCCGTCAAGGATTCGGTGCTTAATCGCCATCTTCCTATCCCCCTTGAGGATCTGCTATGTCTGCCCAATACTTATCCACATCTCTGATTACGCCTGCAATATGGAGCATCATAGCCTTTCTTGCGCCTTCCTTGTCTCGCTTGGCCACTTGAACCAAAATCCGTTTATGGTCTTCAACCATCTTCGATCCAACTTTTGACCGAATATGCTCCAGGGCCTCACCTATTTGGGGATTATGGTAAATTACATCGAGTGCACTCTGAAGTACTTTGTTCTTGCCGGCTGCTGCAAGCGCACGATGAAATTCAGCGTCTTTGTTAACGCCGGAAACTCCGGAATTAAGAAGTTGTTCATGCTCCTCAATTATTTGCTTAAGTTTATTTAGTTCTTGCCCGGTTATATGTTGTGCGGCCAAACAAGCAGTCTCACTCTCAATAGCCCTGCGTGCAACCAATGCGTCTATGAGTTCCTGCCTACCATGAATTTTGAGGCTTTCCTGGAAAGCAGTATGTGTTCTTCTTCTTATCTGGGCATCCAACCATTGCTCGAGCGCTTCTTCGCCCTGGGGAGTGATGACTCTGCCGATACGGCCCTCCGGACGTACAAGGCCGTCATCTTCGAGAGATCTAAGGAGCCTTCCTGCCGTTGCTTCAGATATGGTAAGCCCTTTGTTCTGTAATTCCCGGCAAAGGCGCCAGGCTCCTATGGGCCTTGAAGATGCCTTAACAGTTTCAAGAGCTTTGAAATACGATTCGCTGTTGCTAACGCTCAAAACATCACCCCCCAGAAGAAAAGTCTTTGGAACAGACTCAAAACAAGAAGTTTGATCAGCCTACTCTTTTAAAAGGGCTACAACTTCTACCTCAACTGAGCAGTCAAGAGGAAGTGATATTACACCTATGGCTGATCTTGCATGTTTGCCCCTGTCGCCGAAGACCTTCACAAATAGGTCAGAAGCTCCGTTTACTACTTTAGGGGCATCTGTGAAATCCGGAGTAGATGCCACAAAACCTGTTACTTTGACTATGCGCTCTACATTATCCAAAGAACCTGCAACACTCTTAATAACGGCCATGGCATTAAGAGCGCATTGTTTTGCCTCTTCATAGGCCTCTTCCAAAGTAACCTCATTTCCAACTTTGCCTGTCACCCGAAGTTTGCCGTCTTTAAACGGCGTCTGCCCTGATACATAGACCCAGTTACCTGCTTTGACCCCTGGAACGTAAGATGCTACCGGCGCTGGAACTTCTGGAAGAGATAGCCCTAGTTGAGCCAATCTCTCTTCAATTTTCATGATATGTACCCCCTACTGGTCATAAAATTCTGAAGCGAGTTGCAGTCGACCTCATCAGTGATGAGTAATCATCCATGATGATACCATTCAAATATCGCATATACAATAAGCAAGTTATACTTAAGGGGTGGCTAATGCCGGAACCAAAGTGTCGCTTTTAAGAACTTTACTTGCCATACCTACGTCTATCAATATAAAGCAAGAAAACTAATCTACCTGTTAACGGTACCAGGAGGGCTAAGGCCATTTGACTACCATAACCGGCAAATCGTTATGCATTCTTGCACTTGTGATCGCAGTGATCACGGCTTGCCTCTTGCATGTTGGAAACACCTCCCTACAGATAACCGAATATGAAATCACACATGAAAACCTGCCAAAAGATTTCGATAATTTCAAAATAGCATTGGTTTCTGATCTTCACGGCAATATGTTTGGAAAAGGACAGGCAAAACTGGCGTTTGCCATAAGAGAATTCGAAGCTGACATGATAGCTATTGCCGGAGATTTAATTGACGAAAGAGATTTTACATTGCCACCGGCACTTGCGCTTATTGAAAGGATACAGGGATTGGCGCCAATTTGCTATGTATCCGGCAACCACGAAATATGGTCTGGTCAACTTGACTCGTTCCAGGCTCATCTTGAAAAATGCACAGTGGCTGTGTTAAGAAACCAGGTGTTGGAATACAAGCGCGGACAAAGCAAAATCAAAATAGCAGGGCTGGATGATCCATTAGCGTTTAGTTCAATGCGAAGTGAGCAAACAGGACATATAAAGCAAATCTTATCTCAAATTACCGGAACCAAAACAGACAGAGCATTTACCGTTTTGATTGCCCATAGGCCCGAGTTCATCGACACTTATTCACTTTATAATATAGACTTAGTGCTATCAGGCCATGCTCACGGAGGCCTCATCCGCCTACCCGGGCTAGGTGGGCTTATAGCACCTGGCCAGGGCCTTAGGCCCCGGTACACTTCCGGAATATACACGAAAGAGGGCACCAAGATGGTTGTTAGCCGAGGCCTTGGCAATAGCGGCTTTCTTCAGGTAAGAATCTTTAACCGTCCTGAACTTGTTCTGATTACCTTAAGGTCAAAATAATAAACTACAAACCAGATACCATGCTTTTCCAAATAATGAATCCGGTAAGAAATCCGAATAAATCCCCTACCAGGCACGCTGCCAATGCATGTTTGGACTTTCTTATGCCTACTGACCCAAAATAGAGAGTTACTACATAAAACGTGGTATCAGTTGCACCTTGAAAAATTGATGCCAAAAGCCCGATTGAAGTATCGGGACCATGGGTACGTAAAATGTCTCCGGTTACAGCAAGCGCTCCGCTGCCGCTTATGGGCCTGGTAATTATCAGCGGAAGCACGTCAGTTGGTATTCCTAACGGGCTTAGTAGTTTACTTAGATACTTTGATACAAGATCCAAGGCCCCTGACCCTCTGAAACACGAAATACCTACAAATATGGCTACCAGGTAGGGAAGAGTACCCAGTATGACTTTTAACCCTTCTTCAGCGCCACTTACGAAAGTCTCATAAACCCGTACTCCTTTAGCCCAGGCATATAGCGGTACCCCGATAAGAATAATCGGGAAAGCATACACTCCTAAATTTGCCAGAAATAACACCTGTTTGCCACCCCCTATGTTCTCTGTTTGCCGGATTTGTTTCATTTTGAAAGAAATTTATGGGCCAAGAGGCCGGCACATGTTGCAACCAACCCTGCTACTGCTGTTGGCCCTGCAACTATGGCCGGGCTGTGTGAGCCTAAGGCCGCTCTAAGTGCTATAACCCCAGATGGGAAAATACAAAAACCTGCTGCACTTATTACTACGAGCGTAATCATTGAATGGATTGCCACATCGCTTTCACCGTAAACTGCTTTGATTTCTGCCATGGCTTTCAGTCCTAAAGGAGTTTGCGAACTTAACCCTAAAATGTTAGATATTATCGTTGCTGATATTGCTCCCATTACCTTTTGTTTATGCCTTACGTGGGGAAACAATGGGCCAAGAATAGGGGAAGTAACTTTGGCGAGCACGTCAATAAGCCCTGATTCGTTTGCCAGGCGTTCGATGCCAACCCAAAGGCAAAATATCCCTGCTAAGTTAATAACAAGTTGTATTGCGTCGTAAGCTCCCTCCAATACCGAGGACATCATAGCATCTACGTTTCCTGTGGCTAATGCGACAACAGAGCCAAATATCATTAAAAATAGCCATACGGCATTCAAGAATTACACCTCTTCCAAATTCAAAATCTCAAAACGTTCTTTGCTAAGATATGTTTGTTATGAGTTTGCAATGAAAGAGGAATTATGTAGCGGGCAAGAGCCCGCCCCAGTTGGTTCTGTCAACCAAGCCAACCGGTTGCTTGCCCTTGCCCTTCTACCGCTCGTCGTAATTTTTTGCCATATGGGTTTCGGCAAACTCAATCATTCTCTTGACCATCTGGCCTCCGATACGGCCTCCTAAGTGGCCACCGATAATGCCACATTCCCTGGAGGTCATGTTAGGCCAGCCAACAGTACGAATCTTGTCGGCCAAGCCCAATTCCTCGGCAATTTCATACTTTAGTATATCCAGATTGGCCCTGAGCTCGTCTTCACCTCCACCCTGCATCAGACCTAGTTCTTGGGCGACTTCGTACTTTAACCTGTCCAGCGCCCTGATTGCATCAGGGTTAACCGGACGTCGTCTTGAACGGCGTCTTCCCAGAACCATCCCTCCTTGGGCGGTAGTTCACATAGTATTCCCGGGAAGGATATTTAGTAAACCAGGAGGTATGGCCTGTGGGTTTGAAAGTACTTCCATAAACAGATCTCCTAACTGTTCAATCCGTGAAATGGCAGTACTTATGTTCCACGATTGAGGGGCCGCCATGTCTAATTCCTCCCACAAGATTGGCATTGAAACCGGTGCCCCATCCAGGGCTTTTACACCGTAAACCGATAAAATGGTCTGGCCTTTTGCGTTTTGTGGGTAATCTATATAAACATGGCCATAACGGTTTTTCACTGTACGTTCCAGAGTAACTTTCTCAGGATACGCACGTTGGATAACAGCGGCCCCATATTGCACAAAAGCGGCTGAGTGCCTATAACTGTAAACCGGCTTAAGCGGCACATAGATATGGATTCCGGTTCCACCTGAGACTTTGGGAAATGCCTTAATTCTCCACTCATCCAGCAATTGTTTAACCATTTTTGCAACAATGATTACATCATTCCAAGAAGACCCTTCTGCAGGATCGATATCAAATACTGCAAAATCAGGGTTATTCAACGATTGAAACCTTGAAAGCCATGGATTGATTTCAATTACACCAAGGTTAGCCATCCAAACCAAGGTTTCTATGTTATCGCACAACACAAAATTTATGTATGATTGTTTATGCTTAGACCACACCGGCGCTATACGAACCCAGTCTGGAAGGCCTTGCGGTGCATCTTTTTGATAAAAACCTTTTTTTGATATTCCATTGGGGAACCGTACCAAAGACAACGGCCTGTCTTTAAGGTGAGGGAGCAGCCATTTGCAGGCAGCCGCATAATACTCTATTAGATCGCCCTTTGTAAAACCTTGGGCAGGCCACAATATTTTATCTAAACTTGAAAGAGTTAGTTTTCTGTTTCCGACTTTGACGAAAACCTTTTTTGTTTGCGCTCCTGTAGGCAATAATTGTACTGCCTCCTCCTATGAAGTATTTGGGACGATCCCCAACGTTTTGTTTCGGAAATTTTTTGGGTTGGCTAGACAATTGCTTTGAGTACCGGATGCCTGAGCTTGCCACTGGGAGTGATCTCAGTATACTGAACGCGCACTCCAAAAAATGGTTCAATCCATTGTATTTTACGTTGTACGCTTTTTGATAGTTTGCCCTCTAAAGGTATGTGTTTAGTGGATCTCAAAGGGCCAAATGCTGCCAGCAAATGTTTTTCGATTTTTTCATTCAAGCCTGACGATACACGCCCAACCACTGTTTTTTTGTGTTGATCACGCTGTTCGGGCTCGTGAACTTCTCTGACAACTACCAAAGACCCAATTTCCCTGCCGGGAGAAGAAAGGTAGCCTATTACCCAAAAATCTTCTTCTCTCACATTCTTAATTTTCAGCCAATCGTATGTTCTTTTTCCTGGGAAATAAAGGCTGTCCTTCCGTTTTGCCATAATCCCTTCCATGTCTCTTTGCTTTACGAACTCAAAGAGCCTGTGGCCCTCTTGCTCCTGGCCCGGAGAAAAAAAGACAAGGTTACCCCAGTCGAACAGCCGATAAAGTTTATTTCTCCGCTCTACAAGTGGAACATCTAACAGTAATTGATCGTTTAAAAAAATTAAATCAAAAATCATATAAACTGCCATGCCAGGATTGGTTTTAAGAAAAGAAAAACTTGGTTTACCCTCTTTAAACCCGACTATTTCACCGTCAACAATCAAAGTCTTGGCTTTGCTATAGTCAACAAACGTAGAAATAGCCTCAAGATGAGTAAATCTCTTATTCAAACAACGGCCGTTTCTCGATCTCAAAAAGACTTCAGAATTTTTGATGTAGGAAAGGCACCTATAGCCATCCCATTTGATTTCAAACAACCAATCATTATCGTCAAAAGGTTCCGGATATGTTTGGGCAAGCATAGGTGACAAATCAGGCATTTCAATGAACATAGGGCCTGTCATCTGCCAGGTTCGTCAGATTGGTTGTTGAGGCGGCTTCCGCTGCCTGCAAAACCGGTGGTATCGCCGGCGGCGACCTTATCCTTGTTGCGTTTGTCGGCAGTATCTATTGGTTTTTCAGTTTTTGCCTTCTCAACGCTTCTACGCAAGGCTTCCATCAGGTCTATAACCTCAGGCACTCTTTCAGGCTGGGCAACAATTTGCTTACCTTGTATTTTATCTTGTATAAGTTCGGAAAGAGCCTCTTTTTGACGGCTTTTGTATTTTTCAGGTTCAAACGTCGACGACAATGTTTCAATAAGGGTAACTGCCAGCTTCATTTCCCTTTCATCAATCTGAACCTCCCCTGGAACCTTCAGTTCTTGCCCTACCCTAACTTCATCGGCCCAGTACATAGTCTCAACCATGATAAATTTATCGCCGTATGTTCTCACTACTGCCAATGTCTCTTTAGCTCTTAAGGCTACTCTGGCAATTGCTGCTTTAGCCTGGCCCCTCATAGACTCCAGCAAAAGCCTATAGGCCTTCTCAGCACCTTCTCGTGGTTCAAGAAAATAGCTTTTATCAAAATATATAGGATCCACATCAGACAGTCTGACAAAATCCAGAATTTCGACTTTGTGAGCATCAGGCCCAGGTATAGCCTCCAATTCGTCTTCTGTGAGTACTACGTATTGATCTTTCTCATATTCGTAAGCCTTGACAATATCTTTGGGTTCAAGCTCAGTTTGGCACGTAAGGCACCATTTTTGATACTTAACCGGAGAATTGCACGCAGAATGAAGTAAGCGAAAAGATACATTTTTTCTTTGAGTAGCCGCATATAACCTAACAGGTATAACCACCAGGCCAAACGCCAAAGTTCCGTTCCAAATCGGCCTCATTTGCTTATTCTCCTATCATCTTTCGGTTTAGGCCAACCTTTCACTAATGTGTATCAAATACAACAGCCTCATTTTCCGGTTCAGTTCTTCGTTCCATAATATCTGCAAATTTATCCAACAGGTCCGGTGCAGCTTCTAGCAACCGATCATAGATTGCTCTTGAATCCACAGGCAAAAAACGGACTTTTCCGTCTCCAACAACCAAAAAGCCAACAGGTTTTACCGAAACTCCTGCACCGCTACCTCCTGTAAATGGCAGGTTATCTTGCCCAGCTGTTTGAGTCTGCGCATCCTGGCCCTGGCTTTGAAAATCATGTGTGCCTTGTTCACCTGAAGTTTCATCTCCGCCTCCTGCCACAAATCCGAAAGTAACTCTTGATACCGGAACAATTACAGTGCCATCTTTGGTTTCAACGGCTTCTCCGACCACTGTGTTTACGTCTACCATAGATTTGAGGCTTTCCATAGTAGTTCTCATTAGGCTTTCAATTGGATGGCTCATTAACCTATACCCCCTCTTTTCATCCAAAACCGGTTGAAAATTTTACCCGGGTTTAGTATTCCTCTAAAAACACATTTCTAGGGCAAATGTTTGCTATAATTACAACTTGCCGCTTCGTTCTTGCTGCATAACATATTTTGCGAAAAGCAAAAGTTTGATTGCATTTAGCAAGCTTACCCTAACCACAGTGTTTACTTTCAATGCAAAATAAGGACGATGATAAACCGGGCTAAAGGCTACATACCAAAGGCCCTTCTTTTTCCGTGAAATCCTGGCAAACATCCCACCGATTGCAGTAAGGCTTCCGCACAACAGCGCTGTTTGACAAGCATCATCAAGGCCAATCTTTCCTTGGACTGAAAGTTGCCTTATTTCCATGGCCTTCTCCAACCTACCCATTAACTGCCTGTAAGCCTCAATACTGCCCAGAGTATCGCTTTGGCCGGATTTTGCTGCGCGATCATATCTTGTCGCAGAACCGCGTTTTTTCGAATGGTTACTTTTATGCCGCTTGTTTTTGAGCGCATTGTTTGCTCCTGCCGTCCTGGCTTCAAGAAGTGTAAACAAAGCATCCAGAACAACCTGCTTAAAACTTAGTGAAGGCCTACGCCTTGTTTGGCTAAATACAGCAAAATATTTTGAAAACCAAACCGGCCTTAGCGAAACCGTAATGAGGGTTGTGTTGAGTTCGGTGTGAAAATCTATTTTGATCACAAGCGGTAGGACTGCCACCAAGATACCGATCCCAAATATTACCGGTATGATATATAGAACTAGCCGCAACTCGTCATGCCAATCCCTTTCAATTAAGACTTCTGGGAAATAGCATGTCCTGTTATGGGGTAATTTAATCTATGCGCCTGTATCTTCAAGTTTAGGTTGCTTGGGAGGAGACAAAGGAGGTAAATCAGAAATAGAATTGAGAGAAGTTTTCTTCAAAAATTCGTCTGTAGTACCATATAAAATAGGCCTTCCAAGAGTCTTCTTGCGTCCTATCTCTCTTACCAAGCCTTTTTCTATAAGTGTATCGAGGCTGGCTTCAGGGTTTACTCCGCGGATAGATTGAATGTCACGTCTTGTAACCGGCTGACGGTATGCCACTATCGCCAAAGTTTCAAGAGCTCCTTTGGAAAGGGCAACCGGAATCTTCTTGGTGAAAGCCGCCTTGATAATTTCTCCATATTCAGGTTTGGTGGCTATACGCAAACCGCCTGCTACCCTTTGGACGCAAATGCCCCGTTCCAAATACATTTCATCCAGGGCCGAAACAGCTTTTTCAACCTGGCCTGGCGAAACTTTAAGTGCACTTGCCAGCTTCGCTACAGATACAGGCTCACTGGAGCAAAACAAAATAGCTTCTATCAATGCGTCCAATTTCAAGCAAAAGTCTCCTCTCTGAAAAAACCACATGCAAACTCAGCTAAACTCATGCGCCATCTTGTATCCTTGCTATTACATCGCGTTTTGTGGAAAACATTATATCTCCGAAAACTTCAGGCTGCCTTGCAAAAACCCTTCTTCTTTTAACAAGTTCCAGCAACACAAGGAAGTTCAAAACCGAATCTTGCCTGCTACTGCTTATAAAAAGAGAAAATCTCAGTACCACATACTTAGAGGACAGCTTAGTGACCTCTTTCCAAAACCAGACCATGTGCTCTGAAAAGTTTCTTCTTAAGACAACAACTGTTTTTTCCCGCGGTTTCATCTGATGCCTTAGCGACTTCATTATTTCAAGAAGTTCCGAAGCCTCGATAGCAGCTGTTTCCACATAGCCTGTCTCCTCTATAGGAGTAACGTAACCCCTGGTATACAGAGCCTCTGACTTTTGTATCAGGCCATCTACAATTCCAGTTGCCACATCGAACTCAAATTCTTCCATAAGCCTAAGCGCCTCATCGTATTCTGCTGACTCATCAGGCAACTCTTCTTCTACGCATTCATCTTCAATTATTGTAGACTGGGGCAAGAGCCATTTTACTTTGGCTAATACCAGGGAAGATGCATCTACCAAAAGGCTTACTGAATCGTCAAGAAGTATCCTGCGCTCTTCCACTTGCTTGCGCAGTCCTCTGCAAAGCGGAGTCAACTGTAATACTGTCATAAAATACACACCTTACTTATGGCTTACGGAACAAAAGAGACAAACCCAAACCTATTTTTTGGGCAAAACCGATATAACCTGTAACCAACGGTTCCATAATCGCCGAAACCACTCCAAGCATCAACAATGCTATAAGAATAATAGTGCCATACCGGTGAAATTGCTCCCAGATGTGCTGAGCATTGTATGGTATATAAAGTTCCAATATTCGTGAACCGTCCAAGGGCGGCACAGGAATCAGGTTGAATACTGCAAGCCCTGCGTTAATCCATGCAGCCACGCTTAACACAGTTGGAATATAAGCCCAAGTGCCTGAGAATCTCACAAAAGTGAATAGCAATACAGTTGAAACCTCCAAAATCAAAGCTGCAATCAAATTGGCAAGAGGGCCTGCCAGGGCAATCTTAGCCATATCACGCTTAGGGTTTCGAAGCCTGTATGGATCAACAGGCACAGGCCTTGCCCATCCAAATCCGACAACCAAAAGCATCAAAGCGCCTACAAGATCGAAATGTGCCCATGGCTCCATTGTCATTCGGCCGGACAGTTGCGCCGTATCGTCTCCAAGGCGGTAAGCCATTCTGGCATGAGCGTACTCGTGAACACTAATAGCCAAAAGGAATCCGGGAACACGGAGAATCAGTGTCACAAATGCATTGGGCATTGATGCACCTCCTCAGTCTATATTATTTCGTTGTTTCATTGGGCATTTTCACCAACTTTTATTATAGCATCTCATAAGTTCTTTGCTGAGGCTACAACAAAGTTTAAGCCGTATGAAGTTTCGATCTTACCGGTACTTACCTTTTGGTTTAGGCTAAGAAACCGGGTTAACCTTTGGGGTTAAACAAAATGGCCATCAAATACCCAAACAATATTGCAGTCACAAGCCCTGCCGAAGCTGCCCTGAAACCACCTGTCAATATGCCAAAAGGGCCTAGCCGGGCTGCATCTTCTAACATTCCGGTGACCAAAGTATGTCCGAATCCGGGTAGAGGAATGGAGGCGCCGGCGCCTCCAATTTCAATCAAAGGTGCATAAAGCCCTAATCCTGATAATATCGTTCCAATACATACAGCCGAAACCATGATAATGGCAGGGTTTGCTTTTGTAAGGTCCATAACCAATTGCGCTATAGCACACAACGTTCCGCCAACAAGAAAAGCTCTCACATAATCCATTTGCTTTGCCCCCTACTCTCGCTATTGGCTTACAATCGATACAGCATGAGCTACAGAGGGTATAGATTCCCCCTGCTGACAGGCAGTAGGGCTGTGCAATGCTCCTGTAGCCACCAAAAGCACCCGATTAAGTTTCTGATCCCGTAGTTCCCGCCAAATCTTACATGCAAAAACGCCTGCAGCACACCCACAGCCTGACCCGCCGGCACCCATCTCAGGGGTAAGTTCATACATTAAAAGGCCGGCATCCTGATGAACGCCGTCAATGACGATTCCCTTATTGCGCAAAAGATGCCTGCCTACCTTTGAGCCTACCTTTCCAAGGTCGCCTGAGATAATCAGGTCATAATCATCAGGCTTCCTTGACATATCCGCAAGATGCCTCCAAACAGTATCTGCAAAGGCAGGAGCCATAGCCGATCCCATATCGTTGGGATCAGGTATGCCTAAGTCTTGAACCCGCCCTATAGTAACCGCTTCAACGCGAGGCCCTTCACCCTGTATTGCAACCACTGCGGCACCTGCTGCAGTCGCAGTCCATTGGCTGGTAGGAGGCCGCTGGTGGCCAAACTCAGTAGGGTACCTGAACTGACGTTCAGCGGCATCATGATGGCTTGAAGACGCTACCACCGCATACCTTGCGAAACGCCCGGAAATAAGAAATGAGGCCAGCCCTAAGCCTTCTGACATAGTGGCACATGCGCCATATATACCTAAAAACGGAATGTCGTATTCTCTTGCCATATATCCGGAAGATATGATTTGATTCAGCAAATCACCGGCTATGAGAAAATCAACCTGAGATTGATCAATGTGAGCCTTGGCCAGGGCAAGATCAACTGCCTGTCTTAGCATCTTCGTTTCGGCCCTTTCCCAAGAAACCTCTCCAAGCAAAGTAGTGCTGTACACCATATCGAAAAGATGGCCTAAAGGCCCTTGCCCCTCTCGGGGGCCAACAACGGATGCAGCAGAAACTATAGCGGGCATTTCCTTAAACACGCAGGTAGACGTGCCCCGACGGTGAACTTCCAAGCAAAAGCCTCCCAAGTACCTAATGTAACATACACGCTAGTTTTATTTAAAAACGTAAAGTTTAAGTATTGATACAATTGTGCCGGTCAAAGAGGCATAAACTATTACCGGCCCTGCAACTTGAAACATCCGGGCGGCAACTCCAAGCACAAACCCTTCTCGTTTATACTCCATAGCCGGCGATACTACTGAGTTGGCAAATCCCGTGATAGGCAATGCTGCCCCCATCCCGGCTATATTGCCCAGTTTATCGTATATCCCTATGCCGGTGAGAAACGCACCGGCAAATATCATTATCGACGAGGTCATAGCATAAGCTTGGGGCAAAGCAACGCCTTGGGAAATTACATAAGTAAGGATAACCTGGCCAACAGTGCATATTAAACCGCCTGCTAAAAAAGCCGATATCACATTTCGAACCAAAGGGCGTTTCGGGCGGTAATCTTCCAGAAGAACCGTATATGCCTCTTTTTCACGTACATTAGCCTTGGTCACTGCATCTCATCCATATATGCAACTTTCACATTAGCTTTGTATTTCACGATTTGGCCGTTTTCTACGTTAGCAGTCCAGTTAAGAACTTCTACGCCACTGATATTTATTATGCGAGCAGCAGCTCGCTTAACTGCTTGGTCAACAGCGTCCTGCCAACCTTGCTTTGACTCACCTACAAGTTCCAGCACTCTCACTACAGGCATACGCAAACTCCTTTCGATTAGATTCTAAGGGATTGATTTTTTCCCTGCGTCCCGTAGTATTTCCCTCTACTCAAAAATTGAATCGTTAGTGCTGCCTTGAAGGATTTGCCTGAGAATCAGCAAAGCCTTTTTCTCCAGCCTGGATACATGGGCTTGAGAAACGTGAAGCTTCTTGGCTATTTCCTGCTGAGTTTGCCCACGGAAAAAACGCCCTTCAATAATGGCTTTCATATTTGTATCAAGCGTGTCGATCGCTTCTCTTACATCAAGCGACTCAGCGTAAGATTCTTGATCAAACGATCCTATGTCTAAAGATACGCTTGCTGCACTCTCAGAAAGGTGGGGCGCATCTTCAAAGTACATGACAGGTTGGGTAGCTTCCAGCGCCTGACACAACAGGTCCAGGTCTACTTCCAATTCGCCGGCCAGTTCTTCCATGGAAGGTTGCTTGCCTGTTTCCGCCTTCCTTTTTGACGATAGGCGCCTTGCTGCAAACGAGATCTCCCTAAGCCGCCTGCTTATTTTTACAGCCCCGTTATCGCGCAAGTATCTTCTTATCTCCCCTAATATCAAAGGAACCGCATAGGTTGAAAATGCTGTGCCATACTCTGGTTCAAACCTGTCTATGGCTTTCAAAAGCCCTATGGCACCCAGTTGAAACAAATCCTCTTTTTCCATCAAACCTGAGTACCTGCGGATACACGACCAAACAAGGCCGGTATTTGCGTTAAACACTTGTTCCCGGGCTTCTGAGTCTCCCTTCTTTATCCTTTCAAACAGGCCTGGGTCTACAGACATATCTTCTTGACCATCCTTACCCTGGTTCCATGCCCCGGCTTTGATTCAACATATAGTTCATCCATAAAAGACTCCATAAAAGTAAACCCTAGACCCATATGATCCGGTATTGTAGTAAAACCCGGCTCTTTAGCCTTGGCTATGTCATCAATTCCTCTGCCTTTATCTTCAACTGTGATTTCAATACTGTCATCATTGTTTTTTGCAAAGATTTCAATGAACCCGGAAGAATTGGGATAAGCATGGAGTATTGCATTGGATACGGCTTCTGAAACCGCAACTTTGATTTCCTCAATATCGGGTATGGAAAATTCCTGGAAAGAGGCAAAAGTCGCAACAGCTATTCGAGCCACGGAAACATTAGACGAAATGTTGGGAAACCGCATGAAAACTTGATTACTCATTGGGCCCAGCCTCCTCCGATCTTGTATGCCCGGATCCCAGTGCCAGTTTGATTGCATCCTGTTCTGTCCTGGCCGTTTGAAGCACTGACAGCAAACCGGCCATCTCAAGCATAGAGATTATTTTTGGAGGTACATCAAACAGAATAAACTTTCCGCCCCACGATGTCACAGTCTTATGACGTCCCAGAAGTACCCCTAACCCTGTTGAGTCAATAAACGAGAGGTTCTTTAAGTTGACTACCATGTTGGGTACAGCGGTTTTGGCCAATTCTTGGTCTATAAGACTACGAAACCTTGCGGCAGAAGACAGATCAAGTTCCCCGGATACCCTGGCCACAAGACATGAAGGCGTCATTTCAAAACAAATCTGCATGCCCTCGCACCGCCTTTGCTAAAATTTTCCTTAACATTTATTCGACAGTGCGAGGGCAATTCCTTTTTTAGCGTCCAATCATAAACGCTCTAATATATCTCTTTACATAATCCAGAAAACCGGCGCGTTCAACCTCGCTCTTTGCCACCAGGGGCAACTCAGCCACAACTTCACTGTCAATTTCAACTGTCATTTTTCCGATTAGGTCTCCCCTTTTGATGGGAGCCATAACTTTATCAAGATGAATAGTTCTCTTAACTTCACCTGGCTGATTTTTGGCCACGGTAACGGCAAAAGGCTTAGGGCTGATCACTTCAACAACGTCATACTCCCCTTTGTACACCCTTGCTTGGCAAATCGACTGTTCTTCATCGACCACATTTATCGACTTGAAATTGGCAAAACACCAGTCCAAAAGCCTCCACGAATCGTTCATACGGTGATCAGGGGTTAAAGCGCCCATAAGTACAACAATAAATCTTGAACCGTCACGCTCTGCAGTAGCTGAAATACAGTAACCGGATTTACTTGTCATTCCGGTTTTAAGCCCGTCTGCCCCATCGTAGAGATACACCAGTTTGTTGAAATTGGTAAGTTCGTTTTTGCCTCCCCTAAACGGAGCCTGATAAATCTTGGTGTAATCAAGAACATGTGGAACTGTAACGGCATACCTTGATAAAATCGCCATGTCCATTGCCGTAGTGTAATGCCCATCTTCGTCTAACCCATGTGGGTTCTTAAAACCGGTATCGGCCATTCCCAATTGCTTGGCCCGCATGTTCATTCGTTCTGAGAAGTTCTCAACGGTGCCGGATATAAATTCTGCTATTACAACCGCTCCGTCGTTAGCCGAACCCACAGCTACGGCTTTTAACCACTCATCCAGGGGCATAGACTCGCCGGGTTCAGCCCAGACTTCCGTCCCACCCATTTCCCATGCATTTTCTGAAGCTACCGCTTCATCAAGCAAACTAACAGCCCCTGAAGCTACGTCTTCCAAGGCAAGCACCATGGTCATTATTTTGGTTAAACTTGCAGGCGTCCGGTTGCTATTAGCATCTTTTTCAAATAAAACTGTACCCGATACGGCATCCATCACCACACAAGAAGGCGAATCTACATGTGGGGGCGCAACTGCACTCAAATCGATGCCGGCCGCATATACCGGCTGCAAACCCTCAATGTTTGCTAAAAATAACACGGCAATAAGGGCAATAAAAAGGGAAAACGCCCTAACGAAGCGTTTTTTCCTCTTCGACGTCATCTTGATCCCTCCTTGGTTAGATATCCTGTTCTTAGGATACCTGCTTAAGCAAAGGGTTATGAGCGTCTAAACCTTAAGCTCTTGGATGGCTTCTGGCATACACATCCTTGAGCCTGTCTTTGGTCACATGGGTATAGATTTGAGTGGTAGAAATATCAGCATGGCCTAACATCTCCTGGACTGCCCTGATATCTGCACCATTTTCAAGCAGATGAGTGGCAAACGAATGCCTCAGTGTGTGCGGAGTAATCTCTTTCCTTATTTGGAGCTGAGCGGCATACTTCTTAACTATCTTCCAAAACCCCTGCCTGGTTAACCTTCTACCGTGATGGTTAAGAAACAAAGCCTGCTCTTTTGGATTTGAGACCATTTTAGGCCGTCCATCCTTAAGGTATGAAATAAGGCACTTTACTGCAATTTCACCCATAGGCACTACCCGCTCTTTTGAGCCCTTCCCTATACAACGAACAAAACCTTCTTTGAGATCAAGGTCGTCTAAATTCAGGTTCACCAGTTCGGAAACCCGTATGCCTGTTGCATACAAAGCTTCAAGCATTGCCTTATCTCGTATTCCGGCTGGGTTGGAAGTATCTGGCTGGCTCAACAGTTTCTCAACTTCCTCAACAGTCAATACTTTAGGCAGCTTACGTTCCAATCTCGGCGAAGACAGATCCTCGGTAGGATTCTTGGTTACATAGTTCTCTTTGAGCATAAATTGATAAAAGGCCTTAAGAGCTGCAAGACGCCTGGCAATGGTTGCAGTTGCTTTTCCCTGTTTCCTTAACAACATAAGGTAAGCCACAATTGTGGCTTGAGAGGCGGTCTCCAGAGTCTGAGAGGTATCTTCAGAAAGAAAGCCACAATATTGCTTTAGATCTCTCCCATATGATTCTAATGTATTAGTCGCCAGACCTCTCTCATGATCCAGGTACTCAATAAATTCCTGAATGAGGCTTTCCATTGACATCCATCCTCCCCCCATAGGCGACTTATTTCACCATTTATTGCATCTAACATGATTATAACCTTGCTTTCTTCTATAATTCCCTTCAACCGGCGAAATATCCTACAATAAGAATTACCTTCCTTTTAAAGTCTTATGTTAGTTTCGCCAAAACTATTCGACTTTCAGGGCTTATGTCAAAGATAACCCACTGCCGCTTTCAGCAAAAATGGCGTCAGGTAAGCTTCCATAAGGGAAGACAGCACCAAAAGCAATGCTACCAGAGCAATACGGCAGGTATAACCGGTGCTGAGTTTCAATAATCCCCCATGAACCCATGGGCGTTCCCTAAACAAGGTTACAGAAAACGATGTAGAAATGGATGACAAAAGTACTATTGCCGGAAGCGCTACAAGATTATGCGGAAGCATACCCGATGCAAATACCAATAACCCTCCTGTAGTAACTTCTTTT
The DNA here is from genome assembly GCA_964641455.1 of uncultured Eubacteriales bacterium. Classification (GTDB taxonomy): domain Bacteria; phylum Bacillota; class Sulfobacillia; order Fermentithermobacillales; family Fermentithermobacillaceae; genus DTU015. The sequence continues at coordinate 27,596 of CAZXLH010000014.1, read as the reverse complement.
AGCACAAATGCCGAACTGAACCCTATTGCAAACCCTCTGACAAAGAGCATAATGCATGTAAGCGGTGCACCGATAATGGCAAGCCCAAAAGCCCATAACAAAACCACGGTCTTAAGATTCTGCGCCAAAGACAACCGAAAAATAACCCCTGGCTCAAGGCCGGGGTTTGAAAGCCCTCTCATGAACACTTCAAGGTAAGATATGAGTTCTGCTTTTTCATCAGGTGAAAGCACCCGCAGCCCCAAAATTCCCATTATGATACCTGATATCAATATAAGTGAGCAAAATACAATTGGTGATGCAATAGTACGTTTCTTCATGACCCTGCCCCCGGACAGTGATTTTCTACATAATTGGCCTCGAAAGAAACTTATGAGGCAGGGTCTCAAAGTTATTCAAAAATTGATTATTTTGTATCCAATTCAGGCTCAGGCTGTGAAGTAGAAGGCTCCTTGCCGCTAGAGCTCTTACTTGGGTTTTTCAATGAGCCCTGCTGGGGCAATACTTCAAGCCTTCGGTTCAAAGCATCAAGGGTAGCGCGAACACACGCTTCCCTGGCCTCTCTCCTTACCAGGGCTGCCCCCAGAAGTTCTTCGTAGTTTCTCTTGGGAGTAACCAGCCCTACCAGTACAGCGACGGCCTTCCTCGGGCCTATGTCCAGCATGGTGATATCATCAACAAAAAAAGCATTGGGTGGTTCGATTGTGAGGTTAACGGCAAAACAAGTAGCTCGGGCTATTGCAAAAAGAAGCGAATCTTCAGTTCCGTCTGCTTCAGCCTTACCAATATAAACAGCTGTTTGCTCCTCCTGGCTTCGTTCAAGAGTGACACAAACTTCGCTCTTTCGCGTCTTGGTATCGCTTTTCACTTCTAAGCCTGCGTAACGAAGGCGGCCCGGTGACGCAGGCAGATTGGTCTTAAGCTGAGCCACAGAGACTTTACGCCGGTCTACGGTTATATCCCATTGAGCTTTAAGAGCGCTCTGAACATCCCTGACTATCTGTTTCGGATTGCGGTCTAACCCGGTCAGTATGTGTATTTCCTCTATTGCGCCCCAGTCACTTACTACCACACGGGCCTTTTGGATTCCGGGAAGACACACAAGAATATTTTCTACATCCTTCACACTTACTACCTTCTTGGTACTCAACACTACCCCTCACAATCTCATCCAATGTCGTTTACTTCATTTTTTTGGCCATTTCATAACCACACCCAAGAGCCATTACATTAAGTTCTAGAAGATGGTGGTATTTCTCCTGTATTACATCAGGCAAAGTTTCTATTACTGTGTTAAGGCTGACTACGTCGCTGGCTCCCAGCAAGCCACCCAGGCATATCATATTGGCAACTCGCTGAGAACCTAAGGTTACCGCTTCTTCATTAGCCGGTATCCTATATAACTTAATGTCCTCACGTATGTTTTCGACATTTACCAGGTTTGAGTTAATTATCAAACTGCCGCCCGGCACCAAAACTTTACTGAACTTCTCATAAGATGGCAAATTCATTGCTACAACCGCTGTAGGTTCACTGACCACAGGCGAAGCTATCGGCTCATCTGATACACACACAGCGCAATTTGCGGTCCCGCCGCGCATTTCAGGGCCATACGAAGGAAGCCAGGATACATTTTTGCCTTCTCGCATTCCTGCATAAGTAAGGAGGGTGCCTATCAACATGACGCCCTGTCCGCCAAATCCTGCCATAATGACCTGGTGGCCCACGTTACTCCCCCTCCTCATTTTTGAATTCACCTAAAGGATATACCGGTATCATATCGGTTTCCAGCCACTTAAGCGCAGCCGCAGGCATCATCCCCCAGTTGGTAGGGCAAGTAGACAGAAGTTCGACCATTGAGAATCCTTTACCTTCTATTTGATTCAAAAAGGCTTGCTTCATTGCTCTTTTGGCTCTGGTAATATTGGCTGCATTATGCAGTGAGCACCTGGCTATATAGTACGAACCCTCTACCGTGGCAAGCAGTTCAGCCATTCTCAGCGGATAACCCTGGCCGGCCGTATCTCTGCCAAAGGGCGACGTTGTGGTTGTCTGGCCTGTAAGCGTAGTTGGTGCCATTTGTCCTCCGGTCATTCCATAAATCGCATTATTTAGGAAGATCACCGTTATGTTTTCCCGCCTTACAGCGGCGTGGACTATTTCTGCTGCCCCTATTGAAGCCAGATCACCGTCTCCCTGATAGGTAAATACGATTCTGTCAGGAAATACTCGTTTTATTCCTGTGGCCACTGCAGGGGCACGCCCATGGGCTGCTTGCTGAAAATCCACATCAAAGTAATTATAGGCAAAAACAGAACACCCAACTGATGCCACACCAATAGTGCTTCCCTGTATGTCAAGTTCATCTATGATTTCAGCCACAAGCCTGTGAGCTATGCCGTGAGTGCAACCGGGGCAATAGTGGGTAACGGTACCGGTCAGAGATTTAGGACGCAGGTATACTGCCTTCATCACCCTCCACCTCCTTCAGTTGTTCAAAGTAATCAGTAACGACAGGCACTTTACCTGACATCATTTCCAGTAAACGCTTCTCAATACTCCTCGGAAGCGGAACCGCTCCGCCTGTACGGCCGTAAAAATGTACCGGAGTTTTTGCTCCAACAGCCAATTTGACGTCTTCAACCATTTGACCTGTAGACATCTCTACACACATAAACCCTTTTGCCCGGCCTGATACCTGTCGGAACACTTGGCTGGGAAAAGGCCAAAGAGTAATAGGGCGGATAAGCCCTACTTTTACTCCTTTCTTGCGCATCTTTTCCATGACCGATACGCAAATTCGTGCCATGGTCCCATATGCCACAAGAAACCACTCTGAATCATCTTCATAGTATGATTGATACATCACTTCGTTTTTCTCCATAGCCTTATACTTCCGGTAAAGCCTCCAATTATGGGCGTCTAACACTTCCGGATCCAGGTAGATCGAAGTTATGAGGTTGGCTTTCCTGCCTTTATTGCCGGAAGTAGCCCACGGTTTCAGAGAAGCATCTGGCTTAGAAGTTGCTTCAGGAAACACCACAGGCTCCATCATTTGGCCTATCATACCGTCTCCGAGGATCATTACAGGATTACGGTATTTATCAGCTACATCGAAAGCTTTCATCATGAGGTCACAGGCTTCTTGAACTGAAGATGGCCCATAAACGATAAGTTTATAATCGCCATGGCCCCCGCCTTTTGTGGCCTGAAAATAATCTGACTGAGATGGTTGGATGCCTCCAAGCCCTGGGCCGCCTCTGGAGATATTTACAATCACACACGGTAGTTCGGCACCTGCAATATACGAGATTCCCTCTTGCATAAGAGAGATACCCGGGCTTGAAGAGGAAGTCATCACACGGCCACCGGCCCCGGCAGCACCATATACCATGTTTATTGACGAAACTTCACTCTCAGCCTGAACAAACACACCACCTACTTCAGCAAGTTTTCCGGCCATATACTCAGGAATTTCATTTTGAGGTGTTATTGGATATCCAAAGAAAAATCTACACCCTGCACGAATTGCTGCTTCAGCAATAGCCTCGTTACCCTTCATAAGAATAGGTTTAGACACATAATTCACCTCCTGTCAATTTCATCTGAAAACCGCTATGGCTGCATCGGGACACATCCGGGCACATATAGCGCAACTTATACATAGATGTTGGTCGTTGTCACCGACAAAAGCCGGACGGTACCCTAAACGGTTAAGTTCGTCTTTCACCCGGATAATCTGCCTGGGGCACGCCGAGATACACAACTCACAACTCTTGCAATGATCTTCCATAAAGACAACACGCTTGGCCAAATTGATTTCTCCTCCTCATTTATAAAACTTGAGCCCAAGGCCTAAGAAGAGGGAATGAATATCCTTTTTTGCTCAAGGGCCTTTCTGATTCTGTCTTCTGCCAGAGAGTTTGCAGCCTCACCGGTTCCAATACCGCGCTCCTCTGCAATTTCAAAAACCCTTAGCAAGATGTCATATATCCTGGATACCCTGGAAAGAGCCCATTCACGGTTGTAGCCTCCGGGAGTAAGCTCTCCTGCAACGTTCAAGAGCCCGCCGCCGTTGACAACAAAATCAGGAGCATACAGTATACCTTGTTCGGCAAGCACTGTAGCATGCCTGTCATCGAGGAGCTGATTGTTAGCGCTTCCACAAACTATTCTGGCTTTAAGCCTTTCCACAGTCTCATCGTTAATAATTCCACCTAGGGCGCAAGGAGCGAAAATATCACATTCCAAATCAAAAATGTCTTCCGGCGGTACAACATGGGCCCCCAACTCAACCGCTTTTTCCACTTTTTCAGGGAACAAATCAGCCACGTAAACGTGAACGCCGGCATCAATCAGCTTTTCTGTCAAGTAATAGCCAACATTACCGACTCCCTGAACCGCCACTTTCCTGCCTGCCAAATCTTCATCTCCAAATACGTACTTAGCACAAGCTTGCATAGCCCTAAAGGTTCCAAAGGCAGTAACAGGCGACGGATTCCCACTGGTTCCGGCGAGCCCTACAACATGATCTGTATGACTCTTGATAATATCCATATCGTCAGTAGTGGTACCTACATCCTCTGCAGTAATGTACCTGCCTCCGAAAATATCTACGAACTTGGCAAACGCCCGGAACATCTCCTCTGTCTTGTCTTTCCTGGGATCACCGATGATCACTGCCTTGCCCCCGCCTAAATTCAAACCCATTGCTGCGCTCTTGTAAGTCATACCTCGAGCAAGCCTCAACGCATCTACAAGCGCTTCTTGCTCTGATTGATAAGGCCACATTCTTACTCCGCCCAGAGCCGGGCCCAATGTTGTATCATGAATGGCTATAATCGACCTCAATCCGGACACTGTATCGTAGTTGAATACGACTTGCTCATACCCTTGAGTTTTCATAGACTTAAATACTCCCATTTGAATCCCCCCTGTTGAAACGTATTTAGGCAACCGCGAAAACGCATATGAGTTACCTATAAGAACACAAAAGCAATAACCATGCCATAGTTGCCTAAATGCCGGCATTAATTGAAAGATAAGCCTAAATCATTAAATACAGGGAAAAATGTATGAGGGGCACCAAAACTAATCAGAACATAATCATTGCAAATTGAGCAAGTTTTTTCACATAGGCACATCAGTGCCTGCAATATTTTGCACGCAGACTTTGTCTGTGTTTTCACGAATGTGCCGGAAATAAGACTTCATGAGAGTTTCAGATGAAGGCCCTAGGCCTCATAATAGCCGGCGCAGCCTCAACGTCCTACTCTTCTATGAGGCCATACTTGTGCATTTTGTAGTAAAGGCTTCTAATACTGATGTCCAGCAGCTTAGCAGCGCGGGTCTTGTTGTAGGAGGTTCGCTCTAAGGCCCGTTTAATTACCTCTATTTCTGCCTTCTCAACCGCTGTACGCAAGGTTTCTATACCGGTTGCTTCAGCGCTTAAGGGTTTTTCCTCTTCAAGGGAAGAAACGTGAACTCCCCAGCCCAGAGGCGGAACATGTTGAGTGCGGATAATTTCCTCGCCAATGCTCATATTTATTATGGCCCTTCCAAGCACGTTTTCCAGTTCTCTTACATTGCCAGGCCATTTGTAAGCTGCAAAACGCCGCATAACCTCATCGTCTACCCCAATAACCGAACGCCCATATTCTTGATTCAATTTACGCAACAAGTGCTTGCATAATCCCGGAAGATCTTCAGGACGTTGCCTCAACGGAGGAATGAAAATGGGTATGACATTGAGCCTATAGTAAAGGTCTTCCCTGAACTTACCCGCTGCAACCATTTGCTCGAGCGCAACATTGGTTGCAGTAATTACCCTAACATCAATCGAAGTAGGCTTGGAATCGCCTATACGCATAATTTCCCTTTCTTGAAGCACTCGCAAAAGGCTTGCCTGGGTGGAAAGATCCATAACCCCAATCTCATCAAGAAACAAAGTGCCACCATCCGCCTCCTGAAACAGGCCTTTTCTGCCGCCTCGTTTAGCTCCTGTAAACGCGCCCTCTACATAACCAAAAAGTTCTGATTCAAGAAGGCTCTTAGGTAAAGCAGCGCAATTAACTCTGACAAAAGGCTTATTCCGCCTGGGAGATGCACTATGGATGGCGTGGGCAAAAAGTTCCTTGCCTGTTCCGCTTTCACCTCTCAAAAGCACGGTTACCGGCGTAGAAGCCACTTGTTTGCTTTGTTCAACCGCTTGAATCATAAGCGGGCTTTTGGTAACTACGTCAGCAAAAGAATATTTTGGTTCAAAGCCTTTAACCATGCTTTTGATGCGATCTAATTCCTCAGTTAACTGCATCAGTTCAGAAATGTCACGAATTATGGCAACGCTGCCCTTAAGTTCGTCATCAACAATTACCGGTGCGCCATTTACAATCACCGGCCGTTTCAAGGGGCCGACTTTCATTTTGGCGTTCTTTACAGGCTTTTTTGTCCTCAACACTTCAAGATGAACGCTTTCACCTTCGGCTATATCAACTGTTGCAGGCCTGCCGATAACATCTTGTTCTGAAAGCCCAATAAGCCTTGTATAAGCAGGGTTTATCAATAAGCCGTTGCCAAGATGGTCAACAACTGAAATCGCATCCTGAGTAGAGTTTATTACAGCGGAAAGCAGAGACTGAATTTGTTTGAGGTTGGTGATTTCTTCGGCAAGTACTCTAATTTCAGTAATATCTCTGAATACTGCAACAGCCCCTACCATTCTCCCTTGGAGATCTCTTACCGGGACTCTGTTCGTAATTACTACAGTGTCACCAAGATCTTGTCTTTGATTAATTTCCGGAATCCCGGTTTCAAGTATCTTGTCAAGCCGGGTATTGGGTATACCACACTTGACAAACTTTCCCATCACGTCCAGAGGTTTCTTGCCTATGAGTTTCTCTGCTGAATAATTGAAAACAAGAACCTTGCCGTTGCTGTCTACAGCCACGATTGCATCATGAGTTGAATTCAAGATAAAATCCAGCAATTTTGCTCTGGCATCGCCCATTATTCACACCCCGGAACACACATTTAGGGGGCCCTAATCCTGCCTCACGAACTCAACCGTAATCTGTCGGCTATCATGGCTATGAATTCAGAATTTGTTGGCTTACCCTTATCTTGACTGACTGTATGCCCGAACATCTCATCAATAAACTCTACATTGCCTCTGTTCCAGGCAACTTCAATGGCATGGCGTATGGCTCGTTCAACTCTGCTGGGTGTAGTGGAGTATTTTTCTGCTATGGAAGGATACAGCTCTTTCGTAACTCGGGAAAGAAGTTCTACTCTTGAAGTTACCATAATAATTGCATCTCTTAGATACATATATCCTTTGATATGCGCAGGAATTCCAAGTTCATGCATGATCGCCGTTACTTTGGCGTCCTGGGACTTTTGTTTGTCTCTTATGTTCATGGGTTTAGGTAAAACTACTTTTCCTGTAGCCATTTGCCTTAACCGTTGGGCAAGTATTTCCAAATCAAACGGTTTCAGTATGTAGTAATCAGCCCCCAGCTCAAGAACTCGGTGTGTAATTGATTCCTGGCCAAATGCAGTCAACATAACAATCTTGGGGCGCTTGGCAAACTGGTGCCCTGCCAGTTGTTCAAGCACGCCAATACCATCAAGATAAGGCATGATAATATCGAGAATTACAATATCCGGAGAACTTTCCTCAATTAACTCCAACGCCTCTAAACCGTTGTAGGCTACGCCGACAACCTCCATATCGTCTTGTTGCTGTAAATACTCATGAAGAAGATCAGCAAATTCTCTGTTATCATCGGCAATCAACACACGAATTTTCTGCATTGAGCTCCTCTCCCTATTTTTCTTCCATTCTCTACCAGCTAATGTATGTATTCGCCGCTTTTGACAAAAACCCTTTTTCAACGACTTAAAACTGTTCCTGATTTATCTCAAAAGCGCCGGACGCCGCCCTAAAACCTACATAATCACCGGCCGGAACTATGTACGCCTCCTGAGCCATCCATAAAGCAAATGTGCCGTAACCTCGCGCAGGGTCGTTAACCAGTACATGAGTTATGGCCCCAATCAAACGGCCTCCCTGAATTATCGGGCTCCCGCTCATTCCTTGAACTATGCCCCCGGTAAGCGTCAAAAGCCGGGAATCTGTAATTCTTATTGCAAATCCTTTGGACGAAATCCCGGAGCCTGGAAATATGTTTTCTATTTCAATTGAGAATTTTTGGATTTGGCGGCCACTGACAGTCGTTAGAATTTCTGCAGGCCCTTTTGTAACCTGGCTCGGCAAACCGAGGGGAATCGGTTCATTGTAAAAAGGGTTGAACAAGTCTGTTTTTAGTATGCCGGTAATTCCACACGGCCCGTTTTTGATAATAGTTCCGATCTCATCTTGATCTTCGACAAACATCCCCAAGAACTCACCGGGCTGTCCTTTTCTGCTCGGTTGAACGCCGGTTACCCTCGACCTTACTATTTGCCCCTCCTTGATTATGAGCGGGTTTCGTGAATCTCCTTCGGATATTAAATGGCCAAGCGCCGCATACAGCCTTGAGCCTTCCTCATAAAACGTAAGGGTTCCGACTCCTGCCAACGAATCTCTCACCAGGATCCCTAATCGATAGCCACCGTCCCTATGTTGGGCCGGCATTAAAATCTTGGTGGTTGCAGAACCATCTGGCTTCTCGAACAGGATTTCTAACCATTGGCCTGCTCTTCCGGCTGCATCCACCAACAGTGATAAATCTTCTTTGCCTCTTACCTTCTGGCCTCCTACAGATAAGATAATATCACCTACTCCGATACCGGCACTTCTGGCAGGCCATGTCTGCCTGCCATCCAGAGTTTCAACAGGTGAAAGCCCGGTAACTACCAAACCCTGGCTTCTTAGAATCACTCCGATTGAATGTCCACCTGGCATAACCATTACAGGTTCTTCAACTACAAGTGATACTTTTCGTAACGGTATGAGGCCAAACAATCTGAATTCTACCGAAATACTCCCAGGTTCTTCAGCTTCAAAAACCAGTTTTGTCGGCAAGTTTGCCAAAGGATGTCGTTCAATCGACGAGGCTTTTGGAGAATAAACAGATACTACCGGAAACCCTGTATCGATCGTAAACAATTCTCCTGTAGACACTGAAATGGCATCGGGAAACGAAAAAGCAGTTCTAAAAGAACTTGATGTGACAATCATCAAAACGAAAATACAAAGTATAATTCCGACAAGTTTCTTCTTATTGTGCCCCAACAGAAGCATACCTCCCATACGGCTTTCACAGGTATTAAGGTTCACCGTAAGTGAGGGTTTTATTAAACTAAAGGTTACTCAAAACTTTCCTTATATGCCTTTGCCGCAAGAATCAATTGCCTGCCATGATCCAAAGAAACTCCGAAATCGGTACCGCTTAGCATTCTTGCAATCTCTTTGACCCTATCTTCATTATTTACTTGAGTAACCTGAGCGTAAGTCCTCCCCCCTTTTTCGTGTTTAGTAACAGCGAAATGCGTATCTGCCATAGCTGCAATCGAGGCCAGGTGTGTAACACATAGCACTTGACGGCCCCGGCTAAGTTTCCACAGTTTCTCACCAATGGCTTGTCCTGCCTTACCTCCTACACCGGCATCGATTTCGTCAAAAATAAGTGTAGGCACTGAATCAACCTCTTCCATACAAGTCTTAATGGCAAGCATTAGCCTGGACAGTTCCCCTCCTGATGCTACTTTGTGTAAAGACAAAGGTGGCTCACCGGGATTTGCCGAGAAAAGAAACTCGGCCCTATCAAACCCATCTTCAAATGCTCTGATTTTTCCGCCTTCAACCAATACGCCGTCACCATCTTCTTCTTGATTCAAAGCAACTATAAGCCTGGCCCCGGGCATGCCCAATTCTTCCAGCACCGAAGATACTCTTTCTCCCATTTCGAGCCCAACCTCCTGCCTTATGGCAGAAAGTTTGGCGCCCTTATCTGTTATGTGGTTCTCAATTTGGGCCAGTTCCTCTTTAAGCCCTGCCAGAATCTCATCTGCGTTCACAAGCCGAGAAAGCCTTGCTTCAGACACTTTTTTGTATTCCAAAATTTGCTCGACTGTGTTTCCATATTTGGCTTTGAGCCTTTCCAAAAGGTCCAAACGGTCTTCAACTTGCCTTAATCTTGCAGGCTCCAGCGACAAAGTCTTTTGATAATCCCGAAGCAAATCAACAGCAACTTCAAGAGAGTAAAGCACTTGATCCAGGCTTTGCGACGTTTGATCCGCAGCAGAATCAATATGTGCAATATTTCTAAACACCGAAATACTCTGGGTTATTTGATCGTAAGCAGACAAGAGCCCTCTTGAACCTTCGTAAAGCCTCTCATACGCTTCCTGCGCAAACTCAATAAGTTTCCTTTGAGACACAAGCAGCCTGTGTTCTTGTCTGAGTGCTTCCTCTTCACCTGGCTTAAAATCAGCCCTTTGTATTTCGTCGACTTGATATGACAGCAAATCTATTTCCCGTTTCCGCTGCGAGGCATCGCGATTGAGTTCTTCAATTTGGAGCAAAATCTTATGCCTTTTTTTATAAGCCAATTGGTACTCACGTTTAATGCCAATGATTTCATCATGTTTGATTTCGTCCAGTATGCGTAGATTGTTTTGTGGTTTTAACAATGAATGATGCTCTTGTTGCCCATGGATATCCACCAATCCGCTTCCAATGGACTGGGCCATGGACATTGTGGCAATTCTGCCATTGATGCGCATGTAAGACCTTTCGGGCAAAATGTCTCGCTGAATTGCAATCTCAGATACGTCTTCCGGGCCGGTAAGCAAATCATTAAGTTCCAAAGCTACGTGTCTTGGAGGAAAAATAAGAAGTTCCAAAATGGCACGGCCTTCACCAGACCTTATGGTATCCGGAGAAGTCCTGTAACCAAGGCAGGCCATAACCGCATCTACAATCATTGATTTCCCGGCGCCTGTTTCTCCTGTAAAAACAGTTAGGCCCGGGCCAAGTTCAAGGCTTATGTCATGGAAAATCCCGAAGTTTCTGATACGTAGATATGTAAGCAAAGATTATCACATTCCCGCCATATTTCTTAACGATTGCAGTACTTGACTTGACGGATGCCCATCTTTAGCTACAACAAGCACTGCATTGTCACCAGCTATTGTTCCCAAAATGCCATCCAACTTTAGGCCATCAATTGCTTCACCAACTGCAGAAGCGGTTCCGGAAATGGTCTTTACAAAAACAATATTGCCGGATTTTTCCATTCCGACACAACAGTCTACAAACAACCTATGAAACCGTTCTTTGTATACCGCCGTGGGATCACCGGGCATAAGGGCATATTTGTATCTCCCATCACCGGCCGGAACTCTGACCATGTTAAGTTCTTTAATATCCCTTGAAATTGTGGCCTGTGTAACATTTATTCCTTCTTTGGAGAGCATTCGGCACAATTCATCCTGGCTGGTAATTACATTGTTGGACACCAGCTCTATAATCCTCATTTGCCTTTTCGCCTTCATTCACGAAATGCCTCCTCATAATCAACGGCCTTGCTACTTAACCGGGATCACCGTCGAGGTAGCCTGGCTGCTCCTTCCTTCATCTTTTTCCGTAGCACATCATAAAACGACCACTCATTTCGCCTGAGCAACACTACCTTGAATTTTGATTTTTTCACTATGATCATGTCATTCTTTTCGAGAGAGAAAAATTCCTGCCCATCTAAAGAGAGCATGGTCGATTGGCTGGGCAAAGTAATCTCTATTTCGCAAGAATCAGATGACGGAACCACTATCGACCTGGAATACAAAGTATGGGGGCAAATAGGGGTAACCAAAAAAGCGTTTATCTGTGGAGATACAATAGGGCCGCCTGCAGAAAGAGAATAAGCGGTAGACCCTGTAGGGGTAGAAATAATCAAACCATCAGCTGCATAAGTATCAACATCTTTTCCTGAAACTCTAAGAGACAAAACCGTCAGCCTTCCATAGGGCCCCTTGGTAACACAAGCCTCATTTAAGGCTCGGCTACGAAACACCACTTTTCCATTACGAACAACTTCTGCATAAAGCATGAGCCTCTGATCTTTTGTAAAGTCTCCCGAAAGAAACTCGGGCAGGCGGCAAAACAAGTTGTCAGTTTCAAGTTCAGTGAGAAAACCAAAGTGGCCAAGATTCACGCCGAGAAGTGGGATGCCCCACGGCCCAAGCCCCCTGGCAGCACCCAATAATGTCCCATCGCCTCCCAATACTATTGCAAAATCTATATCGCCGGGCCACTTGTCAATAGTTAGCACGTGATCGTCAAACCCAATTGCAGGAGATGCACACACCGGCAAATATGCGTTGATCCCTTTATCTTTTAGCCACGTAATCAATTGCCCTACAAGTTCATTGCACTTTTCTTTTCCAAGATTCGGAATAATTCCTATTCCACTCTTCAACATTCATTCCCCAATCTAAGCAAGTATTTTTTCAACTCTTCTCACTATTCCATGTGCATCCAAACCCTGGATGGAACGCAATTGGCCTTGAGAACCATGTTTAATGAATTTTCTTGGCAGCGCCAATTTGTGAATGTCGGGGCTGCCAATAATGTTTGCTACAGATTCGCCAAAACCACCGTCTGTCACGTTTTCTTCAACTACCAACACAGGTGCCTTCTGCACCAGACCCGCCAAAATGTCCTTGTCCAACGGCACAACAAACCGCGCATTTGTTACACCGCATGATATTCCTTTGCCGGCCAGGTAACGGGAAGCTTCAATAGCAGGATAGACCATGCTTCCCAAAGCTACAATGTTTATGTCTTCTCCACAAGATATCACTTCAGACTCACCGGGAGCCAAAACTTGAGGCTCTTTAAGAACATCATCAATTGAAACACCTATGCCGCATCCCCGCGGGTACCGTATAGCGCTTGGCCCTGGAAGAACCAGAGCGGTCCAAAGCATATTAATGAGTTCTCTTTCATCCTTAGGCGCCATAATAGCCATGTTCGGAATCGGCCTAAGGTAACTTATGTCAAACTGCCCTTGATGGGTTTCTCCGTCTGCACCGACAATGCCTGCACGATCTATGGCAAAGATCACTTTCAAATTCTGGAGGCAAACGTCCTCAATAATTTGATCAAAAGCTCTTTGAAGGAACGTTGAATATATACACACTACCGGTATCATACCACCCTGGGCAAGCCCTGCGGCAAATGTAACTGCATGGCTTTCAGCTATCCCTACATCGAAAAACCTTTCAGGAAACTTATCCCTGAATTGCCCAAGCTTGGTGCCTTCAGTCATTGCAGCAGTAATTGCCACTATCTTTGGGTCATCTTCTGCAAACCTGCAAATACCCTTGCCAAAAACCTGGCTATAACTCGGTGGCCCGGGAGTTTTGATGATTTCTCCTGTTTGAGGGTCGAAAGGCCCAGGGCCATGAAATTTTTCAGGGTGCTTGGCAGCAAAAGAATACCCTTTTCCTTTCTCAGTCACTGCATGTATAAAAACCGGCTCCTTAAGAGCTTTTGCTTCTGAAAACACTCTTTTCAGCCCGGCTATGTCATGGCCATCTATAGGCCCATAGTATCTAAATCCAAGTGCTTCAAACCACGCTTCAGGAAACAGAAAATATTTCAAACTTCCCTTGAAACGCTTTATCCAGGACACTGTTGACGGCCCTACATTGGGCATATGATCCAGCATTTTTTCAACCGCCGCTTTAGTCGAGCGGTATCCCGGAGCAAGCCGAAGCCAGGTTAAGTACTTACATATGCCCCCGATATTCTTTGAAATGGACATTGAATTATCATTTAACACTACTATAAGAGGCGTCCCCAGTTCCCCTGCATTATTAAGCCCTTCGTAAGCGATACCTGATGTCAATGCCCCGTCACCTATTACAGCTACCACGTTATACTTCTCATCGGTCAGATCTCTGGCTTTTGCAAGCCCCAAAGCATATGAAATAGACCCAGATGCATGTCCTGTGTCGTAAACATCGTATGAGCTCTCTGCTCTCTTTGGAAACCCTGAAATGCCTCCTAATTGGCGTAATGTATGAAACTTGTGATACCTACCTGTAATTAGTTTATGGGCATAAGTCTGGTGCCCGACATCCCAAACAATTTTGTCTTTTGGTGTATCGAAAACACTATGCAATGCCAAAGTAATTTCTACGGCGCCAAGAGAAGCAGCAAGATGGCCGCCGGTTTTCGACACGGTCCCGATTATTTTGTTTCTGATTTGCTCTGCCAAAGATTTCAACTCATCAATAGACAGATTGCGGATGTCTTCCGGAGATTCAACCTTGCGAAGGTCCAATACAATTTCCTCCCTTTATTTTCTCCTGAAAACACGAAAGATCAGGTGCCGTGCTTTCCCGAGCAGCAGAACTATTCCTTCTGCATGTCTTAGGGCAAAAGGCTTAAACAAAGCCTTCCCTCCTATACCTAAAGCAGATACCAAACCAACACCGAAACTGGTCAGCCAAACTACATTAATCCATGGAAAGTCAGAACTGATCTTGTATATCATAGCAACTGCAAGAGCGCCTGACAAAGTGGCAGATACATCGCCAATCACATCGTTAAAGACAGAAGATACCTTAGGAGCGTTTCTAACAAACCAAACAGATTCCCTTGCGCCGCTTACTTTTCTTGATGCCATGGCAAGAAGCGCCTTTTCATCAGCTTTGGTGCTGGCAATGCCGACTCCGTCAGCGGCTATTCCAAAGGCCATAATAAATAAAAAAAGAGGAATACTCAGGTAAAACGAAATTCCACGCGCCAATTCTTCAAAAACCGCGTTAAGGCTAAAACTCAGGATAAATGCCAAGAGCCCAAGGCCTAATGCTTGAAGTACATATCGCTTGCTATTTGACTGTTTTTTCCTGCCCATAATAAGCCATATCTCCTCTTTGAGGGCAATATCTGTAGTAAATCTTGTGGCTTAAGGTCCAGCAGGATTTCCCAAAGGCCAACCTTTGCTCACGCCAAGGCGGTTCCCCTTTAAGGCCAATCTGCTCTGTCACCAAAAGCAGCGCTGGATCACCACTTAGCCCACACCGTAATCCTACAGATACCCAAAAGAGACAGTCTAGGAGTTTTCCTCAGAGATCTGCCTTTCCTAGCCTCTTTTGCAGCCGGATTTTCAGGTAAAACCTTCCCATCCAGCCACTCAAAGCAGGCCTTTTCTCATTAATGAGAATTTACCTTTGGAGCGCAAATAATCAACGGCTCCTCGAAAAAAGGGCAGTTTTCAAAACAAAACACCTGCATGCCATTGCAGGCTTCCCTTTCTTCCTCCTCCCTGGCCAGACCGGAAACTGGGCGCATCCAGCCTTGACAGGGCGATTTTCAGGTAAGGCCATGACGGATTTTTAGCCCCGCCCTGGGAACGCAAAATCTACTAGAATACTGTACCCTCAAAAAGGCCACAGCAGCAATTATACAAAAAACCTGCCTGCATATCAATATTGTTTCAGGGCCGCAATACAGGCGTCAGGCAACTACTGTCAGCCTCAAATTAAGCACGCTGCCTAAGCTTATAAGCCTTGCCAAGATATAATTGGGATAAAAGCCTGAGAAAAATGTGGCCGTGGCCAATTGTTGAAGCGGCTTGAATACTCATTTCAAGTGCATCACTTGCTTTGTCGCAAACCTCGCTCAGTGAAAGTGTTTTTAGTAACGTACCCTTAGCCTCTTCTGTTCCACCGAGATCTGCATCTTGGATATCGTCAAGTACTTGATATGCGTAACCGAAGAATCTTCCCCAGGAAGCTGCACGCTCAACAATGTCAGACGGAGCTCCTGCCAAAATAGCACCTGCCTTGGCAGAACCCTCAAATAGGGCCCCGGTTTTCATCTGATACATCTTCGATACACGGCAGGCACTTCCGGTTTGGCCTTCCAGTTGAAGATCCAAAACTTGGCCGCCTACCATGCCGCCGGGCCCTGCTGCCGTAGCAAGTTCCAGCGCAGCTCGTAATACTTTATCAGGAGATGCAACTTTGCAAGACAGCATGGTTTCGAAAGCCATTGTCAAAAGTGCGTCTCCACAAAGAAGGGCCAATGCTTCTCCAAATTTTTTGTGGCAACTGAGTTTGCCCCTGCGATAATCATCGTCATCCATACAAGGTAAATCGTCGTGCACCAAAGAATAAGCTTGTATCATCTCAACTGCTGCTGCAAAATCCATAGGCTCATCCCGGGATGCACTCAATTCGCCATAAACCGAAAGCAGAATTATGCTTCTAAGCCTTTTGCCTCCGAAAACCGAGTAGCATATAGCATCTTTGAGGGCAGGCACATCCCAAACCGATGCCTCAATTATTTCCCTGATGGCACGGTCTACCTCCTCACGTCTAGCCTCAAGATACCTTTCAAGCCTTGCCGGTGCTTGCATCTTGGCCCCTCATTTCCGGGTTGGCCTTATCACCGGGCTTCAGTATTTCATGGACCTTGCTTTCTGCCCTGGCAAGAATAGTTTCCAGTGACCTGGCCAGCCTAATCCCTTCTTCAAACTTCAAAAGAGACTCTTCCAGAGAAAGTTCGCCACTTTCCAACTGTTTTACAATTTCCTCAAGCTTGCTGAGTTTACTTGCAAAACTCAAAGCATCTTGAGGATCTTTTTCCGGCTGCGCGCTCATTCTCTGTGTAGCACCTCCTCATCAGGTACGGTTTTTTCGACACGGCAAACAAGAGAACCTTTTTCCAGGTTAACCAGTACTTCTGCTCCGGGCTTAACATCACGGTAATTTCTTATGATTTTTAAGTCTGGAACTGTACGGGCTACACTATAACCCCTTGAAAGAATATTAAGCGGGCTAAGCGCATCAAGTTTCATGGCCAATGAACTAAACTCCCGCCTTTCTTCTTCCAAATTAAGGCTCATTGCATTTTCAAGAGACTCTCTAAACCGAAGCAGAGTTTCTTTTGCAGTAACAATAAACCAATCAGGCCTTTCCAGGCATGGCCTTGACGTAAGTGACTCCAAGCGAGTTCGGTTATCTTGAATTCTAAGGGCCAGGCCTGCATACGCCCGTTGAACCAACCCTTCTATACCGGCGCTTATTTCAATGACATTGGGTACCACCAGTTCTGCTGCCGCCGAAGGAGTAGCCGCCCTAACATCTGCAACAAGGTCGGCTATTGTAACATCTCTTTCGTGCCCCACAGCCGATACAACAGGCACTCTTGACTCAAATATGGCTCTGGCTACAATCTCATGGTTAAACACAAATAAGTCCTCTTGCGAGCCACCGCCTCTGCCTACAATTATTACGTCTACGTCAGGCACTTGGTTCAAAGCTTCTATTCCTGCGGCGATTTCTGACTCGGCGCCTTCACCTTGAACCCTTGAATCAGCTACCACAAACTGCACGCCCTGGTAACGGCGCCTCCCTACAGACACAATATCCTTAATGGCAGCACCCCGTATTGATGTCACCAACCCTATTTTTCGTGGAAAAAACGGAAGGGGCCTTTTGCGTTTAGAATCGAAAAGCCCTTCTTTCTCAAGCTTTTGTTTGAGCTTTTCAAGAGCGGCATAAAGGGCGCCCAGGCCGGCCGGTTCCATGTAATTCACGTAAACCTGGTAAACTCCGTCACGCTCAAACACCGATACATTGCCGGCAAGAATAACCTGCATACCCTCATTTGGCACAAAGGAAATGCGTTTTCTGTTACTGCGCCACATAACAGCCCTTATGCTCGATTTTTCATCTTTAAGAGTAAAATAAAGGTGGCCCTGGTAATCTCTTAGATTGGCAATTTCACCCTGCACAAACACCTGACGCAAGTATTCATCCTGCCAAAATAACTTACGTATATAAGAATTCAGTTGGGTAACTGATACAACGTTTCTAAGATCCAACCAGGCGCCACCTTTCGTATTGCAATAATTTCTGCCAAAAAATACTCAGCGAGCAGCTTTTACCACTCGGTACTGCCGCTTTCCAGGTACCCATGAATGTCTGTGGCTGCAGCCTTCCCTGCTCCCATAGCCAAAATAACAGTTGCCGACCCTGTAACCGCATCTCCGCCGGCCCATACTCTGGGCTTAGTGGTCCTACCTGTATCTTGGTCGACTTTCAGGCCTCCCCAAGAATGAGCACCCAGGCCTTCAGTAGTTTGAACAAGTATCGGGTTAGGTGAAGTACCAAGAGACATGATTACCGTATCAACATCCATCACAAACTCAGAGCCTTCAATTGGCTTTGGACGCCTTCTGCCTGACTTATCAGGCTCGCCGAGTTCCATTCTTATACATTCCATACCCTTAACCCAACCGTTTTCATCACCTAGGATTCGTACAGGATTGGTAAGCAGGTGGAATTCAACGCCCTCTTCTTCAGCGTGGTGTATCTCTTCGGCACGGGCAGGCATTTCTTCTCTGCCTCTGCGGTATACAATCATAGCCTTGTCTGCCCCCAGCCTTAACGCCGATCTAACAGAGTCCATAGCAACGTTTCCGGCACCTACTACGGCTACTTTTTTCCCGGAAACAATAGGGGTATCGTGCTCCGGGAACAAGTACGCTTTCATCAGGTTAATACGGGTAAGGTACTCGTTAGCTGAGTAGACCCCATTAAGGTTCTCCCCGGGTATGTTCATGAACATAGGCAAACCTGCGCCGCTACCTATGAATACTGCGTCGAAACCTTCCTGTTCGAGCAACTCGTCTATGGTCATGGTGCGCCCAATTATAAAACTGGTTTCGATCTTGACTCCAAGGCTCCTTACATAATCTACTTCTTTTCTTACTACGTCCTTGGGAAGCCTAAACTCAGGGATTCCATATATCAAGACCCCACCAGGTTCGTGAAGCGATTCAAAAATAGTTACATCGTAACCTAACTTGGCTAAATCTCCTGCACACGTAAGCCCTGCAGGCCCTGCACCGATTACGGCCACTTTCTTTCCGTTAGGATCGGCTTTAGTAGCTTCAGAAGTTCCATGTTCGAGCTCCCAATCTGCTACGAACCGCTCTAAACGCCCTATTGCTACAGGCTCACCTCTTCTGCCAAGTATGCACTTGGATTCACATTGGCTTTCCTGAGGGCATACCCTTCCACATACAGCAGGAAGGTTGTTGGTGCCCTTTACTGCATTAATGGCTTCCTGATACTTCTTCTCTTTTATAAGTTTGATAAATCCGGGAATATCAACAGACACCGGACATCCCTGAACGCAAAAAGGCCTCTTGCAGCTAAGGCATCTTGAAGCTTCCTCCAAGGCCATTTCTTCGGTATAGCCAAGAGAAACTTGTTCGAAATTAGAAGCCCTGGCTTTCGGATCTTGAACAGGCATTTCAACTCTGCTTTTTTTAGCCATTAGTGCCCACCTCCGCACTGACATCGTCCATTGGCAAGTTGCTCTTGTTCCCTATAGGTATTTGCCCGTCTCCAAGCTTCGTCCCAATCTACCAGGTGGCCATCGAACATAGGCCCATCGACACAGGCAAATTTGGTTTCCCCGCCTACGGTAACCCTACACGCGCCACACATGCCGGTTCCGTCAACCATAATAGGATTCATAGATACCCAGGTCTTAATCCCATATTCCTTGGTAACGCCACATGTAGCTCTCATCATAGGCATTGGGCCGGTAGCCACTACTTCGTCCGGCTTTAAGCCGTTTTCTAACATTTGCTTCAGCTTGTCCGATACGAATCCGTGAAATCCGCGGCTTCCGTCGTCGGTGCAAATATGAATTTCATCTGAACACTCTCTCATCTCTTCTTCCAAAATGATAAGTTCAGAAGAACGAGCACCAATTATGCTAATCAAATTTACTCCGCGCTTGTGAAGTAGTTTGCATTTAGGAAGTAAAGGAGCAACTCCAACTCCGCCTCCGACTGCAACTACACATCCTGTCTCGGGAAGTTGGGCAGGCAACCCCAAAGGCCCTGCAAGGTCCATAATGGTATCATTAACCTCTAACTTTCCAAGCAGCTTAGTTGTGACTCCTACTTCCTGATACACAAGAGTAATTGTCCCGGCCTCACGATCATAGTCTGCCAGTGTAAGAGGGATACGTTCTCCCTCTTCGGTGACCCGCAATATGACAAATTGGCCCGGTTGTGCCTTCCTTGCGATATAGGGAGCATCAACCACTATTTCCTTGGTCACAGGAGTCAAGACTTGCTTCTTCAGTATTCTGTTCATTCACCTATCCTCCCAAACCTACCATGATGATATATTAATCATTTTTTCAAATTACCTTTGTAGACCCCACTCAGTTATTGTACCTGTTTTCACTATCTTTTGACCAGCCCATTTGGTGAAAAAGCCCCATAAGCACTCCGTTGATAAATTTGGGGGATGCGTGAGAACTGAATTGTTTGGCTAATTCGACAGCTTCATCTACTACCACTTCAATAGGAGCTCCTTTTAAAATTGCACCTTCAGCATAGGCAAGCCTGAGTATGCAGAGATCTACTTTCGGCATTCTGGATACAGGCCATCCAACTGAAACCTGATCAATTGCCTTATCAATCTCATCAATGTTAGAAACTATGGTGTTTACCAATGTTCTGGCATATTCAATGTTTTCGATACCTGCCACGGATTCTTGCTCAAGTTCAGATGTCAGCAAATCGAAGCTTTCGTCAGGATTTATCTTCCCTACATTCCAGGAGAAAAGCACACTAAGCACAAGTATTCGCGAATCATGCCTCGTCATCGTTGTTGTTTTCAATGGAAATACGGTCTTCCCGGAACCCGATCCTCCAGAAATTCCCTTAACCCCTTTCCTTCATCATCTGATGATCTACCTATAGAGTATCCTATCCATGTAGCTATTCCGACCACTAAAGTCTTCCAAAACCCCAGGGAAATTAAGGATAATCCAATTAAAAACCCGATCAAAGTTCCCAGTGCCCGGCCGGGATTTTCTCTTGCCCAAGCAAGAACTCTGTCTAACAGCTTTTCATCTTCCAATGCCGGGTCACCTCCTAGCGCCTACCTTCTAAAGCTATGTCCGCTACAGATACTGAAACTGACTCTACCTCAACGCCTACGATATCGCGTACATAAGAAGATACTGCTTTCTGAAGTTTATCTGCCAATTCGGGTAAGTTGGCATCTACTGCCACTTTTAAGTCTAAAGCTATAAGCAGGCCCTGTTCACCCAAACTTACAGAGGTCCTTACGCTTCTTACTCCCGGAATTCTTGAAGCTACGCGAGTTACCAAACTCTTTACTGCTACGAGGGAAATCCGCACCCTGCCCATTTCTGTATCATGGACAAGTGCATGAACCGGTGCCTTTCGCATACCAAAGTATGCAAATCGCAAACCTATCAACAAGAGAAAACCTGAGATCACTCCAACCACAGTTCTGCCTGTAGACGTTTCTAAAGATCCCACAAAAGCAACGAGAGGCTCTTGCCACCCGAAACTTACCAGGAGAAGCACGAATGAGATCACTGAGAGAGACACTGCATATATAGTCAAAACTATTCTGTCAACTAAGCGCACAAAACCACCTCTTTCTGTTACACCTCAGCACCGGGCTTCATGCCATCATGGGAGACTCCCTGGATATGGATGTTAACTTGAGTCACTCTAAGTTCAGTCATGCTTTCCACTGACTTCTTTACGTTCTCCTGGACTTTGTACGCTACCTCGGGGATTCTTGCACCGTATTTGATGTTGAGGTATAAATCCAGCGCCACTTCTTTTTCCCCTGAGGAAACCTTGACTCCCCGTCCCGTACTCTTTTTTCCCAGAATTGCACTGCCAATATCACCCATGATATTGCCTGACATGGCAGCCACACCTTCCACTTGAGATGCAGCCACACTGGCTATGGCAGCGATAACTTCATCAGAGATACGGACTTTAGAACCTTGGCTTTCTAAATTGCCTGAAACATTAATATAGTCCGGCACCATGGCGTGCCTCCTCTTCTTACGTTTCCAGTGATCATTATACAGAGTATCCAAGACTGCCTGCAATCCCTATCAATTAGGAGTCGGGACAACCGTAATATTTTGAACCTTTATTCTGGCTATTCTTCTCACTGTGTCCCCGATTTGAGCTACATCCTTTTCATCCAGCCTGGTTGCCTTAACGACTACGGTACAAGAATCTCCCGATAAGAACACCAATGCCTCCCACCCCTTGGCCTTGAGCACCCCCTCAATCTTGAGCTCTTTCCCCATAGCATCTACAATCGAGAGATACTGCAAATGAGCCTCATCCCGAACTTGAGGCGAAGTATTCTTATCTTCCATTACCTTCTTCACAAGATCCATTTGCTCCTTTTGAATCTTCTCACGGGTTAGCCTGAACTCCATAAAAAAATTGTCTGTATCTCCGTCAGGCTGAACCGTTTGCTCTCCGGAAAGGAGGGGGGGCTTGCTTAACCTCACAACATCAATTGTGCGAGTGTAAATATAATACAAAAGGCTTGCTACGACCAGGAGAAACAATAACACTTGCCAAATTTGCTTTTTGGCATTCTTAGTCAAGTCCAGGCTTCGTTCGAACCTTCTCATAATGGGATTAGGCTTCACATTATTTCCCTCCTTGCATAGGCAGCACTTCTATCTTGTATATGGGAATATCCAGCAATACCTGTACGGCTCGATAAATATTGGTTTTCACCCTTGGGTCGGAGGCTCCCTCAGCCACAACCAAACACCCGGAAACCTTGGGAGCCATAACTTTCTCGGGAATCAAAGAATCACTTGAACCGGTTCCCCTGCCCATTACCGCCTGAGCCGTTTCAGATTGTGTGACAGTCTCCCTGGTTTGGCCTTGAGACGTCGTTTCAGACTGTGAATTCTTTGAGATGCTTGTATTGGTTACGTAAACCGTCTCAGGCCCTCTCTCAAGTGATATGGATACCCGTACCTTCCCTGCCCCCTCTACGTAAGAAACCGCCCTTTCCAGATCTTGGGCCA
Organism: uncultured Eubacteriales bacterium; assembly: GCA_964641455.1. Classification (GTDB taxonomy): domain Bacteria; phylum Bacillota; class Sulfobacillia; order Fermentithermobacillales; family Fermentithermobacillaceae; genus DTU015. The sequence goes on along the minus strand of CAZXLH010000014.1, from coordinate 4,714 downwards.
AGGCCTCTTGGTATTCCCTTAGTTCCAAAAGAATCATTTCCTCGTCGGAAGTTTTTGACTTGCCGGGCCTCGACATCAGACTTCCGGCAACAATCAAGATCACTCCCAATATGCCCACCAGAACAAGTTTCAAGTATTCAGGCTTTAAAGACGGAAGTTGCAAAGTTTTCACCTAGATCTCTCCCTCCCGCATACTCCCGATTTGATTACCCCAGCCCTGTTTCGCATGGGTTATTTTCCATCTTGAGAATATTTGAACTGAATGTTATCTATGTTCATGGAAAGATGGGCTGCAAGCAGTTTGCGGAAATTATCAAGTTCCTCTTGCTCTATATCATCTACCGGGGCAGATAGGTACAATGTAACCCCAGACTCCTGAAAATTCGGTGCAAACCCCTTTACTTCCGCTGATACGCTGTCGATCGGCAAGCCTGCTGCAACGCTCATTTCCAGTACCCTTCGCTCAATTTCCCGTGAATAGAAGGTTTCCAGTGACGCAGTACCAAAATCGTACTCGCGGTAATTCATGGTAATTGCAGCTGTGTCGTGAGACTTACCGAGAAAACCTACAACCGGTGACAATATGCACAAAAGCATAAGCATTTCTATTACGAATCTCGATTGCTTTTGCATACCTCTGGGAATCATCAAAAGGGCTGCAGACGATATTACTGCAAGAAGATACACTGTCTTTGCCCATACTTTCAGCGACTCCACGTTTATCCTCCTTTATCAAAAAGCTTTCGCAGCTTGAGCAACCAGCGATAAGCAAATAATGAAAATAAATGATGTGGCAAACAAGGTAACGGCCAGAAAACTCACTCCGTTTACCACGGCTTTAAGAGAACGCTTTACCTGAGATCCGCAAGTGGGCCCTAACACTGCCAGGGCAATTCTCCACGCTATAAAACACGAAAACACTTTAATAAGCGGCGAAAACACGACCCCTATGAGAGCCAGAATACCGGCTAAACCAACTGCCGATCTAAGGGCAAAAAGCGAATGGAAAAACATGTCCATAGTATCGCCGACCATTTTCCCGGCAACCGGTATGAAAGTTGAACTCATGTACTTAGCAGTACGTAAGGCAATACCGTCAGCAACTCCTGCCGCTGCCCTTTCACCGGCTACAACTCCTACAAAAGCCGCAAGGGACAACCCCATTCCAACAAAAGCCGTCTGCCTGAGCATGTCGGCTATACCGGTCACTCTGTCGCCTCCGCCGAAGTTGCCTGCCATGTCTATAGCAATTGATGTAAAGATCAGGGGAAAGGCTATGTCCAGAATTAGCACGCTCACAAGAGTTCCCATTCCAAAGATGACAGGGTGAAGCACTCCGGCAGTTATCGGCGCCCCTGACGCAAGTACCAGCCCTGTAATAACAGGTATAAACGCAAAAAATGCAGTTCTGAGGTTCTCAACGGTTTCTATTGCTATTGCAAGAACATCCTTAAACGAAAGCACGGCAAAAAGCACCAGGACCATATGAGCAGACGTCTGTGCCAATTGGCTTGAACCGTCAGGGGCCAGGGTTTCACCCAGAATGTTTAAGCAGCTAATAGTGACCCCTATCAAGATTATCTGCCCCAGTACTTTCGCATAACCTGCAAAATCGCCAAAAACTTGCCCTGCCAGGGCTTTTAAATACTGTCTGAAGTTTATGCCTTTTCCGGTAAGCACATCGTTTACAAGATCTTTGAATTTCGGCCCTTTTTGATCGAAAATATCCTCAAATACTTCGTCAATTGACTGTCCGAGCCCTGAATCATCCAGGTTGTCCAGGGATTTTTCCCATAGGGCCTCTACAGATTGAGCCCGGCAAACACAAGCAATTGAAAATAGCGTAATTACCGAAAGCAACAAAACGCCTGACATTTTCAAGATAGTTTTCCAATATACCATGGCTTTTGCACCTCGTATGCTCGTGACTCAAGACAAAAGAGATCTGATGAGTTCTACAATCCCCTGGATTACCGGAATAGAACATAAGAGTATTAATATTTTGCCTGCCATCTCAACCCGAGAGGCTATAAGATTCTCTCCGGCATCTCTGCAAATTGAAGCCCCCAGGTCAGCAATGTACGAAACTGCCAACACTTTAAGGATAATTCCAAAATACAGGGGGCCTAGCCCTGATTCTGACGCGATTGCGGAAAACGTGGAAATTACCGCAGAAAGGCTGGGCAATACTGCAATCAAAATCGAAACCCCGGCCACCAAAGAAAAGGCTATTGCCAGTTCCGGCCGTTCTTTACGAATAACAAGCAGAATGATGCTGGCAGTTATTCCCCAAACCATTATTTGAAATATGTCCAATTAGATGCACCTCATGGAAGTTGAAAAGTAGATTTGACTGCCTGAAAAAAGTCAGCTATAAGCCCTATGACCATAGATAAAACAATAATTACGCCGGTTAATGTGATAAGCCATGCGTACTCTTCTTTTCCTGCCTGTTTAACTACTGCATGCAGCACAGATACAATAATTGCCAAACCTGCAATCTTGAAAATCAAATCTGTATTGAGCAACTTATCCACCTCTCACAAAAGCACGATAACAATGCCCAGCGCAAAAAGCACTCCGAGAGAGCGGTACATTCGGGCTTTTTTCGTATACTCTTCTTGTATGGATACTCTGTGGTTTTTTGACTCAGCCAACGCAATTTCTATGAAACTAATTTGCTCCTTGCGCCCCCATATGCCAAGATTTTTTACAAGAACCTGTAGTATTTCTAATTCGGAATCAGGCACCTTCAAATTATGAGCCGTTTCAAGAGCCAGGTTGAAACCTTCTTCTACGGTTCGCCTTTGCTCCATACCTGAAAGACGTCCAATGAGAGAGAATAATTGGCCTGTATCCCCTCCGGCTTTTTCCCCTGCTTTTGACAGAGCCACAGGCAAAGAAGAAAGTGAATACGAAATTTCAGTGGAGAGATTTAAGAGAGCAAGTTCGAACCTGCCTAATTCATCCAATTCTTTTTCGAGGTTTCCGGCTAATAATCTTCCACCCAGAGTGCCTGCACAAATTATGAACGCTGAGCCTAAAATCTTTGTCCAAAACTGTATTCTGCCCATTTTCACTCTATGTCTCCTACATATTCTATAGTTCCCGGCCCGTTGCGCCTGGAAAGAACCAATGCTTTGCTGAAATATCCTCTGGAAACAAGCCAAGCCGAATAGGGCTTACCTCTCACATCATGTAAGTCTTTGCCATGGCAACTTGCAATCACTTTTACACCTCCGCATAAAGCCATAGCCACTGCCCTAGCGTCTTCTTCGCCCCCTAATTCATCAGTAGCAATTACTTCTGGGTTCATGGAGCGTAAAAGCATGTTGATCCCCTTTGCTTTTGGACATCTATCCAATACGTCTGCCCTGGGGCCTACATCAAGTTGCGGGATACCGCCATAACACGCGGCTATTTCAGACCGTTCATCTACTATTCCAACTTGAACCGGCGGCAAATTGCAGTCGTGTTTCCCATTGCCAAGAATCCTGCACAAATCTCTCAAAAAAGTTGTTTTGCCACAGCCTGGGGGAGAAATAATGAGTGTCGATGAAATGCCCGTGCCTGAGGAGGCTAGTTTGGATATTACATCTTCTGCAACTCCTTTGACTTCCCTGGCAATTCTGAAGCAAAAAGCCGATATGTGGCGAAACTTGTGTTCTCCGTTCCCATACGAAACCATTTGGCCGGAAAGCCCTACCCTGTGTCCACCGGGAATTGTTATGTAACCACCCTTGAATTCATCTTCCAAAGCATAGTAAGAACAATCTGTAATAAGAGAAAGAGTTTTTTCAATGTCTGCATTGGAAACGGTTAGATATTCCAGTATCACATCGCAGCCTGAAAAGCTTATGCATAAGGGCAAGCCGGCTCTCAAACGGATCTCCTGAATCCTCTCTGCCTTTTCTGAATTGGACGCAATCCAAGCAGACAATGCAGTTCTTACCCTGTTTGAGTAAAGTGGCATTATGTCTTGTTCCAGAACCTCGATAACCGTTTTTGTCATTGTGCCTTGTTCCCCCTCGTTGTCATAACATATTGCTATGGACGAGCTTATATGACTAAAGAAAGATCAGGCCCAATAAAAAAGCAGCCATCGAGCAAAAAACGGCTGCCTCTCTTATCGTTGTTATGTATTCTGTTTACATCAGGTTAACAAGCCCTGCGCACCACAGGTTAATGCTAGCCCCTATCATCGTCATCATCGTCATCATCGTCATCCCAACCGTCATTATCATCGTCGTCATCGTCATCCCAGCCATCGTCGTCAAAATCACAGCAAAACAGATCCCAATCAAGCGCTTCCGGTATGAATGCCTTACCACATTCAGGGCACATTATCTCAACGCTTGGATCTGCAAGGATTGACGGATCAACTTCCATTACCTCTCCACAATCGGGACAATCTATCTCAACAAAATAATCAGTGTAAATTTCTTCTTCAAGATCAGCCAAATCTTCATCTATGCAACCTATATAATCCTGAATATCTTCCTGGGTTTCAGCAATAGCGGCCACAGCATGAGCAATGTCTTCTAAAATTTCAGCTATTACATTAATAGCTTTGCCCTCCTTGGTTGCATCTGAAATATCCAAGCCTTCAAGCAACCCCCGAAGGTAAGATACTCTTTCATTAAGGTTAGTCAACTTAACTACCTCCTTTGCCTATATAGTTTAGCTGGAAACTCTTTCAATATACTCTCCGGTT
>CAZXLH010000013.1:0-50801 GCA_964641455.1 uncultured Eubacteriales bacterium | reverse complement strand
AGTCTATCGGATTTGCAGGGTTCCGGGCGTTCGACTGGCTCGCCTACAGGGCCACGCAGGTGGGTTTTGGAGCTTATTAGCTGCTGACTGGCTCGGCTGTGGAGCCAGTCTGTCGGATTTGCACGGTTCCGAGGGTTCGACCGGCTTCTAGATCCGCCTGCTTCTTGCCTGCAACCCAAAGCCGCGCTTGGCTTATGAAACAGCCGATAGCCGAACCTCCAAGTGAAATTTTAGCCCAGGACAAATATCAGTCGATTTGAGTCAATATGCAGCTGCCTAATGGGAATTATCACTCGGTTATTATCATATCCAAGATAGGAGAGGTGAACTTTTGAGATTAAGGCAAGCACTGTAAATTGCCACGGCCTTATCTTGAAAGCGGCTTTGGGGAGGTGACAACAATGAAGCCTAAGAAGATATCGCGAACACAGACGATTCTTTCTCAGGTTCTCTTCATAGTCTTTCTTGTTATGTTTTGTTTGTCATTTCAAAAGGATATTTCTATGCCGGCTTTCACCGGGGAAGATGGCTCCATAGACACCGGCCTGGTTTTGACTCCTTCTGTGTTTGATATTTTGTGGCAGCGCCAGGGTATTTCCAAAACGCTTCTAAAAGCCGGGTTTCCCATGATTGGTTACTTAGAAGAACTTAGGAGAGACACTCCAATGCCCAGTATTCCGCTTCAGATATTCGGGTGGTTTATGGGTTTTACGCCAAGAGGAATTCATGATGTGGTTGTCAGCAACTTTCCCAGGTTTATTGACAACAATGTGCTGCTTTTGGCAGATACAGGCGGTATGGATCCTCAGACGGACTGGGGGCTAAGTTCTGTGCTGCTTTCCTTGCCGCCAGGTGAAAATGTAACCCCTGCCACGATTATCTCAAAGTCCAGGCCTGTCGTGGCAATATATCACACCCATGCAACTGAATCGTTTTTGCCCGAACTCAAGAAGAAAAGACCGGCAGATGCTTTTACTAATGATCTGTCTAAGTCTGTGGTGAAAGTAGGCGAAATGCTTGCTGAGGATCTTGAGAAAAAACATAGGTTGCCTGTGCTACATTCCAAAACTGTTCATGATGCTGATTCAAGGCTGGGTGCGTACTATCGTTCTGAGTCTACAGTTATGGCTATACGCGAGCAGTATCCTGAATGCAAGATCTTGGTGGATGTTCATCGCGATAGCCAGCCCAGAAGCCTTACAGCAGTAAAAATTGGCGGGAAGTCTTATGCCAGGCTGCTTCTGGTGGTAGGGACCGAAAACTCTAATTGGGTTTCGAATTATAATTTTTCCCGCCAGATTATCGCAAGGCTTGAGGAACGGTACCCTGGGATTACCCGTGGAATTCTTTATGCTTCCGCCGTTTACAATCAAAAGTATTCTCCTCTTGCGATTCTGGTTGAAGTAGGCGGAATTGACAACACACTGGCCGAATGCAAAAACAGCATGGAAGCGCTGGCCTGGGCCCTGGCATCGGTTATTTCGGGAACAGGAAAGTGAATCGCTACATAGACGGCTCAAATGGCAGGCAATAGGACGACACAGACTTGTTGTCGCGCACAAGAGAAAACTGACATTTCAAAAAAGAAGGATTTTGCGGAAATATATCGAATACATTTAGTGAATTAGTTAATATGTGAACCATTAGTCATTTAGTCATTGGTTGGTGTCGTTAGTCGGTGTCGTTAGCCGGTGCTAGATGACGGGCAACAGTAACACCTTCGACAGTACAAATAAGTGTTGGCCAGTGCAGCAAAAGTACTGATTGGTTATCAATGTTTCCAGTTGTTTTAGGCCAGAAGGGTTCCGATTACGAAATGCCTTTTTGTTTATCTGTTTTCTGCTATCTTAAATCATGATTTTGAAGGCCATGACTTAACTTTATCTGCAGCAACGTACACAGCGCGAAAAGAGATTTTGATCACAATTGTTATGCAACACAGCCGAAAATCATAAGGCCAAGCAACCGCACGCAAGGAGGTGAGAATTCGGTTTAGTGTTTCCTCTTGACCAGAACTAGTCACACAAGAATCTTGGTATTACTTTTCCAAAAATCATCCAAAGAAGCAGAGGGGGTTTTTCAATAATGAAAGTTTTGGTTTTAGGCGGAGGCGGCCATATGGGTGGATATGGAGTTAAGATCCTCCAGCATTTCCCGGGCATTGAGTCTGTTGTTCTGGCAGACATAGACCAGGAAGCGGCAGATAAACTTGCCAAAGAGCTTACATTCCCAGAGGTTTCAACTGTTCAACTCGATGTTACAGACACAAAGAGGCTTACTGAACTGGCGTCTGAATTTGATGTTGTTTTCAATGCAGTTGGCCCGTACCTTAAATTCGGTCAGTCGACTCTTGAGGCGGTAATCGAATCCGGCGCCGATTATCTTGATGTTTGTGATGATCATGATGTCACCGAGAACATGTTGAATCTTCACGATAAGGCTCAAGAAGCCGGGATGACCGCCATAGTTTCTCTGGGACAATCACCTGGAATTACTAATATGCAGGCCAAATATGTTTCCGAGATGCTTGACAGTATTGACAGTATGAAGGTCGTGTGGGCCGTAGGCATTCCTCCGGTAGAGCCGGTTCGCGGTACGCCCCTGGAACAGTGGGTACAACAGATAAGCAGTATGCACGCAGATCCGGATCTGTTTGCCAAATCGTTGGGGGCAGCTTGGCCTCATATGATTCACACTTGCACCGGAGAAATTCCGATTTGGAAAAACGGCAAATGGGACACAATGCCTGCCTGGGATATAGGTGAATATGTTGACTTTGGAGAATCTCTGGGTAGAGTTGAAGTCTATTATGTCGGCCACTCTGAACCGGTTACATTACCCAGGTACATAAAGATCAATGATTTTTGCGCATGCCTGGGCACGCTTCCGCCAGGGGTAAACGAAAAACTCAGGCTGGAAGCAAGAGGCCACGAAAAACCTCTGCATCCCGGGGTCGAGCCTGATGCCCCCAGATGGCAAATGCCGGACAAGTGGAAAGAACTTGGGGTTTGGCAGGGGACTGCAGCAATTGCCGAAGGATGGAAAGACGGAAAACGGGTCCGTTACACAAATCGAAGCCTGTGTTCAGTGTTTGACCGCGGTGTCTTTAACTTTGTCGGACAGGCCACAGGTATTTATCTTCTAGGAAAAATGAAAGATAAGAAGAAAGGCGTTTTTGCTCCTGAAGGAATCCTCGATACGCAAGAATTCTTCAAAGAGATAACCCGCGTTACCAACAAGATTAACGGCTGGGACTTCACCATGGAAGAACTGTACCCAACCCAGCGTGAAGTGATCGGCTAATTTAATCAACCTACGAGCCGCCCGGGCCGGTACCGGGCGGCTGCTTCAATTTGGTATTTGGGATACCCAGCCTTATGTTATGCGTAACCATATCTTTCTTTTGGGTGTACACACAAAAGACATCCTTAAAATTGGGTATCCAGCATTAACTATACAGGAAAGCAAACATTTGTTACAATATCCAGTGGATCAGGGCTTGTACGTTGAAACTAAAGCTAAGATTCATGAATCACAGAAAATGTCTAAAATATTACCCAATAGCAAAGAGAATAATTCCAAAACCCGCGGACAGAAAATCAGCCGTGGATTATTAATTAGTATAGCCATAGGTGTATGGGCCGTATTGGTTTCAGTTGTTGTATGGTTTATGGCTGCTGTCGGATGGCACATATTGGCTAATGTCTGGTTAGAGGAACTCTTTGTGCCTAGTGCTGTATTTTCCAGCGTCAGAGCCGGTTGCATTATGTTTGCTTGGGCTGTTTTAATAAGCGGTATTGCATTGTTGTGGACTTTTTACCATTACCGGCGTTATTACCAACGTAACCGCCGAGTGCTATTGCCTGTGAAGATGCAAGCAGATCGCTTGCCATGGAAGCAATGCTTTTTGGATAATTCAAATTCTTCTGTTGTGATGTTAATTGATGATGTGGCAGCAACCACTCAGGATCACAGTGGGTACCATCATGGTGAGCCTGTTTGCGAAAACGTCATAATCGGTGGAATTTTACCGGAAGACTTCAAAAATGAAAAAGGCAGTATCCTTTTGGCCAAGGGGGAAACAATTACCCCGGAGTTGATTGAAGTAATGGCTGATAGCGGGCATTATGGTAGCTTTGTAGCTCATTTGTCGAGACAGATCTTGGAGACTGTCGAGGAAAGAAGGCAGGCAAAGGTTCAATGAGCGAAATTTTGCGTATTCTTAGTTGGTACATTTTCTTATATCCTTTGGCCATGAGTGTGATATGGGTTATTCTTGGGGTTTATTTTTGGTGGCGTCGGGAAAGAGAACCTGATAAAGAAAAAAATAGCTGGCCGGATGAATGGCCGCCGGTTACCATTCTTGTACCTTGCTACAATGAATCTGGGTGTATTGCTGCCACGTGTACAAGCCTCATGCTACTTGATTACCCGGATTACCGGGTGGTATTTGTTAATGATGCTTCTATTGATGATACGGCAGATATTATAAGAAGTTTCTTGCCCCTCAATCCTAATTTCCATCTTTTGAATCTTACCCGAAACTGTGGTAAGGCAGATGCTCTAAATTACGCTCTTACTACAAGTGTAACAACGTCAGTAACAGTGGTGATCGATGCTGATACTTTTCTTGCTCCTTCGGCATTAAAGTATCTTGTTGCCCCATTTTGCAGTCAACCGAGGCTGGGTGCGGTTACGGGTAATCCAATGCCTCTTAAACGCAACAACATGCTTGAAAAACTGCAAACAGCCGAATTTTCATCTATCATTAGTTTAATTAAACGTGCTCAAAGAGTTGTTGGCCGTGTGTTTACCGTATCCGGGTGTGTTGCCGCCTATAGGACAGAGGTGCTGAAAGAAGTAGGTGGTTTTTCACCCTATAGTGCTACTGAAGATATTGATATTACCTGGCGTATACAGCGTCATTTCAACGAAGTTTGGTTTATGCCGCAAGCTGTGGCTTTTATACAGTGCCCGGCCAATTTTAAGGATTATTGGAAGCAAAGAAAGCGATGGGCGCTAGGTGGATGGCATCTTTTGCGTACACATAAAGACATATTTTTGGATTATAGGTACCGCTACCTTTATCCGTCTTATCTTGAGACGGTGCTGAGCTATTTCTGGTCCGTTGTTTTTGTATTTGGAACAGTGCTTTGGTTCGTTACATATTTGCTTGCTCCGGCACCTTTAGGTATTAATCCGATTCCGGGTTGGTTTGGAGCGCTAATTTCCATTGCTTGCCTTATTCAAATAGCAACGGCTTTGCTGGTCAATCGCCGTTATGATCCTAAACTGTACCAATCTTATTTCTGGGTTCCGTTGTATCCGTTGTTTTTCTTTGCTGTTGGTGCACTTACAGTAGTGTGGACTGCGCCAAAAGGGCTTTTTGGCGACCTGGGCCAAGTGGGCATATGGGAAAGTCCTGAGCGGGCGAATCTAAGCACGTAGTACTGTAGAAAACTCTTGAGAAAGCAGGGTTATTATTGCGGCGTATATGTAGTGTTATGCTGGTGCTTTTGATGCTTGTGACTTTTGCCGGTTGTTTTGGTTTGCCTCAAGAACAAGCAACTCAAACTTCTTCCGGTTTGGAAGGAGATGGATTGATAATCCTTTGTTACCACAGAATATTGCCGGGCTGGCTGCTAAACTGGGGCCGGTTGGTAGAATGGGATGGATCGGAATTTTCTTCTTATTGTATTAGCACTGAAGATTTTACATCGCACTTAGAGTTTTTACAGGATGAAGGAGTACGTTTTCTGACGCCTCAAGAGGCTGAGGATTTTTTGGCCGGCGAGAAGTTTTTTCCGGGAAAACTTGTGCTGGTAACCTTCGATGACGGTGATGTGAGTCTATATAAACATGCTTTTCCGGTGCTTGAGGAAAAGCAGATTCCTTTTCTGCTTTTCTTCATTGCAGGCCAGGCTAATGAAGAATGGGAAGGTTTTACTATGTGCTCATGGGACCAGATTCATCAAATGATGGGGACCGGCCTTTGCACAGTTGGACTGCATACTTATGATCTTCATTATCATGACGCGGAAACAGGTAAACCGGTTTTTGTTCTTCCGGAAAATGCAGAGATTTTTGAGCAAGATACCAAAAAAGGAGTTAATTGCCTAAAAAAGCACCTTGGCATAGACGTGAAGTATTTTGCCTATCCGTACGGGTTTGGAACTTCCAAAACCGATCAAATTGTCATTTCAAATGGAATACCTAATATTTTCACACTTAGAGGTAAAGTGAATAAATCTAGCACCCAGCGTTCTTTTATCGGGCGGGTAATGGTTACACCGGAACTTTGGCCCATGGTGGAAAACTGGGCCCGGTCTCGCTAAAGCGAGATAGTTTCTCAGTATTATAAATGAAAGGTTAACAATAACCGGCCAGTAGTTGATAATAAAGCCTATGCCAGTACTGCTGCTCAAGGCGGTTATCCTGATTTTGCTCGAACTCTTTGAATCCAGAGCCAGTCCCAAAAACAGTTTCTGGCAAACAACTTTGCTGGCTACTTATGATTATAGAGTAAGCCTTGAAAAACAGAGTGTTCTCGATGAAGAACTACCGGCTGTTGGTTGCAAACGAAAGGATATGCTTGATCTATCGCTTGAGGATTACAAAAAACATAGAGATGTAATTGTGAAGGGATTCATAAAAGGCTCCAAAATACTTGTTGAAAACAATATCTTTACTGCCCGCGATTTGCCGTACAATGGCCAACTAATACCTATGTCAGCGATTTTAGCGGTTTTAGGAGATAAGATTGATAATATAGGCTGCAAAAAGAAGTTAATGCACTGGTTCTGGTGCGGTGTTTTTGGTGAGCTCTACGGCTCGGGAAGTGAAACTCGTTATGCTCTTGATTTGCCTCAGGTGGTCGATTGGATTGAAAACAATGGGGCCAAACCTCAAACTACCTATGATGCCAATTTTTCTCCGTCTCGGCTGCATACTCTAAGAACCAGGAATAGCGCTGCTTACAAAGGCGTATATGCATTGCTTATGAAAGATGGAACAAAAGATTGGCTTTCAGCCACCGGAATTGATTTCAGCACATATTTTTCCGAGTCAATCGATATACATCATATTTTCCCTGTGGCCTGGTGTGAAAAAAACGGTATCAGTAAGGATGATTATAATTGCATCATTAATAAAACTCCCCTATCAAGCCGTACTAACCGCATAGTAAGCGGCCAGGCTCCAAGTAGGTATTTGGCAAGGTTGCAAAAACATGCCGGGGTAGATGATGAGGAGTTTCACAACATCCTAAAGTCCCACGTTCTTTCACCGGAATTACTGTATGCCGATGACTTCCAGAACTTTTTCGGCGACCGACAAGAGAAAATACTGCGAAGAATTGAAAACGCTATGAATAAGCCGATTCCAAGAGGAGCGTTGGATGTTGAAGAAGGGGTTTACATAGGTGAGGATATTGAAGAAGAGTAACAGGAACTTCCTGGATTGACCCAAATGTCATAACGAAAGAGAGAAACTTATACACAAACCTATATGCTAGGACCTATTTGTTTTGATTGAAAACCCCTCTTACAATATAGGCAGTTAAACCTTCTAATCAAGAAAGTAATATACTGAAGGGCTTACATCAGTTAGCAGTGCGACGTCTTAATTATGTATATTGTAGTAGGGGGTAAGTTTCATGAAGAAAGTCTTGATTACAGCAATCACTGTAGTTTTGATGGTAACGTTGTTCCCTGTCCTGGCTTTTGCAGACCAGTCTGATGTAGTTACTCTTGGAGCAGATCTTTCTCAAGAACAGCAAAAACAAATCCTTGATTATTTCGGTGTCAAAGAAGATGAAGTGTTAATTCTGACAGTAACTAATGAAGAGGAAAGAGAGTATTTAGAGGGCATAGCATCTAAAGAGCATATTGGTACCCGTGCGCTGTCGTCTGCTTATGTCAAATTAGCGTCTAAGGGTGCGGGAATAAGAGTGAAAACTCATAATATCACCTGGGTAACACAAGAAATGTATGCAAATGCTTTGGTAACTGCCGGCGTGGAGAATGCTGAAATTAATGTAACGGCACCGTTTAATGTTTCCGGAACTGCTGCTCTTACCGGCATAATGAAGGCTTTTGAAGAAGCTACCGGCAAGAAACTTTCTTCTGAAGCAAAAGAAGCTGCTAATGAAGAACTTTTTGTGACCGGGGATTTGGGAGATGATATCGGCAAAGAAGAGGCTGCCGAACTTATTAAAAAGATAAAACAAGAGGTAGCAAAAGATAAGATTAAGAATCCCAATGAGATACGCCATGTTATAGAAATCATAGCTAAAGATATGAATATTACCTTAACCGATGCTCAGATTGAGAAAGTTCAAGATCTAATGGAAAAGATAAGCCGCCTTGATTTGAATGTAGAAAAAATAAGTGAGCAACTTGGCAAAATAGGCAAGAGTCTTGATGATCTAAAAAGAACTGCCAAGCAGAACCAGGGACTGATTCAAAAAATACTCGACGGTATTAAGACTGTGTTTGGCTGGCTTAAGCAAGTTTTTAGTGCGGCTTAAATCAGTTCCTTAACGTGCCGGGGTTCCCTGTTTTGTTTTAGGTCGGGTAGCCGTAGAGTTCTGTATGTGCTCCCAGGTTGCTTTTCCGTGCCTCGGTTGTCCATGAGTATAGCCATATTTTCTGTGCGTCTGAATCTTGTTTGCTACTGGCGTACTATTGCGCTTTTTGCCATCCCGCTTACTAAAATCTAACCCTTAGATTAACCTGGTTTTACATAAGCCCAATCTACTGTGGGAAATAGCCTCTGGATTCACAAAGTGGCCGTCTCCGCTTGGCCACTTCCGAACCACAAAACATTCCCTTGATGTTGCCGGAAAGTACTGACTTTAACCGGTAATTCGTAAGAAAAGAGGCGCTGATGGCGTAGAGCGTTATTACCGATTGGATGTGGGAAATGCTGCTGTTAGAAAGTAACAATCAGCTTGATCAAGTTTTTGAAGAGGAAGGAAGGCTTTAGCTTTGATGAAAAAGATTTAGTTCACCCATTGGGCCAGTGGATTCGAACACATTTACTTGTACTTTGCGTGGGAAAGCCCCGTGAGTGGGAAGGGGATCAGGCCATGGCGGGCAACCGTTCTTTTACCGATTGCGTTCAAAGCAGGTTTCATAATGAGCTTTACTCGGCTATAGAGAACTATGTCGAGGAAAATCTAGATAGCCTAGCTTTAAACCTGCGCAAAGTGTGGAACGTGGGCCAGATTAGCCTAACAGATATGAAATCAAATTCGTATCTACCAATGATCCCTGTTGTTCTCATCGTCGCGGGGGCAGCTATCTCAGCAAAGGGGCTTTTACATGTTCGTTCGTACAGGAGAGAAGCTGCAACTGAGTCAGGTGATGAGAGGAAGCGATAACGATTGACAGAATCAAGCTTACCCTAGCCCGTAGCCTTGAACTTAGGGATAATGGGATTGATGAACTGTGATGACAAGGAGGAAAAGCCGATGAAGCAGACTGAGCATTTGTTTACAGTTTTATATAACCGCCGCTCTGTTAGGCAGTTTAAGCCGGACCCAATTACGCCGGAGGTACTGCATCGCATTATGGAAGCTGCTCGCTGGGCTCCCCAGTGGTGATAACGGACAAGCCCATGTTTTCGGCATTATTACTGACGAGGATAAGAAGCGGGCCTTGGCAGAAACGGCTGGCGGGCAAATGTGGATTGCCGAGGCACCAGTAGTAGTCGCCTGTTGTGCTAGGCTCTACAAGCCGGAAGAGGAAAGTGAGTTTAGCCAGGAAGTCAACAGGCTGCGCTGGGGAAGGGAAGCATATGATTGGTTTAGGAGTTGTCCTGACCCTCACCACATGGCACTGTTGTTCATGAATTCAGCGCCTCTGATTCCAGGAGCACACATTCAGTTAGCGGCGGCGGCACATGGCATCGGCAGTTGTTGGATTGGCTATTTGGACATTGCCAAGGCCAGTGATATTTTGCAGCTACCTAAGGATGTTCGCTGCTATTACCTCATGCCGCTGGGTTATCCGGCTGAGGAAAAGCGCCGCCCACGCAAGCCTCTATCTGAGCTTGCTTTTCACGATACATGGACCAAGAGCTGGGATGCTGCTGATAGCTATCCTTCCTTTGGCGAGTTAGTTCTCCGTCCTTACCAGCCAGCTGACGAGGAAGTTTGGCTCGCCACCTGGGCGCAAGTAGCTGTTACTTCGCGCGCTTGGGTTGTTCTGCATCATCGCAAGCCAACCTATAAGCAGGAATCGATGGAGTTAGTGGCTGAGTATAATGGTGAGATTGTCGGCTTTATTGATGTTGAGTTGGAGTCAGAACCGGGTGAGCTAGGCTATGGTATGGATAGTTGCTGCGGTTTCGTTTGGGAATTCGGGGTAAGGCCGGATCATCAAGGCGAAGGCATTGCTAAGCGCATGATTGCAGCAGCTAGGGAGTGGCTTAGCGTCAGGAATGTGCGTCGCATGGAATTCTGGTCAATGGACGAGCATGCTCAAACTTTTTATGAGCATTTAGGGATGCAGGAGATGGAACGGCACTGGCAGTTCTACACTCGCCTTCCGCAGGATATCAATCAGAGCATGCGCGAGCAGGACAAGTTTAGCTTGCAGATTGCCTATGGTACCTGTTCAATTGATGATCTGCCCGCTCTGAAAAAGAAGTATCGTGTCCGCAAAGATAAGCTAGAAAAGCCCCTGATCTGCATCGGCTACGACTATCGCTGGTAGCGCACCACCGACGGGGGGCGGACTTCAGGCCTGCAAATATATGCTTGCTTATGATAACAAGTCAAGATTGGATAGGCGGCGCTAATGCAACCAGACAGATGAACATGATCATGATATGTCCTCACCTTCTATGACTGACTATTCCTTGCCTACTTTGGCTCGCTTTCCCATTCCTAGAGGAAATAATGTCGGCAACGCTGCCAACACTATTGATTAAACTTTTGAAAAATGCACTTCGTATTCACAAAGATGTTTCTAGCGGTTTTCGAATATCGTTTTTTCCCTTCAGCCGGGGAAATGGTGACTTTGGCTGGCGGAATACAATTGCTATTTATACTATTATTCTGCCAATGGTCAGCAATAGTCTCGCTGCGGGGAAGTATAGCAATTAATGACCGTGGTACGAAGGGGAAAAGGCTCTTTGCGGTGAAATAATGTACGCGTCTGCATAGTGCACATAAAGGAAGCTAGAAGGAGCCGTCTTATCGAAGAGGCTCTGTTGGAGAATGTGAACTTTCATGAAAAGTTGCGTCGAGCAAAATAACGATTGACAGGATTATTGAGCGCCAAATATTCTAATTGGAAGGCTAGAAAGAAATGGTTACCTGAAGCATCATGAGTATTCGTCTGAGAAAGTCAGGTATGAATTGGAGTTGGTTACCCACCTCCCACTCTATTGACACCCTCCGCTTCCCGTGCTATCTTCGAGATGATTAGCACTCGTAAGTTCAGAGTGCTAAAAGGAGGTTCAAAATTGGCACTTGATGAAAGGAAGGCTCAGATACTCAAGGCAATTGTTGAGGATCATGTTCGAACTGGGCTTCCTGTTGGTTCAAGGGCCGTAGCGCGAAGATACCGGCTCGGAGTGAGCCCGGCTACAATAAGAAACGAAATGGCTGATTTAGAAGAGATGGGATATCTCGACAAGCCCCATACTTCTTCAGGCAGAGTTCCTTCAGACAGAGGTTACAGAATCTATGTAGACGAACTGATGGCCGATGTCAGAATCTCGCGCCGGGAGTCAGCCATGCTTGAGTCGCTGTTCCGTTCCAAAATCCGAGACGTGGTTTCTTTGCTCAGAGAAACGGTTCGAGTCTTATCGGAAGCAACCAGTTATCTTGCTTTTGTGCTTGGCCCAGAGTACCAAAGCACAACATTTCAGGCTATCCACTTGCTGCCTGCATCTGTAGGGAGAGCTCTTCTGGTTATAGTAAGCGATGCAGGAGTAGTGGAAAGCTGCCTTATAGATGTTCCGCCAATGCAACAAGAGGAAATGGAGTATGTATCTCATCTATTAAGAGAGCAGCTTTGTCATGTGAACTTGGACAGAGTTCATTACAAGGCACAAGATTTACTCAGCAGAGAGACGTCACGCTACACTGAGGTAATCGTACAGGTGGCTGAGTTTCTTAAAAGCATAACCGAAGAAAGTGAAACCGAAAAACTTTACATGGGCGGAACTGCGAATTTGCTCAACCAGCCTGAATTTAGAGATCTGAACCGGGTTCAAGAGCTTTTACAGGTAATAGAAAACGGTTCGCTTATTCGTAACATTATGATTACCGAGTCGCAAACCACGGATCCTGCAATTACTATTGGTGAAGAAAACGAAGTTGAAACCGTAAAAGATTTCAGCATAGTCTACGGAACTTTTAGATTAGGACAAAGCGCAGGAAGAATAGGCTTACTTGGGCCCAAGAGGATGAATTACCCAAGGGCTGTAGCGGTGGTAAGGCTTTGCGAAAACAAATTAACCGATTACTTTATTCGTTAGCAGTTCCAACTCTTTAACACACCGTGTAGGACTGACGCGGCTATCTGACGTATAATCTAATTAACACTCGCGCACAGGAGGGGACTCAAGTGACACTTAGACAAGCGGCTCAAGGCTCGGAAATCGACGAGAGGTTTGCAGCGCTTCTGACCAACGTAAATGCAGTTCGCGCCATTGCATCGGCTGTAGAAGGCACTATAGGCCCCAAGGGGTTAGACACGCTCTTGGTTGACAGGTTCGGCGAAGTAGTGGTGACCAATGACGGTATGACCATTCTTACAAGAATGGACGTAAACCACCCTGCAGCCAAAATGGTGATTAACACTGCAAAAGCTCAGGAAGAAGAGGTTGGGGACGGCACAACCACCGCAACAATTATGGCAGGGTCCCTTTTGTCCGAGGGCGTAAGCCAGGTAGCGCGTGGAGTACCGGTAACCAGGGTTATTGAAGGCGTTAAGATTGGGATTACAGAAGCAATACGGTTTATCGAACAAAAAGCTGTCAAACTACAGGGAGTAGACGATCCCCTTCTCCATAAGGTTGCGTTAATTGCAGGACGGGGAAATGAGGATATAGCTGAACTTGTGGTTTCTGCGGCAAAAATGGTTGGCAAAGATAAACTTCTGGATAACCGGTTCAAGTTTTCTGAAATAATTGTAGCTAAAGAAGGTGCGCAAAACCAGGTATTTCCCGGCATAATCGTTGACAAAGAGCGGCTTAACGAAGAGATGCCGGAAAATATCGATAACGCGGTAATTATGGTGGTTGACGATGCGCTTGAACCTGAAGAAGTGGAAGAAGAAGCGCTCGCAACAGAGGCAGGGTTTCAGAGGTATTTAGAGCTTCAAAAAGAGTTTGAGCAAAATCTCAAAAAAGCCATTGAACTGGGCGTTAATTGCGTTATTATAGATAAAGGCATAAGTGACATTGCTGAAGAGATACTTACAGATGCCAAAGTAATGGTAGCAACCAGGGTGGCTTCTGCAGACGTACGCAAGGTCTCTGAGCATACAGGCGCAAGGCCTATTAAAAGAACAGGGCTAAAGAAACCAGCCCATGAACTTAAGAAATACTTTGGATATGCAAAAAATGTTTTTGAAGACGAAAAACTTGAATGTATAAAAGTCATAGGCGGGCAAGGCAAACCTATGGCTACTATACTGGTTGGGGCCAGTACTGAAGAAGTTAGAGGCGAAAGGGAAAGAATTTGCACTGATGCAGCCGCTTCGGTTCAGGCAGCCGTAAAAGGCGGTATTGTTGCCGGAGGAGGCGCTGTTGAGATCGCCTGTGCCAGGCAAGTTGACAAACTCAGGGCAAGCCAAAAAGGTATGAAAGCCTATGGGATTTTGTGCGTCGTTGAGGCGCTTAAGCGGCCGCTTTCTCAGATAGTGTCAAATGCAGGGTTTAACCCCCTGGAGAAGGTTGGCGATGTAATGGCCAGGCAAACTGAGGAAAACAGCGAGAGCCTGGCAGTGGACTGTGAAACAGGCGAAATAGAAGATATGCTTAAGTTAGGAATAATAGACCCTGTACCTGTGAAAACTCATGCCCTTAAAGCAGCCATGGAGATTGCTTGCGCTATTTTGCGGATAGATACAATTATCAAGAAAAAAGATGAAGAGGATGTGGGTGCCAGGGGCGGTATCCAATCTCATAGATCTCTGGAGGAAGGTTTTTGAGCAAAGACTATTATGAAGTGCTTGGTGTAGGTAAAGATGCCGGTCAGGATGAAATAAAGCGAGCATATAGAAACCTCGCTAAAAAATATCATCCGGACATGAATCCCGGTGACTCATCTGCCGAGGCCAAGTTTAAAGAAATCAATGAAGCATATGAGGTACTTTCCGATTCAAACAAGCGGTCAAATTATGATAGGTTCGGAAACCCGGACGGCCCTTTTACAGGGGCCGGTGGTGGGCAAGACCCGTTTGGAGGCCGGGGTTTTGGCGACTTCGGATTTCCTTTCGGTGATATTTTCGGCCCTTTTGAAGATATTTTCACCGGTGGGCAGAGGCGCCGCCCTGACACAGGCCCAATTCGAGGCAGAGACATTGAAGCAACAGTTGAAATTTCATTAGAGGAAGCGTTTTCCGGTGTAGATAAAGATATTAAAGTACGCCGGGTAGAATCTTGTTCCCGCTGTGACGGAACCGGGGCGGAACCTGGCACTTCAGTTGTAACATGCTCAAATTGCAATGGTACCGGGCAGGTAAGGTCCACTGTAAACACTATGCTAGGCGCAATGACTACAGTTAAGACGTGTCCCAGGTGCGGAGGCTCAGGCAAAACCGTTGAAAAACCCTGCCGTGATTGTGGTGGGTTAGGAGAAAAAATCAGGGCTCGGACGGTTACGGCGACCATACCGGCAGGTGCCGATTCAGGTTTGCACCTAAGGCTGTCCGGCCAGGGTGATGCAGGGCGCCGGGGAGGCCCTCCGGGAGACCTGTATGTACGTATAATTGTAAAGCCTCACGATATGTTTGAGAGGCGGGGCGATAACCTTGTGCTTGATCGAACCATTAGTTTCCCGTTGGCCGCACTGGGCGGCACAGTCAAAATTCCTACCCTCGACGGCGAAGGTGAATTGGATGTACCGGCAGGAACTCAGCCCGGTTCGGTGTTGCGTCTCAGAAACAAAGGTATGCCTAAACTTCGTTACAAGGGTAGAGGCGACCTTATGATAAGAATAAACGTGCATGTTCCTACCAGGCTCTCAGCCAAGGAAAAGGAACTTCTGGTTCAGCTTAGCAAGTATCAAGACGAAAACATAGGAAACAACAAGTCGTTTTTCCAAAGGCTCAAGGATGCAGCCGGAGGAAACAGGGACAACTAAGTATTATCCAGGCAAGGTTAAATTTTAAGATTCAAACAGAGGTTGATTTGAGTGTCAGACCTATCGCAGCATACTCCTCCATTGTTCTTTGTTGAACCTGGAGCGCTTTCAAGCAGTCAAGTGTTTTTGACCGGCGATACTTTGCGGCATGCATTGAGCCAAAGGCTCAAGCCAGGGCAAGCGTTTCGTGTTGTAGAAACGCCCTTGGCTCAAATCCAAACACAGATCTCAAATCCCAGGGAACCTCAACCTCAAGGCCAGGCTCCTGGGCAAATTGCAAGCCACACTGAGATTATTGAGGCCGAGGTTATTGAAGCCGGCCGCAAGCGGCTGGTTGGGAAAATAGCCAACAGGTATTGGGTAAAACCGCCTTCTTACGCCTTGCATCTTTTTCCGGCTATCCTAAAAGGTGATAAGTTTGACTTAATGATAAAAAAAGCTACCGAACTTGGAGTCACATCAATTACCCCGGTGGTAACCGCCCGGACCATACCGCGTTTTAGTAAAAACAAAGCAGATTTACGAATGGACCGGTGGTGGAAGGTGGCAAGAGCTGCTGCAGAGCAGGCAGGCAGGCCAGTTATCGCTCGAATTAGGCCCATCATAGATTTCAAAAGCCTTATGTCAAACACATTGCCGGGTAAACCTCTTTTGGCTTTGGAACGGCGGGAAGTCACACAAAATCTGGTCGAGGCTATAGGTTCCGCAAGAGAAATTTCCATACTGGTTGGCCCTGAAGGCGGGTTTGAATCTTATGAAGTAGAGCAGGCTTTGGAAAAGGGGTTTTGTCCCATAACTCTTGGCCCATATATTCTCAGAGCTGAAACCGCTTCCATAGCTGCTTGCGCCATTGCTGTAGACTGTTTTTCCCGGAATCATACTTCCTAAAATCTTCTGAGCGCCAATACGTCTTTACCGGTTTGGTTTCTAAGAAACTGCCTAATTTCCATACAGGTTTTCTAAAAGCTGTATAGATTATATACAGGCCCCGACGAAAGCTGCATGATTTTCAAGCAGTTGTACAGAAGAACTACAGGTTTTCAAAAAGCTGCCTAATTTACATCAATCATGTTTTGCCCGCTTCATACATACTATCTTTCAGAAAAACAATCATGAGAGGTAGTAAGTAATGCTGGTCTTTAGAAAAGAATGTCTCATAGGTATGCTACTGGCGGTTATCTTATGGGTAAGTTTCAGTTTTGACCTTGTAAGTATGTATCAAGGCGACAGGCTGGTTGCCGTGATGGCGCCGATTTTCAGAGGCAGCACCGATAAAGCAAGCGTGAGCCTAATGTTTAACGTCGATTGGGGAGAAGAGTATATTCCCGAATTACTTGAAATACTCAAACAAGAAGATGTCAAAGCTACGTTTTTTCCAACAGGTACTTGGGCTGAACAAAACAGTGAGCTGCTGGCCCAGGTTATTTCCGATGGACATGAAGTTGGCAACCATGGCGGCTCTCATGTTCATGTAGAGCATCTGTCTAAAGAAAAGCTCCAGGACGTAATAAAGCAAGGCGAGTCTATGATACTTCAGGCTACAGGTGTTTCTCCTGCCAAACTTTTTGCTCCGCCATATGGTGAATGGTCCGATTCTACTGTGGAATATGCATTGGAGATAGGTTATCAAACTATCTTATGGAGTGTTGACACTGTCGATTGGCGGTTACCTGCGCCTGAAGTTATTTGGAAGCGGGCACTGGCAGGTGCCAAGCCAGGTGCGTTAATATTGCTCCATCCTACGGAACCCACAGTTGAGGCTTTGCCGGAGATACTTTCAGGGCTCAAACAAAAGAACTTAAACATTGTCATTGTTTCAGAACTCCTAAATTGAGTAAAGTTAATTTTCCAACCTGATGCCCCAAACTGTATAATGTGAAGCAAAGGCCGAATTTGGTTTTTCGGCCGGTGCCATAAGATTTCAGTGTGAACATGGCCAGGCCTTACTTGAATTTTGTTTGAACCGGATTGTTCCCGGGGTTTTCATAGGCCTCAAAAGATCGTATTGAGACAGAACATTTTTATGGCCTTTTTGTAGCCTTGGTTTAGGGTACATTTAAGGTGTGGAGGAATAATTGATTGACGAAAAAGACAGTTAGTTTTAAGACTTTTGGATGTAAACTTAATCAGTACGATACTGATTTTCTGAAACAGGTTTTCGATGATGCAGGCTACCGGGTGCAAGAATCAGGGGCTTCAGATTTGGTGGTAGTCAACACTTGTGCAGTCACATCACGAAGTGCGGCCAAATGCAGGCAGGCTATCAGGCGTGCCGCCAGGTCAGGAGCCAGGGTTCTGGTTACCGGATGTTATTCTCAGGTGGCCAAAGACGAGGTTGAGGATATTCCGGGCGTAGTGGCAGTTACCGGAGTTCCTGACAGGCAGTCGCTGGTAGAAATTGCAGAAAAGGCGCTTCGGGCAGGTGAGGTAGTGGTTGACGTAAAATCTTATCATAAAGACTTGGCTTTTGAGGAAACTCCGGTGAGGGAGCCTAGCCTTACCAGGGTGTTTTTGAAAATCCAAGAAGGTTGCAATGATTACTGCACCTATTGCATAGTGCCTTATGCAAGAGGGCCGTCAAGGTCAAGGCCCCTTGAATCTATCCTCTCGGAAGCCCGTCATTTGGTGGAACAAGGCTACAAAGAAATCATCCTTACCGGCACTCATATAGGCCTGTACGGGCAAGATCTGCCTGGGAACGATGTTGATCTTCCCATGGTTATAAGGCGCTTGGCTGAGATTGAAGGGCTCGTAAGGCTTAGGATTAGTTCACTTGAGCCTCACGATGTAACCCCTGAATTAATCCACTGCCTTCGATATCCACAGGTGTGTCAACATCTACATTTACCTTTGCAAAGCGGCAGCGACAGGATTCTTAAAATGATGGGGCGGCAATACGATGTGGATACGTTTCTCAACATAGTTGCCGAAGTGAGAAAAGTAGCTCCTGATATTGGGTTAAGCGCCGACATCATAGTTGGGTTTCCAGGGGAAACACAAGAGGATTTTGAGGATACCCTGGAAGTGATCAAGCGTGTAAGGTTTTCACGGCTCCATGTATTTAAGTACTCAGCAAGGCTCGGCACTCCTGCTTACAAATTTCCGGGAAAAGTACCGGGAAATCTAAAGACAAAGCGCAGCCAAGCCGTTATTGCTTTAGGGCAGGAACTATCTTTGGATTTTCATCGTAAACTTATAGGCAGGGAAGTTGAAGTATTAGTTGAAGATGACAGGGCCCGGGACGGGCTTTTGCAGGGAGTAACCAGAAATTACGTTCGAACATGGTTCCAGGGTCCTGATACACTCAAAGGAGATATTATTGAAGTTCGAGGCCGCAAATCTTTAGCTCAAGGCCTTTTGTGCGACATTGTATAGCAATAAACGGGGCGACATTTTGCTGGGAGTGGGGGTCTTTATAATGCGGGTAGCGCTTTTATGCGGAGGAAGATCAGGAGAACATGAAATTTCGGTGATGTCAGCACGCTCAGTTTTTAAAGCGCTTTTGGAAAGTGGGTTTGACGTTGTACAGGTAGGCATAACCAGGGAAGGCCATTGGGTGTTTGTGCCCCAGCCTCAAACTTTTTTTGAGCAGGGTTATTGTGAAGTAACCCGGGACTTGGGGCCTTCTTGCTATATTCTTCCTGACCCTTTGAGGCCGGGAATCTGGGTGAACGGAGCTCACATGTGTACGTGCAGGGCAGAATGCGCGGAGTTGGATGATAGTGCCTGCAAAACCCATGGGCGCAAACCGGATCGGCCGGGGCAGGCGGCTCGTCAATGCGACAGCAAGCCAGCGCAGCGGGCAACCGGTTCGCACAATGGAAGACGTATAGATGTAGATGTGGTATTTCCCGTGCTTCATGGCCTGTTCGGTGAAGATGGAACTATACAGGGGTTATTGGATTTGGCAGGTATCCCATATGTAGGCCCGGGGACTCTTGCATCAGCAGTGTGTATGGACAAAGATACAACCAAAATGGTTCTTGCCAAACACGGTGTCCCATGTGTGCCGTCGCTTACAATAGAACGATGGATGTGGGAAAAGCAAAGGGGCAAGGTGCTCCAAGATATTATTTCCCAAATAAAATACCCTGTGTTTGTGAAGCCTTCAGCATCCGGCTCCAGCCTGGGAGTTTACAAAGTCAAAGACAGCGCAGGCCTTCCCAGGGCTATAGCTAACGCATTTCTTTATGATCTTAAGGTGCTGATTGAGCCTTCCCAGGAAGGCTTACTTGAGATTGAATGCAGCGTGCTCGGCAACCAGGAACCAAGAGCATCCATTCCAGGGCAAATCCTTCCTTCCAGAGAGTTTTACGATTACGAAGCCAAGTATATGGATAAGGGAACCAAGCTGATTATCCCTGCCCCTCTCGATGACAGGCTTACCGAAAAAGTAAGAAAACTGGCTGTTGAGGCCTTTAGAGCGACAGGATGTAGCGGGCTTGCAAGGGTCGACTTTTTTGTAAACCCGGACACCGGTGAGGTATATGTAAACGAACTCAACACTATGCCCGGTTTTACAGACGTAAGCATGTACCCAAAACTATGGGAAGCATCAGGGATGTGTTACTTAGAACTGGTCAAAACCCTGGTTGGCCTGGCACTAGAACGCCAGAAGGCCGGCAAAAGGTATGTTTGCCGGATTATTGAACCATAGTGTGATTGTGTGCCGGCTTACCGGTCAATTAAATAAACCAAGGGGCCTTTGGCGGCGTGGATTTTGGAAAGCCACCTTTTTGAGCGTGCTTTTACACGGCTATCTATCCTCCCTTAAGTTGACCGTTACGGGATAAGTATTGTACAATTCTTAGTGTTAACTCAAGTACTACTTGAGTTACGAGCAGTAGGTAGGGAAAAGCTTGCGGCGGAGGGAGGGAATCAGGTTTGCCGGAAATTAAAGTTGGTAAAAATGAGCCGTTTGATAAGGCCCTGCGCCGCTTTAAGCGTGAGTGCCAGCGATCAGGCATCCTCCGTGATTATCGTAAGCATGAGCATTATGAAAGCCCAAGCGTAAAGCGTAAGAAAAAATCTGAGGCTGCACGGGCGCGCAATAAGCGTCGCCGTCGTCGTTAGTAAAAGCAATATAATTAGGAATAGGTAACGTAGGTATTTGCAGTAATACAGTTTGCAAGGCCATGAAAAGCCCGGTTTCCGGGCTTTTTTGATTGGTGATGTATCCATAGCCTTTCGAAAACTTCCTCCGGCCTGTAAAGTGCAGGCTAAATTGCTCATACACTGTTTAGAAGCGTAAGATCGAAAACCACCGCACATGGTAAGAATTACCACAGAGGAGAGTTTGCATGCGCAGGAAATTCAAAATGGAACTTTCAGAAATTCTTGAGCTGCCTATGGACATTAGCCTCGACCTTCCCAGAGTGGTTGTTGTAGGTGACCTGGGAGTGCTCATATCAAACCACCGAGGGCTTATTCAATATTCGCCTGAACAAATAGTTGTGGGAGTAGGCCAGGGCCAAATAACCATATCAGGCGACAACCTGGAAATTGAAGAAGTGGGCAAGGAAGAAATGGCAGTGAGGGGTATTATCAAGTACGTGGAAATGAATACGTGATCTAAAGGGCCGGCCACGCCTGCAACCTATAATCGCATAAATGGCAAGTTCGGCGCGGATCTGCGCAGGGTGCAGGGCTGCGAGGCCTGCCTGTAACCTATAATCGGAGGAATGGCAAGTTTGACTCTTCGACGGCTTATCGGATATATCTTGGGATACGTGCGTGTACGGGTAAGGGGCAAAAATCCAGAGCGCCTGGTTAATCTGTGCATTGCTTCCGGCTTCCCAATTTGGGATCTTTCCTACATAGAAGAGCAGATCTACTTCTCTACGACTCTTGCCTGCTACAAGCAAATTAGGCCCCTGGCAAGAAAATCCAGGTGCGTTCCAAGGGTTGTCAAACGTGTAGGAATTCCGTTTCTCATAGGCAAAATCAAAAAAAGGCCTGTTTTCATATTGACCGGCCTAATCATATTTTCGGCCTTGTTTTGGCTCTCCGGTTCTATATGGGCTATATCAATCAAAGGCAACGCCAAGGTATCACAGGAGCAGATTCTCAATGTGGCTTTTGAGAACGGATTGGCAATAGGGGCCAGAAAGAGCCGCGTTTCTACAGAGAGCCTTCAGCAGGCCATAGCTATTGCGTTCCCGGATATCTCGTGGGTGTATGTGAGGTTTCAGGGAACTCTTGCAGTAATAGAAGTCGTAGAAAAAGTGAGGCCCGAGATTCCGGGCCCGGGTGATATCGTTGCAAGAAAAGACGGAATTGTTGAGTCGGTGCTTGTCCTGTCAGGCGTTCCGCTGGTAGAGCCTGGGCAGACCGTTAAGAAAGGCGACTTGCTTATTGCAGGTATTCCGTCAGGAGGGATTCAAGGAGCCAGAGGCAATGTTACTGCAAAAACATGGTATGAAGTGACTAAGGAAGAACCGCTGATTAGGCTCGAGCCTGTTAGGACAGGAAGGAAAAAGGAAGTGAGAGTGCTTAGAATACAGGGCGCTGAATTCCAATTGTTGCCTTTGGGTAACCTTTTTGAATGGTATGAAATTGAAGATTATCCAATTAAGGCGTTTGGAAAAGGAGATGTTGCCCTTCCGGTCGAAATATTCATGAGAGTGTTTTTTGAGGTAGAATGGGAATGGAAAGAGATTTCCACAGAAGAAGCGCTTGCCTATGCCCGCAGCCGTGGCAAGCGCGCAATCGAAAGCCAGTTGCCTTCTTCTGCGAAACTGATAGACTTTAGCTATGAGGCGGCTGGGGATTTAGAATCTGTGCTAGTCAGGGTTGTAGCCAGCACCATTGAAGAAATAGGTGAACTGGTACCCTGGCCGAGCCACGAAAATGGAGGTCGGTAGTTAAAGTTGCCATCTCAAAACAGGGTGGTTTTCGAATTATCCAGTAACTCTGAAGCATTTGACCTATTTGGCTCATATGATGAAAACCTTGCCCTTTTGGAAGATGCCCTCGATGTCAAATTTGTGGCACGTGGAAACAGCATCATGGTATCGGGCGCCAATGAGAAACTTGATAGTGCCCAAAAAGTCCTGGAGCATCTTGTCAAAAGAGTGAGGACAGGCCGTAAGGTAACTGCCCAGGATGTGCGTTATGCAGTTCGGTCTGTACGGGAAGGAAATGCTTTGAAAGATTACAACGACGTTGTAGTGGTTACTGCCCGGGGTAAAACTATAGGGCCCAGGACCCCGGGGCAAAAAGAGTATGTTGATGCAATCAGAAACAATCCCTTGGTATTTGGTATAGGGCCTGCAGGCACCGGTAAGACATATCTTGCCGTGGCTATGGCCTTGGCTGCTTTTAAACGGCGTGAGGTTGACAGGATTATTCTTACCAGGCCTGCAGTGGAAGCAGGGGAGAAACTTGGCTTTTTGCCTGGGGATATACAAGAAAAAGTCAACCCGTACCTAAGGCCAATTTACGATGCGTGTTTTGACATATTAGGCATTGACACTTTTGAGCGGCACATGCAACGTAGCCTTATTGAAGTTGCGCCCCTGGCTTACATGAGAGGACGTACCTTGGAATCGGCATTTGTTATTTTGGATGAGGCTCAGAACACTACGCCTGAACAGATGAAAATGTTTCTTACCAGGTTAGGGCTTAACTCAAAGGCTGTAGTTAACGGCGATATTACGCAAATTGATTTGCCTAAAGGAGTGTATTCCGGCCTCGACCAGGTAAGGGTGGTATTGAAAGATATCCCGGGAATACAAATGGTCTATCTTACCGATAGAGATGTCGTCCGTCATGAACTTGTTTCAAGGATAATAAGGGCCTACGAAAGCTTCAATGAGGAAGCTTGGAAAGAGGAGAAGTCCAGTGTTCCGAAAACAAGCGGAGAAAGACGGAAAGACGAAAACTAAGGCGAAGAATAAGAATAAAAACAGAATTTCCCCTGGCCGCATGGGAACCGGCAAAAATGGGGGCAATGAAAAAGATCTCAAAGGGTTAGTTGCAAAATTGAAACCATACAGCCACGTGTTAGTATGGGCTGCTATTACCTTCGTGGTTGTTTTTGCAATATTCCTTATTTCTTTGGTTCCGCCTCAGGTGGAACTCAGGGCCGGTGAAGTTTCTACCATTGACGTTAAGGCTACCAAAGAAGTGATTGATGAAGCAGCTACTGAAAAGCTCAGGGCAGAAAGCGTTGCCGCGGTATCAGAAGTTTATGACAGCAATCCCAGGGTATTAGATGAAATTGAAGGGCGTTTTGAGGAATTTGCGCAGAAGATAAAAGAACTGGCTTCCACAGAGGAGGACCTTTCCACCCAAGATATAGTCAATGAACTAAGGCCCTATGTAGATGACAGCGTCTCTGATACCGATATCATCGGAGTGGTTGCAACTTCTCCTGAAATAGTGGGCCGGTGCATAAACCGGGCAGGGGAAGTAGTTGAAGAGATACTGCTAAGAGGGCTTAAGTCCGAAAACCTTGAAAATGGCAAAGAAGAAGCCAGTGCAAAGATTGTTATCGACAAATCTATTCCGGACCAAGTTGCCAGAGTGCTGGCGGGTTTCGTTGAGAAGAATTTGGAAGCCAACCTTACTTTGAACAAAGAAGAAACTGACAAGAAAATAAAGCAGGCAATTGCTTCGGTAGAGCCTGTGAAAATCAGGCGCGATGAGTATATTGTCAGAAAAGGCGATATTGTAACTGAAAATCAAATAGTACTGCTGCAAAAGCTTGGCATAATGGGAGCCCGGGTGAGGTTTTCACAAATCTCAGGGGCTTTTCTCATGGCGCTGCTTTTTTGCGGTTTTACCGGCGTTTACACTGCCCTCTACTATGGCCATATGCTCAACCATGGCAACACTGCACTTTTGGCTTCCGTAATAATGCTTAGCATGATTGCGCTTAAGGCTTTGGCAGGGGTATCCGGCTTTCTTGCGCCTGTATCCTTCGGCGTTATGTTATCAGCCACTTTGATAGACAGAAGGTTCGGCGCTTTCCTGGGTTCAAGCCTTGCGCTTGCCGTAGGGGTAATGACAGGTTTTCAGGTCAAATATGTAGCTGTGGCGCTTACGTCAGGAATTGCGTCGTCACTTGCCGTTAGAAAAGTTTGGAACAGGGCTCAGCTTTTCCAGGCAAGCCTTGTAGTTATGGCTGTATCGGGAGCTACTTACACATGTTTGGGGCTAACCGGCGCCATGGCAATGGATGATGTTTCGTTGTGGCGGGAAGTATTATTCGTATTGGCCAACGGGCCGCTTTCAGCTGTTTTGGCAGTGGGTTCGCTTCCAATGTTTGAAAGTGTATTTGGGATAATCACCCCAATCAAGTTGATTGAACTGTCCAATCCTGAGCATCCGCTCCTTCACAGGCTGCTTCTTGAAGCCCCCGGCACTTATCACCACAGTATCATGGTGGGCAACCTTGCAGAGGCTGCTGCGTGGGCAATAGGAGCTGACAGCCTTCTTACAAGAGTAGGTGCTTATTACCATGACATTGGCAAGATAAAAAGGCCGTATCTGTTTGCAGAAAACCAGGTTTTCGATATGGGGAACCCTCATGAAAAGATGAGCCCTTCTCTTTCGTCAACGGTTATTATGTCTCACGTAAAAGACGGGGTTGAGTTGGCTCAGGAACACGAAGTGCCTGAGGTAATTCAGAATTTTATCAGAGAACATCACGGAACCACTTTGGCTTCGTATTTTTACGTAAAGGCAAGCGAGAATGCTGCTGCAAGAGACGATAGGCCTCCTGAAGAATGGTCCTTTAGGTATGAAGGGCCCAGGCCCGGCAGCAAAGAGACTGCCATCGTAATGCTCGCCGACAGCATTGAGGCAGCTACCAGGTCAATTTCAAAACCCACTCCTGCGCGTATTGAATCTGTTGTTAGAAAGATTATCCACGAAAGGTTGTTTGATCATCAGCTCGACAGATCTGATCTAACCTTAAGGGAACTGGATACAATAGCAGAAACGTTTGTACAGGTTTTGGCCGGTTTGTTTCATACAAGGATTGAGTATCCAAAACCAAAAAGCAAAGATGAATTAGAAAAGTCCAACAGCAAAAACGGAGTAGATGAATCACATGCCAATTGAAGTAGACACGATACTGAAAACTAAGATAATCGCCCGAGAGCGAGAACTTCTGATAAAAATAGCTCGCCAAGTGATACGGTTTACCCTAAAGTATGAGGAGATAGATGAGGCAAACTGTGAAGTTTCAGTGGTATTTACCGATGATGATTTCATAGCCGAGCTTAATAAGCAGCACAGAGATGAAGCGGGCCCAACAGATGTACTGTCATTTCCAATGATCGATTTTGACGTAGAAGGTGATGAGTTAGACATACCCGGGGTTCCGAATATGCTTGGCGATATTGTGATCTCTCTTGATACGGCTGCCAAACAGGCAGAGCTTCATGACAAAACCTTCCGTCAGGAGCTGGCGCTTTTACTGGTTCACGGCACCTTGCATCTTCTTGGCTATGATCATGGCCAACCTCAAAAAGAGGCGATTATGTGGGCACGACAAGACGAAATCATAAGCGCCCTCAATATTTGAAGCAAGAGGGGGATTTTAGATCCCGCTCTCTTGCAGAGAGTTTTCGCCATGCATGGGATGGGCTCAGCTATATTTATGCTACTCAGCGCAATATGAGAATTCATGTGTTTATTGCTTCTTTGGTATTTTCAGCTTGTATTGTGTGTGGACTGGGGCGAATTGAGTTTCTTATGGTCACTTTGGCGGTTCTCGGGGTTTTATCTGCAGAAGTGGTCAATACGCTTACTGAGTCTATTGTAGATCTTATTAAACCTGAGTATAACTTGATTGCCAAGGTGATAAAAGACGTAGCAGCAGCAGGGGTACTCCTAACTGCTGCTTTTTCAGTTGTGATCGGCGCAATTGCTTTTTGGCCGGTTTTGGGTAATCTTTCTTTGGCGTTACTGGGCTTTTTCCGCTACAGGTGGCCTTACCTGCTGGTACAGGTGTTAATTGTCGTTGTACCTTCTTTTTGGGGTATGATTAAGTTTGCTGACACCAGGCAAACCCCGGGCCGGGAGGAAGAATAATTTGCTTTATCAGTCAGACGGTATTGTTTTGGATCAAATGAACCTTGGAGAAAACGATAAATTAGCCACTGTATTTACAAGCCAGGCAGGCATTGTTAAGGCGGTTGTAAAAGGTGGCCAGCGCCCCAAAAGCAAGCTCAGAGCCGTAACTCAACCCCTTACACATGGTGTTTTCCAGTTTTATAAAGGCCGAAACCTCGATAGGGTTACACAGGTTTCTGTTAAAAGAGGTTACCCTGGAATTATAGATAATTATGAAAAGATGATTTATGCCCGATATTTAATAGAACTTTTGATAGGGGTGCTTCCAGAAAGGGAGGTAAGCCACGCCCAGTTCCAATTGTTTCTCAAAGTGCTCGATTGTTTGGAGCAAAAACAAGATCCCTGGATAATTGCCAGGTGGGCCGAACTTGGCATACTGTCTCTGGCCGGCTTTGCACCTTCCTTTTCAAAGTGTATTTCGTGTGGGGCTCAGGAACCAGAGCCGCCTGTGTATTTCTCACTGAGAAACGGCGGTGCGGTTTGTGGACAGTGTATGCAAAAAGAGCGGCAAGGTTTGGCAAACATGGCTAACGCCCAAGGCAGAACTCCAGGCAAAGCGCAAGGTGAAGCGCGAGGCGCAGCCCGGGATGAAGCGAAAGGTGACGTTCAAAGCAAACGCCCTGGCCTGGTTTCAGAATTGGCACATGAAATCAGCCATGTATCCTCTGCCGGGCGCAAACAAACCCAGGTGCAGGGCAATGTGTTTTCCGCTGAAAGCCAGGTACGGAGTTATGGTGAGCTCATAAGAGTATCGCCTGGTTGTTTACGAACCCTGGAAATTCTACTATCTGGGATTGTGTCGCATCAAAATGCATTTGCTTGCCCGAAAATAAATGCCAGAGGGCAGGTAAGAGAAGAAATCACCCAAGTTTCTCGAAAATATGTAGCTTTTGTGCTCGAAAAACGTCTTAAATCTGCTGATTTGGTAGAAAGTATAGAAGACGGAAAATGAGCTGGAGAGTGATCTGACGTGGATGAGTTGTATAAGATTGACGAAATCAGAAAACGGACAAATGTAACTTACGAAAGAGCTAAGGAAGCTCTTGAAAATGCTTCCGGTGATGTTGTTGAAGCAATTGTGGAGATAGAAAGATCAATGGCTGACAGGGAGATTATTAAGGTCAAAGGGCCTGACCTCGTCCGAACTGTTTCAAGCATTATACGCAGGGGAAACGCTTCAAGGATTATTGTAAGAAGCGATGATTATGTTGTTGCAGACATACCTGTTACAATAGGTGTTGTAGCAACCGTATTGGCGCCATGGTTGGCTCTTTTAGGCACTATGGCACTTTTGGTAAGTACCTGGACGGTTGAAATAGAGCGGCCTGTGGAGGACGATGATTTCTAAAAGTTGAATGTTCCTGCCATGTGCTGAGAGAATTGCAGTATATCGAGTGTTGCAACAGGACATAGACAGTTCGGCAAACATCAGCGATGGCCCAACAAGAAAATGATTGGTAAAACAGTATATATACAAGGGGAAGGAGCTTTACCGTGAGCAAATTTCTTTATTTTCAGGATGCCATAAGGGCCCTGGAAGACTTCTGGGCTAAACAGGGTTGCTATGTAGGGCAACCCTACGATATTGAAAAGGGCGCCGGAACTATGAACCCTTTGACGTTTTTCCATGTGCTCGGCCCGGAACCCTGGAACATGGCTTATGTAGAGCCCTGTAGAAGGCCTCAAGATGCCAGGTATGGGGACAACCCTAACAGGATGGGTTACTACTTTCAGTTTCAGGTTATCCTCAAACCGCCGCCGCAAAAAATTATGGAGATATATATTGACTCGCTTGAGCACCTGGGCATTAAACGTGAAGATCATGATATCAGGTTTGTGGAGGATAACTGGGAATCGCCAACTTTGGGCGCTGCAGGCCTAGGGTGGGAAGTGTGGCTTGATGGCATGGAGATAACCCAGTTTACATATTTTCAAGAGATGGGCGGGTTGGAACTGAGCCCTATTTCAGTGGAGTTGACATACGGCCTCGAGCGGCTTACAGCATATATCCAAAACATAGATAATGTATGGGATATTCAAGTATCGCCGGGGCTTACATATGGCGATCTTTTCCTGGAGCCTGAGAAGCAAAACTCTGTTTACGGGTTTGAACTTTCAGGTGTTGAACTTCTTAGGCAGCATTTCAATGGCTATGAAGAGGAAGCCAGGAAGATTTTAGACACCGGGTTGGTTATGCCCGCTTATGATTATGCGCTTAAGTGTTCCCATATTTTCAATCTGTTAGATGCGAGAGGAGCGCTCTCAGTTGCAGAACGGCAAAACTATATTGCCAGGATACGCAATCTTACACGCCAATGTGCTCACAAGTACGTAGCTCTTCGGGGGTTTGACAAGTGATGACTAAAGATTTGCTGTTAGAGATAGGTTCCGATGAAATTCCTGCACGCTATCTTTTGCCTGCCATTTCCGAAATTAAAGACAGGGCTCGCAGCGCGCTTGAAGGTGCCAGGCTCAATTTTAATAAGATAGAATCCTATGGCACCCCAAGGCGGTTGGTAGTGTATGTAACTGATTTGGCTTCCAATAGCCGCGACGCAACCACCAAGGTAAGAGGCCCGTCCAAGAAAGTCGCTTTTGACAGTGACGGCAATCCGGCCCGGGCATTGAAGGGCTTTTGCCGTTCTTTAGGCATTGAGCCGCCAGATACCGTAATTGAACAGGAACCCGGCGGCGAGTATGTATACGGGTTTAAGCATGATGCGGGAAGGCCTGTTCAAGACATTCTTCCTGAGATTTTGCCTGGGGTGGTAATGGGAATGGACTGCCCTCACCCTCTTAGGTGGGGCGAGCAGAACTGGCGGTGGTACCGGCCTATCCGCTGGGTTACATGCCTGTTTGGAGAACAGGTGGTTTCCCTTGAAGTTGCAGGGGTAAAGTCGGGGGCCGTGAGTTTCGGCCATAGGGCCCTTCACCCTGGCGAAGTGGAAATCACTAATGCCTCCCGGTATTTTGAAGTGATTGAGGACGCCGGGGTTATAGTTGACCAAAACCGTCGCAAGGAAATTATCATAGACGGCGCAAGAAAACTTTCCAAGGAGATTTCCGGGAAACCTTTTGAAGATGAAGGGCTGGTAAATGAAGTTACCTGCCTATGTGAGCACCCGGCACCTTTCAGAGGTGAGTTTAGCCAGGCGTATCTTGACCTTCCCAATGAGGTGCTCATTACCGTAATGCGCTATCACCAGCGCTATTTTCCCATTGTTGATGCAAATAACAATGTACTTCCAGGCTTTATCGGAGTTCGGGATGGCAGTCCTAAGCGAGGTAAGGACAATGTAATCAAAGGCAACCAATGGGTTCTGGTAGCCCGCTTAGAAGACGCTTCGTTTTTCTATTCTCAGGATATCAAAACTCCTCTCGCCGGTAGGCTTCCTGAACTAAAAGGCGTATATTTTCTGCGCGGAGCCGGTAATTTATACGATAAAACCCTGAGGCTCATTGAAATCACAACGTATTTAGGGCGTAGCCTTGGGCTTTCTGAAAGCCGAATGGAACCGGCACGTGAGGCTGCTCGTCTGGCAAAGTGTGACCTGGTTACTTCCATGGTAAGAGAACTTCCTGAGTTAGAGGGAATAATGGGAGGCCATTATGCCAGGTTACAGGGAGCAGAGGAGCAAGTTGCCAACGCTGTTTCTCAACACTACTTGCCCAAAGGAGCCGGAGACAATTTACCAGATAAGGGGATTAGCGCTTTAGTTGCGCTTGCCGATAAACTTGATACTTTGTCTGTGGCTTTTTGCTTAGGTGTTGAGGTTTCCGGGTCACAAGATCCTATGGGTTTAAGAAGAGCGGCTTTGGGTGTGGTTAATATCATACTGTCCCATGGTTATGATCTTGATTTAAATGAACTTTTAAAGTTTGCTGTAAAGCTTGGGATGCAAGCTGTGGATACAAAGACAGGTACTTTGAAGCATGCTCAAAACAAAACAAATAAACGCCGGAAGAAAAGCGCAAATGCCAGGGCCAAGAGTGAACAAGCCGTATTCTTGGAACTCAGGGAGTTTCTGCTCCACAGAGTGGAGGGCATTCTATCAGACAAGGGCTATCCCATAGAAATGATAAGGGGCATCACCGCCGGGGGCGAAGCCCGGATATCCAGGTTTCCGCTTATGGCCCGGGCGCTGTGGCCGATTAGAGATACTGAAATTCTTAAGGATACAGTGGCCGGTTGGAGGAGGACTTCCGTTTTAGGAAGCAAAGCCCCGGGCAGGGACGTATCTCCTGATTTGCTTGTTGAGGAGCCTGAAAAGGAGCTTTATGATTTAATTACAAGTAAGAAAGCCTATATGGAAGCACTTTTTGAGGAGAAGAAGTACGAACAGTATCTAGAAGAACTTGGGGCTTTGAGAGCTCCAATAGATGACTGTTTGGATAACGTGTTGATTATGGCAAAAGAGGATGAGATAAGGCAAAACCGTCTCAACCTTTTAGGCCTTGTATCAGATATGTTTACCAGGTTTGCTGATTTTTCTTATGTACTGCCTCTTGTGGGCAAGCCTTGAGGCGTCAACAAGACAGCCTGGAATGCTCGGTGAAGTTGCAGGGAGGGTTAACAGGTGGAAAGGGAAAGGCCGATAGTTTTTGTATTGTCTGATTCATTAGGTGAAACGGCTGAACTGGTTGTAAGGGCTGCTGCCGCTCAGTTCAATGCCGGAGGAGTGCAGGTTCGAAAGTTCGGGTATGTGCAAAGCAAAGAAGCCATAGACAGAGCTCTGGAGCAAGCCACAGGCAACAGGTCTGTAGTTGTCTATACGCTTGTAAAACCTGAACTCAGGGAATATGCAAGAAGCCAGGCCTGTATAAGGGGCATTGCTTCAGTTGATGTACTTGGGCCTATGTTAGAAGCGCTTGCAACTGTGGCCACCTCAGAACCCAAATTTGAACCTGGTTTGGTGCACCGCCTTGATGAAGAGTATTTTAGGCGTGTTGAAGCCGTTGAGTTTTCTGTTAAGTGTGATGATGGCAAAGATCTTCTTTCGTTGCCATTTGCCGATGTGGTTCTGATAGGAGTATCACGGACCTCGAAGACTCCTGTGAGCCTTTATTTGGCACAACAAAGAGTGTATAAGGTGGCAAACGTACCTCTGGTACCTGAACTTCCGCCGCCTCCTGAACTGTTCAAAATTTCGTCTGACAAGATCATTGGGCTTAGTTTAGGCCCTGAGAAACTGGCTAAAGTCAGAAGGGAACGGTTAAGAGCCATGGGGCTCGACGAAAACTCGTCTTATGCTGATCTTAGACGAATCCTTCAGGAACTTGAGTATGCAGAGAAGATTTTTCGCCAGATAGGTTGCAGTGTAATTGATGTTACAGACAAAGCTGTTGAAGAGACAGCTAATGAGGTTTTGGAGATAATCGAGGGGAGGAACATGAAGAATGGCCGGTAAACTCGTGTACTGGTTTGAAGAAGGCGGGAAGGAACACAGAGCCATTTTGGGAGGAAAAGGTGCAGGGCTGGCCGAGATGACAAAGATAGGGCTGCCTGTGCCACCGGGTTTTACTATAACCACAGAGGCCTGCAAGCACTATTACCAATCAGGTAAGAAACTCTCAGAGTCTCTTAAACAAGACATAGAATCTCATATGAAACAATTGGAGAAGAAGACCGGAAAGCACTTTGGCGGGGATCATGATCCGCTCCTGGTGTCGGTCAGGTCAGGTGCTCCTATAAGCATGCCGGGAATGATGGATACCATATTGAATTTGGGGCTAAATGACCGGAGTGTTATGGGCCTTTACGAAGCTACCCGGGACTTACGGTTTTCTTATGATTGTTACAGGCGGTTCATCCAGATGTTTGGCAATGTAGTGCTAAACATTGAACATAATGAATTTGAAAGGGCTTTTTCCAGGCTCAAAAAAGACGAGGGTGTGGCTCAGGATCAAGATGTTTCGGCTGAAGGGCTTAAATCGCTAATTGGCGCGTATAAAGAGATTATCAGGCGAAAAGCAGGTATTGAGTTTCCGTCTGACCCTTATACACAAATGTTTATGGCTGTGTCTGCAGTGTTCAGATCATGGAACAATGAGCGGGCGATTATCTACAGGAAGATCAACAAAATCCCTGACGGCTTAGGGACCGCAGTCAATATCCAGACCATGGTTTTTGGAAATATGGGGGAAGATTCTGCCACAGGGGTGTTGTTTACAAGAGATCCGTCTACCGGCGAGCATGTACTTTACGGTGAATATTTGATGAATGCCCAGGGCGAAGACATTGTGGCAGGGTTAAGGACCCCTAAGCACATATCGGAAATAGACTCTGATCTTCCCGGTATGCTCGATAAGCTAAGCCATGTAGCAAACCTTCTTGAGAACCACTATAAAGATATGCAGGACATTGAATTCACAATTGAGCGCAACAAACTTTATATACTTCAAACCAGAACCGGAAAGAGGACTGCACAAGCTTCTCTTGAGATAGCCAGGGCTATGGTTCAAGAAGGCCAGATTTCAAAGGAGGAAGCGGTCAAACGGGTGACTCCTGAAGATGTAGCCAGGCTTCTCCACAGAGGGATTGATCCTAACGCCAAGGCAAAGGCATTGGCTCAGGGGCTTCCTGCATCTCCGGGTGCCGCAACCGGCAAGGTAGTTTTCAACACTCAGTCAGCTGAATCCTTAGGGGAAAAAGGCCGGAAGGTAATTCTTGTAAGGCCTGAAACCACTCCTGATGATATGCCTGGAATTGTACATGCTCAGGGCATTTTGACATCAAGGGGCGGAATGACCTGCCATGCTGCAATTGTTGCCAGGGGAATGGGCAAACCTGCAGTAGTTGGTTGTGAGGCCCTGAGGATTGATTTGGAAGCCAACAAAGCGTTTATCGGCGGACATGAGCTTAATGAAGGTGACATTATTTCCATAGACGGTGGAACGGGCAATATATTCCATGGAGAGGTACCGTTAGTTGAACCTGACATGGGAGAGTCTTTTAAGGAAGTTCTTAAGTGGGCAGATGACATACGTACACTCGGCGTCAAAGCCAACGCAGACACTCCTGAAGATGCACGGCGTGCAAGGGAGTTTGGGGCTGAAGGCATAGGGCTTTGCCGTACTGAGCATATGTTCATGGGCCATGATCGAATGGCAGCGGTCCAACAGATGATCCTTGCAGATACAAAAGAGGTCAGGCAAGAGGCTCTGGACGTGCTTCTTCCTATGCAAGAAAAGGATTTTTACGGCATTCTGAAAGCCATGAGAGGTTACCCGGTGACTATTCGTTTGCTGGACCCGCCTCTTCACGAATTTTTGCCCAACATAGAGGACCTTGTACGTTCTTTGGCGGAAATGAAAGCAAAAGGCGCATCAGCCTCTGAGATATCCCGGGTAGAGGAACTTCTTCGCAAGGCAAGGCCGCTTCAGGAAATGAATCCCATGCTTGGCATGAGAGGTTGCAGGTTGGGCATTGTCTATCCTGAAATTTATGAAATGCAGGCCAGGGCTATCTTCCAGGCAACTGCGCAATTGATTAAAGATGGAATTTCCAATGTCATGCCTGAAGTGATGATTCCGCTTGTAGGCGAAGCTGCGGAACTGGCTATTTTACGAAAACGGGTCGAAAAAGTGGCCGAAAAGGTCCAGGAAGAACAGAATGTAGAGTTCCCTGTGGTGATTGGCACTATGATTGAAATTCCAAGGGCTTGCCTAACTGCAGATGAAATTGCAGAGTATGCTCAGTTTTTCTCATTTGGCACCAATGACCTAACTCAAACCACTTTCGGGTATTCAAGAGATGACGCAGAGGGTAAGTTCCTGCATAAGTATCTTGGCGAGAAGGTGCTTTCAGAAAACCCGTTTGCTGTGCTCGACAGGAAAGGCGTAGGCAAGCTGGTTAACACTGCAGTTGAGCTGGGAAGGGCAAAAAGGCCTGATCTTATTATAGGTATTTGTGGTGAGCATGGCGGTGATCCGTCGTCAATCGGGTTTTTCCACATTGCCGGGTTAGACTACGTTTCATGTTCGCCCTATCGTGTGCCTGTAGCAAGGCTTGCAGCGGCGCATGCAGCGCTTGAGCAATGAATGCTTGATTGATGCTTTATAGACTGTCAGCAGCCTTTTAAGCATTAACCAGGAGATTTGAGCACAGCCGTAACATATTGATATTCAAAAGGGCCTGGCTCCCGGGCCCTTTTACTTTTGGCATATAGTTTAGCCGGCTTGCCCTCTGGTGCTTGTGTTTTACTGAACAAGGCCTTTCTAATCAGTGTTTAAAACCTTTTTGGTTTTCGAACGTATATATAGGTATGAGCTTCGGTTCAATCACCTAGGTACTTCACCGGTTTCGCTATTGGTTTTTGACAAGTTAGCCGGTTTGACATATTGAAAGTTGCTTTGTTTGATGTTGTCAGAGTTTGGCCTTGGAGAACGGGAGTCTGGCTATCTCTGTAAATCACATGTTGATGGACAAATATGTCAGGTTATCAGGAAATTGATTAATTGACTGAATTATTTAGGCAATATAAAGAAGGATTTCTGATACGGAAATCGAATACAAGAAAGGTTAGCTTGTTTCAAAATACGTCATGAGAAGGGAGTTTCGAAGTATATAAAGTGTCTGGAAGGTATTACAGCCAGGATATCATAACTGAAGTTAAATCAAGAGCTGACATGATTGCTTTGGTTTCTCAATACGTCAAATTGCGTAAAGCAGGGAGACGATATGTTGGGTTGTGTCCTTTCCACCAGGAAAAGACGCCGTCTTTCAGCGTTGATCCTGAGAAACAACTTTTTTACTGCTTTGGGTGTGGTGAAGGAGGCAACATTTTTTCCTTTCTTATGAAAATGGAAAATATGAGTTTTCCCGAGTCAGTTGAAGAACTGGCCAAGCGGACGGGAGTAAAGCTTCCTGAAGCAGAGCTTAGCCCGGAAGCCCAAAAACGGAGAACACAGGCAGAGAAGATTCGCAAAGCCCTTGAGTTTGCTCAGGAGCTGTACAGGGAAATGCTTTTTTCTAAGCAAGGTGTACAAGCTCTAAATTATTTGAAAGGCAGAGGGTTATCCCGGGAAGTAATTGATATGTTCCAACTGGGGTATGCTCCGGATCAGTGGGAATTCATGACCGAAAGAGGCACAAACGCAGGGATCGATGCCGGATACTTGGAACAGGCAGGCTTGATCATTGAAAGAGACAAGCAAAGAGGAACTTATTACGACCGTTTTCGTGATAGAATTATTTTTCCTATTTGGAACACAAGTGGCAAACCGGTAGGGTTTGCAGGAAGAGCAATAGGAGATCAGATGCCAAAGTATCTGAATTGCCCTGACACACCTGTGTTTCACAAGAGGAATGAATTATATGCGCTACATTTGGCCAAGGAAGGTATTCGAAACAAAGGCAAAGTGTGTATAGTGGAAGGATACATGGATGTTATCAGTATGTTTCAACATGGCATTGATTACGTTGTAGCCGGAATGGGTACGGCTTTTTCAACGCAGCAAGCCAGAACCCTTCTTTTGCTTTGTGACGATGTGGTGCTTTCGTATGACCAGGATAAGGCGGGAAAGAAGGCTGTTAGGCGTTGCATCGATGTGTTTCGCGAAGCAGGTGGAAGGACCAAAGTTGTGACTTTTGAAGGGGCTGAAGATCCAGACGAATATGTCCGCAAATATGGCCCGGATAAATTTGAGGAACTAATCGATCAAGCAATTCCTGACATTAGATTTATATATGATGAGGCAGTAAGATCGGCTGATATTTCAACAGTTGAGGGTAAACTCAAAGTTAAGGACATAATGATACCGGTGCTGGCTTCTTTGGACAGCCAATTTGAGAGTTCTGCTTATACTTCTGAGATCTGGCGGGATCTTGATGTACGGAAGGAATCTTTAGATAGGGACGTCGAATTATATAGGCAGAGGCTGAGGAGGGCGTCGCAAAGGGCTTCCAGGTATAAAAAGCCAGAAAACAGCAATACTACTGGTTATGACAACCGGTTAGGTTCCAGGCCGGCAAAACGCCCTCGAAAAGGCACAGGAATTGCGCTTGGACGACAAAGGGCTGAGGAAGGAATTATAAGGGCGCTTGTAGAAAAACCAGAATTAGCAAAGATGGCAAACGATTATCTTGGCGAGGCTGACTTTGCCGACGACAGGTGCCGTTTGGTATTTGAGAACTTTACAGGTTCGCTTGCCTGGATGGAAGAACATGAGATTTCCGGTTGGGTTGCAGAAATCTGTGCAACATTCGGACCCGTGGAACAGCCCGAACGCGTACTTTTGGATTGTGTGAAGAAAATTAAAGAGTTTCAACTGAGAGAGTTGCGGGAAGAGATGAAAGTGGCCCAGGAAGCGCGGGATGAACAGAAACTTTTAACAATTATTAGCGACTATCAAAAACTACTTAAACAAGTGAAGTCTACGAGGGGAGACGACTTTGACAGTTCCCCCGGTGATTTCTCCGGGAGGGAAGAGGGTTGAAAGATCTGCATGAAGGGTCTGGTGCAATTAAAGAGCTAATTGCACAAGGCCGGGAAAAAGGCTTCTTAACCTATAAGGAAATTGCGGATGCTCTGGAAGGCCTGATTGTTAGTGAAGACCAGGCAGAACAGGTTTATCGTGGTTTTCAGGAAATGGGCATAGAAGTTGTAAGCGAACGACAATCGGCTAAGGGTACCTTTGCCCTTCGCCGGGACAATGAAAGTGTTGAAGCCAAACAGGCTAAGACTGCCAAACCCGCCCCTCTTTTAGACGAAGATGCCGAAGAAGACGAAGATCAACCAGAGAGTGATGATTCTGACGAGGCTGAAGGTAAAAAAGAGGCGAAGGGAAAGAAGATAGATTTGTCGGTTCCTGAAGGAGTAGCATTAGATGATCCGGTTCGAATGTATCTGAAGGAAATTGGAAAGGTTGACCTGCTTACTGCAGAGGAAGAGGTAGAACTGGCTAAACGTATGGAAATGGGCGATATGGAAGCCAAGCAGCGTTTGGTCGAGGCGAATTTGCGATTGGTAGTATCTATTGCCAAAAGATATGTTGGACGAGGCATGCTTTTTCTTGACCTTATCCAGGAAGGCAACATGGGGTTGATTAAGGCTGTAGAAAAATTTGACTACAGAAAGGGCTATAAGCTAAGTACCTATGCGACTTGGTGGATAAGACAGGCCATTACCAGGTCAATTGCTGATCAGGCCAGGACTATAAGAATTCCTGTGCATATGGTAGAGACTATCAATAAACTGGTCCGTACTTCTCGCCAGCTATTGCAAGAACTGGGCAGGGAACCAACTGCTGAGGAAATTGCTGAAGAGATGGGGTTGACTCCTGAAAGGGTTAGAGAGATTCAGAAAATTGCTCAAGAACCTGTTTCTCTGGAGACCCCTATAGGCGAGGAAGAAGACAGCCACCTAGGCGACTTTATTGAAGACGTAGATGCTGTCGCTCCTGCTGAGGCTGCATCGTTTATGCTGCTAAAGGAGCAAATTGAAGAAGTATTGGATACTCTCAATGAAAGAGAGCAAAGAGTTCTAAGGCTCCGCTTTGGGTTAGATGACGGCAAGTCCCGAACTCTTGAGGAAGTGGGGCGTGAATTCGGAGTCACCAGAGAGCGTATTCGGCAGATTGAGGCAAAGGCGCTAAGGAAACTTAGGCATCCTCAACGCAGCAAGAAACTCAGAGATTACCTGGTGTAGATATGTTGTTGATGCAGCATACCGCGGTTATGGAATACGTATGAGAACCGGCCGGGCACTGGGTATTGGGGCCGGTGGCCGGTATGAACCTTAACATTGCAAGTACAAGCCCGGGCGTTTACATTAGCTGTCCGGGTTTTTGTATTTTGTGCGGCTTAGAAACTCTTTTGCTGAAAATGATATAATTAGCTGCGTATGCCATGTGGGGGATATGGAGGTTGGGAGGTAGACGCCATGAATTCTATTGATGATACACAAATTTATGAAGAACAAGAGCCCAAGCCTTCTTCTGTTCCAACTGCACCTTTGCTTCAAATTTTTCTTAGTTTCTTCAAAATAGGAGCATTTACTTTTGGCGGAGGATGGGCAATGGTACCCCTTATTAGAAAAGAACTTGTAGACAGGCAGAAATGGCTTGAAGACTCTGAGTTTGTTGACATTCTCGCCATAGCCCAAAGCGGGCCGGGGCCTATTGCCATCAACACATCAGTGTTGTGTGGCTACAAGATGAGGGGATTGCCGGGAGCCTTAATTGCGACCCTCGGCTCTAGCTTGCCGTCATTTGTAATCATCCTTGTTATTGCCAATTTCTTTTTAAAGATTAGAGACTCAAAAGCTGTTGAGGCAATTTTTAAGGGCATGCGTCCGGCCATCTTCGGTTTGCTGATTTCAGCAGTTTGGCAAGTGGGCAGAAAATCTATAAGCAACCGAAAGGACATTGTGTTTGCA
The DNA here is from genome assembly GCA_964641455.1 of uncultured Eubacteriales bacterium. Taxonomy (GTDB): domain Bacteria; phylum Bacillota; class Sulfobacillia; order Fermentithermobacillales; family Fermentithermobacillaceae; genus DTU015. Next base: position 12,014 of record CAZXLH010000013.1, on the reverse strand, counting down.
GCGGTTGGCGCCGTGCTTTTGCTGTTTTTCAAAGTAAACCCTATTTTTGCAGTGCTCACAGCGGCGGTTGGCGGAGTAGCGTACGGTTTGACACAACGATCAACAACTAAGATCAAGAGCTAATTGCAGGTAATGAGCAGGGAGCCTTGAACCAAGCTTACATGCGCAAATTGATTTTGCCACAGGGCAATAATGTGTAAAGTGAGATGATCTAGCAATGACTCCAGTGTTAATCGATTTGTTTGTATCTTTTCTTAGAGTAGGCGCTTTTGCTTTCGGCGGTGGATACGCCATGATCCCTCTGATTTCCCGTGAGGTAGTGAGCATCAGGGGCTGGTTGGATATGGCCGAGTTTGTCGACGTTATTGCTATATCTCAAGGGACTCCGGGGCCTATTGCCATTAACTCTGCTACATACGTAGGTTTCAAGGTAGCAGGCATATTAGGCTCTTTGACAGCTACATTTGGGGTAGTGTTGCCGGCATTTACAATAATGATGATTCTGGGCAGGCTTTTTCTTAAATATAGCGAAGTGCCTGTTGTGCAAGATATGCTGGCAGGCATAAGGCCTGTTGTAGTTGCGCTCATTCTGTCTGCTGCGCTCTCGGTGTTTCCAACTTCGGTTACAGGTGTGATTCCGGGCATTGTTGCTGTTGCAGTTGTTGTAGCAATCCTTGTGTTTAACATTGATCCAATTCTGCTTTTGGTGCTGTCGGGAGTTTTAGGATTGGTATTGTATATGTGACGGCCCGCCTTTTAGCACACCTCATAATGGCTTGACGCCGGCAGTAATACAAGTGTAGTCTGGACAAGGCTTGGCTTATGCAGAAACCGGCCTTATGTAGGAGTGCTAAGGGGTAAGAAGGTCCATGCCCGAACCCCGGTGGCCCAGTTACTATGTGTACCCGTATAACCAAAGTACACAAGGTTCATAAGTAGATTGGGAATACTGTTTTCGTAACGTTATAATATGGAAAAGATATAAATTATGTAATCAGGAGGTATTCTTAATGGTTAAAATCGGTATTAACGGTTTTGGCAGCATTGGCCGGCGTTTTTTGAGGGCCTGCAAGCGGGTAGAGGATATTGACATAGTAGCTGTAAACGACCTGACTGATCCGGGCACCCTTTCCCACCTTTTGAAGTACGACACAAACTACGGTACTTATGACGAAGATATAAAGGCTGACGCCGACGGTTTTTCAGTTGGCGGCAGAAGGATTAAGGTATTTTCTGAAAAAGATCCAGCCAATATTCCGTGGAAAGATATGGGCGTTGAAATTGTGCTCGAAGCCACAGGCCGTTTCCGGGAAAAAGAAAAGGCTATAGCCCATATAGAATCAGGCGGTGCAAAGAAAGTAGTAATTTCGGCGCCTGCAAAAGGTGAAGACATAACCATAGTAATGGGTGTCAACCACGGCCAGTACGATCCTTCCAAGCACCACGTGATTTCAAATGCTTCATGCACTACTAACGGGCTTGCTCCTGTAGCCAAGGTTTTAGATGAGAATTTTGGCGTGAAGAAAGGGCTTATGACCACTATTCATGCATATACCAACGACCAGGTAATTTTGGACTTCCCTCATAAAGACCTTCGCAGGGGAAGAGCCGCTGCCCTTAATATCATTCCTACTACAACAGGCGCTGCCAAAGCAGTATCTTTGGTACTTCCGCAGCTTGAAGGCAAGTTTAACGGAATGGCTTTCAGGGTTCCCACACCTACGGTTTCAGTAGTCGATTTGACTTGTCATGTATCAAAGCCGTGTGACGCAGAAACTGTAAACAAGGCATTTGAAACCGCTGCTGAAAATGAGCTCAAAGGCATCTTGGGCATTTCTTACGAGCCCCTGGTATCTACAGATTACAAGGGAATGCTTGAATCATCAGTGGTTGACGGAATTTCCACTCAGGTAATCGGCGACGATTTGGTCAAAGTGGTTGCCTGGTATGACAATGAATGGGGTTATTGCGAACGTCTTATCGACCTTATTTCGTACATAATTTCTAAAGGCATATGATGAAAACCACGCCAATGGCGTTTAAAGCAGTTAAGCCTGTATCAAGGAGGTAGACTTCGGTGTCAATGGCCACTGTCAGGGATGTAGATGTGAGTGATAAGCGTTGCTTTTGCCGTGTGGATTACAATGTCCCAATCAAAGGATCCCAAATTACAGATGACACACGAATCAGAGCGTCTCTTCCCACTATCAAGTACCTGATGGACAATAACGCAAAAATAGTGCTGGCCGCCCATTTTGGCCGGCCGAAAGGCAAAGTAAGAGAGAGCCTAAGGCTTGATCCTGTGGCAAAAAGGCTCTCAGAGCTTCTTGGAGCAAAAGTCAAGAAACTTGACGATTGTATAGGCGAAGAAGTTGAACGTGAAGTTGCTGAAATGAAGCCAAAGCAGGTTGTGCTTCTTGAAAACGTCCGTTTTCATCCTGAAGAAGAGCAGAACGAAACACAATTTGCACGCAAACTGGCTTCTTTAGGCGATATATTTGTCAACGATGCTTTCGGCGCAGCTCACAGGGCCCATGCATCAACGGCCGGAGTAGCCGAGTTTCTGCCTGCCTATGCCGGGTTTCTTATGGAAAAGGAAATACAGGCTTTAGGTAAACTGTTGGCTTCGCCTGAGCGTCCTTTTACAGCTATTATTGGAGGAGCTAAGGTTTCTGACAAACTGGGAGTGTTGGAAAGCCTTCTGGACAGAGTTGATACCCTTCTTGTTGGCGGCGGTATGGCCAACACGTTTCTTTTGGCTCAAGGCTATGATATGGGCAAGTCACTGGTTGAGCCTGATAAGTGTCAAGAAGCCTTAAGAATCATGGAAAAGGCAAAAGGTTTGAGCAAGAAACTGATTCTGCCTGTAGATTTGGTTGTGGCTGAGAAACCTGAACCAGGTGCGCCGGTTAAGGCCGTAAAGTGTGGCCGGGTTCCGGAAAACATGATGGCGCTTGACATAGGGCCGGATAGCCGCAAACTGTTTTCAGATGAGATAGCCAAAGCCAGGACGGTTTATTGGAACGGGCCTATGGGCGTATTCGAAGTAGAAGTATTCCGAGGAGGCACTCTTGAGATAGCTGCTGCCATTGCCCATGTAGATGGGTTTACAGTTGTAGGGGGCGGAGATTCCCTGGCTGCTGTAGAACTGTCAGGGTATGCCGGCAGAATCAAGCACTTATCTACAGGAGGCGGCGCTTCCCTTGAGTTTCTTGAGGGTAAGGGCCTTCCCGGAGTAAAGTGCCTTAAGAAGTCGTAAACTGTATTTAAGCCAGGTTAGTGGCTGAAATCTTTAATTAAGAGGATCAATGCTGAGGGAGAGTAGAATATGCGAAAACCTCTAGTAGCGGCTAATTGGAAAATGAACAAGACTGTAACAGAGGCAATTTCATTTGCAGGGGTTTTTGGCCAGGAGTTTTTTGAATGGTTTCAGGAAGACGATACCCCTGTTGATGTATTGATATGCCCACCGTTTTTAGGGATTCCTGCGCTTTGCGCCATATTTGCAGGAAAACCTATTAGCATTGGGGCTCAGAATATGTACTGGGAGGAGAAAGGAGCTTTTACAGGTGAAATTTCTGCTCCCATGTTGAAAAAGGCCGGTTGTTCTTTTGTGATAATAGGCCATTCAGAAAGGCGGCATATTTTCGGCGAAACCGATCAAGACGTAGCTCAAAAGGTGAGAGCGGCTTTGGATCACGGCCTCAAACCTGTGATGTGTGTAGGTGAAACTCTGGAGACAAGAGAGCAGGGCAACACACATAAGGTCATATCCGAAATGGTCAAAGCCGGGCTTTCCAAGGTTAAGGCTGAGGAAATCCCATCAATTGTGGTAGCTTATGAGCCTGTATGGGCTATTGGAACCGGTAAAGAAGCCAGGCCTGATGACGCAGCCGATGTGATTGGCAACATTCGTAAGGCTGTTGACGGTTTGTTCGGCCAGGGAGCTTCTGATAATCTCAGAGTGCTCTATGGCGGAAGCGTAAAGCCGGGCAACATCCGTTCTTTTATGATTAAGCAAGAGATAGATGGTGTTTTGGTAGGCGGTGCCAGCCTTGATCCTAACGAGTTTTTCAAACTTGTTGAGATAACTTACAAGGCTAAGCGCTAATTTACGTTAAGCAGATGTAACCATGGAAGTTCACGGGGTGCATAGTTTAGGCGCCCCCTGAATTTCCATTTGGGCTTATTTATCGAGCCGGCAAACTGTATTTTGAATGTAAACTTATGCGGAGGAATTGAATTGGCAAGGCCAAAGCCTGTAGTGCTTGTCATACTTGACGGTTGGGGTATTTCTGATATGGCTCCTACTGCGCTGAGTGAGGCAAACACATTGAATTTTAAAAATCTTAAACAGAAGTATTCTGGCACATGCCTCAAAGCCTCAGGGGAAGCCGTAGGGCTTATGCCCGGCCAAATGGGAGACTCAAACGTAGGGCATCTCAATATTGGAGCCGGGCGTATTGTGTATCAGGATCTTGTGAGAATTTCAAACGACATAAAGCGCGGAGTTTTCTTTAAGAACCAAGCATTATTAGATGCTGTCAGCAATGTGAAGAGGAACCGGAGCGCCTTACACCTCATGGGGTTGGTATCAGACGGCGGGGTTCACAGCCACCAGGAACACCTTTACGCTCTTTTAAAATTTGCCAAAGAGCACGGTTTGGATAAGGTATTTGTTCATGCTTTTCTTGACGGTCGTGATGTTCCCCCGAAATCAGCAGGAATTTATCTTGAAAGCTTGGAAAGAAAAATAAATGAGTTGGGAACAGGCCAAATTGCTTCGATAACAGGACGTTACTATGCTATGGATCGGGATCATCGGTGGGACAGAACCCAAGCAGCTTATGACATGCTAACCATGGGTACCGGCCGGATGGCCGGTAGCTGGAAAGAAGCATTGGATATTGCCTATGAAGAGGGAGAAACTGATGAGTTTGTGTATCCTACGGTTATTGGGGGCGAGAGATTAGCAGGCGCCACTAAAATTGCAACAGGCGATTCCCTTGTGTTTTTCAACTTCAGGGCAGACAGGGCAAGGCAGATTTCCCATGCTTTTTGTGACCGAAAGTTTTCAGGTTTTGGTAGGAGCAAGCACCCTGATACTTTTTTCGTTGGCATGCTTAGGTACGAAGAGAACTTGTCAGGCCGCTATGCGTACACACCATTGATTTTGAAAAACACGTTAGGCGAGGTAGTATCCGATGCAGGGCTCACTCAACTTAGGATTGCAGAGACAGAGAAATATGCCCATGTTACCTTCTTCTTTAATGGAAAAAAAGAAGAACCGTTTCCAGGTGAAGATAGGCGCCTTATTGCTTCGCCGCAAGTCGCTACATACGACCAGAAGCCTGAGATGAGCGCTTTTGACGTTACCCGGGAAACTGTCAAGCAAGTAGAAAACGGAAAATACGATCTCATAATTTTGAATTATGCAAATCCTGATATGGTAGGCCATACCGGATGTTTTGAGGCAGCCAGGAAAGCTGTAGAGGCGGTAGATGAGTGTCTTGGAAAACTGATTCCGGCTCTATTGAGCCAGGGAGGTGCTGCCCTGGTAATTGCAGATCATGGAAACGTTGAAGAACTACCGGAAAATTCAGGAAAGGCTCAAACCCACACGTATCATACGTCGAACAACGTGCCGTGTATACTCGTGACACACAATAATCAGGTAAATGGAAAGACTGTTAAAGGGCTTCGGCAAGGAATATTGGCAGATGTAGCTCCAACGATTTTAGAGATTATGGGGCTTAAAAAGCCTAAGGAAATGGACAGGAGCAGCCTGATAATTTACTGACAGCCTCTTTGAATTATGATTTTTTGGTAACTTGAATGGAGTGATTTGGGAATGACCGTGATAGTTGATGTAAAGTCAAGACAGATTCTTGATTCGCGGGGCAACCCGACCGTTGAAGCAGATGTAGTGCTTAGCGACGGTTCCATAGGGAGGGGGATGGTACCTTCAGGGGCATCAACAGGTACTTATGAAGCGCTGGAACTTCGGGATAACCAGAAGGCTTACGGCGGCAAGGGTGTAAGCAAAGCTGTATCGAACGTGGTAAATGTAATTGCGCCTCAGGTAATTGGCCGGGACGCTCTCAATCAGCAAGATATCGATTATGCAATGATCAGGCTGGACGGCACCCCAAATAAGTCAAAATTGGGAGCCAATGCCATCTTGGCAGTTTCCATGGCGGTTGCAGATGCAGCTGCCAAGAGTGTTGGGCTGCCCTTATACAGGTATCTTGGAGGTATTCAAGCAAAAGAGCTGCCGGTGCCGTTTATGAATGTACTCAATGGTGGAGAACATGCCGACAACAACGTAGATATTCAGGAATTCATGATAGTGCCTTCCGGTGCTACCGGTTTTGCCGGCGCCGTTCAGATGGCCGCTGAGATTTACCACTCTCTTAAGGCTCTTTTGAAGTCAAAGGGGTATTCCACTGCCGTAGGTGATGAAGGCGGATTTGCGCCTGACCTAAAGTCGAATGAAGAAGCGCTTGAACTTTTGGCCAATGCCATTGACAAGGCAGGATACAAGCCCGGTTTCGATTGCTTTCTTGCCATTGATTCTGCAGCCTCTGAATTTTACAAAGAGGGGAAATACATACTTGCCGGTGAGAACTGGTCCGGAAATGCGGCTGAATTGGTTGAAAAGTACGCTTCCTGGGTAAGATCTTACCCAATAATATCCATTGAAGATGGGCTGCATGAGGACGACTGGGAAGGCTGGGTACTTATGACCAAAGTTTTAGGTGCAAAGATTCAGATTATAGGCGACGATCTTTTTGTGACTCAAAGAGAGAGAATCGAAAAGGGAATTGAACTGGGTGCAGCCAATTCAGTTTTGATTAAGCTTAACCAGGTAGGCACTGTTACTGAAACCCTGGAATCTATACAGGCTGCCAATAATGCCGGTTATAGGTGGCTCATCTCTCATAGATCAGGCGAAACCGAAGATTCTTTTATAGCTGATCTTGCAGTAGCTACTTGCAGTGGGCAGCTGAAGACAGGCGCTCCTTGCCGGAGTGAGCGTGTGGCTAAATATAACCGGCTTATTAGGATTGAGGAAGAGCTTGGCGAAGGCGCAGTATATGGAAAATGAAACGGCCGGAAGTTTTAAGGGGGCGCCCCCTTCTTTGATATGGTGCAGTGTTGCATTGAAGTGCAGTGGTTTAGTGCAGTGGCGCATTGAAGTAGACTGGCTTGCGACAGGATGTTACAATCTGATTTGATGTCCAGGTGTCTTTGCAGGAGAGAGGTGAATTGAGTGGAGACCGTTGTTAGGGTTTTTCACTGGATTATTGCTATAGGCTTGGTTGCAGTTGTGATCTTACAGCCTGGCAGAAGTGCCGGCCTGGGTATAATGGGTGGTGGCTTGGACGGTCTGTCGGGCCGAAAAAAGAAAGGGCTCGAGGATTTGTTCGCAAAACTGACGGTATATCTGGCCGTAGGCTTTATGATTACTTCGCTGACGTTGACGTTCTTGCGGCGTTGATGTCTTCCGTTGGGCTGCAAGAGTGAGCAATTTAGTGCAGTTTCTGCTTAATAGCTATTTGGCGCCCGGGTGTTTTAGGGCTAGTATGATATAGCTTGCCTGGGTTGATTGATAACCTGCTAATGGTGGCAGCTCACGGGTAACCTGCCGTGGGAACCGGCTACTGTTCTTGCAGGTATTTGCAGCAAATGAGTATTTGAAAGGAGTATATCGACCATGATGAGCTCAGGGTGGGCAGTGGCAGCACCGGTAGCAGGCGTTCTTGCGTTGCTGTTCGCCATGTTTCTTCGTTCAAAAGTAGCATCACATAATCCCGGCTCAAAGGAGATGCAAGACATAGCCAGTGCCATACATGAAGGGTCTATGGCTTTTTTGAGCAGGGAGTACCGTTCTTTAGCGATATTTGTAGTTGTAGTTGCAGTCATAATATTTGTTGCAGGTTATTTTACTTCCCCTGAAGCCATGAGGCCCGAAACTGCCATTGCATTTATACTTGGCGCAGTGGCTTCGGCATTGGCAGGCTATATAGGAATGACTACTGCTACCATGGCTAATGTAAGGACAACCCAGGCTGCTAAGAAAGGGACCGTTAACGCATTGGATGTGGCTTTTTCCGGTGGCGGGGTTATGGGAATGACAGTGGTTGGGCTTGGGCTGGTAGGCTTAGGAATTGTGTACTATTTATTCGGAGATCTTGCCGACCCTGCTTCCTTTAGTGTAGTAAACGGATTTGCTTTCGGAGCCAGCTCTATTGCATTGTTTGCCAGAGTCGGAGGCGGAATTTACACTAAGGCTGCAGACGTAGGTGCTGACCTGGTGGGTAAAGTCGAAGCAGGTATTCCCGAAGACGATCCACGAAACCCTGCAGTTATTGCCGACAACGTAGGCGACAATGTAGGCGACGTAGCGGGAATGGGAGCAGACCTTTTTGAGTCGTATGTAGGGTCTATTATTGCAGCTATGGCAATGGGTGCCATGATGAAGGATCCGGAAAACGCTTTGATTGCTATAGTTCTGCCGTTATTGGTAGCTGCAGGTGGCATCGTTGCATCGATCTTAGGAACGTTCTTTGTAAGGGCAAGAATGTCTAATCCTTCCACTGCGCTTAGAGCAGGTTCGTTTTCGTCAAGTGTTATTGTGTTGATTATTTCATACGGAATTGTGTCTTATATTACAGGAGCTTCGACTCTTTTCTGGCCGATTTTGGCCGGTGTAATAGCAGGAGTTCTCATCGGGCTTATGTCAGAATACTATACATCTGCAGAATATGGCCCGGTGCAATCAATTGCTGAATCTTCAAAAACAGGGCCTGCTACAAACATCATACAGGGCCTTGCTGTTGGCATGAAATCTACTGCCATTCCGGTTATTTTGGTTGCTCTTGCAAGTTTGACAGCGTATAAATTTGGAGATGCCAGCGGATTTGGTGGTTTGTACGGAATCGCTCTGGCTGCCGTAGGGATGCTTTCAACTACCGGCATGACGGTTTCAGTAGACGCTTATGGGCCTATAGCCGACAATGCAGGCGGTATTGCAGAAATGACAGGCCAGGATGAAAGTGTAAGGGAAATTACTGACGCGCTTGACTCGCTTGGAAATACTACGGCTGCGCTGGGCAAAGGTTTTGCCATTGGTTCTGCAGCGCTTACTGCCTTGGCTCTTTTTGCTACTTATTCACAAGCAGCCGGGCTTACATCTATCGATGTGTTAAACGCTAACGTTATCACCGGGCTGCTTATAGGTGGAATGTTACCTTTCTTGTTTTCCTCTACGGCCATGGAAGCTGTAGGCAAGGCTGCGTTTCAGATGGTTGAGGAAGTAAGAAGGCAGTTCAGGGAGATCAAAGGAATCATGGAAGGCAAGGCGCGCCCTGATTACGCACGGTGTGTTGACATTTCCACGGCAAGCGCTTTGCAGCAGATGGTCGCCCCAGGGCTTTTGGCAGTGCTGGTGCCTCTTTTCATCGGTTTTACTTTAGGCAAAGAGGCTTTGGCAGGACTGCTTGCCGGAAGCTTAATTTCAGGAGTTGTTATGGCTATCTTTCTTGCCAACTCAGGTGGAGCCTGGGACAATGCCAAAAAACACATTGAGGCAGGAAACCTTGGAGGCAAGGGAACTCCTACCCATGCTGCAGCAGTTGTTGGCGATACTGTAGGCGACCCGTGCAAAGATACGGCAGGGCCTTCATTGAACATATTGATTAAGCTTATGAGCATCGTATCTTTGGTATTTGCTTCGATGTTCAAGTAGTCTGGGTATCCAAAGATTGAGAGCAATAAGGGCTGAGGGTATCGAAAAATTGCTTAGAGGGCTTTTGGACAGGCGGAGAGCCGCTTAGAGGCCAGGGAATTCAAGAAGAGGGGATGGACCATTGACCAGAGACGAGCTTGCAGCTGAAGTATCTAAGAGGATAACCACGAAGAACTTGTTTAAGCATATTCTTGCAGTAGAGGCTGTAATGAGGCGGTTGGCCAGGCATTTTGGAGAAGATGAAGAAAGATGGGGAGCAGCCGGGCTCTTGCACGATATTGATTATGAAGATACAAAGAAAGATCCCCATGTGCACAGCATCAAATCAGGCGAGATTGCCGCTGAAATGGGTTTTGATGAAGAAATAGTAGATGCAGTAAAAGCTCACAATGAGATACACGGGTTTCCCAGGGAAACCAAAATTGCTAAAGCTCTATATTCTGCTGATCCTTTAACCGGGCTTATTGTAGCGTCTGCGCTTATTTCTCCAAAGAAGAAGCTGTCAGGTATTGATACTGACTTTGTTCTAAACAGGATGAGTGAGAAGTCATTTGCCAGAGGAGCCAATCGTGACACTATTAGAGCTTGTTCTGAATTAGGGCTTTCAGTGAGAGAATTTGTGTCATTAGGATTGGAAGCCATGCAAGAGATTTCAGACGATCTGGAATTATAACTAGAAATATATTTGACGGGCCAAAGCAAAGTGGCTTATTTGTGTAGTGGAACCATATCATTGATTCGCGGGAGGAGAGGGGTATGCCGGCGTTTTTAGAAACAGTTATAAGTGTTTCTGAAAATGTTATGGCAGTTATATATGAAAAAACGCGACAATGTAAAAACAGTTGTCAGAAATAGGAGAGCCAGGCATGATTATGCAATTGAGCAGACCATAGAGGCCGGTATTGCTCTGATCGGGACAGAGGTAAAATCCCTTCGTATGGGGAGAGCCAGTTTGCAGGACAGCTATGCTCAAGTAATTGACGGACAAGTATTTCTGCAAAATGCCCATATTGATCAGTATGATCCGGCAGCTCGATTTAATCATGATCCTCGAAGGCCTAGGCGTTTGTTATTGCATAAGAGCGAAATAAGGCGGCTTTCGTCTAAGGTAAATCAGAAGGGGTATACCCTCGTACCCCTTTCTATCTATTTTAGAAGTGGGAAGGCCAAGGTTGAACTGGCGCTGGCTCGCGGAAAGAAACAGTATGACAAGCGCGAAACTATTAAGGAAAGAGATCTTAAACGGGAGGCCCGAAGGATTCTGAGAGGTAAGAGCGAAAGAGAGTAAATTGTCAAACCTCAAAACGCACCACATCAATGAATTCTGCTCCAGGCAAAGGGCAGTGTAGGGCAATGTGTTTTCGGCTTAACACGACAACGCGTCGAAATAGCCAATGCAGAATTTTGATAGATGGCCTGGGTGGCATCAACATACCTGCCTTATCTCAGTAAAACCTAATTATCAGACGAACATAAATTGAAGTATTATCGAATGGTTCACGCATACTCAAAGCGTATTGAAATATACAATGCTGGGCTTTTCACCCCTTGGCCAAAACCCGTCGACATATCTGTGATCCGGTATATTGGAATGAAGTGTTCTGGGTCTTCCATCCCTCGGGCAAGACCCATCAATATATGTTTAATGTGGCATATTGGAATGCAGTGCCTGGGTCTTTCACCCTTCCGCCGAAACCTATCAACAAACCCGGTTCATCTGAGTATATTTTTTTAATGAAACAGTCCTTTTTCGTACACCACATCTCGTCGTAAACAGCCGCTGTAGCAAAAATGGTGTTAGCTTCATCAACAAATAGCATTATACAGGCACGAGGGTGTAAAATAAGTTTTAATATTCACTGATTTGGCCGGCAAACTGTTGATTGTTGAAAGTTTCTGAGAATCATGCTAATATTATTTACGCATCTTAAGTATGGGGGCGAATTAGGTTCGACGTAAGTAGTCGGGTTTGAGTAGCGAGCATGGGTGCCGTGCCCATTAAAACGGCAAGCAATTAACTGCTAACACAAATTACGCACTGGCTGCTTAATTAAGCAACCACGGTGCCAGGGAGAAAGCTTCCCTATCTCTGTGTCACCGTCATTAGGGAAGATACCTGAAAGACGTTGCTCGGGATCTTCCAGGGAATCAAATTCCGAGCTGGCGAGATAAGAAGCCCGCTCCGAGGCGGCTTATCTTGCGAGAATGAATCCGGAGCTACGCTCGTAGAGACTGAAACTGGGTTATTTACGGACGAGGGTGC
>CAZXLH010000012.1:50550-52294 GCA_964641455.1 uncultured Eubacteriales bacterium | reverse complement strand
GGCTGGTAAGCGTCATCAAAGACCCCTCCCATCACGCCAAGAGCATCAATAATCTGCTGGAAGAACCTTTGTCTTCCGTCGCCACGCCTAAGCTCTGAAAAAATCCGCCCGTCTTTCAGAAACAAGATTCGTTTGCAAAAACTTGCGGCAAACGGATCGTGAGTCACCATTAACAGCGTAACCCCATAATCTTGGTTAAGCCTGCTGAAAGTTTTCATTACGTCATTGGCAGCTTTTGAATCAAGATTGCCGGTAGGTTCATCAGCCAAAACCACCCCGGGTTTGTTGACAACAGCTCTGGCAATGGCCGTCCGTTGCTGCTCACCCTGGGAAACCTCAAAAATTCGCTTGTCAAGGATATGGGTTATCCCTAAATCTTCGGCTACTTCACCCACCCGCTCTTCGATTTCCTTGGGCGCTATATTGTCAAGCGCCAGCGGCAAAATAATGTTCTCTTTCACTGAAAGCGTGTATAAGAGGTTGAAATCCTGAAAAACGAAACCTATGTTCCTTCTTCTGAAAAGAGCCATCTCCTCGTCCCCAAGTTTTGACGGATCAATACCATCTACCTCAACCTGTCCGGAAGTAGGCACATCCAAAGAAGCCAAGAGATTAAGCAGCGTTGTCTTGCCGCTGCCCGATGGGCCCATGACTCCCAGGAACTCTCCCTCGTCAACCTCAAAACTTACATCGCTAAGCGCACAGGTAGCTGCACTGCTCTTCTTTGAACCGTAGACTTTGGTAAGCCCTTCTACTTTGACAACCGCCATCATAAACTTCCTCCCTGTAAAACCCTTGCGTAAACATGAACGCATCTTTCTGTCAATTGTGATTTCCAAAAGAGTAGAATCAAAAACCCGGGGGGGTGCGATACTGTATCAACGCTGTATGAACCCTTCTCACACCGGCCCTCAAACCCTGGTTAATCAAGGGGCAAAGCAATGCCTGGCCCACACAGGATTTGGCCCGTAAACGTATTTTCAGCACATTCCATAATCTGAAAAGGCCCTGTGATTCCAATCCTTCATTTAAAGCATACTTGAAAAGCAGATGATGGCTCCATCGATTAACCTTTCAATCACGAAGATGAATCTTACAATTTCGTAAGGGGCCCCGGCGCCTAAAATCCAACCGGCCCTGGCCCAAGAACCATAACGCTAATGTTCGGAACTGAACCTGTGTCCTCTCCCAGTTCACCTTCAGGAACAGTTTCCCAATTTCATCATAGCGCCTTGTCCAAAGTCAACAATCCACCCACTATCCCCAGAGGAATCCCTAGATTCTCTGGTGTTCTCATTACCGCAACCATGTACGAAATGATGCTGCCCAGCGTCCTTTTGCATTAGCAACAACAGAGCCAAACAGTTAACTGGCTTCCTTAACCGAAAAAACAGTAATACAGTGACACCAGGACATTCCCAAGCCCGTGAGCCAGTATCCATCCTGGAACAATTGAACCGTTTGCACCTATTTCCATAAGGTGTCCCAATAACCATCCGCTAAACCCTGTAACGGCCGTTACATAGACCGAACCCACAAATCCGGTTTGAGTATAGAAACCGGCTCCGTGAAGCAGCCCAAAGATAAGGCCCTGAATAAGGTTCCCACAAGTGAATCCCCATTGTGCAATGCAGCGCTTGGCAATAAACCCACGAAACAATATTTCCTCTGAGAGGCCGGTTTGTATAAACCCAAATATCAGAATAGACGGAACCGCCTGCCAACCCAAACCGGCATACTGGTT
>CAZXLH010000012.1:36721-50450 GCA_964641455.1 uncultured Eubacteriales bacterium | reverse complement strand
ATAGAATCAGAATGGAACGTAACTGTAACAGTGGTTCCCTCACCTAGTGTTGACTCTATGGAAATTCGGTGCCCCAAATTGCCAATTACCCGGCGGGCAAGATACAATCCCATGCCTGTGGATTCAGGAATCAAGCGCCCATTGAACCCGGTAAAGAAAGGATCGAAAACCCGTGGAATATCTTCAGGAGGAATACCCACTCCCTCATCTAGAATCGAAAGAGTAGAAGTATCACCCTCGTTCTCTGCAAAGACCATCAACCTCTTGCTTCCCTTGCCTGTAGCTTCATCACTCTTGACAGACAGGTCCACCAGGCTTTCGATTCGCTCGCTGATAGCATCTTCGCAAGTGCCTTCTGGTGCTTTCAGTGGTTGTCCGCTAGGGCCAGACGCTTTGTCCCTGCACTCAAACATGTTTTCTGAATAGCCCGCCTCATCAACGTTAGCCGAATGAACCAGGTGTTCTGTGTCATTGTTGTCATTGTGCTTTATCCGCGTATACTTTATGGCATTAGATACAATCTGCTCAATTACAAACTTCATCCATTTTCGATCAGTCGGCACCGATAACTCGGGTTCCTTACACTTAATTTCAGGGAAAATCGAATAGCGGATGAATTCTTTCTTGTGGGAATTCAGGACATCTCTTGAAAGTTGTAAAACATCTACGGATTCAATACGAAAATCCTCTTCGAATCTTTCCATTCTTACTGAATTAAGAAACAGTTCAAGCCTTTCGGCTAACCGCTGATTTTCTTCACCAATGCTATTTAAAAGGTTCTTCGCCTCTTCCACACCGGTAATTTCTTCTCGTTGCTGAAGCAAAAGCTCGATTACTGAAACAGGAGTCTTCATATGATGGACCCACCGGTCGGAAAAATGCTGCCGCAATTCCTCTTTACGGCCAAAGGATGTAAGTTGATTATGATACTGCCTGCAAATGCTGTGGGCAAGTTCTGTTAGCATTTGCTCTTCTCTTGAAACAGGATCCCTGATTGACACTACATGGGAAACAGAACCTTTGGAATTAATCGCCCGCCCAACCTGGTGATAAAAAGGTTTTCTACGATAGTAACCAGCTACAAGATATATGAGCAAAAGCACAGTTGAAAGCAAGAGAGCATATACAAACGCTCCACTCTGAACAGGAAAGCCGGAAGCCGCAAGTTCCAACCCTACGGCAAGAAGAGCAATGCTGATACCCATGAAATAGACCAAAACAGGCACGATTCGATCGGCCAGGTAATCCAAAAACCTCAACTGATTACACCTCTTTGTTTTCACCTAAGTTGTGGCATCAGGACTGAACCCTCAATCATATAGTTTGTTCTCATTGAACATCTAAGAAGTAGTTGTCGCCTTAGTGCTTAGCACTCAACCAATGTCAGTTTGTTCTCATTGAACATTATCGACTTAGAACAGTAGTTGCGGCATTAGATCTTAGATTAGCACTCAATCAATGCCAAGCCCACTTGTTTTACCATCATACCCTTATGATTGTGGCCCAAACGTATCTTGGTTCCAAGTAACCGTCAACCGGTAACCCAGGCCTCTTACAGTGGAAATGGCATTGGTAATCCCGAGCTTCCCAAGTTTCTTTCTTACCCTGGCTACATTCACTGATAGGGTGTTGTCATCAACAAAATCAACATCATCCCACAAAGCTTCAAGAAGTTCATCCCTGGAAACCACAGTTTCCGCTTTTGATATCAGAAGTTCAAGAAGCCTCATCTCAGTGGGAGTCAAAGCTACTTCATTTCCTGCGTGCTCCATAGTACACTTGCTTCGATGCAAGAAGAGCCCGGAGTACTGCAACACTTGGGAAAACCCAGCCTTTTGAACCGAATACTTGCCGTAAGTTCTTCGCAAAGCGCTCTTGATTTTCGCTATCATCACTTCAACATTAAAGGGTTTGGTAATGTAATCATCCCCGCCATTTTCAATGGCCCGTATCTGATCAGGGTCATCTGTTCTGGCGGAAATAAAAATGATAGGAGCATTGGATACAGTTCGAATTTGCCTGCACCAGTAGAAACCGTCCATATACGGGAGGTTTATATCCAAGAGCACAAGGTGGGGTGATAAATCCAAGAACTCAGATTTAAGATCGTGAAAACGCGCAGCCCTGTAGGCGAGATACCCGTACTTCGCAAGATAATCGCATACCAGTTGCGCCAATTTAAGATCATCCTCGACTACGAAAACCCGGTAGGGAGTACCCTGCTTACCAAGCCTTTCAACCTTGTCAAAACCCGCCATACCCATCGGCTATACGCTCCTAACATAGATTTCTGCCAGACTAAATTCCTACCGGGCAAAGATTCCTGAGCATTTCGATTAAGGCAAACCACCTGGACAGCCCCTACGAGTTCCACTTCATCTACGCGATCCAATCATCTAATTGGATCGTAATCGAAACTTAATCCTCCAAACAAGAAAATCTTCCCGAAAAAGATCCAATCTCATCTAACTAAAACCTAAAACACCAAGAGTTAATTCCTGGATATGATCTCCTAAAACATCATAGCATCCGGCCTAAACACACACAATCACATATACGATCAGTGGTTTTCAGGCGAGTCATTGCCAAGGTATCTTCAAATTTATTTTAGATCAGCAGTCTTTGCATCGAATTTCACACATCGATTGAATATGGCTTTAATATGGCTTCGATACTTTGCTGTAAGTAATGGCCCAACAAGGCTTAGCCCCTTTTTCTGTTTTACTCTTGACATTCTATATGGCAAAATGGCAATATAGCAATATAGTTAGGGCATATACCCAGAAAGCAGTCAGGGTTGCAGGGCGGCATTGCTGGTGCGGCCGAAGACATATGCAGATACGGCCGAAGATACAGCACAAGAAATCAGCCAACCGCTTAACAGTAAAAGCAAGATGTGCTTGATATCTTGCCACGCCGATCTTAAACCAGAATAAGCGTTATTCGGAGGTGAGCAAGTGCTTGGGTTGACAACTGAGGAATATCAGGCAGCAGTTTTCAAAGCGCTGGGAAATGTAACCAGGCTAAAGATAATTAGCATACTCGCTAACGAAGGTGAAAAGTGTGTATGCGAGATTGTGGATAGGCTGAATTTTGACCAGTCAACTATATCAAAACATTTGGCTGTGCTTAGAGGAGTTGGCATTGTTACATCGCGCAAAGAAGGGTTGAACGTCATCTATAGGCTGAGCATGCCGTGTGTTCACCGGTTTACGGAATGTGTGCAACAGGTGATGGATGGATCTCAATCTTATTCAAGCGAAGGCACATTGTGCACTGCGTGTCCAAAGCAGAGCTCTGAAAGCATAACACACGCGCATAACGGGTGACATAACACGTCACGCCGTCTGTGGTTGGGTCACAGTGTAAATGATTAAACGCGCCTGTATTGTACGGCAACACGTGAATATGAGCCTGACTTACCCTATTGCCGGTTTAGAAGCTAATAATACTGGGATGTGCCTATAATCCAGCGGATAATCAGGTAGAGACAGGAACCGGGGTGAGCTAATGACAGAGTCACAAAAACTTGTTCTCATAATAGCGGTTTTTCTGGTTTTGTATTTTGCGCCACTTGATAGCATCAGGATGCAAGGCGCTATTCTGGAAGGTTTTCATATGCTCCGGGAGTATGCCCGAGAACATGTGCTATTTTGCCTTGTGCCTGCTTTCTTCATAGCAGGGGCAATGCAGAATTTCGTGTCGCAAAAGTCTGTTATGAGGTACTTGGGCAAAGGGGCAAAACAATGGGTTGCTTACGCGGTTGCATCAATTTCGGGAGCAATCCTGGCCGTGTGTTCATGTACCATACTGCCGCTTTTCATGGGCATCTACAAAAGAGGGGCAGGCCTAGGGCCTGCAAGCGCCTTTCTTTATTCAGGCCCGGCCATTAATGTGTTGGCTATTATAATGACAGCAAGAGTTCTAGGTTGGCAGATCGGCCTTGCCAGGGCAATCGGAGCAATATTGTTCTCGATTATCATAGGCCTTCTTATGGCAAAAATCTTTAAGTCAGAAGAGGCAGAGCGCCAAAAAGGCTTCGAGATGCTCCCTGACGAATCTTTGCAGAGAACTTTAATGCAGACTTCAGCATATTTTGCCGTTCTTATATTGATCCTGGTTTTTGCTGCATGGGCAAGGCCTGCGGATCATGAGGGGTTTTTCTATACAGTGTTTACAATCAAGTGGTACCTTGTTTTCATTTTGCTTGGTGTTTTGGCTTATATGCTGAAAAACTGGTTTGCCCAAGAAGAACTGAGCCAATGGATGTGGTCGTCATGGGATTTCGCTAAAAGAGTCTTACCTCTGCTGTTTGGCGGGGTTTTCATTGCCGGTATCCTGATGGGAAGGCCCGGCACTGATGCAGGCCTAATACCATCGGAATATGTTGCTCGTGTAGTTGGAGGAAACTCCATAGAATCCAATTTTGTGGCTTCGATCCTGGGGGCGTTCATGTATTTCGCAACGCTAACCGAGATACCTATAATCCAGGGGCTTGTAGGTTCAGGTATGGGGCAGGGGCCTGCCCTGGCGTTGCTACTGGCCGGACCGGCACTCAGCCTGCCCAGCATAATAGTCATAAACAGTACCCTTGGGTTCAAAAAGACTGTTGTTTTTGCGTCTCTTGTTGTTATAATGGCAACTATATCAGGAATGCTTTTTGGATTGATTGTGGCATAGTTGGGGTGGAATAGGATTTTGTGTATTAGGGGTGGCGTTGTGTGGAAAGGTTGCCTTACTTTAGTGCAAGATCTGCCCGCCTCAAGGTGTAAACTGAGTATTAGATTGGATACCGGCCTGAAGGCCTAAGCCATACCGGAGAATATTGGATTTGACTGTCAGGTTAGCTGGGTATCAAATAAAATTTTTGGGAGGCATTGCCATGAAAATCGAAGTTTTAGGAAGCGGATGTTCCAAATGCAGAAAAACCGAAAAGATGATAAGTGACGTAGTACGAAAACTGGGTGTAGAAGCCGAAATAGTTCATGTAACCGATCTGAACCAGATTGTTGGCCGCGGGGTCATGATGACTCCCGCAGTGTTTATTGATGGAAGAAAAGTAATGGAAGGCAAAATGCCAACAATGGCCCAAATACAGACGTGGTTCGAGGAGTGAAACGCCTCAACCAATCTTGCATCATGGGTATTCTATGGCTACAATGGATTTAATTTGGAGAAGGTTTTTTCCATTTTGGCGGCAAAAACAATATGCCGGCAACCGTTGACTTGCTGTGAGAAAACGATAAATGACTGGTTGTGATAAACCACACGTTCCCCGAAAGGTTCCGTGAAATAAGGATTCTAAGGAGCTGTCAAAATGGTGAAAACATCTGCATTGCAGACAGTCCTCTCTTTGCTTTGTGTTTGCACAATAATAATTGTAAGTGGTTGCTGTACCAATCAAGAAATCCTACCCGGAGGAAATATAACATCAAGTAAAAGTAACACACCTCCAAGCAAAAAGGCCGATCAAGATACATATGAGACTTCTGCTCCAAACACAGAATCTGTCCCTGTACTTTTGTACCACCATGTTCTCCCCCGGGATGAAATTTCAGACAACGAAAACGGCATGATTGTGCCTGTTGAGGAATTCCAGTCTCAAATGGCATGGTTGAAAGAAAACGGCTACGTAACCCCTACTCTTCCTCAATTGCTCGACTGGTTAAACAACGAGGGTGAACTGCCTCCAAAATCTGTAGTGATTACATTTGATGATGGTTACATTTCTATAAAGGACTATGTGTTTCCCATTCTTAAGGAAAATGGACTCAAAGCCGTCGCCTTCGTAATCGGCGCACGAGCTGATGGGCCCACTGCAGGGTTATATCACCTTAGTTGGGACGACATTATCTCGATTCAAACATCCCAAACAATAGATTTTCAGAATCATACATACGATGGCCATACTGGAACACACATTGGCCCGGATATTTTATCGTGGCCTCCTGAGCGATTTTCAGAGGATCTCCAGCATTTTGAAGACTGCTTTGAAGATCACGGCCTCGACAGGCCACTGGCTTTTTCGTATCCTTTTGGGGCTGTAAACAACACTATGACCGATGTTTTATCCCAGCAACACTACAAACTTGCATTTGCCACCAAGCATGGTTTCGTAAAACAAGGAGACGATCCGCTAAGCCTTAAGAGAATAATTATATGGCCAGGCACGGAACTGGACGAGTTTGAACAGCGGATTAGTGTTAATAAATGATTGAGGCACCTCATTTTTCCTGTGCATCTATCCATCATCGGATCGCATAAGACACGATAATCTGCATATCCAAACACACGCTGTCCAAGTTCAGGAATCCCTTAAATTCTCACCATCCCCCAATATCCGGCATTTCTGCATCCCTTGTAACCTTCACCCACCTGCCATCTTTCATTACTGACACCGGATTTTCAAGAACCTTCATATCCTCACACGGGCATCCATTTACCACAACGAGGTCTGCAAACTTGCCTTCCTCCAGAGTACCCACTTCATCAATGAGCCCACACAATTCAGCAGGAACCTTTGTAGCAGCCATAATCACGGACATGGGATGGGCACCCAATTCAACCATGATCTCCATTTCTCTGACAGTCGCCAGAACTCCGTTTACCTTGGCAGAAGGAAGATCAGACCCTACGGCAAACTTAGCTCCTGCTTTGACCACGTACTGAAAACCCCGGCGGTGGTATTCTTGGGCAATTTTGAGTTTCTTAAGGGCGTATTCAGGAGCGCCGGTAGCACGGTAAAGAGGAATTGAGTCTGTGACTACGAGAGTGGGAACACATAGGGTGTTTGATTCGGCCAGCATATCAACAACCCTTTCATCTAGGGCATAGCAATGCTCAACCGTGTCTACCCCGTTTGTAACCGCCATCTCCACACCTTCGGCTCCTCCTGTGTGAGCAGCAACATGTTTACCTGCGAAATGGGCTACTTCAGTAGCAGCGCGCACTTCATCAGGTGTCATCTGGGTGCTTCCAAAACCCTCATGGGCTCCCATTATGCCCCCGGTCATCATAATCTTGATAAAATCAGCTCCGCGTTTCAGTTGCTGCCTGGCTGCGCGGCGGACTTGGTACGGGCCGTCACACTCAATACCTGAGCTATCATAAGCATGTCCACCTGTGGTAGTAACAGATTCGCCTGCAATAAACAGCCTGGGGCCGGGAAACTCACCGTTGGCGATCATGTCTCTAAGGGCAAAATCAACCCCTGATTCATCACCCAAAACCCTGCAAGACGTGACTCCTCCCGCAAGGAATTGCATAGCCCGGCGTGCACCGCGAAGGGTAAGATCGGAGATACGTGCAAAGTCTTGCCGCGTATTAATGAAGAAAGTAAGGTGCATGTGGCTATCCCACAAACCAGGCAATACTGTCTTGCCATCCATATCAAATACCTGGCCCTGAGGCTTAAGTTTTGTTTCATCTCCAAGTGCGCTGCCTTCTGCAATTCTGGATATCCTGGAATCCTGAATTTCCAATGCCATGTTGTCTTTTGGACGTCTTCCGGTACCATCAATCAACCTGCAATTTGTCAGCCAAATGCTCATTTAACTTGCCTCCTCCCCTCCAGACAGAATTGGTATACCGTCCTGAGGATTTAGTTTGACAATCGTTACAGTCAGGCCAATGCTCGCCATTGTCTCTCGTAACAGAAATAACCGGGCTTGGAACAGATGGCCCTGCCAATTCCTTGGCTGCTTCATGAAGCCATATATCGATTAATTAGTGTTTCGATATACGGTTTGTCCTTTCCTGCAAAACCCTGCACAAGTTGTCTGATATCTGATATAGTCTAAACAAGCCCAAGCTAACGGTTGTGTTATGCCGAATTTATCAGGTTTGAAAGCACAGCATGATAAACTTGTGAATATACTGCGATCCTCCAATACCCTGGTTCATCTTGTTTGAAAGAACAGCATAATAAACTTGTCCTAAATCACAGCCCCCTGGTTTACACCATATTGGCTGAAGTGAAAGCGTAGCACCGTTAGCGTTGTATGCCTGTATTTAATTGGCCACTTTTCCAATTGAAACACAGGAGCGACTCTGTATTTCACCTATTACCTCGTTTCTTTCTTCAATTTCTTGGTTGATAGGTTTGAGATCGTCCTAACTTTCAAAACCGCCCGGCTTGCTACAAATTATGATGAATTGTGTTTAAAGTCTTTAATCCCCGGGTTTAGTTTGTTAATATATCACTAGATTATATTCAAATCATCTAGACTTCCTATTGATTTAGTTTGATTCAGTTTGACTTAGTTTCTCTGTGAATCAATTCATTGAGTTTAGGAGGCCGTTAAATGAGTGCTCCCACAGAATCAGTACCCACTTTACATAAGATCAGGCAGTTCTTTACTAGCATGGATGCAGGAATGCGCAGGCTCATAGTTATTGGAATGGTTGAAACATTGGCGGTGAGCCTTTATGTATCACTGCTTGCCCCTTGGTACAAATCTCTCGGATATGAGTCTGCAACACAGGGCTGGCTCGGATTTGTACTACAAGTAACTTCAGCGATCGTGGCGGCAATAGGAGGAATCTTGGCGGACCGTTTGGGCCGCAAAAAGCTGTACACTACAGGCCAGATACTTCGTTGTGCAGCCATAATTGTACTGCTTTCTACGAGAAGTTTCATAGGGCTGGTTGTCGTATCGATAATTCGAGGCTTGTCTATAATACAAAGCCCTCCCAGAACCGCTTTCATAGCTGCGTATACGGTCAAGGAAAACCGTGCAACAACGCTGGGCATATATCAAACCATGTCCTTGATTGCCAACGTGGTAGCCCCTCTTGCCTCAGGCTTCTTGGCTGATATGTATGGAGTAAAAGTGCCTCTGTTTGTTGCGCTGATTTTAGCTGTAGCGGCAATATTCATGGCTGTTCCCCTGGAGCAGCCTGAACGTGACGCGGAAAACAAGCCGGCTCAAAACATGGAACACACCGAGGTTTTGGAAGCCACCGTAGAACCCTTGGAAACAAACCAGGAAGTAGAAAGTGGCCAACCATGGAAACCGGGCCGAAACTTTTCTCTTGAAACATTTTTCGCAGTAGGACGCGAAATGTTTATGGATTCAAATGCTCACCATCTTATACTCTTGCTATTGGCATGGCTTGCTAACGGGCTCAGCAATGGAGCCATGAATATCCTCTTACCCTTTACAGTAATGGACAGGTTTTCGTCAACATATAGGGCAATAACTGCTTTGAATATTTTCTCGAGCCTTGGCACAGCGCTGGTACTCTTAATTGGAGGCCGAATTGCAGACGTAAGAGGCAGAAAAGGGATTGTAATAATTACAGGATTGATATTCCCTGCGCTAATGTCTTCAATTCTGTGGATCAATGCCCTATGACAGGTCTATACTGTGATCCTGCTGATATCCATGGTCGGAAACATATCGGCACCTGCTATAATGGCAGTAAACATCGAAGCCGTTGATGAGAAGTATAGGGCAACATGGGATGGTTTCACAACAGGCATCTCTTCACTCGGTATGGCCGTAGGCAATGTGCTTGGCGGAATTATGTACAAGTTAAGTTTTACATGGTCGTGGATTTCGGTAATAGCACTGTTCCTGTTACAGGTGCTGTGCTTCTACAAGGTCTTAGGCCAAGAACAACCAAAAGGGTAGATCTTACCGGTTATCAATTGATTGGGCTACCAAGAGCAACTCAAGAACAACTTATTCAAAAAACAAATCCCTTGAAAACGACTTATGCTAGCCCGCCTGACCTCACATTACGAGGCCAGGCGTAATGGAATTATTATCCTAGCTGCTTAAACAACAAGAATTCAGCACTTATCGCGTGTCTGGCTTCCTCACAATCATCATACCTTCTTATTCTTTGGTTGCGACAACAGCAAATCTTTATTTGTTCTTCCCAAACGGCAAGGGCGGCCTCTTGATCTCAGACGGCACCGGAGTCTTATACACCTTGCCGTCAAGCCGCTTCTTCCACTCGGTTCTGGCCCGTTCACGAAGGTTTTCATCAGTCATAAACCTGGTTCCTGCGATACCAAGTACTTTTGCAGCAAAAATCATTCCTTTATGCCCAATGCTCATGCCGCTGCAAGCTGTAACTGCCCAGCTGTGGCCAGGTGCACCAAGTACATAGCAGGCAGTGTTAAACTGGCCTGTGGGAACTACCCACGATACATCGCCTACATCAGTGGAACCCTTCCCCTGAGTTATACCTTCTTCTTCCGGAAACACTACATCGCAAACTTGAGTTTGCCTCAACAAAGATGCTTCTTCTCCAAGCCTGTGCAAACTGCTCTGCAAAGTATCAGGGCCAAGCTCGT
The DNA here is from genome assembly GCA_964641455.1 of uncultured Eubacteriales bacterium. GTDB lineage: Bacteria > Bacillota > Sulfobacillia > Fermentithermobacillales > Fermentithermobacillaceae > DTU015. Next base: position 40,144 of record CAZXLH010000012.1, on the reverse strand, counting down.
CCTGCATTTTCGAAGCGAAATCAAGTTCCTCATCTGTCCACTCAGGAGCGCCAAGTTCGGTCATTATCTGATGGAACACTCCGGTAATCACTCTGTTAGGAATCACATTGGCAGCTGCCCCCAGAAACCTCGGTTCAAATTTGGTCTGAGTCATCAATGCAGCACCCTGGGCAATATCATGCACCCAATCGTACATTTTCTCTAATTCATCAAGGCCTCCGGCCCTTATGTCAAAAAAGGTTTGGGCGTACTCAGGAACAACATTTGGTGCGCCGCCACCATGGGTAATTACGTAGTGAACCCTGCTTTCTGGCCTCATATGCTCTCGCATACGCTCAATGCCTGCATGCATAAGTTCGACCCCGTCAAGAGCGCTCCTCCCGTTCCACGGGTCACCCGCTGCATGGGCTGTCTTGCCATAGAAATCAAATTTGTATACAAGGTCTGCCAGGCTTGTAGAGTTGCTTGTGCGGTTAATACTTCCAGGATGCCAGGTAAGGGCAATATCGACATCGTCGAAAAAGCCATCTCTTACCATCCAGGTCTTACCGAAAGAACTTTCCTCGGCAGGGCAGCCATAATACCGGATAGTTCCAGAGGCCCCACGGGCTTTAGCAAATTCTTTAAGAGCTATAGCTGCTGCCATAGAAGCAACTCCTAAGAGATTATGCCCACATCCATGGCCGTGAGCGCCTTGCTTGGCCGGATGCTTTGTGGGTAGTGGCTCATTTGAAACCCCTGGCAGGGCATCGTATTCACCAAGAAATCCGATAACAGGCTTGACTGGAGGAATGACAACGGTATCTGATTCACGTTTTTCGGCTGGCAAGTGAGACAGTTCGCTCAGCTCCGGCCGCTCTTTACCATTGCGACTACATATGTGTCTAACCGGATTGTCCTGGCTTTTCTTGCAGTATCCGCTCTGTTTTGCGCCTTCACTGTTGCGTTTCGTGCCTTCACTGCTCCACTCAGCCACAAAAGCAGTATCCATGCCACCCACACCCATTTGTATGTCAAACCCATGGGCTTTAAGATACTCAGCCTGAATTGCAGCAGATTTGTGCTCGACAAGCCCCAGTTCTGCATAACTCCAGATCTTGTCGGATATAGCCGTGAGCTCATCTTGGTGTTTGATGATCCAGTGCTCTATTGTATCCATGCATCCCCCTCCTAAGTTTGCTTTTGTAAGTGCAGTTACCTAAGCACATTTGTTTGTAAGTCCAGTTACTAAAACACGTTGGTTTTGTAAGTACCGTTACGTTACTTAACGTTACTGAAACACTCTGTCTTGTAAGTACCGCTACGTTACTTAAGCACTCTGTCTTGTAAGTGCACTTAAGTTTACTTGAACACCTTTGTTTGTAAGTGCAGTTAGCTATGCCGGCATCTACTGAAAAAATTGGGACCATCTCTATTTTCACAGGAACGTCTCTATTTTTCCATCCCTATTTGCTATTTGCTTAAATGCTAAACAGTTCATACTCGACTCTATTTCCTATTATGTTTCAGGAAGACGGGTCGAATAAGCAACTGTAGCCCCCAGTTTCTATAAGGTCCCCAATTTTCGGCAGGTTAACTACGTAATCCATTCAACTGTTCAGCAATCTTACATCTACAAGCTATCCGATCCGGTACATTATTTCCCTGTCATAGCTGGCAAGTACCCGTACGTAGCCGCTAAGCATCCGGTTCAAGTCTTCGTCACCTGTATCAACCAAAAGCGGCCGCCTATCCAAAGCGTTAAGTTTCTGCCTGGTTGCCACAATTCTAATGTTGTCAATACCAACCCTACGTATTACCTCAGGACTGAGCTGCTGATTTCCGCGGCCGAAAACGTACCCCTGGCCTCCAATAATTGTGACGATAATGTGAGCACGTTTTGCTCTGGTTAGAGTTTCATCTTCTATTTCTTGGGTGTTTGCAGTAGTTGCTGCTTTAGTTGCTGTTTTGGTTACTGCTTTAGTTGCTGCTTTAGTTGCTGCTTTAGTTGCTGCTTTAGTTGCTGCTTTAGTTGCTGCTTTAGTTGCTGTTTTAGTTACTGTTTTGGCTCCTACTCCAGCCCTTGATCTTCTGATTCCTGCTCGGGTTTCTATATCAGTTTCCGCTAGGGTTTCCATCCTAGTCGCCTCTTTGCTTCCTAGCCTAGCATTTGCTATGGTCGCCGCTATGGTTCCATCTTCCGTTCCTGCCCTGGCCTTCATCAATATTCCCTGTTCTGGTTCGTCTGCCGTTACACCTGCTACTCCGGAACGATCTGCTTCATCACATCCAGCGGCCTCCCACCCTACTCCGCAGTTATCCGCTTCATCACAGCCAATCGTTTCCGGTCCAGCCCCCAAGCTATCCATTTCATCAAAATCTGTTGTTCCAGATCCAGATTCAAACTCACCTTCAGATCCACCTTCAGATCCAGTTTCAACTTCATCTGCTCTATCACATCCGGTTGCTGATATCTCATTGAGTATTCGCAGCAAATCATCTTCACTTGCATCAGCAGCCAAGAGTTTCCCATTTAGAACAACATCAACGCCTAAAAGAGTGGCTTCGAGGCCTAGTTTTTCCATTATTGGCCTGGTCGTTGTTCCAGGCCCGATGATATAGGCTACGTCAGGCTCCATTTCCTCTATGACTCTGTCTGCAATACCGTCAATGGCAGCCGCTTCACTTTCAGGACTGCCTGATTTTAAGTTCTGCACCAAACGCTCCTCATATGGCACTCGTAGGTATCCGTACAGTTTTGGAGTAACCCGTCCTTTCCGAAAAGCCTCTTCATCTATATCCATCACTTCAGCTTCGCGAACTGTCGTTACTTCACCTTTGAGAAATTTAGCGGCTAGGCGGCCTGCACTTCGTGGGTTAGTCGCATATACAGGCGAATGAATCTTGACTCCTGCAGGAATACCTAATACAGCTACTTCGTCGCCGACTGCATTATATATGTTGCGGGCTGTGCCATCCCCGCCGGCAAAAAGTATCAAATCGACTCCGGCTTTGAGCATATCCCTGGCGGCATTTTCAGTATCCTGAAAGGTTGTGCCATAAGTTGATTCATCTGTACTATATTCTTGCCCGGCCGACTCTACCTGTTTTCCGGATTCCACCGGTTTGCTCCCTAAGACCACGGGCTCAATTCCGACAGCCCGGGCCTGATTTTCGCCCATATTTAATGGATAGGTTAAAAGTTGAAATTCATCTCTCATAGGGGCCAACACTTCGAGAGCAACTAAAGCCCGTTTAGGCGCCTCAGGGCGAGCTCCGAGTTGTATAGCCCGTTTCAATATGTGCTTCCCATCTGTGCCTTTAAGCCCAACCTTACCGCCCATACCTGCAATCGGGTTTATGATTAAACCAAGTTTGTTTGTTAACAACAACATCCCCTTCTCTTATGCTTCTCTCATGCTCTTCTTCTGCTTCTCTTATGCT
>CAZXLH010000012.1:0-36621 GCA_964641455.1 uncultured Eubacteriales bacterium | reverse complement strand
TCTTATGCTTTTCTTATGCTCTTCTTATGCTCTTCTCAGCGGTTCACTCCTGCTTGCTCCTATGCTTGTCTCATGCATCTCTCTTACTTCTCTTATCTTTCTCTGTACTTTTCTCAGTTTCTCTCATGCTTCCTCCAGTTTCCCTGTGCCTTATGAGCACTCATTGCTTTACATGCCAGATAAACCACATACTAGCTACTCGTCAACTGCTGATTTCATACACTTACAGTGTACATTAAAAACCAGTTGCCCTCATTCTGAATTGGTTAGGGACTCCTTCCCGACTGGATCATCTGTGTGTGGCGATAGTTGCTATCACCAGGGCCAGGCAAGGAAGGTTCATTGATTTATTGAATATAAGGATTAGATTCCCCCGTTCCGAATCAGTTAGCGAATCGGCGATTGGCGTTTCTGTCCCTTATGCGGTGTGCTATTGGAAATAATACGGATAATACAGGAATAGTTAAGCCTCTAAGGCCTAACGTCTAACTGCATATTGTTCCGGGATCGGGTCGTTCCACTCATCTTTCTCACCCGCGTAGCATCTATAATATCAATCACATGTCAATCGCAAATCATGCCAAAGTTACCACGGTTCCCTCAAGACTCAATTTATACGCAGTAACCCATACAATCTCCGGTTCAAAATCTTCTGGCAATTGACCAAAAATCAACTGGCCGCGCTCTGATACCGTCCATACACACGGAATCTGAAAGCCTGGCCGTTCTAAATCACTTGCTGCAACCACACTCCCATGCGGTATATTGCTTACATCCACGTATCGAGTTTCATCCCACCATCTGCAAATTCCCACACAAGAAAAGTCAATGCTTTGAGTACGTGCACCGCGGCTAAGATACTTGTTCCAACGAAGTACGCGATTCTCTCTGCGCTTGTCGGTAGACTTGATACGAGCCTCTTTAAGAGGCAAGAAACTACGAACGCGAATCCCAAGAAACTTAAGATGCCTTGTGAGTGGGTAAAGTGCTGAAGTGCTCAGTGTTATGGCCAGATCAGGTTGAATAAGACCTGCCTTGACACATTTGAGTTGTACTCCTATGCCAGGCTTCACCAGGCCACACGTATCGATGAGGATCACATCCGCTCCTTGTTTCTGCGCAGCGTTTACACAAGCGTATGTGCCTGACATAACGGATAATGTGCTTCTATAAGGAGACGTATTTCCCACCAGATAAGAACCATTCCTGGTAACTGACTGCAAAGATGTAATATCCCGTTCCACAAACCCATAGGAAACAAAACCAGGCGGGCCTACATCAGCCTGTCCGACATCAGAGTCAACAACAGCAACCTTATGTGATGTGCTCCAAAACCAGCGTGCCAAAAGCGCAACCAAAGTGCTTTTTCCAGTGTCAGGTTCTCCTATGACCATAATCCTGCACGGCTTTGGAAGCAGCGAATCTCTTTCTTCAATTCAGCACTTAGCTCAACCAAGACAGACGACCTCCAAAACCAAGCAATTTAGATTAGCTACCTCTGTCCCTTACTTGCTAGCTAACCCATCATACCTTAGGCACCGCACCATATGAAGAAGCAATTGGCACGATTCGAAGTGGTAGGTGTGGGTGCTGCAGATCCATCGAAAGGTTCTCAGAAAAGGCCTATGGATGAACAGGTCATCAATCAGGATTTCCCCGGCAAAGGCCATGGTGAAGAACCAGGGGATGAGCCGCCCTTGGACTAACCGGTCTGCGGTTGTATGAAGAAGTCCGAAACCCGGAGTTTCGGGATTGATGCTCATTGCCTCTTTTTCTCCTTGTCTCTTTCTTTATCTCCAAAAACCCACAAACATTTTACTCACACTGAACTTAATCTTAGGGCCGTTGCGCCGAGATCAAATTCGGCACCTCTCGCAATCAAAAAGAAGGAATTTTCTCAGAACACATTGAAGTATGAATCTTGAACATATGCCATTGGCATCTATTCTACCATTTGGCATCTGTTCGACAAATGGTGCAATAAGCACAACTCTAAGTCTGAGTGCCAGGTAAAGAAACATGAATCAGGAACCTATCTCCGAGCTCTGACACCTAAAGCCACAGGGTATGGTATCAAAGCCGATAGGGTGTAATTGGAAACGGTTACGCCTCCCGTGTTTGGAAAGGAGAGTGGCCTAATATGGTTTTATTAAAAATAGAGCCAGGCTGACGCAATAACATTAGCGCGTGCCTGGCTGTTTGTTTCGGGCATGGCTTAAATTCACATGCATTTGCAAGATCTGCACAACTTATGCAAACTTAAAAACCAGACTCTGTCAGAACTCACTCGCATTCGCAATAATCAGCTATCAATCAAACACAGTTTCTTTTAGGTACTCGGACAATATACCAAGAGGTGAAACAGGTGACAAACGCAATTTACAAAATAGCCAAGCCCGAAAATGAACCAGTGCTATCATATGCACCGGGCACCAAAGAACGAGGCCTGCTAAAACAGCGCCTTGTAGAGTTAAGAAAACAAGAAATTGAAATCCCCTTGATTATAGGTGGCAAAGAAGTCCGGACCGGCAACATTGGTAAATGCATAATTCCGCATAATAAAAGCTGCGTAATTGGCACATACCATATCGCCGGTGAAAAAGAAGTAAAAGCGGCTATCGATGCCGCTTTGTCTGCACGCCACCGGTGGGAATCCATGCCCTGGCAACATCGGGCCTCCATCTTCTTAAAAGCAGCCGAAATGATCACCGGCCCATACCGAAGCACGATAAATGCGGCCACTATGTTGTGCCAGAGCAAAACCGCAAATCAGGCGGAAATTGACTCGGCCTGCGAACTTGCCGACATGCTCAGGTTCAATACCTATTTCATGAACGAGATTTATCGCGAACAACCTGAGTCTACCCGGGATTGCTGGAACCGTATGGAATACAGGCCGCTTGAGGGATACATTCTCGCAGTGACGCCTTTTAACTTTACTTCTATTGCCGGTAATCTTCCCACCGCCCCGGCCATTGCAGGCAATGTGGTGGTATGGAAACCTGCCTCTTCAGCAGTCTATTCTTCATATCAAGTAGTGAAGATTCTGCAAAAAGCCGGGCTTCCTGACGGGGTCATAAATTTCATACCAGGCCCCGGAAGCGTAGTCGGGGATGTTGCCTTTGCCAACCCGTGGTTTGCGGGACTCCACTTTACAGGTTCAACTGCAACCTTCCAGTCTATGTGGCTCACAGTAGCCAAGAATCTGCCTAAATACAGAACATATCCCAGGCTGGTAGGCGAAACAGGCGGCAAAGACTTTGTGTTTGCACATTCATCGGCAGACATAGAATCCTTGGTGACCGCTTTGGTAAGAGGCGCATTTGAGTTCCAGGGCCAAAAATGCTCTGCAGCATCCCGTGCATATATTCCCGAAAGCATTTGGCCCAAGGTAAAGCAAAGACTGGTTGAAGAAGTAAACACCATCAAGATGGGCGATATTGAGGATTTCACCAACTTTATGGGAGCGGTAATCGACGCTAAAGCTTTTAAGTCAATTAAGGCTTACATCGATTACGCCAAAGAATCTCATGAAGCCGAAATAATCTGCGGTGGAAACTGCGATGACAGCACCGGCTTCTTCATTGAGCCTACTGTAATTGTAACTACCAACCCACATTTTAAAACCATGGAAGAAGAAATATTCGGCCCGGTGTTGACTATCTACATTTACAAGGATGAAGTTTTGGACAAAACCATTGGCCTATGTGATACCACATCTGTCTACGGACTTACAGGAGCGGTATTTGCTCAGGACAGAACGGCCATTGTTGAAATTGAAAAATGCCTTGCCCACGCAGCAGGCAATTTCTATGTAAATGATAGGCCTACAGGAGCAGTAATCGCCCAACAGCCTTTCGGCGGCGCCAGGGCGTCAGGCACCAACGACAAGGCAGGTTCGAAGATAAATATGATGCGGTGGGTAAGCCCCAGGACCATTAAGGAAAACCTGAACCCGCCGGTTGATTACAGATATCCGTTTATGGAACAACCATAATAGGGTATAGGGTTGCAGGGATACACTGCGAAATAAATCATAACAACCTGGGCAGTCCGGCAGTGACATAGCCTTATGTCTGCTGCCGGACTCATTTTGTCAAGATGGTAACCGGATGGCTCTGATACGAACCAACCGCCAAAAGCAGCTAAGCCACGCCTACAAGGCAAGATTCCCAGGGTTTCAGGCAAGTTTTCGAACAGCGGAAAAGCGAATGCCGTCTATCTCAGATAACTGATTACTTCCTTGTTCCTGGGCTTGGGAGAAGGATTCTCGCCATCTGTATATCCCAAAGTTACAGTGCAAACATGCTTATAACCCTCAGGAACGCCTAATTCCTTAAGAAGCTCTTGCCCTTTTTCCGACGAAAAGATAAGTTCAGGCGATGTCATGAGACATGAACCGATACCCAGTGACTTCGCCGCTAAGGCGATGTTCTGGGCTGAAGCCGCACAGTCAATCTGAACAAACCTGGCCTCTGAGTCAGCAGTAATTACTATGACTGTAGGGGCATGAAAAAACGGGCTGAAGTCAGGAGATGCTGCCCTCTTGGCCATAAATTCAGGGCCCGACTTCATGTTCTCCCTTGCAACTTCAGTTATCTTCTGCAAAAGATCCTTATTCTGTATCACGGTAAAATGCCACTTCTGTTGATTCATTGCGTTAGGTGCACAAATAGCAGCTTCCAAAATAGCATCAAGTTCTGAATCAGATATTTGCTCAGGCTTATACGCCCTTATACTTCGCCTCTCCCTAATGACAGTGAGTGTTTCATTCACAGGCAAATTCACCTCCTACTTGTGAAATAATTAAGTATTTGGCCAAATGCGGGAAAACCCACTCTAATTTAAAGATCATCAACGAGGTAGTTTGTTGAAATTTCGGATCACTGGTTCAAGTAATTTTATGGTAAGACAAGCAGTTCAAAAAAGTCAATGGTCAATTCAAAGGCAAATGTACCGTGGTGTCAGAAACACGTAATCCTAATCTTCATGGCGCTTTATCATATCCTAGGTCAAGCCTGCACCAAGTTCGAATCGAAATTCCAATCAAACCTGAATTAAGCTAGGTCACCTGCCAAGTTTCTCAACTTCGCGTTTGTAAACAGAATAGATTTGCTCATTGAAACACACAAACCTAACTTCCTGAATCCACAGAGCACCGTCCTGGGCTTCAGCCTTTTTCAGAAACTCAGCAACTTCGCCAACTGCAACAGGTGCTGCTTGAGCCACCGGATACCCGTATGCCCCTGTACTTATAGACGGAAATGCTATGGTACAGATGCCATGTTGTACAGCTAGCCGCAAAGAATTGTTGTAACAACCTGTCAAAAGTTCGGCTTCCCCTAAGCTGCCACCTTGCCAAACAGGGCCCACTGTGTGAATGACCCATTTGGCCGGAAGGTTGTATCCCTTGGTAATAACGGCCTCGCCTGTCTCACAGCCACCAATTGTCCTGCATTCCTCTAAGAGTTCCGGGCCCGCTGCTCTATGTATGGCTCCGTCCACCCCTCCCCCTCCAAGCAAAGTCTTGTTTGCTGCATTAACAATTGCATCAACCTGCTGTTTTGTAATATCGCCCTTGACAACGGTACTCATACCACCTCCTACACGGAATTCTAAACTTTCCTATATCACCCTATAGGCCAGCATAATAGCATGAAATTTTTAGGACCGTCCCAAATATTTCATCGAGACTTCTTACAAGCCGGTTTCACGCTTTAGCTTATCATGAAGAAGAACTAAAACTTCGAAGATGCCAAGTTGCTTCTGTTACTTCTAATTACTGTCACATTGGCTTCGAAGTGTATATTGTCTATGTTGAAATACTGCTACAATCTAAACATAGGTTGTTTCATAATGGATCTAAGGCAGCATTAACTCCTAAATCAGTTATGTTAACATGGGAACTAATCGAACAAGCAGGAGATGAATAACAGTTGAACTTAATAACCAACCCTCTTTTCTTGATGAGCCTGGCTATTTTATGCGGACACTATTTGGGTAAAATCAAAATTGCACGTTTTAAACTGGGTGTTTCAGGCACTTTGTTTGCAGGTATGGGCCTCAGTTGGTTAGTCTACAGCCGTTTTGTTGAACCTTATGAAACTGCAATAGCAGACGGAAAAAGCGGTGTTCCCTCATATGCAGCGCGCATAGTGCAAAACGGATTTGCAGATAAAGCTTATTTCGATTTCTTCCTACTCCTGTTTGTGGCTTCAGTCGGCTTGTTGGCAGCCAAAGACGTAGCCAAAGTTTTTAAAGGAAATGGTATTAAGTTTTTATTACTGGCTATGGTTATAACCGTTACCGGCGCCGGTGTGGCTTATTCCCTTTTTCGGCTAATCGACGGAGTCGATATGCATGCTATCACAGGCCTTTACACCGGTGCGCTTACCAGCTCGCCTGGACTCGGGGTAGCCTTAGAATCAGCTGCCCACATGTTTGCCGAACCGTCGTCGCCACAAGCTCGTGCCGCACAAGCCAGCGTTGGTATGGGTTATGCCATTGCGTACCCTTTTAGTGTGATCTCAGTAATTACCGGTATGCAGCTTCTGCCCAGGCTGTTTGGATTGGATCCAGAGCAAGAAGCCATTCAGTTAGACAGGGAACTCGCCTATAACGGTACCCGCCCCAAATCAAGGCCTGCACCTTTCGGTGTGGTGGGAATAGCTTTGGTTTCTATCATCGGATATTTGCTGGGTAACATCAGCATACCCCTGGGTTCTGTGGGCAAGATTAGCTTAGGCACCACAGGGGGAGTGCTGGTCACGGCGCTTGTCTTAGGTAGCCGTGGGCGTCTTTACATGGATCAACGAGCCCTCAACGTAACCAAGCAAATAGCTCTGTATTACTTCTTGGCATATGTCGGCCTCAACTATGGATATCAAGCAGTATCGGCTATGTCCGGGCCGAATGCCATATTGGTTATAATCGGCATCTTAACTACAGTCACTTCCATTTTGGTTGGTTTCTTGTTTGGACGCTACGCCCTCAAGATGAACTGGATCCTTCTATCAGGCGCCATATGCGGCAGTATGACCTCTACCCCCGGGCTGGGTGCAGCAATTGACGCAACGGGACGCAATGAAGCTGCCGGTGGTTACGGTGTGACCTATCCCTTAGGGTTGCTTTGCAAAGTAATCATAGTACTGGTACTGAATAGATTAGTCTTCTAGCCGGTTCAGGAAATGAAACATCAGGGACAATTGAAACACTGGGGACAGTCCCAAATATTTCACCTCAGGATAGTCTTAAGAACGTCGGGGCAAATCGTTGGCAATAAGTTTTTCACACTTCGTCTCGCCCACCGAATGCTTTCCAATACACTACGCTGGCCAGAAAGTACAAAATAGCAGTAAAGAAATAGGGGATTTCGTAATTCCATCTGGACATGATATATCCTGCGGCTACAGCGCTTAAGGCCCGGGAAACATTGTCTGATATCCTCATCAAGCTGGATATCTTTCCTCTGTCATCAGGCTCAACAAGTTCCATAGAAAAGTTAGACGCTACAGGGCTTGACATATTCATCAAAGCAGATCTCATAAACAGTGCCACCGAAACAAGATATATGTTAGGTGGAAGTGCAATCAAAAGCAGAAAAGGTATAGATGCCAACTGAGTGCCAACAACAGTTTTGACTTTACCATACTTAGATGCAAGCACAGGAGCAATAAGCCCGGCCAGAGCCGTAGCTCCATTGCTAAGAGACAAAATTAGCCCAACAACCGCAGTATCCACCTGCAATTTCCCGGAAAGAAATATATTAAAAAACGGAACTACCAAACCTGCTCCAAATCCAATTATTACTTTGTACGTCAAAAGCCCAATAATATCCTTATTACGCATAACATCAAACAAAGATCGAACTTCATGCTTGGCTACAGCGCAAATATGGGAACCCCTGCTTTGCAAAGTTACTTCACCGCTGTCACCTTGGACAGCAGTTTTATCTAAAAACTTATTGCGATTTTCTTCGATTTTATATGCAGGAAGCACCCCGCCCAAAGTCACAGCCGAAAACAGAATCAAAGACACTCGAAAAGCCTTAACTTGCCCCAGCCAACCGAGTTGCCGAGGAAGCATCCCGCCCAGTAGGCTGCCTATCATGTTGACAAACATAGACAAACTAAAGTTGACTCCAAAGAGCCGGCCTCGATCTTCCTGGGTGCTTGATTCGGCCAAAAGCGGGTCTCCTGATGTCATCTGACATGCCTGGGCAACACCGACTATACACGAAAAAATGATCATGTGAAGAGGAGATGAAGACAGAGCCATTCCCAGATAGCCTACAGTTGTCAGAATACCACCGGCAACCAGGACCGGCTGCCGGCCTCTGCTATCTGAAATAATGCCGGCAGGAACTGAAGCAATAGCAGCTGCCAGCATTCTGGTAGAAAGAACCGTCCCAAGCACAGTTTCATCGAATCCAAGGGAAATTATGTAAAGGCCCTGTATGACGCCATAGGCTCCCTGTGCCAGAGATCTCATGGCAATACTCTTGAGGTACAATACTGCGTTTTTCTGAAATTCAAAGGATGTCAATTTTCGGCTTATCAAAACTATACTAGTCTCCAGTCTTCTCCCGCATTACGACACATTCACATATTAGTACTTAGGCCTCGCTATATCAAATGTGTCTTTGTATGTCTTACTCAAAGACCCAATAAATTACTTCCGCATACGTAACATCATCATATATAAATACAATATCACAGTATAGATTCCCTTCTTTCCAAATCGCAAAATCTTCATTCACCTTGTGCAACATGAAATATCGGGGACGGTCTTAAATGTTTCATTCATTACGATGTTGTCATAGGTTCCTGAAGGTGAAACATCGGGAACTAAAATATCGGTGATGAAATATCGGGGACGGTCCTAAACGTTTCATTCATTAAGATGTCATAGGTTCCCGAAGACGACGTTCCAAGAGTTCCAAGAATTATTACCGGCCGGGGCGGGCACGCAAGTATCCTGCATAATACACTACTATCATGAGCATGAAAGCAACACTGTATATTGACCAGAGATAACGGGTCGGATGGAAAAACAGCAGGATATGTTCTACTTGGGCCGCAAGCCTTAGTGCGGGCAGGTAAAACATCTGTGGTGCAATGCCCATTATTCCGAAAGAGAACTTTCCCGAAACCATCTGGAACATAAGCAACACGTAACTGAGTATGGCAAGACTGTTGCCCACCAGAATCGATTCCTTCCTGGATTTTGTCCAATTGGCAGACATCCGGCCTGCGAAAAACCAGTAAAGGTAGAACAAAGCGCTGATAAATGTAATAATTGGGCCATACCAATTGAATTTAAGCATTACGTAGTTGAGCAAGTAGCCGAATACAAGAGGCGATATTGCCAAAAGCCACATCTGTGGTTTCTTCATGAAAACTCTCTCCTCTCTGTCTGAAGCGAGTATGACAGCATATTATGGGGTTCCCAATATCTGTGCCCGAAACAACGAACCATGGGCACAACCTGTAACGTTCTGTCCGGCATGCCTCTCCTGGCTAACGAGGCGCTACGCCCACCCCCAGAGCAGGCAGCTCAATCGATTCGGGTTTCGGCTTTGTTTACTATCAGCCTGGTTACGCCAAATGCCACTAAACTTACGAGGAAACAAACAAGAAAGAACGTACCATACATGCCCCCTTTCATAGTAGGATACTCCTCATGAAAAAAGAACAGGTAATACATTGACACGGCTCCTAAAGCCAAGGGCAATATCATCTCTATCAGTATACTTTTGGCCCGTAGTACAATCACTATTTCCAGAGTAACTACAGCAGCCAATATGGATAAAGGTATCAGTATTGCCAGAGAAGAAACATTAAACATACTCACGGCCACTCCCTTTCGAGTGTTAGGTGATATTAGCCGTAATCACATATTGATACCCCTTGGGAGGTTCAGTTTCCCGGGGTCCGGCAAAGCGAAAACAAACCGATTTCCCCATGTGTTCTGCGCTTAAAACAAGATGATAACAAGCAATCCCTGTGTCGATTTGATTCAGCCTGCCGTACAGTTTAGACGTGAGGGGATTGAGTTTGGCTCTGCCTATATGTACCTCAGATGTAGTTCCGTAGAAGCACCAGGGCTGCCCGTTTACTGCAGAAGGGGCCAGCCGCACAGGTTCCAACAGCCTTTCTCCGTCTTGAACAAATGATATTTGAGATATAGGCTTTCTTCTAAATTGCGAAATATCTGTACGGTGCAATGGTTCAGCAGGCTTTCCAAATCCCAGCATAATAACGAAATCCAGGTTGTCCGCCTGCTTAACGGTTTGCCCTGGCCTTGGTTTTGCGGCGCCCAACCAACAGCTTCCCAACCCGTTGGCGGAAAGAAACAAGTCAATCTGCTGCCCCATAAACCCAACGTTATACAGATAATTCTCTTTCTTCTCTGATGAGATCAAAACATAATGAGGAGCCCTTACAGGCAGCAGATTTCTTACCTCGCCATGCCCGGCAAAGGTGAACTTCACTGTAACATGTCCAAAGAGTGGCCTTAGCCCGCCGACATAGTCCTTCAGTTCTGTTAAAGCCTTTGCACTGAGTGGGTGCATATGGTATCTGCGGACAGACTTTCTTCGAAACATTGCATCATACAAGTTAATATCTGCCATTGGCCAATTCCTCCCCCACAAATGGAAGTGCCATCTACCTTCAGTATTCTCAGTTTATCAAAATCTTGCCAGTTTATGAAATACATGAAATGTCTTATCCTCTATAACATACTATTATACTACATACAGGCAAGGTGCGTTTGGAGAGGAGAGCACCCCTATGGTGATTGAAATATTGGGGACGGTCCTAAACTTTTCAAACTTAGCAGCGTATAAGCAAAGGCCGGGATTTCGCGCAAGAAACCGGCAATTTCAGGAGCCTTGTGCTCAGAAATGAAGATTCCCGAATAAGTAGAATCAAGGCTAAGGCTCTTCGCCATAAGTGAGGCCCTGGCCAGGTGATACTTGTTCGAAACAACTACTGCCGTGTCCAAATTATGGTCTAACATCTTCTGCTTGGCGTACCGAAGGTTTGTAAACGTTGATGTGGACTTGTCTTCGATGATGACCCGGGATTCCTCGACTCCCCTGCTCACCAAGTAATTTTTCATTGCCCGGGCTTCAGAGATATCTTCTCCTGGGCCCTGCCCGCCTGACACTATTATGTACTTACCATATCCTTCCCTGTAAAGCCGAAACCCTTCCTCAACCCGTGCTACCAGAAAAGGGCTCGGTACCGTGCCATATACCCTGCAGCCAAGAATTATTATGCAATCCGACTTCTCAGGACGGGCCAGAAATCCGAAACCTGCTACCCACGCACCTAATGCGAAAACCAAAACAGCCCCTGTAACTACCAGCCAAAGCAGCACTGGGATAATCTTGTTGACTTTAGCCCGCGCCTCCCTCAGTTCCAGACACCTCCATCATATCCTCCATGAATCGGGCCAATTGACATTAGAACAGGTGAAAAGTTGAAACGTTTAGGACCGTCCCCAACTTTTCAACGTTTTACGGGTGGAATTCTTTGAATTCACCGGTTTCTACGTAATAGACCCTCTCGCCGATGTTGGTTATGTGGTCGGCAATTCTCTCTAAATGCCTGGAGATAAGCACAAGTTCTACTGCTTGATCGACCAGGGAAGGGTCTTTCTTCATGAATTCGCGCAGTTCATCATACAGCGACTCATAAAGGTTATCCACTTCTTCGTCATCAAGAATCATCTGCTCTATAAGTTCAAGATCCCGGTTTACAAAACCTTCAAGGCTTTCTTTAAGCATTTTCACAACAACTTGCTCCATCTTGGGAATATCAATAAGCGGCTTGAACAGTGGTTTGTCTGCAAGTTTTATTGCAGATTCACATATGTTTACAGAATAATCAGCTACGCGCTCTACATCGCTGGCTATTAGAATGGCTCCAAATATCCGGCGCAAGTCCTTGGCGGCAGGTTGCTGGGTGGCGATAAGTTCCATGGACTTAGATTCTATTTCAAGTTTAAGGTAGTCTACCTTATCATCAGAGACAATAGTATCATTGGCGAGATCTACATCCCGCCGGGCAAGCGCATTCAGAGCCTGCTCCAGCATTACCTCGGCCGCGCGGCCCATCTCCAATAGGAGCCTCTCCAGTTCTTCCAGTTGGTTTAAAAAGCTAACTCTTGGATTATACATGTCCCTCTTCCCTTCATCCTGGGATCTCAATCAGCAAAATCACACGAGTTTCCCTGTGATATACTTCTCAGTCCTAACGTCTGCGGGCTTGGTAAAAATCTTACCGGTCGGCCCTACCTCTATCAATTGCCCGTCCAGCATAAACACAGTGTAATCAGAAGCCCGGGCCGCTTGCTGCATATTATGGGTGACTATTATAATAGTATATTCTTCTCGCAATGCCCACATCAGTTCCTCGATTCTCAAAGTAGCTACGGGATCAAGCGCAGAGCAAGGTTCATCAAAAAGAATCACATCCGGCTTAATTGATATGGTCCTGGCTATACAAAGTTTCTGCTGATTGCCTAAAGACAGGGAAAGCGCCGGTTGCTCCAACCGGAACTTCAAATCATCCCACAGGTCAACTGCCTTGAGGCTTTGTTCTACAATGTCAGAAAGCATAGCGCTGTCGGTAATTCCCTGCACTCGCGGCGCGCATGCAACATTGTCGAATACACTTAGGGGAAATACCACAGGACGCTGAAACACCATGCCAACCTTTGATCTTAGCCAGGTTACGTCTACATCCGGGCCATAAATGTTCTCTCCATCCAGAAGAATCTGCCCCCTGGTAGAAACCCCGCGTACAGTATCGTTCATACGGTTAATGCTTCTTAGCAGCGTTGACTTGCCGCAACCGGAAGGGCCTATAACTGCAGTAACAGCATTTTTCTTAATAGAAGTCTCAATATCTTCCAGAGCGTGAAAGTCGCCGTAGTAAAGATCAAATTTCTCCACTCGGATTTTTTGATCTTTACCATTTCCATTTAAGTTCTCGCTCCGGCCTTCCTCCAAGTCTAAAGACTCCTTTCGAAAATAATGATAGTTCCTTTAATCCGTTCTCTTTTTAGCCTACTTTCCCGGTGATGTAATCCTCTGTACGCCTGTCCCGGGGCCTTGTGAACACTTCTTTGGCCAGTCCAATCTCAACCATCTCGCCCATGTAAAAAAACGCCACTTCAGCCTCTAACCTGGCCGCTTGCTGTGGATTGTGAGTTACAAAGATTATCGTATATGAACCGGCCAGTTCTTTCATCAATTCTTCTATCTTTAGAGTAGAAACAGGATCAAGCCCTGAAGTAGGTTCGTCCAAAAGTATGACTTCAGGCTCAACTGCCAAGGCCCTGGCAAGCGCCAGGCGCTGCTTTTGCCCACCGGAAAGGCGTTCGGCAGGCATATCAAGCCTATCTTTAACCTCATCCCAAAGAGCGGCCGACTGTAATGCCTTTTCCACCGGTTCTTCCAAGGCCGCCTTAGAGGATACCCCTTTCTTCTTGGGGCCATAAGCTACGTTTTCAAATATTGACATAGGAAGCGGCGTTGGGACTGCAAACACCATCCCAACCCTGCGCCTTAGATCCGCTACATCAATATCCTTAGCATACACATCCTTGCCATCGATCAAAAGTTTGCCTGAATGGCTTGTTTGGCCCACAAGATCATTGAGCCTGTTTAAGGCCCTCAGGAATGTAGTCTTGCCACTTCCTGTGGGGCCCATTATCGTAAACAAAGAGTTGTTTTTCACGCCAAGGTTTACTTTCTTAAGCGCAGAAACGTCACCGTAAGAATAGGAAAAATCAACAGCTTCCACCTTGAATTCACGGTTGAAAGGTTTTATACGTCTTCACCTCTTCCGCCAAAAACCTTCTTTACAGTGTAATGGGCTATGAAATTAATGAGCAAAACTGCAATCAAGAGAACCGCTGCAGTACCGTATGCGTTCTCAGTCGAAATCCCTTCCCGGGCCAGGATATAAAAATGCACAGGTAAAGTCCGAACAGGGGCCATAAGAGAATGCGGAAGCCTTAATGAAGAACCGGCAGTGAAGATAACAGCTGCTGTCTCGCCTATGGCTCTGCCGATTGCCAGCACAATACCGGTGGCTATTCCCGATGCCGCCTGTGGCAACACAACGCTTGTTACTGTTTGCCATCTGCTGGCTCCCAGGGCAAGGCTTACCTCCCTGTAAGTCAAAGGAACTGATTTTATGGCTTCTTCTGCGGTCCTCACTATGGTAGGCAACATCATACACGCCAGGGTAAGTGAACCTGCCAAAACAGACCAGCCCATACCAAGAAAAATTACGAAAAATGAGAATCCGAAAAGCCCGAATATTATTGAAGGAATGCCGGCCAGAGTCTCTGTGCCAAGCCTTATAGCCTTGGAAAACCAGGTTTCACCGGTGTACTCAGTAAGAAACACAGCCGCTCCAATACCTAAAGGCGCAGCTATTAATATACTAAGCGCTGTTAGGGCCAAAGTGCCGATGATGGCCGGAAATATTCCCCCTTCTCTGCCCATTTTAAGGGGCGCGCTGAAAAGAAACTCTAGGTTTATGACAGGAAGCCCTCGGACCATAATAAAGGCAAACACAAATACCAGCACTGCCCCGGTGATAAGAGCAGCCAAAGACAAACATGCAACCGCCATTTTTTGTTTTCTCGAATTGGCCATTCTTACAACCTGCTGCCGCTGCTTCACAAGGTTTCGGGGCCTGTTTCCGGGACCATCCTTAACACTCATCTTCTCTTCCCTCCACGGATGGCCACACGGGCAACTACGTTAAGCAAGGTAACAAGCACAAATAACACTACCCCTGTGGCAAACAGAGCCTGGCGGTGCAATCCTACTGAATAACCCATTTCCAAAGCAATGTTAGAGGTCAAGGTCCTTACCGGGTCAAGAAGGCTCCCAGGCACGGCAGTGGCATTTCCGGCTACCATTATGACTGCCATAGTCTCACCGATAGCCCTTCCTGTAGCCAGAATACCTGCAGCCAGTATTCCGGACCTGGCTGACGGAAGCACAACCATTCTCACTGTTTGCCATTTTGTGGCACCCAGTGCCATCATGCTGTCTCTGTAAGCATCAGGCACAGCCTTCAACGCATCGTAAGAAACACTGACCATAGTAGGAAGTATCATGAATCCAAGCACAATAGAAGACGCAAGCACTGAAAATCCTGGCCCGCCAAGATAAGCCCTGATAAATGGCACTATAACAGTAAGCCCTATGAAACCAAATACCACAGAAGGAATCCCTGCCAAAAGTTCAACCATGTATCTTAAGACTTTAGCAGATTTGGGCCCGGAAAATTCAGACAAGTACACCGCACAGCCTAAACCCAGAGGCATTCCGATCACCAAAGCACCCACTGTAACCATGAAGGTGCCCACAAGCATTGGGAAAATCCCAAATGCATTCTTAGACGGTGACCAGCGATGGCCGGAAATAAATTCCCATAGCCCGACTTGTTTGAATGCCGGAAGGCCTTCTTTGAAAATGAAGATTGTGATAAGCCCCAGAATGCTCAGTGAGACAACGGCTACAACAGACAATATCAGCTCAGCCCTACGCTCGTTCTTACTGTGTGTCAACGCTCAGCCCCCTGTTGGCCAGTATTCTCAGGGTCTTCAGGATTCTCATGATTCTCAGTTTGCTCAGCGTCCTCACTATCCTCAGTGTGCCCAGTAATCAGGCCCTCATCTGCAAGGATCTTTTGGCTATGTTGTCCTGTGATAAACTCAAGATACTCCTGAACTCCGGACTCAGCTTTGCCTTGAAACACTACGATAAACGGCCTGACCAATAAGTACTTCCCTGATTTGCAGTTTTCAATGGTAGGAGGTTCCCCGTTAATGGCAAGGGATTTGAGCGACCTGTCAACCAGCCCTAAAGAAATATAACCTATAGCCATTGGATCCTGAGCCACTGTCTGCTTAACTGACCCGTTTGAATCCTGGAATATGGCTTTAGGCGTAACTTCTTTTTCACCCATAATCATGTCATCAAAAGCTCCCCGGGTACCTGATCCCTCTTCCCTGCTAATCACATGGATTTTTCCTCTAAACTCGACCTTTGAATTACCAGGTATCCCGCCGGTGCTGTCGGCTTTGGAATCTACAGAGATGCCGACGGTGGATTTTTTGGAATCAAGGGGCTCGGACAGATAAAGATTCGTTGTGTCAACATCAAATGTTTTAGTGCCAAGTAGTTGGGAAACCTTACTCCAATCGGTTATTTCTCCTGAGTATATCTTGCGAAGGTTATCAACACTAATGTCTGTGATTGGATTTTGCGGATTCACTATGACTGCGATAGCGTCTTGTGCCATAACTACTACATGAAGCCCTTCGCTTTCTTCATCAGGTGCCAATTTTCTTGACAACATACCCATAGACGCAGCGCCTGAAAGTACCGACCGTACCCCGGCGCTTGAACCTCCGCCTTGAACATTTACGACGGGTTTGTCCGGATATAACCGTGCATATTCTTCTGCCAAAAGCTCCATAAAAGGTTGAACCGATGTGGACCCGGCTGCTGTAATCGGCCTGTGTTTGGAAGTTGCAGAACATGCGGAAAACATGAATGTCGCCAGAAGAATCGGAATTATCAGAATACATATTTTGAAGGCCATTTTCCGAAGAAATCCGGGTGAGAAACGACTCGCCTTTTGACGATACGTTTTCATGCTGTTAGATGTTTCCCTTCCTTAACTGTGTTCATCACTTGTTGTTTATGTTGTTTAGGATGTTCTCTAATATGTTCCCGGTATAGTCACGGGAATATGCCCCGGCCATGCTTACCTTAAATATACTACCGCTAAATCAAATACCACTCATCTGCCATAATACATCATACTAACCACTTGGCACAACACCTTATGACACTCAGTCGCCCAAGGGAAATTTCCGTATTTCACTGCCTAGCAGTCAGACTCTTCTACTCGGCTCATATCTTGCGCTTTCCGGCGCCGGTACGCCAAAAACAATACTGCCGCGCCTAAGCCAAAGGCACCCCACAGCATAGTACGCATCACTGCCGTTTGAGACCGGACTGTTGAAGCCTCCTCAGCCAGAGACTCAAGGAGCACAGGAGCAAACTCCGTAAATTTCGGATATTTATCGCGGATGGATTTATAGTCTTCCAGCTGCTCAACCACAAACACAGTCCAGTGGAAACCCAGTGATTCTTCACGCTTTATGCGCCACGCTCACGGAACATTAGACAATTGTTTTGAATTATTGGATTTACCCGCAATCTATTTGGAACCGCAATTACCTCTGTTGCGTCAGTAATAATATGGTAGTATTGCTAATGAAGTACTTGTATTTACGTATTTAAAGAGCATTACTGCATAGTGAATCATCACATGTACAATTTCAAACTACGTTCTAACACTAAGATAATAACACTGAGGAGGGTTTGCAGACTATGGCCACTACAGATACCCAGATAACCCGGACAAGAAAAAACCAGATATCAATGGACAAAAAGAGTATGCAATCATTGCTTATACGTTCCATAGCCGTCTTGCTAATTGCATCTTCACTTGTGGGAATCTCAGGATGCACCATGACTGCCAAGGAGTCTCAGATCGTCGTAGAACCCAATTTACTACGAGAGGCCGCTATTGAAGGCATAATACAAACCAGTGACTCACCGGCTGACTCAGTTTCACCAAACGGATCATATTTTCTGGCAGTAAACGATAACGCAAGTGGCAGCCATCTAATAGTTATGCCTGTTGATGATGAAGATGCCAAGGCCATCACAGTAGAATCTGTAAGCAAAGATTGGCTTTCAGATTCTTGGTTCAGTTATCGCCCCTTAGGATGGACGTCAGATACTGAATTTGTGTATGCAAAGATGGGGTGGCAACCTACGGGAACTCACAAAGGCGAAAGAGGGGTTACTTTGGCATTTGGCCGCTTGCCCGGGGATAGCGGCAAGCCACAATTAGAAGTTTCAGAAGGCCCGGCCATAAAAGCGTCTACTGAAGAAGTAGCATTTTTTACACTTCCTTATAGGGACAGTTCCCTTCGAACTTTGTTTTTGCCTAAAGAAAACAAGGTTTACCTGAATAACAACACCACCATATGGCAGTTTAACATTGCCGAAAAGAACCTTACCGTGCTAAAAAGCGGCCTTCCTGATTACATATACAGGCAGCCCATTGCTTCGCCAAAGGGTGGCTACTTCGTCTATGAACTCAACGAAAAAGACAAAAACGGGATTTTTATTTTTGATACAGCCACTCTTGAAGAGAGGCCGCTAATTCCCAATGGAGATACAATGAGTTTTTACCCGGCCTGGTCATTTGACGGAAAGTACATTGCCGCATATACAGTAGGCAAGAAAGAAGGGGCAACGGGAACCTCATGGCATGACTACCGGCTATTTGAAGGAGAAGATACCGCTCAAAGCGTTGGCTCCTCGATTACGGTTGTTGATACCGAAGGAGCCATTGTAGATACTATTCGAATAGACGGCAAGTACCTGCAAAACTTTCGTTGGGCAAAGAACAATCACACCATTGGCTTCGTAGCAGGTTCCAACCTGGAAGATCAATCATCAAAAACCGATGTGCAGCCCCGTTCCGTCACCAGCGAAAGCGTGTGGTTAGTTCGGATAGGAGGTTCATCCCGGCAAACTGAAAACCCGGCCCATCTGGGCGATATACTTAAAGACAATGATAATCGACCCCCCTATACATGGCTGGTTGCATTTAGCACTGACACTGAAGGCATTTTCTGTAACGTCTATCACAATGGCACATGGTATTTCAGCGAAAATACCGAACCGGTCAAAATAACAGACGGCCTGTGGCCTGGTTTGGATGCAGAAATAGCCCCTGTGTACGGCGATTCCGTGGTTGCGCTGATCGATAAGGAGCAATCCCGAAAAGAGTTCTATCTGTTTAATGGCGTGAAAACTGCCAAATTCGGAGATTCCGAAAGCCTGTGGGCCTGGGTTGTAGCCTATACAGACAACAAACTTGTTCTGTTCTGCGGTGAAATCGATGAAGATGCAGAAGAAGGCTCAGCCGGGTATTCAGCGTATCCTACGAAAGGCAGATTAGCCGTTTACAACATGGTAAAACCTTAAGATTGAGACTCAAATGCCGAACAAGGCCGTTTGGACAGAGCGCGTAGAATCGTGGGCTCACCGGTAAAAACAGTAACCGCTGTTACTAACCGGTTCAATCCCTATACAACATATCGCCATTCGCCTTGTGAAAAACCTGGGACGTTCCCCAACGTTCCACCCCAACGTGTCCCGCGCCTTGCCCGGCGTTGCCCTTCTTAATGTTTTGATGTTACTATATTACCGAATCGTAACTCAATTCACTATTTTCAACATTGAGGGAATTAATCACAAAGAGAGGTGTCCACCGTTGGCTTTGGTAACGCTGACCATTGACGGAAAAAAGGTTCAAGTGGAAGAGGGAACGTCAATACTGGAAGCGGCTAACATTGCCGGAATTGAGATCCCGTCACTATGTTATCTGAAAGATATCAACGCTACCGGCAGGTGCAGGGTATGTCTGGTTGAGGTCGAAAAAGCCAAGACGCTCCTGGCTTCGTGCGTAACGCCTGTGGCAAACGACATGGTAGTCAGAACCAATTCAGAGTATGTTCGCAAAACAAGACGCAATGTACTGGAATTGATCTTATCTAACCACCGAACTGACTGTCTGACCTGCGAAAAGAACGGAGACTGCAAACTTCAGCAGTATGCCTACGAATACGGCTTGGAAGAGCCAAGATTCCCATCAGACAAAGTCACAGCAGAACTGGACGATACAAACCCGTTCATCATCAGGGACTTAAGTAAATGCATTTTGTGCGGACGATGCGTAGCTGTTTGCAATGATATTCAAGGACAAGGTGCCATTGGCCCAATAGGAAGAGGTTATGATACCAAAGTGGCACCCGCATGGGGAGAACCCCTGGAAAATTCACCTTGCGTATTTTGCGGAAACTGTGTGCAAGTTTGTCCGGTTGGGGCACTCACTCCCAAGCAAAGCATTGGAAAGGGACGTATTTGGGAAACAGAAAAGATAGAGACCACGTGTCCATACTGTGGAACAGGATGCCTCATTAACCTACACATCAAAGATGGCAAGATAATAGGCGCTTCAGGTGCCGACGGCCCGGTCAACCAAGGATTCACATGCGTTAAGGGGCGATTTGGGTTAGATTTTGTTCATCATCAGGACAGGCTTAAGGTTCCGTTAATAAAGAAAGACGGGAAATTCAAAGAGGCTACCTGGGATGAAGCCCTTAATCTTGTAAGTTCAAAGCTCGGCAATATCATTCATAACCACGGCCCTGATTCGATAGCAGTTTTCACCTCAGCCAAATGCACAAATGAAGCAAACTACCTCCTGCAGAAATTTGCAAGGGCTACTATAGGCACCAACAACGTAGATCATTGTGCCAGATTGTGTCACGCTTCAACTGTTGCAGGACTTGCTGCAAGTTTCGGAAGCGGTGCCATGACCAACTCTATCCACGAGATTGCAGATGCCAAGGCAATATTTATTATCGGTTCAAACACTACAGAGAACCACCCTGTCATCGCGCTTCAAGTGAAAGAAGCGGTTAGAAGAGGCGCCAAACTCATAGTTGCAGATCCCAGAGAAATCGAATTGGCTAAGAAGGCCCACATTTATATGCAGCATAAACCCGGTACCGACGTTGCGCTTCTCAACGGCATGATGAACGTTATTATCGAAAAAGGGCTTCACGATAAACATTTCATTGAAACAAGAACCGAGAATTTTGATACGCTTAAGCAATGCGTAAGCAAGTATACACCCGAAAAAGTATCAGAAATAACCGGGGTTCCAGCAGAGGATATAATCGAAGCTGCGGTTACATATGCATCTGCCGAAACGGCCAACCTTATTTACTCTATGGGAATAACCCAGCATTCCACTGGAACTGACAATGTTCTTTCCACTGCGAACCTAGCTATGCTTACCGGCAATGTAGGTAAAGAAAGTACCGGAGTCAATCCTCTCCGTGGGCAAAATAATGTTCAGGGAGCCTGCGATATGGGGGCCCTTCCCAACCTGTTTCCAGGGTACCAGGCGGTTACCGATTCCACGGTTCGGAGCAAGTTCGAAAAAGCATGGGAGCGGGAACTCCCGTCTGAACCTGGCCTTACAGTAACAGAAACTATTAATGAGGCCTATGACGGAAACATCAAGGGCGTATACATCATGGGTGAAAACCCAATGGTATCTGACCCGGATATAAATCACGTAGAAGCCGCACTTAAAAATTTAGACTTCCTGGTTGTACAAGACATCTTTCTCACTGAAACCGCTGAGCTTGCAGATGTAGTTTTGCCTGCTGCGTGCTTTGCTGAACAGGAAGGCACTTTTACCAGCACTGAAAGGCGAGTCCAAATGGTACGAAAAGCTGTGAACCCGCCAGGCGAAGCAAAATCCGACTTGGAAATAATAATCGACATTTCAAATCGAATGGGATATCCAATGAATTACTCTTCGCCTGCTGAAATAATGGATGAAATAGCATCTCTCACGCCTTTGTACGGCGGAATTGTGCATCATAGATTAGATGGCAATGGGCTTCAGTGGCCATGCCCAACCAAAGATCACCCTGGCACTCCCTACCTCCACAAAGGCAAATTCTCAAGAGGTTTAGGACTCTTCACGGCTGTGGACTATATCCCGGCTGCAGAGCTTCCTGATGAAGAGTATCCATTGGTACTTACCACAGGCCGTATGCTTTACCATTACCATACAGGCACAATGACCAGAAGAGCAAAAGCTCTGGACGCTCACATCCCTGAGGGATATATTGAAATTCCGCCTGAAACTGCTGAAAACCTGGGGATTTCAGACGAAGGGATGGTCTTGGTATCTTCCCGTCGAGGCAAGGTAAAGGTCAAAGCCATGATTACACCACGGCCTGCCCCCGGTGTGGTCTTTATGCCTTTCCATTTTGCTGAAGCGGCAGCCAACGTGCTAACAAATCCTGTACTGGATCCAAAGGCGAAAATTCCTGAATTTAAGGTGTGCGCCGTACGAATAGATCGTCTTCCTAACAAAACCAAAGAAGAAGTACCAACGCCTATAGCCGGGCAAGGCTCAGTCTCTTTGCCTAACGTAGAAACACCTTCAGCTACCGGTGCACAAGGGTCCAATTCCGATACCTAAACCTGTGATCATATATGGTAACTGACCACGTCACCGGTGTAGTGCTTGCCGGTGGGAAAAGTGCAAGAATGGGCTTGGATAAGGCCTCTCTGCTCATTGATGGCAGACAGATGATCATGTATGTAGTTGACGCACTTAGAGAGGCCTTTTCAAATATTATGATTGTGGCCAAAGATGCAAATGACTTTCATGCACCGGGAGTCAAGACTGTTGGCGATTGTATAAGGGGACACGGGCCACTGGTAGGAATATACAGTGCCCTTTCAGTGTGCCAGACCCCATATTGCTTTGTCATAGCTTGTGATATGCCATGCGCTGATCCTGCTCTTATGAAGTGGATGGTTTCTGCCTGTAAGGGCTATGACGTTTTTGTCCCCAAAGTTAATTCATATCTTGAACCGCTGTTTGCCTTGTACTCCAAGCAATGCATAACTCCAATCAAAAACTGCCTGGCTAAAGGAGACTACAGTGTAAGAAGTATATTTTCTCAAGTTAATGTAGGCTTTGCACATGAATCCAAAATTCGAGCCATCGATCCTAAGTTACGATCTTTCGTAAACATAAATACCAAAGACGATTTTGAACTGCTGCTTGATATCAAACAAAAACGCAAATCTACAGTTGTAGGGCCATCTTTGACAAAAAGTGCTTCCGGGAATACCTTGTCGCGATAATCACTTAGATGTAATGTTATGTAGGTGTCATACACGTAAGGTACGAAAGAAGGATAGGAAATGGTAGATACTTCAGATTACACAGAAGTTGCGGTAAAAAGAATTACTAACTCCGGAACCGAATTTGAAGCCACTAAGGCAACGTCAGATTTGGTTGTATGCGAAGCAAGCAAGGCCGTTGTCTACCGCAATATATCCTTAGGCCTCCCACCTTGCTCACCGTCGTACATAGAGTACCTTGCTGTAGGGCACCTACTCACCAAAGGATTGATCGGTTGCACGCACCGGGTGACCAACGTGAGAAGTGTTCCTGGAAACAATATTGTTTATGTTCAAACCGAACAAGCAGATGAACCATGCAAAATGGCACACCCAAAAACTACGTGCCACGCAGAGGCAGATCCAGAAAATCCAAGCACATGTACCAATCCACGCAAACATACATATCTAAGCGTACATACCTATCCAAGCACATGTGCTATATTCTGCCCTGGGCTGATTTGCGATATATTCGAAGACCTCCTTCAGCGTTCTCTGCTTTTCAAAATGACAGGTGCTTCTCACGCAGCAGCTTTATGTGATTATAATGGGATTATACTCTGGCATGAGGATATAGGGCGTCACAATGCAGTCGATAAAGTGATTGGCCATGCGTTTGTTAAAGGAATTCCTCTTGGCGACAAGATACTTGCCCTAACCGGTAGAATTAATTCAGAAATTGTGGGCAAAGCAATCGCTGCCAACATACCTGTAGTGGCATCAAAAGCTCCTCCAACAGATATTGCAGTCAAAACTGCTTTGAGAGAAGGAGTGACTATAATAGGGTTTGTCAGAAATCGACGAATGACAATATATTCAAATTCAAAAAGAGTGATAGGGGAAAACCCATAAACGATCACAAGAGTAATCCAAGGGTCTAAACTGTCTGATTTACGAAAAATGCTTAGGGAGAGGGGTATAACAATGAAAAGGTCAATATTAGGTTTTGCAATTTTAGTGGCAATAAGCGGATATTTATGTATAACAGGCCTGGTACAAAGCATAGTTCTTGGTTCTTTGACAGCAGTACCGCTTGCTATTGCTGTAACGGCTCTCTTTTCAGGGTATGTGTTCGAATGGCCTACAGCTTTGGATGCAGAGAATCCACCCCTTACCGGTTCTGATCTAAAACTGTTTATTTCAGTCATCGGGGGAGCTTTGGCCAGTTACTATCTCAACATAGTACTCGGATTAGGAGGAGTGTTAGGTGCCGGCCTGGTTGCAGTGCTTGCAGCGCTAATTTTACCTTCGCTTAGTGTACCTATTACCTGTGGAAGTTTCTGCGGCATGACATCTCCGAAGGTTTTGCCGGGCATGGCGTATCTCCTATTGGCGGCAGCAATAGCAGGGGTAATATTTGTGCTGGCAAAAGAAGTTATGAACGGTTTTGGAGGAAAACTCGGTGCTATAGCAGCATCAGGTTGCACTCTGGCAGCACTCCTAACCGGAAACCAAATGCTTGCTGCTTCGGTACCGGATTGGCCCACCGGCAAGTACATTGTGCTTATAACAATCATTTCTGCAGAAGCCTCATTTGTTATAAATACCAGGCTCAAACACGGAGCTGTTATGGGTACAGGTATAGTGAGCGTTGTAGGTGGCCTCGTTCTCCCTGCCCTGTTCCCTGACATTGGCGGAACCCTGGCAATTGCGTGTGCATGTGGTTCATACGCAGGCATGTCTACACGAGCCCGAATTGCAAACGAATGGTTCATGGCGATAGTTGGCATTGTGTCAGGACTCATGTTTGTCTGGGCAACACCCTACCTTGGAGGCATTGGCGGAAGGCTCGGTACTATAGCATTAGGCAGTGTTATTGCTATCTGGGGCGCAATCAGTATCTACAGGAAGATTGCCGCTAAAAGATAGTAAACCAAGTGACAATGGCCTAACCTGCAAACTACACGAAAAACACATGGGCAAATACCTGGCCTGGCTTTGCATATGATTTCCCAACAGAAAAAGCAGAACCTAGCAGTTTTGCTAGGTTCAACATATGCTATAGGCTATGTATTTGTCATCATGTATCTCGAGATAGGGTTGATAGGAATTTAAGCCTTACTCATTGCATAGGGCTGTACTTAAATACTTTTCTCCCCCATCAGGGGCCAAAGTGACCACTGTATGGCCAGGCCCTAGCTCACGGGCAATTTCCAAAGCGCCCCATACATTAGTACCGCTGGAGATCCCGCAGAAAATTCCTTCTTCCCTGGCAAGACGGCGGGCACAATCAACAGCATCGGCATCTTCCACCAAAATCGACTTGTCTATTACCGAAGCATCTAATATTCCTGGATAAATACCATCTCCAATGCCTTCCTGAATATGTATTCCCGCCTCGACCTTGTGGAACAAAGACGCACTGACCGGTTCAACTGCAATCACTTTGACATTCGGAACCACTCTCTTGAGTTCTCGGCCTGTACCTGTAATAGTGCCACCGGTACCTATTCCCGAAACAAATGCGTCGAGTTTTCCACCTGTCTGTTCTAAAATTTCTTTAGCAGTCGTAGCTGTGTGAGCCTGAGAATTGGCTTCATTATCAAACTGCCTTGACAAGAACGCGTTTGGGTCCGATGCAGCAAATTCTTCTGCCATATTCTTGGCCGTTCTGAAAGTCTCTTCCATATCCTTGCCTGCAGGAGTCAACACTACCTCAGCCCCATAGGCTTTGAGTATCTTTTTGCGTTCGCTGCTCATGCTCTCAGGCATAAAGACAACCACCTTGTAGCCTTTAACCGCCCCTATAAAAGCCAGAGAAATTCCTTGGTTACCGCTGCTTGACTCTACTATGATTGATTCAGGGCCCAGCAAGTTTTTGTGTTCTGCATCATTAATGATTCCCAGGGCAGAGCGGGCTTTAACGTTTCCACCGGGGTTAAGAGATTCAAGTTTGACCAGTACCTCAGCACTCTCAGGCCCTGGCAGACGATTCAATTTTACTAAAGGAGTGTTCCCTATGGCTTCGAGTAAATTGTTGAGAATCTTCACTCTCCTTACCTCCAAGTTCTCTGTACGAAAATAATCTATTTTTCGGAAAACAAACACAATGTGGCGAAATGCATCAATTCAGAACATTATCTTAATTCGGCTTGATAGAAAGCAAAACCTTCTTTTACATATCGCAGATAAATAGCTACGGTTTACTTTTCTGCAGCATCAAATTCCGCCTTGAGTTTGCAGAAAAACTTGCTGCTATCATAGACCAAAAGATCAACCAGGCACAAGTCAAGGACCTTTGCTCCATCCACAACCACTCTATGGCCAGGTTCTCCACCGGAAGCTTCCCTGTATTCCACCGTGTGAGCCATAAGCCCTTTGCCCAAACCTACATTAATGGTTTCAGTAGGCACAATGTGACTAACATTGCCTACATCTGAAGAACCTAAGGCATCTTCGTCGAGCAACCACTGGGCATCTTCCAATCCGAACTCTTTGAAGTTTTCCATAATAAGTTGTGCAAGGGATGGGCATTTCACCGCATCTGCGTAAACAGAGCTCTTCTCGATATCAATCTTCGCCCCGGATGCATCAGCAGCGATGCTTACAACCCTTTCAACAAGATCAACATACTTCTCCATGATGCTACGCCTTAGCGCCCTTACTTCCATCTTGACTATGGAAAGGTCCGGGATTACCGAAGATGACTTTCCGCCCTCGAGCATAACAGCATTTATGAGTCCGTCATCTCCTAAAGTTTTGCGTAGATAACGGAAGTTCTCCAGTACATAAAGAAGCGCATCAAAAGCATTTATGCTCTTTAAGTGCCTCAATGCAGCATGAGCTGACTTACCTCTGGCAGTCAAGAGCAATCCCTGCCTGGCAAAGCGCCTGGGGCCTGTTCCCCAGTCAGATGAAGTTCCGAACTCAAGACAAACATCAACGTTATCAAAGACACCCTTTTCGGCCATGATTACTTTTCCACCGCCGCCCTCCTCTGCCGGGCACCCAAAAATCACAATCTTGCCATTGAAATCAGGCACGGCTTTAATGAATGCTTCCAATCCAAGTAAAGCTCCAGGGCCCTTAGTGTTGTGAGCGCAGGCATGGCCTAAGCCTTCCAGAGCATCATATTCAACAATTACACCAACAGCCGGGCCTGGTTTTCCGCTGTCATAGGTAGCAGTAAATGCTGTATCTATTCCAGCCACACCCAGTTGAACATCGCATCCCAATTCCCTGGCTGCATCAGTAAGCCACTTTGACGCCTTGTACTCTTTGAAATTGGTTTCCGGATTAGCGTGAATTTTGTCGCTTAGTTTGATCCAGCGTGGCGCCAAGGGGTCCACCGCTGCAATGACGGCTTTCTTTACACTGTCCATAATGAAACCTCCTGAGATTGCAATTTTGGAAAGCACCGGGCAAGAATCAACTTGCCCAGTGCTCATCACGTTCTACCTCAATCTTTGTTTAGTTATTTCGGCAAACATCTGCTTGCCTACCACTTGTCTCCAAAGTCTATGGTGGTGCCGTCCCTAGAACAATTCTAACGTAGTACCCTTGCCTTCCTTCTTTGCTTTCTCGTAAGCGTAATAGGCAACGGCTACGTCTTCGGCGCCCATTCCCACAGGAGCATAAAGAATTATCTCATCTTCACTGGCCCGGCCGGCCTTGCGTCCTACAACTATGTCTCCTACTTCTGCGTACACCTGATTGCTTTCCAGTTTATAACCAGCAACCTGGCTAATACGCTTCAAAGCGCATTGTTTTTCGTCAACAATAAACTTGTCCGCTTTAGTTACAGCAGAAGCGTCTAAGTCGGTAAATCCCCCAATCTCCACAATGAGGGTGCCTGCATCTACATCTTTAAGATCAATTACAGGTTCCTTTGCCGTAGTGCAAATCAAGAGCACATCGGCTCCCTTGGCGCACTCTTCAGGGCTGTCGCAAATCTCTACTTCCACACTGGAATCGACCTGCTTCTTAAAGTTTTCCGATGCTGCAGGGAATATGTCATAGACTTTGACTTTCTTAACATCCATTACCCGGGAAACTGCGTCGTAGTTGTTCCGGCCTTCAGCGCCGGCGCCAATGATTGATACCACACTGGCATCTTTCTTGTTGAGGTACTTAACAGCAACTGCAGATGCTGCACCTGTTCTTATATGAGTAATAAACATACCATCCATTATCGCAAAAGGCCTGCCCGTCTCAGGATCGTTCAAGATTACAATGCCCATAGTTGTCGGAAGTTTTTTGGCAGCATTTGTGTAATGAACGTTTACCGACTTGGTGCCTGCAACTCCTGTCTTTTTGAGATAGGCAGGCATAGAGTTAATCCACCCTTCTATTCCGTGAGGTCTTAAGTCCATGACCAATTTCGGAGGGCAAACTACCTGCCCGTTTCCAAAATCTTTAAACATCTCTTCCGTAACTTCAATAGCTTCATCCATTGATACAAGTTCTTCTATTTCCTTCTTGCCTAAAAATAAGATATCCATTACGCATGGCCCCCTGTTAATTTACCGTCAACCACAAATGAGACTTTCAAGATCTCTCGGATAATAAGTAAGACACTCAATTCCTGTTTCGGTTACAAGGACCGTATCCGAATGCCTGAATCCACCTATGCCTGGTACATATAATCCCGGTTCAACACTCAAAATCATGCCGGGCTGAATTACCGTATCGTCACCGACGTCGAGGAATGGTGCTTCGTGAGCCTGGATCCCCATTCCATGGCCGGTATGATGTCTCCAATACTCCATGATGTTGTTCTTCTCGAAAAACGCAGTAACTGCACGATCTACATCAGAGCACTTACGGCCTGGCCTAATGTTCTCAAACGCAATATCCTGTGCTTCTTTCATAAGATAAAACAGCCGTTTCTGCTCTGCATCAGGTTCACCTACAAACATAGTCCGTTCGAGCTCGCTGTAATATCCTCCTACCAGCGCCCTTGCCCCAGTTACTAAAACATCACCTGGTTTGAGCACCGCGTTAGTGGTAATTGCGTGTGGTTTAGCGCCATTCGGGCCGATTTGTCCTCTAAACCAAGCGTTAGCGCTTGTCCCAACCCTTGACGTAGACATAGGTTTATATTTATTTCCAAGAGTCTTAATCATAGCCAAAGTAGCGTCCAAAGAAGCCCTCATAGTTATCTCGTTCTCTGTTGCTCCTGGCATTGAGTACTCCTGAAGCAATGTATGGGCCAAGTTCCCCCATACACAACTCTGTCGAATGATCTCAATCTCATCGCAAGACTTTACCAGCCTAGCCTTTTCAAGTATGCCCTTTACAATGGTAAGGTTTGCCTCGGGCATCACTTCTGCAAGAGTTGGGCCTACATAACCCCAGGAAGAACTATACCCGGCTGCGTCGGAAAGCAAACTACCCGCGTGGTACTTCTTCGAACGCAGAAACTCCGCGACAGATTGCATAGGATGAACCTCACCGGGATAATCCGGGTAACTTACTGCATCGTCTACTCCTGCACACTCAAGAGCGTGTTCCACTTCAAGCCTGGGAACAAACATGGTTTTGCTCCCATCCTTATCTAAAATCATACACACCGGCCTCTCGGTAGGAATGAAAGAGAAGCCTGTGAGATATAACACGTTTGTGGTACTCCAAAAGATGAAAGCATCTGCTTTTCGTTGTTTCATTTCTTCTGTAACCATGTCCGTTCTCTTCTTATACTCTGCAGCAGAGATTTCCAAAATCATATTCTCCGCCTCCTTTCGTTTTATTTTTTGCACTGCATCCAATGAACTGACGGTTAGAACATGCTGCTAACCTCAGTTTGTGCACAATCTTATGTAGACTGCATTATCCACCTATTCCAAGCCACGTATACAAGATAAATTGCCACTGGCTAATGAGCAGCGAAAAACGGCTATTAACCGTAGATGCAAACGCAGCGCCGAAAGCCGCCATCATAAAGTAACGCCCCATAGTTGAAATCACCTTTGAAGTTTTGCCCTTCACTTCGTAAGTCAAGAAAAAATACCAGATAACCGATATCACGCCAACTATCATGAAAATATTTGTAATGGAATTTGGCTTAACCATGGTGGCTCGAAGCTGGTCCAGAATATCCCCTTGGATTGCGCCTCCTACCGATACTCCGGAAGCTAACCCGACTAAGAGAGCGATAGGTATCCGGCTTAACCAAGCATGCTTCTTAAAGTATTTAGCATATAGCAAGAACCCAAGAATAATAGGCACTATAAGAATTAGGTTGCCCTGCATAAAGGGGCCAAACGCTATATCCTTTAGGTTTTTGACTCCGAGCCCTATTGCATAACCTGCCGCTGTGCCAATCAAAACATGCTCAGTAAAGTTAAACACCGCGTTATCGCCGAAAGCCACAAAAGAATAAGCTCCAAGGCTCAAAAGAGCTCCTGTCCATACAGTTAAGCTCGTACTCATTGGGCCGCACCTCCTGCAGTTGCATTGCTACCATTCGATTTCTGCCGTGCCGAAAAGTATCCGATATTTCCAAGTATTAGTAAAATTACTATCATCAAATCTGCCATCGTTAAGGCATCCATAGCTGAACTGGCTCTTCCTATTTTGTTACCAAGTTGCTCCAACTCTGCCGCAGATTTTAACCCAATCATTAAGCCGTCAATGTTTTTCGATTGCAAGTATGACATTGCAGCAGGCCCTGAAACTCCCATGGTACCAACCAATAAAGGCTTGTTGTAAGCAATGTTTGCCTGTCTAACCCACATTTCTATGGTTGTTCCTTTGCCTGCGCTAGCGTTTATGGTTATGACGAGATCAAAATCATCTATGCCGTTAATGCTTTGCATGAGTTCGAGGGAATCAAGGCTATTGCCCCTGTAGTCAGTCTTAAAGACATCTCTGACGTTCTCACAAAAAGCAGCCAGTGATGCTTCAAGGCCTGCGTAATATCCAAGATTTACATAGTCAACACCGTACTCTCTTCCTGCGGCTCCATAAGTGCCTTCGACACACGACTCCGAAAGTTGGGGCGATTCTGCATATGATGTAAAAGCGACCACACGAATATTGCGTTCTTCGAGAATATTTAATATTGCCTGGGCTTGAGGTATAAGTTCAGCCACATTAGGTTCAATATCAAAACTAAGCAAAACCAAGCCACCCTCTGGTACGGCAGTCAATAGGTCAAAAGCCTGCTGAACCTCAGAAGATATTGACAAAGGCAAGCCAATAGGCCTCAACAAGGGAACAACTACCACCATAAGAGCCAAAAAGTAAATGAATCTTTGGTTAATATTTGCTAGTGACACGGACTTACCACCACCTTTAGTTTGTTGTTCAGTCAGATTCTCCCAAGTGGCTCCGCTCCAAGCCTAAGATGACACGAAGCGAAAAGCCCACGAATGCTATGCCAGCGCTAATAATAATCCCACGCTGCCCTGGTACGTTAAGGGACTGCATGATCCACTGAGCAGGCTTAGGCAACATGGGGAAAAGAGCTTCGCCGGCAGGGATTTGTCCCAACAATACAATCACAGCAACAACAAGAAGGATGCTTGACTCAGCATTTCTAAATCTAAATGCACGATACGCTGCTGAACCTATAAAAAACGCTAGCATCGAGAACATGGCCGTATCTACAGGTTTTATGATTCCTTCAAACATAAACACAGCAGCATCTGAATTCATGCCCAAGAACACACCGCAGAATGAAGTTATGACCACGGTGGCCAAAAGTACAAAACTCTGCCACTTCGATTTCTCTTCTTTAGACTTGAGACGTCGCACGTTCACTCCAACCAAGTTCACAGAGCCAAGCCCAAGAGCGAAAGTCGATACTATGACACCCCATGATTTTAACGAAGCTGAAACCGTATTTATGACAGGTATGTTCAAAAAATAGTCTGCAATCATCAATATTCCTACAACCGTCGTAATCACTACAGGAAGTTTTTTCTTAGCCACGATACTTCACCTCTCACTTCTTGAGTAAACTCGATAGCACATTGCTTTCAAAAGCCTGCCCGACTACGCCAATTACAATGAGGATTATACTTATTGCCTTGGCTATATCCTGGCCCCGTAGGCATCCAAGTTCGATTTTGTTGTCCGACGAAAAATAGGCGCCTGCGGCAAAAAGTTCTTCTCCGATAATGACATAATCACAGGTAGCCACAAAAAAGGGCAGTTGTGCTGTTCTGGCTGTTCCCGCTATCTGCATAGCCCCGGCCGTGTAACCTGTTTCGGCAAATAGTAACGACTCTGCAGCAAACTGGCCAATCATAATGTTAGATGCAACCTGTTCTCTGGTAATCAGTCCCATAACGCCGCTGGCGAATGCAAACTGATCGTTTGAAAGATACCTAACCATTTCGGGTTTGTAGTTAGCAGGCTTCCCTTCCTCAATGTATGCTTGCCTAACCACAGCATCAGTCACGGTATAGGTATCAGGGTTAGCGGTAGTACATATGAGATCTGCATCATACCTGGCCGATAACTTAGCCACGTGATTTAGGGCAGCTATACCAGCCATCATCTCCAGAGTAAGCCCGAAAAACCCGGGACAAGCGTGAATGGGCCTTCCCATTTCAACTGCTCTGCCAACGCATTCTTCCAAAGCTTCGTAACCGGCAATAGGCCGTAACTTGATTACAGCTCCTTTTTTGGCCTTTGACATACTGGCTATGATTACTCCCCAAAATACCAACAACATCACAAGAGAACTTGTTCGCCCGGAAACCAAAATACTTTGCAAGATACTCACCTCCCAGATTATGTGAAAGCCAGAAACCATCTATCCTCCTATCATTATAATGTTATATCCTTTCACTATAATTCTACGCGATTGCATATTTTCCTTCTTTAAATATTGAGAAATTGAAGAAATCTTGGCCTTCTAAGACTATTTAAATAAGAAAGGGTTTTAATTTATGAAGATATTGGGCGGACTATTGGGCGGATTCATGATGAATGTGCACAAATTCAATTTTGAGCTAAACAATCTCAGCCATGCCTAATGCTTCAAACAAACTTAGGCGGGAATTCAAGGTAATACTTAAACTTATCGCCACGAACAACTGCCTTATAAAACTCTGCGGGTTTATCATCAACAGTATAAGTTACTCTACGCCATAACATAGCAGCAGCTCCTTCATGGGTATCAAGAAGCTGTGCCTCAAGCAAATTTATTATAGTAGGCTCTATGGTCATCTTGGTTCTTACAAGTTGCAACGAGTACTCAGATTGGAGGACTTCGTATATTAGTTTGGCCTCCCAATCAAGGAACTTAGCTTCAAGGCCCGGGCAAAGTTCCTCTGAAATGTACGAAAGTTCATGTATATAAGGCTGATCATCTACAACTTTAAGCCGCTCAATTTCGACTACAGGTGTTGAAGCATCAATTTCGAGAGTTTTGGCAACCTCAGCATTAGGCTTTTGGGTTTTAACCGATAACACCTTGTGCCAGCTTCGCCCGGCGTGCATTAGTACAGGCTGTGCCAACGTAACAACCTTGGAGATGTCTTCTTCCAGTTTGGGAGACGATACGAAA
This sequence comes from uncultured Eubacteriales bacterium, assembly GCA_964641455.1. Taxonomy (GTDB): domain Bacteria; phylum Bacillota; class Sulfobacillia; order Fermentithermobacillales; family Fermentithermobacillaceae; genus DTU015. The sequence continues at coordinate 3,250 of CAZXLH010000012.1, read as the reverse complement.
GTGCCCTTCCCCTGCCTGCGAACAATAATTCCCTGGTTGGCAAGTTCAAGAAGGGCTCGCTTAACAGTTATTCTGCTTACCCCATAGTGGTCTGCTAACTCACGTTCGGGAGGTAGCATGTCGCCTACCTCAAATTCACCTGTTTTGATACGCTCAAGGATATGATTCTTAATCTTGTGGTATAAAGGGCTCTTATCGTCTTCATCAAAAAACGGCATATGCTAACTCCTCCTCCAAAGTAATCAAGTTAAATCATCGTATATCAATATAACCTCTACCCTTATGATGAGTTTTTTTGTTATTGTTTGTCAACACCTAGAAGGCAAATCTTACCCCAACACCTTCCGTAACTCATTGCCCGCTGCAGGAATCAAACTGAATCCCAATACCTTGAGCCAGTCGGCAACAGAGAGGTTAACTGTAGAAAATATCTGATTTAATCCCGGAATCTCTACAACTGCGATAACCAGCAAGAAGGAAACCATTGTTCCAACCGTCATAGCACGGTTACTGAAAACACCGATTTGACTTATCACTTTCGATTCTGACCTTGCGGTATACGCCCTAATTATCTCTGCAATGGCCAAAGTAGCAAACGCCAGAGTGCGAGCGTAAACAACATCGCCGGCAACATGTAACCCATAAGTAAACACTCCTATTGTAGCTAGGCCGATCAGAAGTGCTTGGAGCATCACCGTTACCCATCTTTGTCTGGTTAGCAGTGGTTCTTCAGGTGGCCTTGGCGGCTGCTTCATAGCATCAATTTCACCTGGCTCAAACCCTAGCGCAAGAGCCGGAAAACTATCAGTAACCAGATTGAGCCATAAGATATGTACAGGCCTTAAAATTACAGGAAGCCGCAAAAGCATACCTGCAGTTATGGTAACAATTTCTCCCATGTTGCAAGAAAGAAGGTACACAACAAATTTAGCAATATTCGAGTAGATAGTACGCCCTTCTTCAATAGCTTTCACAATGGTTGCGAAATTGTCATCTGCCAAAATCATGTCTGACGCTTCTTTAGCCACTTCTGTGCCGGTGATCCCCATGGAAATTCCAATGTCAGCGCGTTTAAGAGCAGGCGCATCATTAACGCCGTCTCCTGTCATAGCAACCACTTCTCCACGTGTCTTAAACGCATCCACAATCTTGACCTTATGCTCAGGCGAAACTCGCCCATACACTCCTACTTCATCCAGTACCTTGCCTACTACATCAGCATCAATTCTGGATAGTTCCGAACCTGACATGCATTTGGTATTTTCATCAGCAATTCCGACCATCTTTGCAATAGACAGTGCAGTAATCGGGTTATCACCGGTTATTAGCACAGGCTTTGCTCCCGCTTGTTTGGCTTTGGCCACAGCTTGTGCCGCCTCGGGCCTGGGAGGATCTATCATTCCCAAGAGTCCTGTCAAAGTAAGGTAGGACTCTAATTCTTGCTCGTCTTCCACCGGCCGATCTAAAATCTTATACGCCACGGCCATAACTCTGATACCTCTGTTAGCCATCAGCGAGTTAGCTTTATAAAATTGGTTTAGTTTCGAATCAGTAATAGCTTGGCGTCTTTTCTCAGATTGAGCCATCATTCTGCCAATGCTTCTTTGCATAATATGGTAATCTTGAGAAGCCTGAAAATCCTGGCCGAAAGATTGCCTGGCCTCATCTTGCTTGCCCTCAGTTTGCTTTACGCCGGCTTCCCCGGACATTGCGAAACTGCATCTTGGTATAAGAATCTCAGGAGCTCCCTTTGCCCAAACAAGAAACCTGCCGTCAGGCATCTTGTGCACAGTAGTCATTCGCTTTCTGTCTGAATCGAAAGGAATCTCGAAAACCCGTGGGAAACTCTGGTCCAGGCCGGCCTTATGTAAACCGGATTTTTCTGCAGCCACTACAAGAGCTACCTCAGTTGGATCGCCGGCAAATTCAGTGCGTCCGTTTTCTCCTGTGGCAATTGCATCATTGGCCATAGTTGCGCCTGCCAGTGAAACCGTCAGCGAGTTAACGCCAGAAGGAGTATTACCCATTTCCCAATGCCTCACTGAAATATTCTCGCCTGAGGCAGGGCTTTTGGACCCGTCTTTTGGAAACTCGATATCGTCTGTAGCCAGCAATTCATCATCTGCAAATGCTGTGACAACAGTCATCTTGTTCTGGGTAATGGTACCGGTCTTATCAGTGCAAATTACTGTGGTTGACCCTAAAGTTTCCACTGCAGGCAATCGTCTTATTATGCCGTTTTGAGTGGCCATTCTGCTTACCCCCATGGCAAGCACAACAGTTACCACTGCCGGAAGCCCCTCGGGAATCGCTGCCACTGCTAGGCTTACAGCAACCATAAACATTTCCATAACAGGCTCGTTTCTTATAACTCCCATAAGAAAAATACCTGCACATATAGCAATAACCGATATACCAAGGGTTTTACCCAAATTCGAAAGGTTCTTCTGAAGCGGAGTATTCTCTTGATCTATCCTATGTATGGCCCCGGCTATTTTGCCAATTTCAGTGTTCATGCCTGTGGAAACTACAATTCCTTGTCCCCTGCCTGCGGTTACAACTGTACCTGAATAAATCATGTTCTTTCTCTCAGCTAAAACAGTCCCGCCGGGAAGAACCTTTTCTGCAGTTTTCTCTACCGGAAGGGACTCGCCTGTGAGTGATGATTCGTTACACGTAAGACTATGAGACTCTACAAGCCGGATATCAGCCGGTACCTTATCTCCGGCTTCAAATATCACAATATCACCTGGAACAAGATCCCGAGCCGGGATTACTGACAAGTCTCCTCCGCGAATCACTTTGGCTACAGGAGCCGAAAGTTTCTCGAGGGATTTAAGCGCCTCCTCAGCTTTACCTTCTTGAACAAGCCCAATAATTGCATTCAGTACGACTATGGCACCTATTACAATAGCGTCAATTATCTCGCCCAGCAACGCAGACACAGCGGCTGCTGCTATCAATATAAGAACAAGAAAATCAGCAAATTGAGCCATAAACCTACGGAGGGGGCCGGGCTTTGGATCTTCTTTGAGTGCGTTAGGGCCATGCGAGTCTTGCCTGGCTGTAACTTCTTCGATGGATAAGCCCTTGTGGTAGTCAGTTTTAAGCTTACATTCAACATCTTTCCATGGTGTTGAATAGCTTGCAGTATGTAATGGCTGGTTTAAATCCTGTTCCTTCATCAACAAATCCCCTTAGTGTATTGATTATTAAGTACATAACCTAGATTATCCAGATTATTATACAG
>CAZXLH010000011.1:6537-56232 GCA_964641455.1 uncultured Eubacteriales bacterium | reverse complement strand
CTCACCGAGAACCCACCGTAAAGCATCAGCAAGATTTGACTTGCCGCAACCGTTAGGGCCTACAATAGCCGTAATTCCACTTCCGAAAGCAACTTCAGTTCGATCACAAAAAGATTTGAACCCATGTATCGACATTGATCTCAGCAAGACATAAATCCTCCTGACACTATTTATGTAGTAACTTTATATAAATCATGTAAAGGATTATTCAGTTTCTAAATATAAACCTATTTATGGTACCCTAACATTTGGAGTGAAGCATCCTTGTCAAAAATTAACCAAATGGCCCATCTTGTACTTGCCAATCCCACTATAACAGTTAAAGAGCTTGCAAAAAAGATGGGTTTTGCCGAGCAAAAATCAATTTACTACTGGCTTAAAAAAGCAGGGTTTAGGGGAATGAAAGATTTTCGAAAAGCATTATTAGCCAAATGTTTTCGGCTCCCGGACGCTTGTGGCGAAACACCTGCCATAAAAGATTCTGATAACTTCTGCATCCCGCTGTATACCGGTGATGAGAATCTCAGACGGCTGGATTGTGTCAGGTTCGTCAAATCGCACCTGGGGCCTAACGCCTTTGCTACATTGATTACTAAAGATAAATTCGACAGTACTGCCCGTCTGGGCGATATACTCGTTATAGACCCTGATATGCCTTACATTCAAGGCGACTTGCTGCTTGTAAGCCTTGAGGAAACCCTCAGCCTTACACGAATGTACATGAACGATCAAGCGCCTATATACATAGATCTTGAGAACCCTAACCAACTTCTATTCCCGAGTTCTGTCATCGGAAAAGTTGTGTTTATCATCAGGCACAACGTCTGAATCTTGGTTGCTTACTAACCAGTTTCGTGCTGCGTCCTCTTCTGCCTCTTTCTTCGCCCAGCCCCTTCCTGTAGATACTTGTTTCCCATCAATCAGACAAGCAACAGTGTAAAGCGGCCTATGATCCGGCCCTTCTACATCAAGCACCTTATACTCTAATCTGGCCCCTGAACGTTTTTGCACTGTTTCTTGAAGCAAAGTTTTAGGATCAATAGGCGCAACCTCAAACTCCTCATCTAAGAGCAAGCTTTCAACCAATTTTCTGGAACGTTCCCATCCATGTTGAAGAAAATAGGCTCCAAAAACCGCCTCAAGAGCTCCTGCAAGAATTCTGGGCCTACACCGCCCACCTGTTAAATCCTCTCCCCTGCCAAGTATGAGATGTTGGCCCAGTTCCACAGTCTTGGCCACTTCAGCCAACGAAGCTCCTGAAACCAAACTTGCCCTCGTCCGGGTGAGATCCCCCTCAAGTGTCCGGGGATAGTTTTGATAAAGATGCAGTCCGGCCACTAAGGATATTACAGCGTCGCCCAGGAACTCTAACCTCTCATTAGAAGAAAACTTATCTCCCTGTTCGTTAGAATAGGAAATATGAGTAAAAGCCTGTGTTCTAAGTTCGCAATTCAGCGAATCGACTGCATTATCAAATATCCATCTTAACTTCTGCACTTTTTTACTATAAGACAAGCATTCTGACCCCCAAAACCAAATGAATTCTTCAAAGCCACCTCAATTTTTCCAGCCTTGGCCTTATTGGGTACATAATCAAGGTCGCATTCAGGATCAGGCTCTTCATAATTAATCGTAGGTGGCACAACCTGCTTATTAACAGCCAAAACAGTAGCTATCATCTCTACCGCTCCGGCGGCGCCAAGTAAGTGGCCAATCATGGATTTAGTCGAAGTAATCATAATCCGGTAAGCCCTGTCACCGAACACACTTTTAATTGCCTTGGTCTCATTAACATCATTGAGCGGGGTTGAAGTACCGTGGGCATTAATGTAATCTACATCAGCGGGTTTCAAACCGGCATCATCAATTGCGGCTTTCATAGCACGGCTTGCCCCTTCTCCGTTAGGTGCAGGAGCAGTAATATGATAGGCATCTGAAGTCATACCATAGCCGGCAATTTCGGCGTACATTTTAGCCTGCCTATTCTTTGCATGTTCAAATTCCTCAAGAATAACTATCCCCGCTCCCTCTCCCATGACAAACCCATCGCGGTTCTTATCAAAAGGGCTGCATGCACGGGATACAAGGTGGTTTCGGGTTGACAAAGCTTTCATGTTGCAAAAGCCGGCCAGGGCCAAAGGAACTATTGGTGATTCTGCGCCCCCTGCCACCATTACATCTGCATGGCCTTGTTGAATGAGCCTAAAAGCCTCACCGATAGCATTAGTCCCGGAAGCGCAGGCGGTTACAACCGTGCTAACAGGCCCCTTTAACCCGAAATTTATGGAAACATGGCCAGAAGCCATATTCGCAATCATCATAGGAACCAAAAACGGAGAAACCCTTCTGGGCCCAGCGGTCAAGTAACAATCATACTCCCTGGTAACAGACTCAATTCCAGCCAGCCCCGTTCCCAGGATTACCCCTGTTCTCTCAGGTTCAAAGCAGCCTAAAATCCTTGAATCCTCTACAGCCATTTGAGAGCATGCCACTGCCATCTGGGTAAATCTGTCCATTTTTCTTGCATCTCTGCGGCTAAAATACAAAGAAGGATCAAAATCCACTTCAGCAGCAATCTTAGACGTGTAGCCAGAGGTATCAAATCTGGTAATCTTCCTTATTCCTGACTTCCCTTCGATTAGATTGTTCCAAAACTCAGGCAACCCTTTCCCGATAGGGCTCAATACACCCATTCCTGTAATAACTACTCGCCTTCTTGCATGCACTTCGGCCACGTCCTCTCAAACAAGGCAAGGCCCCGCGTTTTTACGGGACCTTGCTTTGCCTAGCTCATTCACCATGATCCCCTAGATAATTTACTGCGTCTTGCACTGTAGACATCTCTTCAGCATCTTCATCAGATATTGTAATACCGAACTCACTTTCGAAAGCCATTATCAGGTCAACGATCTCAAGAGAATCGGCGCCCAGATCATCTATAAAAGAAGCTTCCAGTGTAACCAAAGACTCTTCGACGCCTAATTGCTCGACTATAATTTTTTTGACTTTTTCAAAAATGATATCATCTGCCATGCCAATTCACCTCCCTGTGAATAGCCTTATGTAATAACTCCGGTGGCCATGCCACCATCAACAGACAGAACCTGGCCTGTAATATATGCTGCCTGCGGTGATGAAAGAAACGCCACTGCATGGGCAACTTCAGACGGCGTCCCGGGCCTGCGCAAAGGTATTTGCTTTTGCAGCCCTTCCTTAACATCCGAAGGCAAGTTTTGTGTCATATCTGTAGATATGTATCCAGGTGCCACTACATTGGCAGTAATCCCGTATCTGGCAAGTTCCTTTGAAAGGGTTCTTGTAAACCCTATTACTCCGGCCTTGGCAGCGGAATAATTGGCTTGCCCAAGATTACCCGTAAGAGCCACTACCGAAGAGATATTGACTATTCTTCCTTTTCTTCTTCGAATCATAGGCCTTACGGCCCATCTCGTGACATTATACACCCCCTTTAGGTTTGTATTTAAAACTTGATCCCAATCGTCTTCTGACATTCTTGCAAAAGGAGCATCCTTTGTTATTCCCGCGTTTCCCACCAAAACCTCAATAGGGCCAAGTTGCTCTTCACTTAAGCGTACAAGTTCTTTAGAAGCTTCATGCAATGATACATCACATTGAATTGCAGTTGCCTGTTTGCCAAGCCTTTCAACCATACTTACAGTTTCCAAAGCCCCGGCTTCATCCTTAACATAGTTAACTGCAATATTATATCCGATTCTTGCCAACTCAACAGCGCATGCTCTTCCTATTCCTCGGGATGCCCCGGTTATAAGTGCCACAGGACGATCGTGCATCATTTTAACGAAGCCCCCTTGTAAAAATCAAGCACAACATCGAGGTCCCTTGGCCCTCCAAAGGGTATACAATCAATTCTCGAATCAATTCTTCGTCCAAATCCGCTAAGAATTTTACCTGGGCCAACCTCAATAAACAAGGAAGCTCCATCCCGAATCATACTTTCAACGTCAACTTGCCATAAGATCGGCTGAGTTACCTGTCGAATCAAGCATTGTTCAATTTCTTTGGGTTTGGTTATTCTATCCCCGGTCACATTGGCATAAACAGGCACTCTGGGAGCCTCAATATCCAGTTTCTTAAGATCTCTTTCAAGTTTAAAAGCTGCAGGCTCCATAAGAGAACAATGAAACGGAGCGCTTACAGGAAGGGGAATAGCTTTGCCACCCCTATGCCCAACCTTTTGGCAGGCAACTTCCACAGCTTTTTTTTCACCTGAGATTACGATTTGGCCAGGACAATTGTAATTGGCTCCTGTAACCACTCCATGTTTGGAAGACTCAAAACAAATTGCTTCAACTTCAGCACAACTCATGCCCATAATAGCAGCCATACTTCCCTGGCCTGGTGGACATGCATCCTGCATATATTCTCCTCGCCTCCGAGTCATTAACACAGCATCTTCAAAATTCATACTTTGCGATACTACAAGCGCACTGTACTCACCTAAACTAAGCCCCGCTGTCATCTGAGGCTTAAGCCCGTAAGATTCCAAGATCCTGGCACAGGCAACACTCACAATCAGAATAGCAGGCTGGGCATTATGAGTTAGTGTCAGCTCATCAGATGGGCCTTCAAAAATCAAGCGCGAAAACTCGAACCCTAGAACATTATCTGCAATCTCAAATACTTCTCTGGCAATTTCATATTCTTCATAAAGTTCTCTGCCCATTCCAGGAAATTGTGAACCCTGCCCAGGAAACACCCAAGCAACATTGTCCAAAATTCAAGCACCTCCGGATACAATTAAAAACCCTCAACAGGAATAGCAAAAAGAGCCAGCGTACCAGGGCCGGTATGAGTACCTATCACTGCCCCCATTTGAGTCTCAAACATCCTCTTGACAGTAAATATGTTTTGGGCTTGCTCTTTAAGCCGGGCACCTTCATCAGGGGCATTGGCATCTGAAATACAAAGATAAATAGCCTTGCCATCGCCAAGCCGCTCTACAGCAAGTTCTAACATTCTGGGTATAACTTTCCCTTTTCCCCTTACCCTTTCCACAGCAGTAACATAACCCTCTTTGTCAACAGCCAAAATTGGCTTCATGTTGAGCAAAGTGCCAATGAAATGCTGTGCCCTGCCAATTCGCCCATTTCTAACCAGGTAGTCAAGGGTATCTACACAGAAAAGGGTAACAGCAGCATCACGCATTCGGTTCACTGCGGCAACAATCTCATCAAGAGATTTACCGGCCACAGACATTTCCCGGGCAAGTATTGCCATCATACCGTACATTCCCGAAGCACACTTAGAATCAATTACTGCTATTTGCCTGTCAGGAAGTGCTTCCCTGGCAATAGTTGCCGATTGAAAAGTACCGCTAAGGGCCGAAGAAAGAGTAATTGCCACTACTGAGGACCCGTCTCTTGTCAAATTATCAAAAACCTGTTCAAACTGCCATGGTGAAGGTTGAGATGTTCGCGCAATACCAGCTAAAGACTCGAGTTTTTCGTAAAACATTTTCCCCCGCAGTTCGTAGCCGTCCTTAAACGATTCGTCACCAAAATGTACATTCAACGGAACAACCGTTATCCCCATATCCTCCAGGAATTTAGGTTCAAAGTCCTGAGCACTGTCAGTGACAATTTTTACTTGAGCCATGTCACATTCCCCTTTCTAATCCGCTCCACCTGATGAGCCTCGGGTTAGCCTGCTTTAGATTCCTTATTCGCTCACCTCAAGACTATGTAGTAGCGTGTCAGATATTATTAAGGCCACATCATTGGTCAAGAACTTAAGGGCTTGTTCAATACCATTGGCAATGGCCACAGCTCTGGATGAACCATGGCATTTTACCAAACATCCTTCTAAACCGAGCATTGGAGCTCCTCCATAAGCCGAATAATCTAAGTTCCGGTTAACTTTGTCAAATGCAGGTTTAAGAAAAAACGCCCCTAATTTAGAACGCATGTTGGTACCAATATGTTTCTTGATTGCCTTTGCCTGAAACAAAGCCGTGCCTTCACAAGTTTTCAAAAACACGTTACCTGTAAATCCGTCTGTTACAACCACATCAGTTTTTCCAAAAAATACATCACGGGCTTCAATGTTGCCTTCAAAATTGAGTCGTGCTTCTTGCATTAGGCGGTATGCTTTCTTGGTAATCATATTGCCCTTGTCTTTTTCACTTCCAATGTTAAGCAAGCTCACTCTCGGCTTTTTCCATCCAAGCACTTGTTCAGCATATATACTGCCCATTAATCCAAATTGTACCAGAGTCTCAGGGCGTACATCAGACGAAGCGCCTAAATCCACAAAAAGTACACCCCGCCCGTTTAGTGAGGGCAAAACAATTCCAAGGCAAGGACGATCTACTCCTTTTGCACGCTTCATGATGAGAACTCCGCCTGCAACAAGCGCCCCTGTTGAGCCTGCTGAAACGAAAGCGCCTGCAACGCCGGTCTTAACAGCTGTGAGCCCTCTGACAATGGTTGAATCCTTCTTCCGCCTTATAGCCCTTACCGGTGGATCCTCCGGAGAAATCACTTCGCTGCATACAAGGGTTTTAAGATTCTGATAATCTGCTTTGCTTCTAAGAAGTTCGATAGCCTGGTGATCTCCCAGCGCTAAAATCGATATACCCTTTTCCAAGGCCATGATACACCCATCTATCGCGGCTTCAGGATAATAATCGCCTCCCATGAGGTCCACAGCTACTGTATCGCTTCTCGTTCGTGCTTCTGTACTCAATCCTGGTTCCTCCTCTCGTCCAGCGCTAACACCAGGAACTTGCCCCTGAAAACAAGTTCCCCACGGGAACGGGTTTCCACAAGCACAACCACCTTGTTTTCTTTTTCTCTAATAACCCGGCCTTTAGCCACGAGTTTCTCACCTACCCTGGCCGGCCGCTTAAACTTCAAATTGGCAATGCCCGTCACTACATTTTCTGAATCAACCAAACACATTGCCAGGGAATTAGCCTGAGCAAAAATATAGTGGCTCATGGCAGTACCGGTACGTTGAAAAGCCATTTCCGGTGATACTTCCATAATGGAAATTGCAGATTTACCCAGCTCAAGATCTATAAGTTCCCCCATCACTTCCGGTTGCTCCATAGCCCGTACTCTGCTGTAAACCCTCTCGGCCACCTGCCTTGTTCGCGTCCTCTGATCAGGAATCCCAAGGGCGAGCCTATCTAAACGTATAGTCTGCACGCTTACGTCAAAATGCCGGGCCAACCTTCTGTCGGGTAAAAATGGGTTGATCTTTATAATTTGCTTTAGTTGCTCTCGGCGATGCTTAGGATCATATGCCAACTTACACTCACCTTTAAACTTCATTAGCACCAGGTACTAAGACCTTCATCTTAATGTCAGTATATAAACAGCTGGGAGTAATGGCAACAAATATTTTAAACAAAAAAACTCCGAAACTTTTCGGAGTTTTGCTGTCATTTCAATCAAACAATATTTACTTTTGATCTACTTTGAGAACTTCTTGGCCTCTATAATAGCCACACTCAGGGCAAACCCTGTGTGATAATCTCAATGAGTGGCATCTTTGACACTCAACCAAATTAGGCGCCACAAGTCTTTTCTTCCAAGCAGAGGCCCTCCGCATATTTCGCTTAGACGCCGATGTCCTCCTCTTTGGAACTGCCATTTTCCTTGCCCCTTTCTAATGCTTCCAAAAGTTTTTTGCCAAATACTGTGGTTTCAGAATCAGACTTAAGACACTCACATGGTGCTTTGTTCAGATTTGCTCCACAAACCTCACAAAGCCCTTTACATCCGGAATTGCACAAAGGCTTCATTGGGATATTTAAGAGCAATTCATGTTGTATCATTTCATCGAGTTTGCAAAATTCACCATCCAAAGCAAATGTCTCGATATCATTCTCATCGTTAGGTGAAATGCGTTCAGGATCTTCAACAAACCTACCCTCGCAATCAAACTGAAACTCCATATCGAAACTGGTTAAGCACCTGGAACACGTAAGTTTCCCATTCCCTCTTACATTAGCTTGGACGTACACACCTTCACCGGTAGAGGTAGCAACTCCTTTCACGCTAAAGGGTGTACGCAAAACAATATCCTGAGTATCTTCTCCAAACGGTTCAACAGGACCTGTTTCCGAAAATGAAACACTGATACCTGGCTCTTCGATTATATCAGAAACATTAATTTTCAAAATTTAACCCTCCGTTAGTATAAGGGGATTATATCTGTACACAAAACAAGGTGTCAAGAATCGCCGTCTTGTGAAAGCACCCACACGGCTTCTTCAACTGTATCTACACCATAAACCTTCATACTTCCTGCAAAGGGTAGCGCCTCCTCAAGATTTTGTTTCGGCACTAAGAAAATCTCTATGCCTTCTTTCCTGCATGCTATTGTCTTTTGTACAATTCCCCCAACTGCGCGCACCTTGCCGTTTGAGCCTAAAACACCGGTGCCGGCAATCTTACGTCCCATGACTATATCGTGGTCTATTCGGGTCAGAATTTCAAGAGCAAACACAAGGCCTGCAGACGGGCCGGCAACCTGGCCTGGCTTAATTCTTATTTGCACCGGAAAAGGCCCATTTGGCGGCACTGATATCCCCTGTATATTCAACGCTACGTAAGTGGCAATCATTTGACTGTCTTTCATTAGGGCTTTATTAGCCTCCATATACTCTTCAGCACTTCTTCCGCCAAGCACCTGCTTTTTGGGCCACAGCCCCAAGTTGGGGTTAAATAAAGCTCCGGCCAACTCAGTAACGCTTGCATCTTTCGCCAATACCGACACCATATAAAAAGAGGCGCCACTTGCATCACAGTTTTCAATCTCCACTATATTTGCAAGATCCATAACGGGGCCGGGATGAACCACAAAATATCCTGAAGGCACAGACTGAAGACTGTAAAACACCACAAAACAGGCAACGACAAGTCCAATTTGTTTCAGACGACGCTTTAAGTTCCTTTCTTTGGGCAAGTTCGAATACCCCTCTCTGTTCATCCATATAGATTTATGGCGAGTAAAGGAGGCTAATCAATGAAAGGCTATATAACCGGTTTGTTATTTATTACATTTTTTGGCCTTGCAACACTATGGAAATCTCGAAAAGACACCCTTATATCTTTAACGCTCACACTTATGGTCATCATGATTGCAGCTTCTATGATACTCTTTCCTGAACCTTCTTTCAAAGCGGCAGAAAGAGGGCTCAACGTTTGGTGGAATGTAGTTTTGCCGGCCCTTCTGCCCTTTTTTATTGCAGCTGAACTCCTAATGGGAATGGGCGTCGTTCATTTCCTGGGCGTCTTAATGGAACCGTTAATGAGGCCACTGTTTAACGTTCCAGGTACAGGTGCCTTTGTGTTGGCCATGGGCATAGCTTCAGGATACCCTCTTGGTGCAGCACTTTCAGCCCGGCTCAAAGACGACAATCTAGCCACCAAGACCGAAGCCGAAAGGCTCATGTGCTTTTGCAATACTTCCGACCCGCTTTTCATGACAGGGGCAGTGGCTGTGGGAATGTTTAGGCGCACTGACCTGGCTACAGTAATAATATCTGCACACTATCTTTCTTCTTTGAGCATAGGCCTGATTATGCGGTTCTGGCGAAAGGGGAAAGACCAAAGTGCACCTGTAAAACAAGGTGAGCGTGGTTTCGCCATTACAAGAGCTTTCCAATCGATGCGAAAGGCACAGCAGGAAACCGGCAAGGCGTTTGGGGAACTTTTGGGCGATGCGGTCCAACGCTCGCTTAACACACTTCTTTTGATCCTTGGTTTCATTGTACTCTTTTCAGTCATATTTGAAATACTTACGATAGCCCAAATAACCGATTATTTTTCAATACTAATCTCTAAGATCTTATCCGATAGCATATTGCCCAAAAGTTTACATGAAGCAATTGTGAGCGGGCTTTTCGAAATAACTATCGCCACTTCTCTTGCGAGCCAAGCCAATGCTCCCTTGATTCCAAAAGTAGCTGTTTGCAGCGCAATAATCGCATGGAGCGGACTGTCTGTTCACGCTCAGGTGGCCGCAGTAATACAACCATCACGCCTCTCAATCTGGCCATATTCAATCTCCAGGTTATGCCAGTCGATCCTCGCAGCTTTATATACAATTGCGCTCATGAAGTTCAATGAACACAAATGGGCACTCCCAACTTTTGAGCCCGTTTATGATTCTGTAACCTGGATTCATAGCCTTGGGATTGCAACCAAAACATGCCTTATATGGATTGGTTCTTTTATTTGTGTGTCGTTACTTATTGTCCTTGCACAAACACTGAAACACAATCTAAAGAAACAGTGAAATACTAGCCCATATCGCTATCCCATGGCGTTTTACGTTCAACGGCCCCGATGTCATGGTGTTCATCCCACTTTACTTCATCATCGACATCATGAAGCATATCCTCTTCTTGCTCCAAACCATCAAGTACAGCGCCTGACCGGCCTAACTCAGGCTTGTCCGGTTGCTGTACTTCGAGTTCTGCTCGGTTTTGCCTAACTTTCTCAAGTATTTCTACCAATATGTTTTCTATGTCTTGCATAAGGGAGTCTGCATATTCACGGGCTCCAAAATGTATTTCTCCTGCTACTGATTGTGCCTGAGAAACAAGTTCCTCAGCTTGATCTCTTGCTTCCTTTACTATCGCATGTTCAGACGCCCAAGATGCTATCTGGCCCTGAGCATCTTTAATCATTTCTTGAGCCTCTTTTCGAGCTTCTTGTATTATTTGTTCTCTTTCTCTAAGAACCCAGTTTGCACGTTCAAACTCCTGGGGAATGGCAGCCTGCAACGCATCAATAAGATCGAATACCTCATCTTCATCTACCAGTAATTTCCCAACTAAAGGTAAATGAGAACATTCTTGAAGATATGTATCAAGCCTCTCTAACAACGTTAGCACATCCATTATCTGAGCCCCCCACATTGTGTTGATTATATAAACCTCGCCTATACCCGTTTTTCTTTCAATTTACTTAACAATTTCTGTTCAACTCTGGGAGGAACCAAATCCCTAATACAGCCACCGTATGCAGCCACTTCTTTCACCAAACTTGAGCTAAGGTAAAGATATTGTAAAGATGTCATCATAAATACAGTTTCGATCTCAGGGTCAAGTTTCTTGTTCATCAGGGCCATCTTAAACTCATAGTCAAAGTCAGAAACTGCCCTCAATCCTTTGACCAATACCTGTATCCCATTCTTTCTTGCAAAATCGACAAGAAGCCCTGAAGAAAATGTAACTTCAACATTAGGAATATTATGACATTCGATCCTTATCATTTCGACTCGTTCCTCCACAGAGAACAAAGGTTCCTTGGATGGGTTTTTGAACACGGCTACATATAGTTTGTCGAAACAACGGGAGCTTCGTTTAATAATATCCAGGTGCCCGTTGGTTATCGGGTCAAAACTTCCAGGGTATACTGCAGCTAGCAAGAAACAGACCTCCTATCCGGTTGATCGATTAAAAGTTCAAACTTGGCCGCTTACATGCATAATTCGAATTTGTTTTGTCCATAGTACTTAAAGAGAGTCAGGGTGCAGTCGTGAGATTGCCCCTTACAGGCTCTTCCTCCGGTTTCTCCTCTCCCAATGCCGCTTCCGAAAAGAAGCGGCATTTTTTTAAACCTCTCATGATAAAAATTACCTCAAGAAGGTTCTCTTAGCAAGAGATAGGCTCCGACAATAAACACCAAAACCCCTACTATTTTTGCTTTGTCCACAGGCACCTTTTCACCGGCGACTCCAAAATAGTCAAGTATCAATGCTGTTAAGATCTGTACCGTAAGTATTGCTGTAGTTGCAGAAGCCGCTCCGACCTTACCGATACTCATAAGTACTCCCCATACGATAATAACACTTAAGGGGCCGCCAAGAAACCCAAACCAGGGCACTGAACGAATATTTCTAATGCTGCCCTGGGTAACTCCGAAAGTAAGCACAATGCCAAGAACAATTGTAGCTATCACATGCACTACAAACGCAGCCTCAAACTCACCGATGTGCTTTCCCAAAATTGAATTAAGAACTCCCTGAAGCGCCATAGATCCCCCGGCAATCCCAGCGATTATCAGAGCAAATATCTTCAAGCAAGCACCTCCACATTGATTTTCGACATTGGGCCTACATAGATTCACTTGTTCTTAGGGTAGTATAGCACCGGGATATTAAATCAAATCTCACGAGACAGGTGATAGATCATGATATGGACAGATTGGAATAGAACCGACCTGGCCGTAGAACGTGCAGCCATGGTAAAGGAAAGAACAGGGGAAATTCATGGGCTTGAGAGTTCCCAAGAACACATAAACGGAATATCCATTACAAGAGTAGAAGTGACTACTCCGCAAGCATCAGCCCAAGTAGGGAAACCGCCTGGGCGCTATTTCACTTTAGAGTGCCCTGAACTAAAATATCGAAACAGGACACTCCTTAAAAATGTTGCGCAGATTATAGCCCGTGAACTCACGGAACTGGCCAGGCTTCCAAGGCAACATGACGTGCTCATAGTAGGTTTGGGAAACTGGCAAGCGACCCCTGATGCCCTGGGCCCCAAAGTAGTGTCTCAGCTTATGGTAACACGGCACATAAGAGAATATATATCTCGCGATTTGGGCCAGCGTCTATATCCGGTGGCAGCAATATCACCGGGAGTACTGGGTATAACCGGCATGGAGACTGTGGACATTGTCAGGGGAATCGTCAATCAAATAAAACCTGAACTCGTAATTACGGTAGACGCTCTGGCTGCACGATCACCTTCCAGGCTTTTTTCCACCATTCAAATAGCAGATACAGGTATACAACCGGGTTCAGGGGTAGGAAACAAACGTCCTGGCTTAAACCAAGAAAGCCTGGGCGTACCTGTAATAGCCGTAGGAGTTCCAACTGTCGTCTCAGGGGCAGCAATTGCAATAAATGTTCTCACTGACTATTTTTCGAAATTTAACCCGCATGCAAGATCAACTCTTGGCTCTGTACAAGAGTTTTTATCCCAGGATTTGCTGGATTTGCTTGTTACGCACAAAGATGTTGATTTGCAAATTTTGGAAATGTCTAAACTGTTGGCAAGCGCTATAAACAAAGCATCTCAACCGGCTATCAGTGATGAAGAAATGCTTGATTACTTGCAGTAATAAATCTGTTCCTAATACAGTTCTTCCTTCAATCTTGTTTTTATGTTATAATTTTGGCATCATACAAGGGGCAACCATTAGGCTGCCCCTCTATTGCTAACCACTATTTAATTGTACTTACTGAAGTTTCGGTTGCTGTTGCCCAGCTCCCGCCGGGAATCTTCCTTGGGCGAGATTATGCTGTGCAAACTCAATCATCCGTCTTACCATATGTCCACCGACTGCTCCACAAGTCCTGGACGGGATGTCACCCCAGTAATCTCCAGGAGGCTGAATTCCCAATTCGTTGGCTACTTCGTTTCTAAAGGCGTCCAACGCGGGCCGAGCCTGTGGTACTACTGCGATGTTCCTACGCTGTCCTGAACCCACTACACGTCACCTCCTTTTCACGACTTATTATGTTCACTAAAAACACTTATATGCTGGTATGTTATGGCGTCATAGGTTAAGTAAACTTGATTTGGGGATTAAAAGCCTGGGTTTAACTGTGGAAATACAATTCGATCCCGAGGTGACATAACTTTTTATTTTTTCAAAATTTATGATATTGATTTTTATCTGTTAAGACAGATTGGGATAAACTAACCTATCTGGACCGGGCATGACGCAGAAGGTTTCCGAACCTAGCCTCAACTTGGGCAAACAGAGGAGAAAACTTAAGGGGTACCTGTCCTGTTTTTTCAATGATATTAACGATTTTCTTTGCTTCGTGCCTCGAGTGATAAATAATGTCCTGGGTGACGTCAAGTTCTTCTATGTTAATATCGCTTAGGCCATGCTGTTTTACTCCAAAGAACTGGCCCGGGCCTCTTTGGCGAAGATCCATTTCTGCCACAGAAAAACCATCATGTGTGTTTTCCAAAATTCTAATTCTGTCAAGAGAATGATTTGCTTCTTCAGATGGAATCAAAAAACAATATGACTGCTGATTGCCTCGCCCAACCCGTCCCCTTAATTGATGTAAGGTAGCCAACCCAAATGCCTCTGCACCTTCAATTACCATGCAGCTGGCATTTCTCACATCAACTCCCACTTCTATTACTGTGGTAGCTACAAGGACTTGGGTCCGGCCTCGGGCAAAATCCTCAGTTTGCCGAACCAGTTCATCTCTGGGCATATCACCATGGGCCAAGCCTATGTTAACATCATGCAAATAGCCGCTTTGAAGCTCTTTGAAGACTTCCTCGGCAGCCATTCGCCCTGATTTGCCTTCCCGTATTAAAGGACATACAACATACGCTTGATAACCCTTTTCCACTTCCTGCCTTATTCTTTCATAAGCTAATTTTCTTGACTCATAGCCAAGCACTTGAGTATGCACTCGTTTTCTACCATGTGGAAGTTGGTCTATTACCGATATATCTAAGTCTCCGAAAAGCGTAAGTGCCATAGATCTTGGTATTGGAGTCGCACTCATTACAAGCATGTGAGGGGCACGTGTGTCATAAGACAAACTCAAACGCTCTTTTACCCCGAAGCGATGTTGCTCATCGGTTACGACTAAACCTAACTTGCGCCATTTTACCGTAGGCTCAAGCATAGCATGAGTGCCTATCAATATGTCTATTGAACCTTCATGGAGGCGATCAAGTATTCTGCGTTTCTCTGATGCACTCAAACTTCCAGACAAAAAGCCAATTGATGCCAAGTCCTTGGCGAATTGCCTGACAGTCACAAGATGTTGCCTGGCCAGAACTTCAGTCGGGGCAAGCAACGCCGCTTGATAGCCATTATCCACGGCTGTCAACAGAGCCCAAACAGCTACTACGGTCTTTCCGCTGCCAACATCTCCCTGGATCAGCCGGTTCATAGTCTTGCCCGAACACAGATCTTCGCTTATCTCATGTATTGTTCGCTTCTGAGCCTCTATAAGCTCAAAAGGCAAAGACTCGACAAAAACTTCAGGCAAAGCAAATCGATTGAAAGGGTCTACCGGCTTTGCCTTTTGGTTAATGCTCTTCATCAGCAGCAAGGCCAATTGCAGCAAAAACACTTCCCGAAAAGCAAATGTCCTTCTTGCATTACTCCACATTTGAGCATTTGAAGGACAATGGATATTCTCATAAGCTTTTCTTTGAGATAAAAGTTCGTGCCTATCAACCAGCTCTTCAGGCAAAATCTCAGGTATCAAGTGGCCATGAGTATTTAAAACTTGTTTAATAAACCTTGCAATCATCGAAGAACTCAGGTTGGCTTTTCCATGATATATGGGTACTATGAGTCCGTTGGCAGATGCCTGCCCTGCTTCCTTCCACAGAGGATGGGCAATTTCCCAGCTGTTGCGCCGCCATTCTATTTTGCCTGAAGCAATTACCCGCAAGCCCCGGTAAAAGCGTTTGTACAGATAAGGCATATTGTACCACACAAGGTAGCATGTGCCCGTGCCATCTGTTACGCCAACCCGTAAAGCACGCCCCCTTAGGCTGGGAATTATTGCAACCGAAGACACTTTGGCTGCTATTGTTACTCTGTCTCCGGGTTGAAGATGTTTGAGTTTCTTGACTTGGGAAAAATCATCTATCCGGAAAGGTCTATAATCAAGCAAGTCTTGTACAGTTTCAATTCCCAAACTTTGAAACGCCTTTGCCCTCTTAGGGCCGACTCCCTTTATGTACCTTACGTTATCGTGCAATGACACTTTCTGCGGCATCATTCCACTGACACTATATAGTAATACAAAGGTTGGCCGCCACGATAAACCTCTATCTCATAATCGCCGTCCAAGCTGTCTTCCAATAAATCATGTAGGCCATTGGCTACAGAGGAGTCGATATCTTTGCCGTAATATACTGTTACCACAGCATCATTCTTGCGAACCATATTCTTAACTACTTTGCTGAGCACTTCTTCAGAATCCCGGCCTACAGCTTCCACCTTGCCGTCTACCAGGCCGATGATATCTCCTTTACGCATTATATGCTTGCCAAACTTGCCGTTTCTGGCAGCAAAAGTGACTTCACCGGTCCTAACGCTGCGTACCGCTTTGCCGGCCCTCTTTAAGTTGTGGCCCATGCTTTCGTTCAAATTCAGCGCAAGCAGTGCCGATATACCCTGAGGAACGGTTTTGGATGGGATAATATACATATTCCTGCCCGTTAACTTCTTAGCCTGTTTAGCCGCTAAAAAGATATTTCCGTTATTGGGTAAAAATATTACTTTTTTGGCGCCTACAGACTTAACCGCCTCAACCAAATCGCTTGTTGACGGGTTCATGGTAATTCCACCGTCCATGACAAGATCGCATCCAAGGCTTTTCATGATTTGCTTTAGCCCTTCACCTGTAGCAACAGATATGATTCCTACGTCTTTGACAGGTACTTGCGGCTTTGCAACTTCCATCTCAAGAGAATTGACAGCTTTCTTAAGGCTCCGTTCCGTCAAAGCCTGTTTCGACTGCTCTATCATATTGTCAATAGTAACTTGAGAAATCTGCCCATAGCTGATACACAACCCTAGCACTTCATGGGGAACTTCTGTATGTATGTGAACCCTTACTACGCTTTCAGAACCCACCACGAGCAAAGAGTCACCCATAGGTTCCAAAGCCCGTCTCACCTTATCGATTGGCAGTTCATCACCGATAATCAGAAGTTGAGTATCGTAAGGATATTGAATATCCGGTATTTCATCTTCATAAGCCCCAGAAGCAGGCAATAATCCCTGGCGTTGTTCCTTATCCAGGTGTTCTCCGGCATGTTCTGCTTCTCCCCTATAGCAGACGAGAAATCCCTCTATGATGTAAACAAGGCCTTTTCCACCTGCATCAACCACGCCTGCTTGTTTCAGGGCAGGCAACATGTCCGGAGTTCTTGCGAGTACTTCTTCACCCTTGGCAAGGCATTCTTCGAAAACGCTCTCGATAGTAGCTCCCTCAACGGCCGACGCCACTATAGCTGCATCTCTCATCCCACGTAACACTGTCAGAATTGTGCCTTCAACAGGCTTCATTACGGCTTTGTACGCTGTAGACACGGCTTGCTCAAAAGCATAAGCCAGATCTTTCGGCCTGGCAAATTCTTTGCCTGCAAAACCTTTGGCGATACCTCTAAATATCTGGGACAGAATTACGCCTGAATTGCCCCGGGCTCCCATTAACGCACCCATGCTGGCTATTTCAGATGCTTCTTCCAAGGTAAGCTCTGATTTGCCTTTCAGGCTCTCTGCAGCAGAGGAAAGCGTAAGATACATGTTGGTACCGGTATCTCCATCAGGCACCGGAAAAACATTTAGTGCATCTACTTCTTTCTTGCGCTCTGAAAGATATATTTGAGATTGAATAACAAGATCTCTGAACTGGTCACCGTCTAACACCGAAGTACGAGTCATTGTCAACTCCCCGAATTCTCCTGAAGCCTAATGCTTTCTACGCTTACCGTAACTTTGCTTACTTTCAAACCTGTAATCTTCTCTACAGTATAACGGACCTTGTCCACAATCATCCTGGCCACTTCAGAAATTTTAATGCCATAGCCAAGTATAACAAAAAGTTCGATATAAAGTTCATCACCGTCAATTGAAACCGAAACGCCCTTAGCCAAGTTTTCCATGCCCAAAAGTTCTGATAACCCGTCTGTCATCTTACGGCCTGCCATACCAACTACCCCATAGCATTCTATTGCAGCTGCACCTGCAATGGTAGCAATGGCTTCCTCAGACAACACTAATTTACCCATGTCAGTTCTTATTTCTTTTCCAGGCACAAGTGACACTCCAATTTTGTTGCTCTTGCGGCCCCAAATTGCTATGACTCTATATATATTGCCACAGCAATCAAGTTCAGGAAAGCTTTGCCGCCATTTTTCAAACCACTAACATCATTTTACAGCAACGCTTTCAAGAAAGAAATACACTTTCAATACCTATCAATTGTTTTCCAATCAAATCCAGGATTGAAATACAGCAAATCCCGCTACAGCTTAGAAGCAATTAACACTTTTCCCATGGCCCATTCTATGGTAGGATAAGTGAGTCACAAGCTTTAAGGGGGTTAGTTACGTGCCTAAGTGTGAAATCTGCAACAAAGGCAGGACAATAGGCCATCAAGTGAGCCGTTCGAACATAAAAACCAAAAGAAGATGGTCTCCTAACGTTCAAAAGGTCAGGGCTGTGGTAGGCAATACAACTAAACGAATATACGTTTGCACTGAGTGTCTTCGCAGCGGCAAAGTCAAACGCCCTGCCTATTGAAAAGCAAAATGCCCATACTCAAAAGGATACACCTCTCAAACAGTTTCTGAGAGGTGTTGGTATTTAGCCACATAATTTGCTATGGACGATAGCCGAATATACTAAGAATCACCTTGACAAGGCCCGAAAGAAACCTAGGTACTTTTAAAACGCGCACATTCATGTTTGTAAAACTCCCTCACCTTGTTCTTGACAACATGACAAGTGAACCTATCAAGAGGCTCGCGCCAAACAAAG
This sequence comes from uncultured Eubacteriales bacterium, assembly GCA_964641455.1. Classification (GTDB taxonomy): domain Bacteria; phylum Bacillota; class Sulfobacillia; order Fermentithermobacillales; family Fermentithermobacillaceae; genus DTU015. Next base: position 37,681 of record CAZXLH010000011.1, on the reverse strand, counting down.
CCCAACGTATCCAAGTAGGTAATACTAAAATAAGAATAACCAAACCACATATTCCCATAATACAAGGGAACACCTGATTTTGCCTTAATCTGCGTGTACGAAACTTCACGCCAAACCCCTCGCATACTTTCTCTTATCGTGTTGCTACCTCAGTATATTCAACAGCTGACGAATGTGCGTCTGCGAAGGTTGTTGATAGCCGAAGCCATATCATCGCTGGAAAAAATATAATTTCCTGAAACCAAAATACCGGCGCCTTTTTCAATTACATCCTGGGAATTGTCTGAAGATATTCCCCCGTCCACTGAGATTTCTACAGGCAGGCCTGAACGGCTTACCATCTTGCTAACTTCTTCTATTTTGCTAAGCATCCCAGGAATAAATGATTGTCCACCCCATCCCGGATTCACTGTCATTATCAAAATCATGTCCACATCTTCTAACACATATTTAAGAAACTCAGGAGAAGTTGATGGATTGAGCGCCACTCCGCTCTTACACCCTTTTTCTCTTATCAAACGCAACATTCTGTGAAGATGAAAGGTTGATTCTACATGTACAGTCAGATACTCTGCATACTCGCTAAACGCTTCTATAGCCCAACCTGGATTTGACACCATAAGGTGAACATCAAGGGGAATCCCAATTTTATGTAAATTTTTTGTAAGCCCTGGCCCAAAGGTAAGGTTAGGCACAAAATGTCCGTCCATTATGTCTAAATGGATTAAGTCGGCGCCTGCTTCCATAACCTTACGAACCTGGTGCCCTAAATCAAGTTGATTGGCAGACAGTATCGACGGTGCTACTTTTATGGGTCTTTTGGCCTTGTAAGCTCCGGAATTATTCATATCTTGCTCTCGCCCTTTCAATCGCTTCCTCCAGAAGCATAAGATAATTGCCATAACGTTCAGGTGCAATTTTGCCTAAGCTCAAAGCATTTCTTACCTGGCACTTGCTCTCAGTCTTATGGATACACCTGGGAAAATGACATAACAACGCATGCTCCGCAATTTCTGGGTACAAGAAACCCAATTCATGAGGCTCTACATCGACAAGATCTAACCTGGAAAACCCTGGGGTATCGGCGACAAAACCATCTCCAGGCGCCTGAAACAACTTAACCCACCTGGTGGTATGGCGTCCCCGCATGCCTTGAGAAAGCTTGCCTGTTAATAACTTGACACCCATAATCGCTGATATTAACTCAGACTTGCCTGTACCGCTTTGGCCTGCGAAAACAGTCACTTTTCCGTGGAACAATTCTGCTAAATCATCTAATCCGTAACCTGTTATTGCTGATGTTACTATGCATGGATAACCTGCCTGAGTATAGATCCGGACAACCTTTTTTATTTCATCTTCATTTTCGATGTCTTGCTTATTAACACATATTACTCCGTCAATCCCCTCAAACTCGAGTTGCACCAATATTCGGTCAATATAAACCAGGTTCAAAGGGGGTTGTGAGATAGCAGTCACCACAATAGCCTGATCTACATTGGCTACATGAGGACGTGATAACAAGTTTTTTCTGGTAACGATTTCATCAATAACATAAGTGCCTTTCGACTGAGAAACACGTACAAAATCACCTGTATGCACCTGAGAATATGCTAATCTCAACCGTCCTCGGAAAGCGCATGAAACAACGTCTTCCCCAATGGCAACCTTGCATTCGGAAGAATGGACACTAAGTACCCTGCCAGTCAAATGGATCACAACACCAGCTTTCTATGGTTTTACCAATGATTCGCTAACCAACTCTCCATCGAAATAGACCTTTAAAATGGCAACATTGCCCTTATACAAGAAAGATACTGTAATGGTTTCTCCAGGATTCTCACTACGGTTGTGGCGCACTGTCTCACCATCAAGATCAGTTACAATTACCTTAACATTCACAGGTTTGCCTTTGTCAGGGACTTCAATCTTAGCCGTATAAGAATGCAAAGGTTGCTCTACCCCTTGTGAAACAGCAATATCAACCTTGGTTCTGACAGGTACCTCAACACCTTCTTCAGGATCTTGCGATATAACAGTTCCGGCCGGTTCCTGGCTGGGAACTTGTCTTACTTCACCTAGATCAAGCAGGTGTTCATTTAGAATAGCCTGTGCTTGCTCCTGTGATATCCCTAAAATGCCCGGAACCTCTACGGTTTCAACTTCAGGCCCCTTGGATACAATAAGGTCAACCCTTGTACCGATTGACACTGACGTGCCTTCCCGCGGGTTTTGCCCTATCACATGGCCCTTGGATATTGTGGGATGAGATATGTGATCTACATTCCCGAGTTGAAGCCGGCAGTTTTCCAATTCAAGCTGGGCTTCCCTAAGACTCATTTCCCGCACATTAGGAACTTCTTCATAGGATTCGCCCAAAGAAAGCGTATAGTAAACTACACGCCCTTTTTTGGCCTTTTCACCGCCAAGCGGGCTTTGGGATATCACTGTGTTTGCAGGATAGTCACGATCGTATTTTTCTGCTGCCAGTTGTGGGACAAACCCTTTTTCCCGTAGCAATGTTTGAGCCTCAATGTGAGGCTTGCCTACTACATCCGGTACCTCTACAGTTGGCACTGCCATCCATTTTTTAAATGCATAAATTCCATATCCGGCTATTGCAGCGCCCAGTATCAAAAATACTGCCAACACTTTAACAGCCGTGCTAGGTTGTGGCTTTCTCCTGGTGCGCTTGGACACTGCTTCATCACCTTTTACAGCAAACTGTGGCCTGGGCTTTTCAAGCGCCGAAGACATACATTGTCTTATTGATTCTAACATTTCATCGGCCGACTGGAAGCGATCGTCAGCACTTTTAGCCAAGGCTTTTGCTATCAAATTTTCAAGTTCGTGAGATACTTTACCGCCTTCTTCACCTATCGCAGGCACTTCGGCATCTAAATGCTGTAATGCTACAGCCACTGGGCTGTCTCCGCTAAAAGGCGGATTACCTGTGATCATTTCATAAAGAACAACTCCAAGTGAATAAAGATCTGACCGGGCAGTTACCAATCCGTTACGCGCCTGCTCAGGAGATAAATACAACGCAGAGCCTACGATAACGTTAGTGGACGTAGTAGATACCCCACCCAAAGCTCTTGCGATTCCAAAGTCAGCCACTTTGACATCGCCTGATTCAGTAAGCAAAATATTTTGGGGTTTAATATCTCTGTGGATTATTTTGTTTTTGTGAGCATGAGAAAGCCCAAGGCATATCTGCTCTGCAATTCTCAAAGCTTCATTTGGTTCAAGTTTACCCTCTCTTGTGAGCTTATCCCGAAGAGTTTCACCTTCCACCAGTTCCATTACAATAAAATACAGGCCTTGATCTTCCCCAACGTCATAAATATTTACGATATTTGGATGAGATAATGATGCCGCAGCCTTTGCTTCCCGCCTGAACCTCCAAACAAAATCATCATCTTCACTCATCTCAGGCCTCAAAATTTTTAACGCGACACACCTATCCAACACCAAATCATTAGCTTTCCATACAATACCCATGCCTCCGCCGCCAAGCCGCTGAAGAATCTTGTACCGGCCCAAAATACTTCTGCCTATCATTTGTTTCGGGTTCAACTTAATTCACCCCTTAGAGCATTCAGGCCCGGAGCCACTTGCGGCCAGAGCAAAATAACCGTTACATTATCATAGCCCCCGCGAGCATTGGCAAGATCCACCAATTTGCGGGCAACTTCCTCTTTGCCATAGGTCAACGCCACGTCAAAAATCTCGTCTGAAGAAACAAGGCTCGTAAGGCCATCGGTACATAAGACCACTATATCATCAGGCGCTAGGTCTTCTTCATAAATATCAACATCCACTGTATCCTGAGTGCCCAAAGCCATGGTAAGTACGTTTCTTCCCGGATGCCCCATAGCATCTTCCTCCGTTATAGTACCATTTCGAACTAACTCCCCTGATACAGAATGATCGTCAGTTATTCGCCTTATTTTTCCGTTGGAAATAATGTAGGCCCGGCTATCTCCTACGTGCCCCAGATACGCTTTAGATCTGCTCCGATCGATCATAGCACAGGTAATGGTAGTACCCATCCCCCTTATGCCCTTGTGATTCATGGCAATCCGGCGAATTCTGCCATTACCGTAAAGAATGGCTTGCTTCAATACTTGTCCGGGGTTATCTCCAAAAAAATTTTCGGCTACATATTGTTTTATGGAATCTACGGCCAGTGACGATGCAATCTCGCCACCATCATGGCCTCCAATCCCATCTGCAACCATGGCAAGCCACATTTGCCTTCTTCCCAACAGAAGGCTGACGACCAACCAGGAATCCTCATTTTCAGGCCTAACCATTCCCCGGGATGTTTCAGCTCTCCATTCCAAGGCCATTCCCCTCCTGACAATCAGCCTAAACACGAACACTAAGTACTCTTGCGGCGAAGCTGTCCACACGCACCTTCGATACTGCCTCCTAAACTTCGACGTACCGTCACCTTAATCCGGCTCCTTTCCAGAATACTCTTAAATTCCCTAAGCTTGCCAGGCTCACTTCTTTCAAAATCAACACCAGGAACCGGGTTCCATTGGATTAAGTTTATAAGGCAATCGATACCTGAGACCAATTTCGCCAGATGTATAGCATCTTCCTTGGAATCATTAACATCCTTGAGCAACATATATTCAAAAGTAATCCTTTGCCCTGTAACGTCAGCAAAGTATCGCGCAGCGCTAATAACCTCCTCTAAGCGATAAACCGAGCTTACAGGTATTAACTTATTCCTTACTTTATCAGTAGCCGCATGCAAAGATACTGCCAACCTCACTCCGTCTGAATCCTTGGCAAACTCTCTTATGGCTCCGGGAATTCCCACAGTGGATACTGTAATTTTTCTTCTGGACATATCGTATGTGGTAGGTCTGGTTATCATGTTAATAGCATCTATTACTGCCTCGTAGTTAAAAAATGGTTCGCCGGTACCCATGAAAACAATTCTGCCTATTCGCTCATTGCTCTCCCGGCACATACCCAGAAACTGATCCAGGATTTCTCCTCTGGTAAGGTTACGATCAAACCCGAGTTTGCCTGAGGCGCAAAACACACACCTGACAGGGCAACCTACCTGCGCAGATAGGCAAGCTATGGATCCGTATTTATACTCCAGCAATACTGACTCAGCCACAGAAATACTGTGAATTCCCCAAAGATATCGTTTTGATCTGTCTGATTTTTGCTTCTCAAGGGTAATGAGGCTAAGCCGGTTAACAACGATATTCTCAGACAGGTAAGATCTGAGTTCTTTTGGCAGATCAGTCATTTCTTCAAAAGAACCTGCAAATTTATTGTATATCCAGGTAATAACCTGCCTCGCTCGATACGGTTCAAACCCTTGTGCCCTAACCATATGTTCAATTTGGGTTTCGTCCAAATCCAAAATATGAGGTTTTCCTAACATACCATGTACACCTACAATTTGCTCAAACTGTTAAACTAGCCATTACCAAGTTTCATCTTCAAAATACTAACCCCAAAATTTCATTGTTTCAACGCCTTAGCTATGAAAAAACCGTCAGTCCTATGGATATGTGGCAAAAGATACATGTACCCATGGGATCGGCAGGTATTAATTCCCATGGCGCTAAAAGGAAAAAGGTTCTCATCGAGCGCTGCAGGAATAAACTTATGATTGTTCAGAAAACCATGCCATACTTCTTGATTTTCCTCGTATGTCAAAGTGCATGTACTGTAAACCAACCAACCTCCTGGCTTTAAGAAATGAGCAGCTGTACTTAAAAGAAGAGCCTGCCGCTCTGCCATCTTGGGAATATCACTCTTCCTTCTTCGCCACTTAATGTCGGGATTCTTTCCTATCACACCAAGCCCTGAACACGGCGCATCTACGAGAATTTTATCATATTGTAACGGAAGCCCTTCTTGCTTAAAAACATCTGCTACTTCATTAATATTTGTGGCATCCACCACTGCATGGGTTACATTGTCCAATTTTAGCCTCATACAAGATTTGCTAATCATATCAGCGCGTTGTTTATCTACATCAGTTGCAACTACAAGGCCGTTTTTGGATACAATCTGAGCAATATGCGTCGACTTTCCACCCGGTGCAGCGCACATATCCCACACAGTATCTCCCGGTTCAGGATCTAATGCCAAAGTAGCAATCATTGCCCCTTCATTTTGAACTGAAAATAAACCTTCATTGTAACCCGGGAACTTGGTAATCGAACGCCCTCTCGATACCTTCATTGAGATATCAAGCATTCCGGGTTGGGCAGAGAACCCTTCCTCCTGAAACATCCTTACCAGCGAATCTCTTTCTACCAGGGCTGTATTAACCCTTAAGGTCAGAGGAGAGGGCCTGTTTTGAACTCTGAGCAGCGAAAGGGCATCTTGCATGCCGAAAGTTTTGAAATAACAATCAACGATCCAATCAGGATAGGAGTATCGGATTGAGGCGTAGTGCGTGGGGGCAGCATCCAACGACGGAAGCTCAATGTGCCCCAAATTCCTGGAAATGTTTCTGAGTACTCCATTTACAAAGCCGCGGCTGCCTTTGCTGCCCATACACTCAACAACAGAATCTACAGCAGCGTAAGAAGGAATGCCCATAATTAAAATTTGGTAAACGCCTAACCTCAAGGCATTTGCCACCCTGGGCGAGAGTTTCCTAATCGGCCTATGAGAAAAGCAGGAAATGTAGTAATCTAATAATCGTTTCCATCTCTCAGTACCACTAACCAATTCCTTTACCAGTGCCCTATCTCTGTCGTCAAGCTGACTAAGATTGAGATCAACGCCCGGAGATGCCTTGCGTGATCCCAAGATTTCAAGAGCAACCCCCCGGGCGCTTTTAGGCAACTTCAATCACGGCTACCCCGCAATAAGAGAAGCCGCATGAACTGGCCTAATGCCACAGCAGTGGCGGCAACATAAGTCAGAGCCGCTGCGTTTAACATGTTCCCTACAGGCACTGATTCGGAACCTGATATCACACCGGAACCCTCTAGCATGCCCAGGGCGCGTTTGGACGCATCATATTCCACAGGCAACGTCACTGCTTGGAAAATTACAGCACCGAGAAAAAATAACAGCCCAATATCCATAAGTAGGCCCGAACGCATAAAGAATCCAATCAGGAACAAAGGGAAGGCAGCAGTAGATGTTAACTGGGCAATAGGCACCAACCCATTTCTTATTGCAAGTGGAGCATAACCCACAGCATGTTGCACAGCGTGGCCTACCTCATGAGCGGCTATGCCCAACGCCGCCAACGATGAACTATTATATACGCCGGACGATAACCTCAAGACTCTTGTTCTGGGATCGTAATGGTCAGTAAGATTCCCCAGAGTGCTTTCAATTCTTACATCGTCAAGCCCTGCATCGCGAAGAAGGGACGCCGCTACAACATAAGCAGGTTGGCCTGATTTAGAATAGAGCCGTGAATAGGTTGCATAAGATGATCGCACCTTGCCTTGAGCCCAAAGGCTGAAAATAAACGCCGGCAAAACGAAAATCATCAAACCAATATCCATGTTCTCTTCCCTCCTTTAAATAAGAATATCTTAAAAACCTCTGAAACATTAGCCGAATTTTTTCCCTTGCCTGCCTGCTAAGAACGGCTTTACAGACATTCGGGTTTTTCCTGCAGGTTGAACTTCTACGATTCCAATTACACCCTGGCCACACTTGACTATTGCCATTTTATCACCCACATCTAATATTGTACCCACACAAACATCAGCCGAAGGCGAAAACTCCTCGGAAGGAACAAGTTTCGTCTCCCAAATTTTAACACGCTCATCTCCGAATGTAGTAACTGAACCAGGTGCAGGCGAAAGCGCTCTTACCAAATCATGTATTTGAACTGCAGAAGATTCCCAATCAATAATGTCTTCTCCCGGCCTCAAGTGAGGAGCAAAAGTGCTTTCCCGTTCATCTTGGGGCTTTCGTTCTGCCATCCCGGTATAAGTAAGGCAAATAGCCTCAACAAGAGCTTCCGCTCCCAAATAAGCAAGGCGCTTCTCCAAGTTACCATAAGTTACATTGGGATCGATGTCAACTGATTTTTGCACACAAATATCTCCTGCATCCATTTGTTTACTCATGTATATGATCGAAACTCCGCTTGTTTGCTCACCGGCCATTATTTGCCTTTGGATTGGGTTGCCTCCCCGATATTTCGGTAATAACGAAGGATGCACGTTCAAACATGCATACCTGGGAAGTTCTAATATTTGCCTGGGAAGTTTCTGCCCAAAAGCAGCAACAGCTATGAAATCAGGGTCAATTAACTTAAGCCTATCAATAACCTTAGGGGAACTCATGGTTTGAGGGTTTAATACATCAATCCCCAGTTCGAGAGCCCTTGCTTTGACCGGTGTAGGTTTAAGAACCTGCTTTCGTCCATATGGGCGGTCAGGTTGTGTAACCACCAGCGGAACATTGATGCCCGACTCAATAAGCCGGTTCAATGACGGAACCGCAAATTGAGGGCTTCCCATAAAAACACACGTAAGCGGTGATAGGTCTACATCTTGTGTAGGATCATCCTGAGTCACCTCGGTAATTGCCGTTGCCTTGTCTACGAACAAGACTCCGTCCAAATGGTCCAGTTCATGGCATAACGCCCTTGCCAAAAGCCCTTCAGCTTCAACCCAAATATCACGGCCGTTGCGGTCCAGCGCCCTAACACACACTCTCACCGGCCGTGCAACCTCTCCAACATAGCCTGGCCAGCTCAAACATCCTTCCCATTTGGTTTCTAATTCGCTTGATTGTGATACAATTTCCGGGTTAATTAGGAAATACGGGCCTTCCCCTGTATCAATTACGACCATACGCTTTAAAATTCCAACCTGAGGCGCAGCAAGGCCTACCCCCTCTGCTACTCTCATGGTTTCAAGCATATCATCAAGCACTTTCCGTATGCTATTATTCACTCTAAGCACCGGCTTTGCCTTTTTTCTTAAAACCGGCGCATCAAACGTGTGAATTTCCAATACCGCCAAAACAACATCACCCTTCGCGTAAATTCGCACCTAAGTATGCTTTGATTATATATATGAGTACATATCATTTAAAGTAATGCCAATGGTCCTGTTACCCAATGCTGAAAGGTTCCTCGGTATCAACAGATACTCTCACTTGCCTGTGAGAAACCTCCGGCAGAACCGTCTTCATAAGTTTAGACAAAACATCCCTTTTTGCAGACTTAAGCATAATGATCCATCTGTACCGGCCACGTACTTTTGGTTTAGGAGACGGGCTTGGGCCCAAAACTTGAACACTCTCTGAATAATCTTCTGCCTTTTTTGCAAATTGCTCAGATATATTTTTTACCTTATCATGGTCCTTCCCGGAAAATTCAATCTTAAAGAGAGCGCCAAAAGGTGGATAACAGAGTGCTGCCCTGTTGTTTGATTCCAACACATAAAAATTATCAGGGTCTTCAGCGCCCTTAATAGCATGGTGTTGAGGGTTAAGAGATTGCACAATGAAAACTTTCTGTGGGTTCCCTTTTGAGCTCTCTAAAAGGTGCAATAAATCCATAAGCAGCCTGAACACTTGCTCAGGAGCGCGATAATCCGGGAAACTCAATAGATTATCGCATGAAAGCACACCCAGGAGCATTACCGGTGGCATCTCAAACCCCAGTACCATTTGCGTGGACAAAAGGCACGAAGGGCTTAGTGACCGAAACTCCTCGATTACTTTTTCAGGGGATTCAGAGTCTTGATCGAGCTGCAAAACCGGTATTCCCGGAAATCGCTTCATAAACTCGGACACTACCCTGTCTATACCATATCCTAACGGTTTCCAGGTATAACCCCGGCACACAGGGCACTGCGCAGGCGCAGGTTGCCTGTAACCACAAGTATGGCACACCAGTTCCAGATCCCTGGCATGATACGCAAGGGACACTGAACACCTGGGACACATCACTGTGTTGCCACAATCAGTACACATAAGGCTTGAAGAAGTGCCACGCCTGTTAAGAAACAAGATAGCTCTTTCACCGTTATTGAAAACCTCTCTCAAAGCCAAGTGCATTTCCTTGGTAATCACAACCCGCCTGCTCCTGCCCAAGAGGCTCACAGTTTGATGTGCAACATCTACATCGGGACACCGGGATGGTTGCTTTAGTGCTTTGAGTTTTCCTGTGCTTATATAATAGTGGGCCCTGACAGACGGAACAAAAGACCCTAACATAACCCTGCAATTTTCTAAGTTTGCCCTTGCCCTGGCTACCGTTACAGCATTATACCTGGGAAACTCCTCAGCTTTGTAAAATAAAGACTCTTCTTCATCTATAATTATCAAACCCAAATTCTGAACAGGGCTAAAAACTGCGGTTCTGGTACCCAACGCAACTGTAGCCTGGCCTGTCAACAGCCTTTGCCATTGCGTTCGCCTATTAGCACCTGTTAGGTCCGAGTGAACAAGTGACAAGCCACCACATAATGGGCTTAAGGCTTCTTTGGCTGCATCTGTCTTCCTTATTTCGGGAACCATCACGATTACACCCTGCCCGGCATTGAGTGTTTGCTCAATTGCCTCAAGATAGGCCCCCCACCTTGAATAAGCAGGCCCTTGGATAAATACGGTTTCACCTGCAGAATCTGCATTTGTCTTGCCGTACGAACTTACTTTTCTCTGTGGGGCCTTAATCTCAACACCGGGTTTCAAGCGCTTCCTCGATACAAGCGGAGGCCAAAGATATGTCCAAAAAGACGCAGTTGAGGCAAGGTAATAGTCTTTGAGCCGCTTACCCAGGCTTAACAGATGCTCCGGCGGTAAAAAATCAAGATCGTACACAGCAGCAACGTCTTTTACAGGAAAATTAGGATGCTCGGTGACATGGCCCACCACATAGCCATCTACTTTCTTGCGTCCAAAAGGAACATGAACTTTTGCACCGTAAGGTAAGACATGTGCTTGGGGCACTCTATAAGTAAATTTTCGGTCACCTACAGCAGGCACATCCACAACAACATCAACGTAATTGGGGCCATACACACTATTTCGCGCGCTCATCAAGAACACTCTTTACCTTATCAAGAATGGACATGGCGATTTCGTACTTAGGTGCCGGGCCAATATCTTCGCAAGCCCCATCTGGCGTAATAATTCCAATAGCATTGCTCTCGGCGCCAAAGCCTCTGTCAGGAAGCCCTATTTGGTTAGCGCAAGCAAAATCAAGGTTCTTCTTTTTAATTTTGCTCATTGTATTTTCAAATATATTTTCAGTCTCTGCCGCGAATCCTACCAACACCCGGTTACCTTTGTTTTGGCCAAGGGTTTTCATGATATCAACTGTCTCATAAAGAAGTAACTCAAAAACCGCACCCTGTTTCTTTATTTTTTGTTTTTTGACTCTCTCAGGGCGAAAATCGCCTGGAGCAGCCGCCCCTATAACCACGTGGGTTTCAGGGTAAAACTCAAGGCAAGCATCCAGCATCTGTTCTGTAGTCTCTACTTGCTTGAAAACAGTGCCTGCCGGTGCCTGCAGCGCTGTAGGCCCTGATACAAGAAATACATTAGCGCCTCTCTTGGCAGCAGCTTCAGCAAGAGCATAACCCATCTTGCCCGTTGACGGGTTAGATATGTATCTTACAGGATCTATCCACTCTCTGGTAGGCCCTGCGGTTATTAAAACATTTACACCCGAAAAATCCTGGCTTTGTGTAAGGATAGATACTGCCTTATCTACTATTTGCTCAGGCTCAGGAAGCCTGCCCCTGCCGTAATCCCCTGACGCCAAACGGCCGTATTCCGGGTCTAAAACGTAATATCCAAGTTGCTTAAGTTTAGCCAGGTTGTCCTGGACTATAGGGTTAGCGTACATATTGTGATTCATTGCCGGACAAACGAGTTTGGGCGAAGTACATGCCATTATGGCTGTAGTCAGAAAATCATCTGCAATGCCGCAGGCAATTTTGCCTATGACATTTGCCGTTGCTGGGCACACCAGAAACAAATCAGCAATTTGAGCCAAAGCGACATGCTCTACATTCCATTGTTTAGGTTCTTCAAACATGTGTGTGACTACAGGATGGTTTGATATGGTTCTGAAGGTAATGGGAGCAACCAATTTTGTTGCGTTTGCCGTCATTATCACATGGGTTTCTGCCCCAAGTTTTCTAAGCCTTGACACAACTTCAACAGCCTTGTACGCCGCGATTCCGCCTGATACTCCTAAAACTACGTCGTAGCCCGAAAGCATAATGGTTTGTCCACCCCAATCAATATGTAATCCATAATACCTCAAGGCACCCGAAAAGGGTGCCTTGATATGTTATTCCTTGCTACCGGATCTGTTCCTAATTTCTATTCTACCATTTCTAAGCTCATCTATGGCAATTGTAACCGGTTTTTCCGTCGCAAGAAGATCGCCTTCCTGCTCTATCACCACTTGTCTTGCACGTTTGGCTACTGCAAGCACCAGAGTATACTTGGACCCTATGTCTTTGACCAGATCCCTTAACGCAGGGCTTGACATTACCTGACCTCCTCTGAACTTCACAATACGACATTTCGAGTTTGGTTCTTTCTCCTAAGGTTATAGCAACAAGCCGATTCTTGGCTCTTTCTAAATCTGCATTGATAATAACATAATCGAAATCTCCAAGATCAGCAATTTCCCTGCGCGCACTATCGAGCCGTATACGCCGCTGTGCTTCGCTTTCAGTACCACGAGCCTCAATCCGCCTTTTCAACTCCCCAAAAGACGGCGGCAAAACAAAAATAAAGATACCTTCGGGATAGACACGCCGCAAAGTCCTAGCACCTTGGACGTCCTTTTCAAGCAGAACAACTGAACCCTGCTCAAGTTCCCTTTCTATATCTTCCCTAGGTGTTCCGTAGTAATTACCATATACCTCAGCCCATTCAGCAAGTTCTTGACGTCTCTTCTTATCCAAAAACTCTTCTTTCGAAACAAATACATAGTCTACTCCGTCAACCTCGCCTGGCCGGGGCGCTCTGGTAGTGACAGAAGGACAAAACTTTATATCAGGCTGCTCGGCTAAAAGAGCCTGCCTCAAAGTGCCCTTACCGCACCCTGAAGGAGCCGTTATGACAAATAAAATACCTTTTTGCATTAGACTAACTATTACCTCTCCCTGAATCGGCTAAGTTATGGCTACTTGTCCATAAAACGCGCAAGAAGAGCCTGCTTTTGCCGCTTGCCCAGGCCTTGAACCCGCCTGGATTCGTTAATTCCAACTTCCTGCATGATTCTCTCTGCTTTTACCTTACCTACCCTTGGTAAAGATCTTAACAGATACGAAACCTTCATACGCGCAACTACCGGATCATCTCGCTGCAAAACTTCTTCTAGTCTTACCTCGCCTTTCTTTAGTTGCTCCCTAAGGTCAGCTCTTGCTCTTCTCATGGCCTGAGCTTTCTCTAACGCCTTTCTCTTCTCATCAGCGGTCAGGGTTGGAAGCATGCTTTTCTCCCTCCTTAGAATATTGTGTTGTCAATGACTTTATATAAGTGTTTACCTTGGGCGTTATTCGCCCTTAGTATCGGAATTCCTCCTTTTAGGTCGGAATTTTGGACAAACCGTTTTAGCTTTGCTTACTACCAATGAGGTTAACCACATCCACGTATGTACTATGAGACCACACCAAAGGCGCTACAGACAAAGGAGCGCCTGTTAAGCCATTTATCTGTTCAGGTAGTATATCACAATCCAGGCTCCTAGCCTGAAACCATTCAAGCCATTTGTGAACCTGCTCCCTACTTAACATTCCTAGTACATATCCTGACATTACGTACCATCCTGTCGTAACGAACCAGGGATTGCCTGGAGCGTTATGTAATCCTTCTGGGCGCCAATACCAATCTCCTGTATATCTTGCAATACCGTTGGCGTTTCCGTCAATTAACACCATTAGCGCCTTTTCCAATCGTCTCCAGGTACAAACGCTTCTGTTTTCAAGAAGTTCAAGCAAGCGTCTGAACTCATCTGGCACATCCAATTCTCCTAATGTATCCATAAGGCTTTTCATTTTATTTAGAAAAAGCGGAGCAGCAAAAAGGCTTGCATCTTCTGTCCAATCATAATCAAGGTTTGGCCCTGATAAGCCACGGCAAAATCCCCGCGCCTCATCAGAAAGTTTGACGGAAAGGCCTTTGATAAGTTGTTTAGCGGCGTCAAAATACATTAAGCAGCCGTCTTCGTTTAGCAACCACGCAATTTTTGCAACGCATGCAAGAGCCAAGGCAGAAACTGCCTGACTAAATGAAAAAATCCCCCGCCTTTCTTCCCACAAATCAAATGACGGCCTAACCAAGTACCCATCTTCGCTTCGATAATCCCTGATGAAATTAGCTGCCTTTTTAATAAAGCCGCAATATATCTTGTTAATGAAATCAACATCTCCGGTTGCCTCAAGATAATCAAGTGCCGTTATCAATGAGAAGGCAATCTCATCTTCTTGAATCGGCAGTTCGCCATCTGGTAGGCCTAAACTATGCCAACCGGAGCCTCTGGTGCCATCAGGCCTGTATCTTTGCCAGAAAAACCCATCATCTGATAAAGATTTCAAGCAGAATTTTAAGTAGCGTTTGGCGTAATCGGGCATGTTGCTCTTGGCTAACGTTGAAGCGCACATAGAAGCATCCCTGGGCCATACATATCTATAGTGGTCTCTGTAGTCGTACATTATTTCTGTATCACATGAAGCCACAATACCGCCTCTGGTATCACAATGTGTGGAAATGATTTTTATTGAAGTGTCGTAAAAACTGCCTGAGTCATGGCCGCCTAACTTCATGGCCCAATATTTGGCGGAACGGCTGAAAATCCCGTCGAATCCTAACGATAACCCAGTATCCAAAAGGGCGTCTGCCTCTACCTTGTTACGGCCAAATGCCAAAACATATGTTGCCTCTAGTTTATCGATAGTTCTGCCTTCACAAGTTTGGCTCCTAATGCCATAGATGCTTTCAATAAGTCCATGGTCAATCTGCCTGCCAAAGGCCTCCCCTGTTCTTGAAGATACACTAACCCCTCCATCCCGATTCTTAGCAACCGCTCCAAATTTCATGTAATTGCCAGGCGCTTGAACTTTTATGGAATCAATGGCTGAATCCAGTGTTACTCCAATGGCCACCCAATACTTGCCCTTATAATGATAAAGGCGCTGAGTCACAGGATCCCAAAATCCACATTCGCCAATGTTGTTTTCACCGAGATTATAGTATTGCTTGAAATACAAACCCAGGTTCTCGCAATGGCAGCACTCTACAGTAACCGACCTGGCCCACAGAGCATCATACGGATCGACACAATCTCTTATCTTAACCGAAACAGGCATGGTTTGATGGGTAAGGCACCAATCAAAACACATTCCTTTCCCATACTTTCCCTGCAAATTCCATTGGTTGTCCCCTAAAATATAGATGCAATCATTTAAATAAAGCAGCACCTTGTTTTCCGGGCTTTCTGCAATGTGGTTTGCAAGCCCTACTGTAGGCCAAAACATTTCCCTTGTCACAAGCCTGCAATCAAACCCCAGGTACATAGATCTGTTTCCGAGAACACACCATCTCATACCAATACTCCCAATCTATAGTTTCAAATTAAATCGAATAAAATACGAGGTTATTCCTCATATTTACTAGAGCCGGGCATTTCAAATTATGGCTTTTTCCGATTTTAGCCTGACGGGAGGAATCCTATTCACAATGTGGATCTTTCTAATAGCAATCGCTTTGGCAGTAGGCTTGATTGTTTATGGTTTCCGTAAAGCGCCTGATACGCCGGGCTCTGATAAACGGAAACTTAAAATGGAAATATCAAGTGATATGGACATACCTATTGAACGAGTTGACGTATCACCCCCTGAGGCCCAGGTAGATCAAGAGTATGAACAACGCGGTTCCTTAGCATCTGTCAACCTGCGAAAAGTCAATGTCTCCAAAGAAGTCGAACTGGTGTGGGAAGCAGGAAAAGTAATTGAATTTCAACCCGGAGCCTGGGCGGTTGCTAAAGACCCATCAGAATATGGAAGAGATCAACATGAAGATGAACACATGACACACCCAAGTTATGGCAGGAACCCCCCGGAAGAGGAGTTCACCGAAGAACCATATACGCTCCCTCAACGTTATGGAATTGACCGGTTGGTGCTTATGTCCAGAGACCCTTATTGGGTATATGTTTATTGGGAAATAACCCATGAAAAATATCGGGAAATGTATGAAAGGCACCTGCATGAATGGGGGCTTTCACGCCCTGTCCTGAGAATATATGACCTTACTTCCGAAATAGGCCAACCCCAGCAAATAGACGTTTTGATCAATG
Organism: uncultured Eubacteriales bacterium; assembly: GCA_964641455.1. GTDB lineage: Bacteria > Bacillota > Sulfobacillia > Fermentithermobacillales > Fermentithermobacillaceae > DTU015. Next base: position 21,381 of record CAZXLH010000011.1, on the reverse strand, counting down.
AAGAGGCTGACAACTGGTACCTGAACATTTCAAGGCCTAAACATACCCTTAAGGCCGAATTGGGACGCCTGTTTCCAGAAAACACATTTATAAGTTATTTAAGTTCCAACACAATTACCCTTCCGGCTGACAGCCTTTCTGAGCATATTTGCTTAGAATGGACACCTATCGACTGGCATACACGGTTTTCTGACGGGATAAAAATTGGAATAAGCTCACCCCGGATATGGAGGAACAATCAAAATGACTAACGGATTTCTCGGCATAGTGCTTCATGCCCATTTGCCATTTTTGAAACATCCTGAGATGGAAGACTGTCTCGAAGAAAGATGGCTTTTTCAAGCAATTACGGAAACATATATACCTATTTTGAAATCTCTGTTTAGGCTTTCAGAGCAAAACATTGCTTACAAAATAACTGTATCTTTATCCCCTCCTTTACTTGAGATGCTCAATGATGATTTGCTTAAACAACGGTACAAGAAGTACCTTGAGAACTTAATCGAACTGTCAGAGAAGGAAACCGTTAGGCTAAGAGGAGATCTTGCCCTTCAGCCGCTTGCCCATATGTACCTCAATCAATTTAAACAAACATACTACGATTTTACAGACAGGTTTGGGCAAGATTTAATAAAGCCATGGGCTCAACTGGCAACATCGGGATATGTGGAATTGAATACTTCAGCCGCCACCCACGCATATTTGCCTCTTTTGCTCAGTAAAGAAGCCATAAATGCTCAAGTGAAAACAGGCCTTAGAACTTTCAGGCGCCATTTTGGCTATACACCCCAAGGTTTCTGGATTCCTGAATGTGCCTATACGCCGAAAATTGAGCCGGCCCTGAAAGAAGAGGGTGTGAAGCACTTCATTTTGGAAACCCATGGCATATTATTCGCCGATCCCCGGCCTAAGTTCGGATTTCACGCCCCATTGATAACTCCTCAAGGCTTGATGGCTTTTGGGCGCGATCCAGACTGTTCAAAGCAAGTATGGAGCGCCGACGAAGGGTATCCCGGCGACCCTTGGTACAGAGAGTTTTACCGCGATGTTGGTTACGACCTTGGCCTGGACTATTTAGGCGAAGCATTGCCCGGAAACACAAGGGTACCTGTTGGAATCAAGTACCACAGAGTTACAGACAGAAAAAGCAACCACAAACAAATCTACCATCCTGAAAAAGCCAAACATAAAGCCTGGGAACACGCAGGCAATTTTATGTTCTGGCGCAATAAAGAAGCAGAGTACTGGAGGGCAATATACGGTAGAAGGCCGGTCATGGTTGCCCCTTTCGACGCTGAACTATTCGGCCATTGGTGGTATGAGGGGCCAATATGGTTGGAAAACCTCCTGAGGCGAATGGCCTTGGAGAATCAACGTGTAAAAACCGTAACAATGTCTGAATACCCAGAGTATTATCCACATAACCAGACAGCCCGGCCGGCTTTGTCCAGCTGGGGATATAAGGGCTATCACGAAGTCTGGCTTGAGTCTTCAAATCATTGGATTTACCGCCATCTGCATTTTTGTCAAGATACAATGGTTGGCTTATCCAAAAACCATGGCAATGCAGCCGGGCTTGCAAGAAGAGCTCTCAACCAGGCCGCGCGTGAGCTTATGCTGGCACAAGCTTCTGACTGGCCATTCATAATGAAGGCCGGCACAGTGCCTGAGTACGCAAAAAAGAGGTTTGTCACTCACACAGCAAGGTTTCTCAGGCTAGCCAAGGAGATTGAAGAAGGCGCCATAAATCCCGTGTTTTTAGGATATCTGGAACAAGTAGATAGCATATTCCCTGACATTGATTTTAGAGACTTTACTCACATTGGCACAGAAGATACTCAAAGGGTTTCATAACAATCAACCAAAAACATATTGCTTCCTGATTATTAATTGCACTGAAAGGACTGATATTGTGGCATTGGAAAAGCCGGAAACAGAAGGCAACCAAACCATTAAAGAGTTTGGGACGACAAGTTTATCCCATGGCGAAAATAGAATTTTCTGCCTGCCGATAATAGGGCAAATCGAAGGGCACATTGTACTTCCTTCGCAAAATAAGACCACAAAGTACGAACATGTTATGCCTCAGTTAGTAGCCATAGAAGAAAACCCTAAAATGACCGGGCTTTTGGTTCTCTTAAATACTGTAGGCGGTGATGTAGAAGCAGGGCTTGCAATAGCCGAGTTAATCAAGAGCATGTCCAAACCCACTGTCTCATTAGTGCTCGGAGGCGGCCATAGCATTGGGGTCCCTGTAGCGGTAGCAGCCAAGTATTCATTCATAACTGAATCCGCCACTATGACAATACACCCAATACGGCTTGCAGGCACTGTTCTGGGCGTTCCCCAAACGTATGAGTATTTGGAGAAAATGCAAGACCGGGTAATCAAATTTGTTGTAAATAACTCGCACATTACAGAAGATACGTTCCGGGAACTGATGTTTAGGACAGGCGAACTCACCAGAGATATCGGCACTGTTCTCGTAGGCCAGGAAGCGGTAAATACCGGCCTTATCAGTGAAGTGGGAGGGCTTCAAAGAGCCGTAAGCAAACTTAAAGAAATGGCCCAATTGCATAATAACGGGCCTTATCAAACCCAGAAAGATTACTGCCAATACTCAACCCTTGATACCTATCAAAAGCAAAATGATTTCGGACAGATCACTCAAGAACCAAAACAGCCTGTTTGAAAAGGAGGCCTATTGTGGCTATGGTGCTCTACACAATTTACCCACAAGAAGTGGTTTTTCATATTGATGAACCGCGCGATTACATAACAGTAAACCTTGACAACAGAATTTTTGTCATGGAATTCATTAACGGGCAAGCTCAAATAGTAAGGCTTATTTCATCTGATCCTTACGATTACCTAAACCCAGATTGGCAGCCTGGTACAAAACTTGGGTTCACCATCCCAGGCTTTTAACCCACTCTCTTGGCGCAAACCGGGGCTGCCGAAATTTGCAAACAAACTGCAGCCCCTTAGGCCTTAGCCACCCATCACCGGCGAAACCAGCATTATTTGATCTCCTGGCTCAGGCTTATAGTCTAATCCCACTTTTTGATCTTCAACTATAGCAAACATAAAAAGTTCCCTGGCTACATCTAACCGCTCCAAGATATCTGCAATAGATTCGCCGTTTTGTAGCTCTATCTCCAACTTTTGTTTCCCTTTGGTCAGATACTCTGCTGTATGGCCTGTAGCTGACAAGATGATCTTCCTGTATTTCACTTTGAATCACATCCTTAAGCATTTTCAGGTTTACTTTGCCAAACTGCCTGCTTTGGATTTAGCGGCTAACCTTGCCCCGGTAACAAAGAACCCAAGTGCCAGTAGATTAAATGCTCCGGCCAATACAAAACTAAGATCGAAATCCCCTGTTCTCTCTGCAATATACCCTGTAACTACAGGAGCAACTGCCATAGCAAGAGCACCTGCAAAATTAAAAACGGCCAATATTGTCCCTTTTGATTCAGGGGGTGCGCTCTCGGTTACATAAGCAATCAAGCCTGGGTCTATTACAAGTTTACCTGTGGCGCCATATATAGCCAACACAAACGCAAGGCCGGCAACTGTATCAGTCTTGGGAATTGCCAATGTGGCAACTGCAGATAACGGCAAGCAGGCATTGACTACAAGAGACTTGCTTCCAAACTTGTCAGCAACATAACCTCCGGCTATAGTCGCCGGAGCCATGACAAACGGCATCACAACAGGTATTGCCGCAGCAAGGCCCGCATCAAAACCCCGTATGGTTTCAAGATAGTAAGGTAACCATGCGAGCATGAGATAGAACCCGTACATGCTCAAAAAATGGGAAACTGAGAAAAAAGTCAGAAAAACCCACGGAGGCCTTGATAGGTGCTTGGAAGAATGTGTGCCATTGACAGCCTCGTGTATGGGGCTGTCGTGTATCTGCTCATGCTTTCGAGACCCGGGCACCTCCTTAATTATTGCTATCACAAACAATACAGAGATAATTCCAAGAACAATAAAAGAAAGCCTCCAGCCCAATGAGGTTCCTGATAAGAGCCTTCCAAAAACCATCCCTAACCCGGTCCCAAGTGCAGAGCCTGCCACGGAAGCGCTGTTTCCGAAAGCTTTCCGTTCAGGAGGCACTATGTTGCTGATAATTTCGAACTGGCATGCAAAATATGTAGCTTGTCCTGCCCCGGCTATCACCCGTGTTAAGAGAAATTGCTCATAAGATCTGGCAAACCCGCTTAACAACACGGCAATAGATTGGAGCCCAAATCCAATAAGCAGTACCCTTTTCGAGCCAAATTTGTCGGCCAAAAATCCGGTAGGTATCTGAAGAACGGTATAAGCCATGAAGAAACCGGAACTCAAAAACCCAAGAAGGGTCTCAGTCAGGCCCCAATAATCGGCAATATCTTTGAGAGTGACAGACAATACCGTCCTTGCCGCGTAAAGCAAAAACCAGCCAAAAGAAAGCACCACTAAGCTCCGCATCCAATTGTGTGATCTATGCTGCAATTCAAGTTGACCTCCAATAGAGGGTTATGTTGAGTACTTACTCAATCATACCACTACAGGAAACATAAATGCGCACGTTTGGCAATCAGAAGCGTCCCCTGGCCAACACCTCTCGTCTTGCGATAAAAGTAAGGTATAATTAATATGGAGCAGTCGGGAGGTTATGCATATGTGGTCTACAGTGTTTAAGAATAATCAGGCGTCTATTCATCGAATTGAACTGCCTGGCCCCTGGCCTGGCTGCAAAACGTTCTTATCACCCTGGCTCATCACAATGGCGAAAAACTCTAAACCAACAAACATCCTGGTTGATCCAGGCCCTGCATGTTCCATTCCACACTTGGCGCAAATTCTGGACAATCTCGGAATAAGCAACTTAGACTGGATTCTGTTGACTCATGTACATATTGATCATGCAGGCGGAGTAGGCCTTCTCGTATCCGAGACATATCCATCAGCCAAAGTGGTTGTGCACAAACGAGGATACAAGCATCTTGTAAATCCGGAAAGGCTCTGGCAAGGAAGCCTAAACACACTTGGAACATTGGCCAACGTTTATGGCAAGATCCATCCCGTATCTGGAAGTAACCTGGTAGACGCTTCTACTGTTAATGAGTTAATCCACGGCATTGATATTTTAGACACTCCGGGGCACGCTTCTCATCACTTATCGTACTTGCTCCGGTTAGAAGATCAAAGAGTGCTTTTCGCAGGAGAGGCAGCAGGCATATTTTGCGATTCCGGTAACCTTGAGGCCTTGTACATGCGGCCGGCTACACCTCCAAGGTTCTTTTTTGAAACATCTATGAAAACTCTTGATCTCCTTGCCTCAACCAATCCAACAATCGTCTGTTGCGGGCATTACGGATTTTCCGACAAAGGTGAAATGATACTCAAGTTACACACAAATCAACTAAAAATGTGGAAGCAAATCTCAGACACCTTCAGGCAATATGAGATCTCTCAAATCCTGAATCATCTTTTTGACAAAGACTGCTTGCTACACCCCTATACAAAGTTTGATGATGGGCTTAAGCAAAGAGAGAAGTACTTCCTGACAAACAGCATAAAGGGATTCCTTGAGTAGTTTGCATTAAACATCAACCTTAACTTATAACGTATTGGGAGGACATTGGAATTGAACAATAAAACAGGTAAATGGTTAATACGTCTATTACTTTTCTCGCTTATATCGATAATATCATTCACCGGGATTGCAGGCCCCCGGGCATTGGCCCAATCCATAACACCGCCCTATGCAAACGTACTTTTGGATATGTCACCTGTGAAATTCCCAGTGAAGCCTTATATTGAAGCAGGAACCACAATGGTACCGTTAAGAGCTTTGGGAGAAGCTCTCGGGGCCGAAATTGGCTGGGACGACAACGCCAAAGCGGCTACATACTCAAAAGACGGGCTTACATTAATCGTTACAATAGGAGAAACTTCAATACTGACTTCAGAAGGCCAAAGTGTCTTAATGCCCAGGCCTGCTACCTTGCTTGACGGAAATACCATGGTGCCTATACGGCTCTTTAGCGAGATTCTGGGCTACGAAGTTTTTTGGGAGCAAACCAGCCATACCGTTCAAATTGTTTCGCCGGTGGAACCCCTAGGCCTTTGGGGCTTTTATGCACTTGGGTCAAGTAACTATTCAAGCTGGGAAGACGTATTTGCCGGCAAGTACCCTTTCACTGCTGACGATTCACCTGCACAACAAATGAACGGGGTGTTTTTGGGTTGGTTTGCCGTAGACAAGGACGGTTCCGTTACTTCAGGCCCAAACACAACAGGATTCCGGAAACCGGATGGTTGGCCTGCCGTCATTTTGAGAGCGCGGCTCAAGGGGCTAAAAGTGTTCTCTATGTATTTTGCAGATGAGCAATCAAGTAACATATCCAAGATTCTGAAAGACCCGGTTGCCAGAAACACGCTTGCCCAAGAAATCGCCTCTACTTCCATGGAATACGATGGCGTACTTATAGATTTTGAAGGCCTAGGGTTAGATGCCAAAAACATTGACAAAGACAAGCAAAACTTCAATCTGTTCCTCGGGATTCTAAAAGACTGCCTGGGGGACAGGCCGTTGTATGTGGCGCTTCCACCGCTTAACAGCTCATTTTCAGGCTACGATCATGAGTACATAGCAGGCCTTGCAGACTCCATTGTGCTAATGGCGTACCATTACCATGATCCAAATAACCCTTCAGCCGCTGCGCCGTTTGATCAGGTCGATCAAGCCATCAGGCAAGAGATTGAAATAGTGGATCCTGCCAAGATAATTCTTGGAATTCCTGCATATGGAACCGTGTATCAGATAGCCGGCAGCAAAGCATCCATTTATTCGCTCCCGGCGGCCAAAGACGGCGTCACTGGATTGCCTGAGTACGATAGCCTGGCCAACAAGGCACCTGTTTTTAATCCTGACTGCCTATGCAATTGCGTTAGCTGGCAGGGTGAAGAAGCCTCCTACAAAGCGTACCTGGAAGATGCACAATCACTAAAGGCCCGCTTGTTAATGGCCAAGAGATACGATATAAGGCAAACGGCCATTTGGCGGTTGGGGCTCCTTCCTGAAGGCTGGTGGCCGCAAATAACTGAAGTTGCAGACGTTACGAGACAGGGGCCACACGACGTAAAATAACATTTCCGTTAAGAGGGCCCCCGCTACCCGCTTTGAGGGGCTATGCAGGGGGCCTCTCTCTTTCTTACTTTTACCTAGTGCCCCGGCCTAAAACTTATCATTCAAAAGAGCGGCAAAACACAAGAGGGCAAACTTAATGCCCGGAACAAGCGAGTCGATGTAAAGCAATTCGCTAATCTTGTGCCCGTTACGAGAATTCTTAAAGCCCATGGTCACTGCAGGCCAACCTCTGGAAAGCGGAATATTTGAGTCTGTGCTTCCAGCCTCAAGAGACAAATTATATCCAAGTTCCTTTCCCAGGGACAATAGCCCTTTGACCAAATCTGAATCAGGAGAAAGGCTTCCTATAGGCCTATCGCCAACTACTTCGATACTGTATTGGGTGTTAGTCTCAGAAGCAGATTCCTCCAGTATTTTCATTACTTGCTTCTCGAGCCCGGCCAACGACTCTTCATCTATAGATCTCATATCCAGAAGCATAGATGCATTCTGAGCTATAGAGTTAACTGAGTGGCCCCCTTCGATCACACCCACATTATACGTAGTCTTAGGATCACTGGGCACCTGGATCTTGGCAATCTTTCCGATAGCCGTACCTAATCCATGAATAGCACTGGAGTTGCCAAACGTTCCCCAGCTATGTCCACCTTCGCCTGTGAATTCTATTCGAAGACGCCTGCTACCTATACCTCTGTTGACGATGGAATCCAATCCCCCGTCTATGTTCAGGAAAATAAGGTTTTCCGGCTTGAGCTTAAACCCGTCAAAATCATAATCTTCAACATGGTCGCAAAAATAACGCGCACCCCTAAGGTCGCCCAAACCTTCCTCTCCGACGTTGGCTATAAGCAGTACCGGATGCGGCAACGGAAGGTGTTTAAGAAATACTTTCCCCAGAAGAAGCATACACGCTACCGACGCCGTGTTATCGCTTACTCCCGGAGCAGCAAGAATATTATCCTCCCGCTTGACGGTAAGATCCGTATCCATGGGGAATACGGTATCAATATGAGCCATGCTCACAATCACCCTTGACTTATCTTTCCCCGGGAAAAATCCAAGCACATTTCCTACTGCGTCTACCTGAACCTGAGGAAAGCCCATAGATTCCATTTTGTTCTTAAGATATTCAGTCCTCTGTTCCTCTTGGTTACTCGGGGCAGGCACCTGGGTTATTTCAGTAATAAGTTCGACATATTCTTCTAAGCAGTTCTCGAAATACTCAAGCCCTTGCTGAACCATAGGTTCCTTCTTCAGTGACTCTGAAACCATATAAGACACCTCTCAGTACAATGTATATTGCTTCGTCCGCCTATACTAACTTTACTTCATCATGACAGCCCAATAAACCTTCCCCGGTGTTTTGCAAAAATAAGTAATTAATTGCCTTTATAAGAGTTTTCCATGGAAACCGTTAAGCCTGGTTCAAACATATAATTGAGTGGTATAATCTCGATGGCAGTCTTCGGGGCAGGGTGAAATTCCCGACCGGTGGTAATGCCGTCTCAACAGGCGGACGAGCCCGACAGCCCCAGCGGTTGAGTCCGGTGAGATTCCGGCGCCGACGGCAATAGTCCGAATGGGAGGAGACTGGGGATGATGTTATTCCACCCACAGTTGCCTAAACGTTTTTACCCCTGAAGTAGCCAGACTAAATCAATCAGGGGGTTAAGTTTCAATGAGAAACAATCGTTCATCTTCACCTCTACGTACATCGGTAACCCTTGGTCTGGTAACTTCAATTGTATTGGTATCGACCATGTTTTTGAAGTTACCGACTGCAACAGGTTACATCCATCTTGGCGATGGAGTGATCTACGCTACATCACTGGTACTCGGAACATTTCCAGGAGCCATATCAGGGGCGCTGGGCTCAGGGCTTGCTGATATCCTGGGTGGGTACCCTGCGTGGGCACCGTGGACCTTCGTAATTAAAGGAGTCGCAGGGTATATCGTTGGAAAGTTCGGATATAAAAAGCCCAGGAAAACTCAAATCATGTCAATGGCCATAGCATCAGTATGGATCGTGGCAGGATATGCCGTTGGCACTGCTTTTTTGTATTCGCCGAAGGCAATCTGGGGCGAGATTCTAGGCAACATTGTTCAAACAGGCTCTGGCGTGATTGTCGGCGTTATCCTGGCGCCGGTGCTCGAATCAGCTTTACGCGGCCAAAAAGCCAATCGCTAACTAAATTGCAATATTGATATGAGGCCTTAACTAATCTCTAACACCTCTTACCTGTATATAACTTGTATATAGCTTGGTTTGAGGAAATAACTGCAGATGGCGTTATCCGAGTCCAAAGGTTTACCAATTGCCCGGTAACGCCATTTGCTTTGAACCGGCTGTTCTACCCGCTTGAACCTTGCTGTACAGTGCCTAAGTACAGGAACCTCGTATACAAGCTTAAGCCCCCTGGCGAAGAAGCGCATTGTTTCACAGCAACCTCAAGTTCTCTTCCGGCAAGCGATAATTGCAGCCGTGAGTAGTATTGTCCACCGGGCAGCCAACATCCTTTGTTAATTAGTTATGTTACCATCCAACGATTGTTAACATACAATGAAACGTACCCCAAGAAGGAGGGCGCAATTTCATGGACATAAACTCATTCATTGGGATTCCATATAAATTCAGAGGCAGAGACAAAAACGGAATAGATTGCCTAGGGCTGGTATGGCTCTATTTAAGGCAAAAAAGGATTTTCATTCCAGACGACGACGGACTCCCTATGCTTAAAGAAGCACAAAGCGATTACACAGACAGGGTGCTGAAGGCTCTGGGTAAAGTCGCCAGGAGGGTAACCAGGCCTCAGGCCGATGATATCGTAGTCATGAATCTTCCCGGAGGCTATACCCATATGGGCGTCATGACAGACGATCACAATATGCTTCACGTGCTCTTAGACAGGCCAAGTGCTTTGGTGCCGGCCAGAAAATACAGAAACCGCATAATAGCCGTTTTCAGGCCTGAAAGACGCCGAGGAAGCTTACTGGAGCTAGTGTTGTCTATATGGCCGCGCAATCAATAAAGAATTTGATATTCACTCAAAGTTCCAGGCTTATCCAAGCTTATTGAGGAAAATTACCCAACTCGCTCAGTCGCCTTAGCACCTTGCAGGCACCGCCAATAACATCATCTATTATCTGCTTGCATGATTCTTCTTTGTTTACCATTGCAGCAACCTGCCCGGCCATAAGTGAACCGTATTCCACATCTCCGTTCAAAACAGCACGCCTTAACGCATTTGCCCCAAGTGACTCAATCTCCTCCCTGAAAGCGCCCCTTAGCTCTGCTTGCCGAAACTCCCTGGCCAACCGGTTGTTAAGCACCCTCACCGGATGGCCTGTACTTATGCCTGTGGCCACTGCGCTTCTGTCTCTTGCTGCAATAATCGCCTTTTTGTAGTTAGGATGCACTGTGCATTCAGTAGCACAAATGAAACGAGTCCCCATTTGCACTCCGCATGCGCCAAGGGCAAGAGCAGCCGCCAATCCCCTGCCATCGTAGATTCCGCCTGCGGCCACAACAGGAATGCTAACAGCGTCAGCGACCTGAGGCACAAGAGGCATAGTGGCTATGTCACCAATATGCCCCCCACATTCCATACCCTCTGCGATCACGGCATCAACACCTGCCCTCTCAAGCCTTCTTGCCAGGTTCACCGATGCCACCACTGACAAAACCTTAATGCCTGCTTGCTTCAATTGGGGCATATACTTTCCAGGGCTACCTGCACCGGTTGTAACAACCGGCACCTTTTCCTCTGTTACCATGTCAATAATCCGGCCTGCAAACGGCGACAACAGATAAATATTAACTCCAAATGGCCTTGATGTAAGATTTTTGGCCTTACATATCTCCTTTTGGACTACCTCAGGAGCCGCATTTCCTGTGCCGATAACCCCCAAGCCGCCCGCTTCGCTCACTGCCGCGGCAAGTTCACCTGTAGCTACCCAGGCCATTCCGCCTTGAATTATCGGATGCTGTATCTCAAGTAAATCGCAAAGAATTGTGTTCACACCTGATGCCTGATCTTTCTGCATCTTTGTCAGTCTCACTTCCTTAATCTCAATATCAATACTAAGGGCCCCGGCTTAAAAGCCTGAGGCCCGGTCACCGGCTGTAATCCCTCAAAACCCTACCCGCCTTCAGAAGCCATTTCTATGCCTGGTCGGATGTATTGCCGTCGTTAGATTTGTTTGGGGCATTTGTCATTATTTCCTTGATTCCTGAGAAAGCGCCAAGCACACCTGCAGCTTCAACCGGCAACAGAATCTTAGTGGCTTTGCCTTCTGAAACTTTCTCAAGGGCCTCCAAGGACCTTATGGCAACAACTTCTTTAGTGGGATCGGCTTCCTTAATCGCAAGGTATACCATTTTGACTGCTTCAGCCCTGGCCTTTTGGACAGTCAGAATTGCCTCTGCTTCACCTTGTGACTTTAGTATGGCTGCTTGCCTTTGCCCTTCAGCCGATTGAATCTGCGATTCTCTTTCACCTTCTGCTTTAAGAATTGCAGAACGTTTCTCACCTTCGGCTATGAGAATAGCCTCGCGCCTCTCTCGTTCTGCCCTCATCTGTTTCTCCATGGCGTTCTGAATATCTCTTGGCGGGGCAATGTTCTTGAGTTCAACACGTGTTACTTTGATACCCCATTTATCAGTAGCCTCGTCGAGAATCGCGCGAAGCTTCATGTTGACACTGTCTCTGGACGTGAGAGTCTCGTCAAGATCCATGTCGCCAATAATGTTACGCAAAGTAGTAGCCGTAAGGTATTCTATTGCAGTTCTTGGAGCAGCAATTTCGTACGTAAACTTCACCGGGTCAGTAACCTGGTAGTACACCACTGTATCGATCTGCATTGTTACGTTATCTTTGGTGATGACGGGCTGCGGCGGATAATCTACAACATGTTCCCGAAGATCGATTACATCTCGCATTTTATCCAAGAACGGAATTATGACATTAACACCGGTTTCAGCCAGCCCGTGGAATTTTCCCAGCCTTTCCACAATTCCTACCTGAGATTGCCTTATCACTCTTATAGAGGTTGCGGCAAACACAAAAAGCAGTGCGATAAGCACGCCGATTACAAACTCCATAGTCTAACCTCCCTCTCCCTTTTGTGATTCACAATTAATAACCGAGCCCTCTAGAGCCTTAACTACCAAATGGACTCCTTGAACCTCCAAAACTTCAATTTTTACTCCTAAAGGAATTTCGGTTTCCGAAGCGCTTCGGGCTGTCCATATCTCTCCGTTTACCCTAACTTGGCCCGGGCATGATTCGCCTATTTTTTTGGTTACATAACCCGTTTTGCCTATAAGGCCGTATATGTTTGTTTTGGTCTCTTCCCTTCTGCCAAGCCATCTCGAAGAAATTCGTTTTGTGGAAGGTATCAAAATTGCCGAAGCTACAATAAACCCTGCAAATTGCCATGTTATACCTGCCCCAAGCCCAGCCAGCAAAGAAGCAACAAGAGCACCTACTCCAAACCATAAAATAAAGAATGTCGGTGTAAAAATCTCAGCTACTGCACAAAATACGGCCACAATTATCCACACTGCCCAAGCAGGCAAATTCCTCCCTCCCCTCCATATACTTCCCGCGTCAAACTTCGGGCAATTCTTCCCCCTTACCAGTCTATACGTATTACATGCCATAAAGGAAACAATCCATCAAAAAAATCCCCAAACCTTAAAGGCTGGGGATTTACTTCTGCCTCGTATTTATGGTTTGCTAAACTCGTGCATATTTCCATCCACCGGCCCTAAACCGCAAGCCTGCGAGAATACACCTTACAATCATGTCCAGAGCCATACCAATCCAAGCTCCGTAAAGCCCTAAATTCAACTTAATTGCCAACAAATACGCGCTTACTACACGCATACCCCAAAATCCGGCTATAGTCATTAAGAGTGTCCACCTTGTATCTCCTGCACCCCTGAGTCCACCCCGGAGGATAAACATAGATAACATAAACGGCTGCACCAAGGCGATTATTTTCAGGGCTCCTGCAGCAAGTGCCATAACAGCCTCATCATCTGTATATAAATACGCAAAGTATTTACCGAAAAAGAAGTAAACGATACCGGTAATAACCCCAATAGAAGCACCGATTTTGACTGTTTCCCAACCAACTCGTTCCGCTCTGTCCGGATTCCTGGCACCCAAGTTTTGTCCAACCAGGGTAGTAGAAGCAATAGAAAAAGCCATACCCGGAGTAAATGAAAAACCTTCGATGTTTAGGGCAATCTGATGAGCGGCATAAGTATTTGTACCAAAACTCGACACTATTCTTGCAAAAGTCATCTGGCCGCTTCGCATAACAACCTGCTCAAGAGCGGCAGGAATTCCTACATTGAGAATTCGTTTAATAATCCCGGAATCAAATTTAAAAGAATCACGTGTAGATATCTTAATTATTTTATCACCTTTGAGCACCTTTGAGAGTATAAGCCCACAAGCTACAGCACGGGATATTGTAGTCGCTATTGCAGCTCCTTTGACCTCGAGCCTCGGCAATCCCAAATGGCCGTAGATCAGTAAGTAGTTTCCTACTACGTTAACCAGGTTGGCCACAATGTTCACGGTCATAGGAGTCGTTGTATCTCCTGCACCTCTCAGGGCCGCAGTAAGGCTAATGCTTACTGCCCATACCGGAAGCCCTAGGCAAACTACTCGCAAGTATTCAGTGCCGGGGCCGATAACATCGTCTTCCGCTCCCATGAACCGGAGAACCTCACCTGATAAAGCAAACCCTACAACTGCCAACGCCATTCCCATAATCACGGCAATCATAAGAGCCTGCCTTGCAACCTTGGATGCCTCTTCAGGTTCTCCCGCGCCTACAAAACGAGCCACAAGGGCAGTTGCCCCTACGTTAAGCGCAATGAATACCGACATTGCCACAAACATAGGCTGGTTTGAAAGCCCTACAGACGTAATGGCCCACGGCCCAAGCCGTCCTACCATGATCATGTCAGCCATGGAAACCAGTGTCATGAGAGTTTGCTCAATTAAAGCAGGTATCGCAAGATTCACTATCTGTTTTCGTAAAGCGGGCCTATCTTCCACAAAATCTTTAATAACAGGCTCATCTTCATGAGCATAGACGCCTTCAGAACGGCCCTTGTCCTCTTCGAAATCTTCCAATTCTAAGGCTTGTTGTGCTTGTTCGTGTATGCTCCCTGTCTCTTCTATGTACGAAGAATCTTTTCGAGCAGCTTCATCTGGGGACGATCTATCCATTAAATCACCATCCGGTCTCTTATCTAGTCCAATCAGATTAAATTTATTTATTTCTGTATGCAAAATATTGTACCACCGAATCTTGTAGCGGCGCAACTTGCATCATAGACTGTTACCTGATAATAACTCCGGATATTGTTTCCGTAGAATCTGAAGAGGAAATGTCACTTTAGGATATATCGTTTAAGTGGAGATAACCTGCTGATTAGCAGATAGTTCCACTGCATCCGGCATTGTGGATGACGGAAACCTGCAGATCTGAAGGACTGGCTCTGTAAGGGAGCCAGTCACCAGCACGAAGTCCTGAAAATCAGCCAGACTGGCTCGGCTGGCGAGCCACTCAGCCTACGGAAAGCTCGAAAACCCAACGGACTGGCTCGGCTGGCGAGCCACTTAGCCTACGGAAAGCTCGAAAACCCAACGGACTGGCTCGGCTGGCGAGCCACTTAG
>CAZXLH010000011.1:0-6437 GCA_964641455.1 uncultured Eubacteriales bacterium | reverse complement strand
CTACCAAAATGCTCCTATAAATCCTCCGAAATAAACATCAGAAGCCTGCCCACTACATTTATGTAGCAGAATATGAATATACAAGCCTATTGGACAGATTAGAATCAATCATGCAGAGATGCCAGGTTTGTGGCTAGTCCATAAATCAGTGCCACAACCAATCTCAAACTTACCGAAATAGCCCGTTGTCATGCACAAACATGCCCTTCCCCATTCAGATACCGGGAAGGGCATGTTTCCGTGAATCCATTCCAGTTCCTAAAACCCCAAGCCTCAAGAACCCTGGCGAATTACCCAATTAGCCGGCTCGCCCACGGAATTAAACCAAAATATCTCCTTTATATAGACTCTCCCGCCGCCTGCGCCTGCTAAAAAGTAAAATCCATTCTTACTGTACTCATTATCCTTACTTCGCCTGGTTCAATAGGAGTCACGGAGTCTTGTGCATAGTCCATCTTAGCCATTTCACGAGTACTCGAAACAGATACGTAACCGTCAGATATTCTGAAAACCCCTGTAATGTTAACTCCTGCGGCCCTTGCCATAATTTCTGCCTTATGCCTGGCATTTTTCACAGCTTTGGCAAGTATCTCATCCTCAAATTTGCTTGAATCCAAAACACCAAACGAGATGTTGTTTACATTGGTTGCCCCGGCATTTATGGCTACATCAATGATATTTCCCACACTGGAAATATCCCTGATTCTGACGTTAACAGTATTGTTGCACCTATAACCTGTCAAAACCTGTTTGCCGTAAAGCCTATCAGCCTGGGACTGAGTTTCGTAAACCGGATAAAGGCTGAAATTTGAAGTCTGAATATCTTCTTTCGCTATACCTTTGCCCTGTAAATCTGCAATAACCTTGTTCATAGCCAAAGAGTTAAGTTTCTGAGCTTCCTGAGCCGTAGACGCATTGGTTTCTACTCCAAAACTTGCGTTTGCAACATCTGGCTTAACATATATCTCAGCCTGGCCGGTTACTGAAATAAGCCTCTGTTGTGATTGCTCAGCATAAACTGTTGGAGCATTAGCGCCTAGCGCGAACACAAAGCCTACCACCAGCAAAATTGAAAGCGCAAAATTCTTGACCTTACCTCTAGACATGTTTTATCCTCCTCAACTTACTATGTGAGAAATTACCTGGATTCCGTAATACTTGACGTGCCTGAATGAAATTTGTTCCTCGGCTACTGATTATTTCCCGCTTCCGTGCTTATCAATCGCTGGCCGATCGCAGGACAGATTAGGTAAAACCACGGCTTATCTGATAGACTGTGGTTGGGCACGAAAGAACCTGCCGGCATGTCTGCAGCCAAAAACTACGTCCTAGGCGGTGTTTACATGGAATTCATTGCTCCACTCAGACAGGCAAAAACCGAAGTGGTAATAAAAAGATCCAGATTCATAGGCCAAGTATTTCCCGCTTTTTCCGAAGAAGAAGCGCTCAAATATATTGAATCTGTTAAAAACGAACATAGCAATGCTACTCACAATGTATATGCATACTCAGTAGGAGTAGGAACTTTTGCCGAAAGAGCCTCTGACGACGGAGAGCCTAAGGGCACCGCAGGATATCCAATTCTGGATGTGATCAAGAAAAGAGACCTTCGAAATGTAGTATGCATAGTTACCAGGTATTTCGGAGGAACCAAACTCGGAGCAGGCGGCCTGGTTAGAGCCTACAGCAACACTGCATCAATGGCCCTCGACAAGGCAGGCCTGGCAGTTTACAAGCACCATGACTTCGTAACCGCAACAATTGATTATGACCAATTGGGAAGAACACAACGAGAAATCGAAACATCAGGCTCGGTAATTCACAATATTTCCTACGCAGAAAAAGTCACCATAGAATTCTATGCCCTGCCTGAAACTACCCAAACCCTAAAATCTCGCATAAGAGACATTACATCAGGTACAGCCATTGTGGATGTATCGGACGGCAAGTATCTTTCGGTAAGAAAGATTATTTCCAAAAAACAACGGTGAACCAAACAAACCAAACGTGCGTAAGCAAATTAAGAAGATGAAACCGAGCAGCCAGGTAAATTGGCTTGCTCACCCCGCTGCCCGGCTTTTGCTCAGAGCTTACGGCACACCAAATCACTTATTAACACACTCAATTAATGCACTCAACTATTCGGCCAGTGCTAACTCAACCGATACACAAGTGATCCGCTCAACGGGTACACTCACATGATGTGCTTATTAGCATATTTACGATTGAAACATATCAAATGCCGGCTTCACATCAAGAGGAAGAGCGCTCTTGTACTGCTTTCCGCCGGTACGTTCCACAAATTCTTGCTTGGCCTTCTCAATAGTTGCTTCATCAGTGGCAAGCATTAACCCGGCTTGCGTAAGAGTCCTGGCAGCAGCCAGCATTCCCTGATGTCCTATGTTCATACCTGCTTGAGCTGTATACTGCCATGAATGTCCCGGAGTGCCCAATGCTATGCAAGCAGTGTTAAATTGTTCTGTGGGAGCGCACCAGCTAACTTCACCAACATCGGTAGACCCCCTGGATTCAGGCGTTTTTTCCGGGTCTCCCAAGACTACATCATTAAGAATCTTGCCCTTAAGCCTAGCCTTCTCCCTCTCAGGAAGTTTTTCATCATCTATGATTTCAGAAACCTTCTTGGGAAAAGTAGGCTCCAGCTTTCTGGCAAAACCACTGTCTTCCTGGCTGAAATTCGGTGGCCCTGCTATTTGCATTGCATCTCTTAATACCTGTTGCAAAGTGTTGTTTGGCAAAACCTCATATATTGCTTCAAGCACTTTAACATCGTAAGTGGTTTCCGTCATAATTGCGGCACCCTCAGCACATTTCAAGACCCTTTCGTAAATTTCTTCCAGCTGGCTCATATGAGGAGCCCGCACATAATACCATACAGACGCTTCTGCAGGCACTACGTTAGGCTGAAGGCCTCCGTTAGTGGTAACATAGTGAATCCTTGCTGTCTCAATAATGTGTTCTCTTAGGTAGTTAGTGCCTATGTTCATAATCTCAACAGCATCCAGAGCACTCCGGCCAAGATGCGGCGCACCAGATGCATGAGAAGCAATTCCGTGGAAATTTACGATCATAGATTTTACCGCAAGAGAACTGCCGCCTCTGACGATGTTCATTGAACCGGGATGCCACGTAAGACATACATCGAGCCCCTTAAAATATCCGTCCCTTGCCATAAACGCCTTTCCGCTAAAGTTCTCTTCTGCCGGGCACCCGTAGTACTTTACCGTACCTTGAAGCCCCCGCTTTATGAGTTCTTGCTTAAGCGCAACAGCTGCAGCCGCTGCACCTACACCAAGCAAGTTATGGCCACAACCATGCCCGGATCCACCTGGCACAAGTTCCTCACGCTCAATACTCACTTTCTGCGAAACCCCTGGAAGGGCATCATACTCGCCTAAAAATCCTATTACAGGCTTTCCGGTTCCCCACGTTGCCACAAAGGCTGTGGGCATACCGGCTACACCACTGTCTATTTCGAACCCGTTTGCCTCAAGAAAGCCTTCAAGGGCTTTGGCTGACTTGTGCTCATGAAGACCCAGTTCAGCATATTCCCATATCCGGTCACTAAGTTGTGTGAGTTCCCGTTCATTTTGCTTTATCCACGAAAACCCTTCGGATGCAACATCAGATGAAGGCCCAGATCTTGTTTTGCTTGCCATCATGCACTCCTCCATTTCTTAAAGCAGTATTGTTTTCTGCAAAACACCGGCACCTTTACATATGTAACAATCTTTCGACTCTAAGGGTAAAACCTCCTTTAATAACCTGGAATAAGCGGCCTCAATCAGCAGTCAACTACTTCAGAAAGAAGGAATCAATGGTTCGGATGCGGAAATTTAAATTAGGGATTGTTCAAAATATAGGCCTTATGTAGACCTTGTTTAAATTAAAGGAGGTACCTGATTTTGACTGCCAAGAGACGGCTCAACCCAGACGATTTATATAATCTGGTGTTTGTATCAGACCCTCAAATCTCAACTGACGGGAAGCAAATAGCCTATGTGAAAACTGTAATTGATAAGCAATCAAAGGAGTACAGGTCAAAGATTTGGGTTGCATCTACTGATGATGATTCTAAACCCAGGCCTTTTACGTCAGGCCCCAAAATCGATACCGGCCCAAGATGGTCGCCGGACGGAGAAAAACTTGCCTTCGTCTCTAACAGAAGCGGAGGCCGGCAAATTTGGATCATGCCCACTTCAGGCGGTGAAGCTTTCCAGTTGACCAAAATGCGAAGAGGCGCTTCTAACCCTGTATGGTCTCCGGATAGCACCCAAATCTGCTTTACAGCCACAATCGATCCTGACGATAGCCCGGAAGATTATCAAAAACCTATGGACGAAAAAGCCAAAGAAGCTGAGAAAAACAAAAAATTAGAACAGCCTACGCTGGTTACAAGGATAAAAACAAAAGCCGATTCAGCCAAAGGGCTTATCGGAAACAAAAGAACCCACTTGTTTGTGCAGCAAGTAGAAGGCAAAAAACCGGCCAAACAGATTACGTCAGGTGAATTTGACCATCACAGCCCTGCCTGGTCTCCTGACGGAAAACACATAGCCTTTGCAGCAAATCGCCAGGAAACTCCAGACTACGACCCATGGCTGATCGATATATTCGTAGTACCTTCAGAAGGCGGAAATCTCAAAAAGCTCACTGACACAAAAGGGCCATCAGGAGCGCCTACGTGGGCCCCGGATGGAAAGCACATTGTATATGCAGGGCATAAACGAGAACACGGTTCCGCTACCCTAACAAGAGTTTGGAAAGTGCCTACAGAAGGCGGAGAGCCTATAATGCTAACCGGATCCTTTGATCGGGCCGTAGGAGACAGCATGGCCTGTGATTGCCGTTTTGGGCCGTCACCTACCGGGCCCACAATAAGTCCCGACGGCAAAAAAGTGTACTTTCTGGCTAACGATACCGGCACAACTTCGCTGTTCTCTGTGCCAATTGAAGGCGGTGATGTAGAACTTGTATTGGGAGGCAAGAGGCAAATCTTTGGCTTTACGCTGGATAAATCGGGTACGGCCTTTGCCACTGCTGTCTCTGGTCCGGACACACCTGGAGATATCGGAGTTTTCCACCTGGATTCGGGCAAAGAAACTCTTTTGACAGAGGAAAACAGAGAACTGCTGGATCAGGTCTACTTAAGCAAATCTGAAGCATTCAATTTTAAGTCCAGCGACGGCCAAGATAGGTTTGGTTGGATAATGAAACCCGTGGGATACCAAGAAGGTAAGAAATATCCGGCTATCCTCGAAATTCACGGCGGCCCGGCCGTAATGTTTGGGTGGAATTTCTTCTTTGAATTTCAGATATTAGCCGCTGCCGGATACGCGGTAATTTACACAAATCCCAGAGGGGGCCAGGGGTTTGGTCAAGAGTTCCTTCATGCAGTCATTGGCGACTACGGCGGAATGGACTATGACGATCTAATGACATGGACAGATTTTGCCATCAAGCAAGACTTTATTGACAAACACAATCTAGGTGTCACCGGAGGCAGTTACGGTGGATTCATGACAAATTGGATTGTAGGGCATACAGACCGTTTCAAAGCAGCTGTAACTCAAAGAAGTATTTCAAACTGGCTTTCTTTCTTCGGCGTTTCAGACATCGGATACACATTTACAGAGACCCAAATATTAGGCAAGCCCTGGACCGATCGTGATCTATTGTGGAAACATTCGCCTATTGCTTACATTGAAAATGTAAATACTCCCCTTCTCATAATCCATGCAGAACAAGACATGAGGTGCCCTATTGAACAAGGAGAGCAATTCTATGTAGCACTCAAGAAACTAAAAAAGGAAGTTGAAATGGCAAGGTTCCCTGAATCCAACCACGAGCTCTCAAGAAGCGGCAAACCTGTGTTACGGGTGCATAGGCTCAAACAGATCCTAAGGTGGTTTGACTCCCACCTCGAAAAACCCAAATGTGATTATAATCCGCCACTTCAATAATGGAGTGTGCAAACCAATTGAGTCAAATTGCAGTACATGTGAATTAACGAACAGGAGGTTCAACAAGTGATAAAAACAAACAAAGATCGCCTTGTGATGCTGTCAGTAATGGGAGAAATATCATCACCTGTAGCCCGTCCCAGAATGTGCTACGATGGGCGCATAAGAGTTACGCCTGGTACAGGCGGAATATCCTACAACGTAAAAGTAGGAGACCCGGCTTTCGGTTGGGCCGGAGACCACCTCGAACCCGGAGTAAGCACGAAACATAAGGAAGAAGGCCCGAACCGCGGTTACAATACCCTATCGTGTGTAGGAAACACAGCATACGTAATCTCAGGAGATGCCAAAGGAGCAAAGGGCACGGTAACCGGCAAGCATGGCGGCATAGAACATGTGCTTATCCACTTCGAACAAGATGTGCTGGAAAAACTCCACATAGGTGATAAAGTTCAG
>CAZXLH010000010.1:23476-65677 GCA_964641455.1 uncultured Eubacteriales bacterium | reverse complement strand
TTGAAAAAGTCAATCAGTCCGACTTTTTACTGTCCGCTTAGGCTTGACCAGATCATATCAAGCCCGGATATTTGCGACCCACCCGACTTGTAGCCTGTATGTACTCAGAAGTGCTTTTCGGTTGACTGACTACAGTCATGAGCCCCAATCGATCAATATCAATTCCTACCGAGATCATGCTGGAAGCTAATAAGATATTTATCGCATCTCTGTTGGGGTAAGATATTTCCAGTCTGTCGAGCATTGCAGGAATATCCTCGCTTTTGCGGCTACCCGTAAGTTCATCTGCCTCGTAGTATATTCTTTGTTTTGTACTTCTTCTGAAAGCGATCCTTCGTATTTGGTCTTTAATGTCATCTAAAGCAAGAGTTGAGGTTCTGCCAAGCTCTCGGATCGTATTAAAGTAGCAGACAAGGGTCCAATAAGGGTCTTTAACCTCCGCAGGATAATCCATTTCAAAGATATGCTGAAGCAGTCCTGCCATTAGCCTAATCTGAGTAGTGGTCAGTATTTTACCGGTAGCCATAATGCCCACATACATTCTACCCAGTTCTTCAACATGATCTACCTCACGTGCGAAAAACGAATCCTCAGCTTCCAAACCGGCCGGAGGAAATACGCTGACCTCCCTGTTATACAGAGCCTTGACTTGATCGTTAGCCCTCCGTATAGTGGCCGTTGATGCAATAAGTTTCGGCGAAACACCTTTTTCAGAACAGAGTAAGTCGACTGCGGTCTCGTATATCCCTACCATAGTTCCCAAAGGTCCGGATATCAAATGCAATTCATCCTGAATTATCAATTCAGGTAACAAGGAGTCTGACGATAACCGAATACATTCCTAATCTCCCGTTTCCACGGCAAGAGAGCAAACTTATCAACAGTACCGAAAAGAAGCGTTGGCGGAGTTCTGTAAATATCTTCGTCAACTACCACTATGGGTAGCTCATCACTAAACGCACATGTTTTTTCAGTGCAACGAATTACAAGACGTCTTGGGCGACTCCCTATCTCATAACCCCAACTACCAATATCCTTGTCCTTTGTAAGCCTTGTACCACACCACGGGCAGCTAAGTACTTGGAAAGGATTTTCTCTTCCTGCACTCGCCACTAACCTATCCAATTTCTCTGCAGCATCATCCAGGCGATTCGGAGTCGACGAACTGCCTATCCACAAACCAATACTAATACTTGATTTGCCAAGCAGTTCGGTTTTTTCTTGACGTATGAGTTCGTAAGCGCATATCAAAGTGCTCGCCCTCTGAAATTGCTGAGCGGTAAGAAGCCTCAATGTGTACCGCATTATGATAGCAGCCCCTGTTCCAATTTCCGGATTACGAAGTCTTCTCAAGAATATGGTAAATGCCGAAATTCCCAAATAAGCCTCTGTTTTCCCTCCCCCAGTCGGAAACCAGATTAAGTCAACAATATTTCTTTCCGGGCTTTCCGGATCGCTGATGCTTTCCAAATTCAGCAAAAAGAAGTCAAGTTGAAATGGCCTCCAACTGGCTTCTTTTGAAGGAAAATTGGCATAATCAGGCCAATTGATATCATCATCTTCATCAGGGTATCTTTTGTCTCGCTGAAGTTGAGTATGAGCTCTTTGCATCAGCATGGCCCTATTCGCCAACTGAAAAGCTTCAAACACCAGAGGATCGTCTAACAGACGTACTCCTCGCATGAGCCTATCAGCACATTCATAACACTCCGTAAGATGCTTTTCAGCTGTAGAACGCAGAGATTCATCCAAAATATGAACAGAGGCACGCTTTTGATTCATCCATTCCCTATATATACTGACAAAATCGGTTAATCCCTTGATTATTTCGGACTTGGTCAGCAACGATAAGTCAGATAAATTGTGCATACTCAGAATCTCAGTCACGGATGATAGTTCATCAACATGAAACCTAAAACTTGGGACTTCATGACTTGGAATTACTTCGGTTCTCAAAACTGTACCCTCTTTATCCCAACTTACCGCACATCCATGGCCGACTCCCAAAACCTCGCGGTTGCGATATAGAAGAGCCATTGAGAGTTCCTCAGAATCATCAACATTAACACCGGACAAACGTTCATAATCCAAAAATCTGACATCCGACTCAATAGGCCTGACCGAAAAACCGACTTGAAAAAAAGTCCTATCTATGTTTTTTCTCTCCCCACCATCGAAATCATTTATCAAAGTTAAAGTAAACAGTGTAGAATTTGATTTAGCATTGGGCCGTCTCACACATACCAGTTTTAAGCCTTCGCATACTTCATAGGGTTCTCTTGTCGGCTTATTACTGCTTATATTGGGAACAGTTACAGAGATTGGTCCATTGCCCAGAGGAATTCGTTTCCAACCACTTGTCTGCAATCTAAAAAGTTTATAAATAACATCCTGCCACTCCCGTGACCCCTCGTTCAGTTTTAGTAGCAATTCTCTGATATCCTTCGTCATCCTCTGTTTTGGTTGAAGGTTACCGTTCTTCAAGAACAAATGTTGTTGAAAGAAAGAACTGCTTAATATTGCATCAGACAATGCGTTCACTCTTACCTTGCACTCATTCCATTCCAGACGCCTATACTGACCTGCAGTAACATTTACAATCATAGCCGGATTCTGTCCCGTGGCATAAAAACTCATACCTATTGAAGACGGGTAGTACTGGTTTGCAGTAGTAGTGGCCACATCAAGAAGTTCATCAACGTCAGCTCTGCCATCAACATCCCGGTCCTCAATACTCTCATCATCAATATCTCTTCGGTTCTTTTGTTCATAGAGAATGCCAACCGAGTACCGTTGAAAAGGATTCTCGCTTATTACCTCGAATTCAGCATCCTTCAAACACGCCGTCGGAACAAGTAGTTCCGACCCGGGTCCCATCATCTCAGCGATGACGGCATTCATAATATCGTCTCTAATATCGTTGAAAGTTTCCGTCATCCCGGTCCCTCCAAAACTCCCATTTATTCAACCATGCTTAGATGTCCAGGAACTTGTTAAGAAGTCTGTTTGCCTTATTTAACGGAACACTGAAGGTTTTTGTTGCTATTCTACGAACCGCCACTATTTCAGCATGGGCGGACAAATCACTTGATACCCGCTGCAACATCGGTTCCTCCTCCGGCAGTAGATCGGTAGTAGTCGAAGATACAATTGCCCTTGCAAGATATCTGCCTAGCCCAATATGTAAAGACCTGATTTGTCTGCAAGCTGCCATCACATCGTCAAGTCTGGCATTCGACTCAGGATCTTGAGTAATTTCAGCGATCGCTCTGAGAGCATCATCCTCAGGCCCTATACTATCTTTCTTACGCCATGCTCTAATTGCAGGAACTGTTCTCTCGACTCCTACCTGACTTAATCTCTGTTGGAATTCCCGAAAACTCAGATCATGAATGTGCATGTAGCGAAGAAAAGCACTCTTCCAAAGTTCTGTCAAATCCGCCTGCTTCTTTATATCCGGATTACTTCTTTTGATCAGTTCCGTGAGCTTATCAAAAATATCCTCAGATGAATCTTTAACGAAAACCAATAGGTCTCCGGTCCTGAGTTCAGTAACCCTATTTACAACAATCCCCTCGTTTTCCTCATCCAGACACCTGCAATTATGCCCGCGACTAAGAAACGCTACATAATCCTCCTCAAATTCAACCGGAATAGTCTCTACAGCCGAATGGTCATCCGAAAACTGAGATTGCTGCTCAAGCAAAGAGTGCCCCCACTGTGCCGAAAATCTATTCACAACTTCCTCAAGATCCGGTGAAGCAAAATCAACCCTCTCCATACCGGACACTGGCTTAGAGCCTTGGGAAAACCTCCCCAAGTAACTCGACATATTTCTCAAGTTGGCATCTTTCCGTGCCTCTTCAAAGGGATACAAAATAATCTTCTCACTCCTGCAAAAACCGGAGTACTTGAGTTTGGTATGCTTGCGCCCATACCAGCCCAGAGTTAAACAGTTACGAATTGGATCGCGGGAAGCAAGAGCTTGGCCAACAGTTAACACTCTAAAAGGCTGAACGTGAAGATGAACATGTTCCGAAAGCCAATCAACAAGAATGCGTTTTTCCTTGCTATCTCTCACCAATATACAGTCGTTGACACCTAACTCCTTAATCGATTCACAAAAAATCGCATGTTTTGGATGGCTATTTCCATGACTTTCCATACAACAAATCAAATCCTCTTTGAACTTGTTCAAGAGTGAAATAACATCAGACGGAACTACAGAGTACAGAAGAACAAAAAGCTCATCCAGTATATCTACCAGGTGTCCGTGGCTATGCCCGACCATATCAAGTTGCTGTAGGGAGAGCGGTAAGCAGGTAAGTTGCATCAAAAGCACATAACAAATCCCAACAAATCGACTAATGTCATCTGTATGTGAAATCTTTTTCGAAATTGCCAACGAGGAGGCTCATACGGCACCCGACATTCTTGTAGAGCCAAGTCCGAAAGACATCATCAACTATGTGCGCTTACCGCCGGGGAAGTATTCACCGAGCCTGACCCTGAATATGACACGATACTAAGAGAATGCCTGAAACTGGCGCTTGAAGAAACCAAAGGCGAATAGCGGTGTTGGTGCCATCATTTTGCACATTGGCCATTGAAACGTTAGGACCGTCCCCGAAGTTTCAACTGCTATCTGACTTTCCTTCCAACAAAATTGAAAGGGTACCAGGCAGTTCAATCCTACCGTGGTACCCCGCTTGATACAACAAATCACATATTACTTTGCTTTATTGTCGCCTTATTTTCCTAATGCAGCACTTTCCCCTGCTTTGCGGCCGAAAACGATAATGTCAGCAATTGCATTACCGCCGAGACGGTTACCTGCATGAATACCGCCTGTTACTTCACCTGCGGCGTAGAAGCCAGGTACAGCCTCACCTTCTGTGTTGATTACCCGTGCCGAAGTATCTATCTTCAAACCGCCCATAGTATGGTGAACCGAAGGAGATCTTGGTGTTGCGTAAAACGGCGCCACCTCAACTTTGTAATCTCCGAAATTCGACTTATCAAAGTCAGGATCATGCTGATTGTCAACATATGAGTTATATTTTTCGATTTCAGCAACGAAATTGTCAACATCTATTTCCAACTTCTCTGCCAGTTTTTCCAGGGTATCGGCTTTCACCACGTCGCCCTTTTCGAGCATTTCGCTTATGTCGCGATCTCCAACAATCTGATCGTCACATATGATGAAAAACAGGCCATCCTCTTGCTCTAATGCGGCTGACGCCAATACGTCTCTTTCTGCGTATTCATTAACGAACCGCTTGCCGTCTTTGTTTACAAATACCTGAGTTTCAGCACTGCCCCATACACCGGAAAACAGGCTTCCTGTTTCAGGATGAGAACTGGGCATCAGCTGGATGAATCCCATACCAACAAGATCTGCTCCAACATCTTTACCCATAGTTATACCGTCGCCTGTAATGTGAGGAGAGTTGGTAGACGGCATACTCAATGGCAGATCGGGCCAATAAGTATTATACTCAGCCCGCATCTCAGGGTTTTCACTAAACCCACCTGTAGCCATTACTACACCCTTATTTGCCCGCAATATCAATTCAGAGCCATCGGCTTGTTCAGCCTTCACACCAACAACTCTACCGTCTTCAACGATTAGTTCCGTACCCTTGGTTTCCAGCATTATTTCTACACCCAGTTCTTCTGCTGCAGAAGAAAGAGCGTCGATATAAGCTTTGCCGAAACTGGTGCTATGAGTTCTGGGCCATAGCGCTCCCAAGACCGTACCGATTTCATCGCCAAACTCCTGGCCATGGCTTTCAAGCCATTTAATGCCGTCAAGTGCGTTAGAGCACATCTCTTTAACCAACTCATAATCTCCGGTAATCGTGTTTCCATTCAAATCGGTCCTCTTGCCGCCCAAATATGTGTGGATCATGTGCAATTCGACACTATCAAAAAGAACACTGGTATCTCCGGATTCAAGATACTCGTCAATCTGCTCTCTCAGTTTAACGAAAGCAGGCGCAAAATCGCCAAATTCACTTTCATCACGGTCCCGTAACTCCTTGAGATCGTTCAGGAGAGCATCATTCATGGGAACATTCTTCTGTTTGTCCGGATCAACTGCATTAAGCACCCCGCCGGACATTACAGTGTTGCCGCCCAAGAATGCCGCTTTTTCTATTAGAACTACACTGGCGTCATTTTCTGCAGCAGAAGTAGCTGCAGCAAGGCCGGCCCCGCCACCACCAACTACAATCACATCGGCAGTTTCTTCAGCTGTCTGTGGGCCGCAACCGACAGCTGTGACTAGCAAAATGCCTGCCAACAGACATAAAGCCCACCTTTTCTTACCCAATCGTAATCCTCCTCCTTTATTTAATTGAAACTATCTTTCTTATTATGCAGGCTCTCGGCCATGCAAATTAATTTGGATTTTTATTAATCTTTTCCCTTTTTATCGTGCTTTGTGACCAAATGCACACAGATTCAGCGTAACATAACACTTTTTTAAGGGCAAACTTTCTTGGCAGCTAAACGATAAGGGGTTAGGTTATGATCAATTTGTCTTTGAGGAACCTGTATCAATATACAGATGACTTTTTGATTTGCCAATACTCTGAACCACGCAAGTAAGTCCCGGTTGTTTTGGATGAAATGGCAGGTTTTCAGACAACCGATAAGGTACATCCAGTCTGTGTTGAAGTGTACCAAGTACAAGGATTAACTCTACATGTAAGATTAATCATGAATCTAAGCGCAGTGTAAGTTGGTGTACCAAATACAAGGGTTACTGATCGGTGAAAAGGCCTCTGTATTCCTCGTTATCAACAGACGAATTTCATTTGGAGAATTTTCTCTGTTCAAAAGGTTTCTGACCTTTGCATGTCGAATTACTTCACGGATGTCTGATAGCATGACAACCAGTTGGGCAGGGCCTTGTAATAGCCCAGTCCAGGCCCTCTGGAGAATCATTCCAAGGGCGGTCACTGTGTTTGAACAAAAACACAGGTTACAGTTCAAACCAAACGTTACAATTGCCCGCGAAGGTGGGTGCGAAAAGTCAAGAAGGTAACCTACCATTTTTTACAGGAGATGATGTAATCATGAAACCTAAGGCCAATTCACCCCGGCTAACTCAGCTGTACCAGGCCTATCGCGAACTCGACTATAAATGTGGGATTCAATGTGACAGGATACGCAACGGCCGGAACTACGAGATGGACCTTTTTGTCCCTACCCCGGATGCCAAACACAATGAAGAGAAAGTCTTGAACCAACTGCTTCAAGAGGCATCTTCCCTTCCTGCACCTGACCCGGTGTTTGCGATACTTAAGAGCCACTTCATCGATTTCATTCAAAGCCAGCAATCAAGCCTGGATGGGATGTATGAGTATCCGTCAAGTTTCATTTCTTCGCTTACCTATTTCCTGACTTTTCTTGGCGGCCAAGACTCCAGAAGTGCCGGTGAGAGGGCAAAGATACTTATCAACCGCATAAATCTAGTCGACAACCTTTGGGCTGCGCTCACTGAGTTTTTTCCCAAAACATCAACAACACAGCTCAAGGAAGTCAAAGCCGCGTGTGAAATGCTCAGCCAGGTAGCTGCAATAGAAAAGTCGAAAGTAAACAAAGAGTACCAAGGGCTTAGCCAGAAAGACATGGACAACGTTTCAAAATCCGTGGGAACTCTGGCCGCGAAGGCTCACCTATGGGCCCAAGAGGCAGGGCGAACCATTGAAAACAGGCATGAAATTACCGAAAGTAACAATTCCAATGAAAACATGGCCGCAGTTGGAGTAGGGCCCGACCGTTACAGGGCTATCCTCGACAAAGAACTAGGGGTGAGCCTTGACGAACTGCTCAGCTGGTATGAAGACGAGGTAGAAAAAACAAGGGTTGAATTCGTCGAAGCCGCTGCCAGGTTGAATCTGCCGGGTAGAACCGTACGCAGCCCCCTTGATGCAGTAGATATAATGAACACCTATGCAGGGCCTGCAGATTCACCTGAAGAAATGTTCGCCCGCATGCGCGAATACCTTGCCCGTGCAAAGAAAGCCTGTAGAGACTGGGTTAAAATGCCCGAGGAAGACTGCCGCGTTGTTCCGGTCTATGAGCAATGCAGGTATACATACCCTTGGGGAGGTTATGGAGGCGGATGTTCCAGGAGGCGGCCACTTCTTGGAGAAGTGTTTCTCAATGACACCAACTATCGAGCCATAACCGACGGATGGATAAAAATCAATGCGGTTCATGAATGCTATCCCGGACATCACGTGCAATGGGTACGCGGTACCTTAGATCCCTTGCCTCAAACCGTCAAATTAGGTGCAAAAAGAGTGCCTTTACATGAAGGTATGTGCCATCGCACAGAAAGGCTCATGGAATACATTTACGATGACGATCCGTTCTACCCTCTGGCAGTAGCATACAGACGCCATCACACCTCGGTCAGAATAAAGGCAGACCTTTACATGCAATACTTTGGCCGCCCGGTAGAAGACGCCATTAAACTCTACATGAATGAAATGGGATTTGATTATGAAACTGCCAAAGGGCAGGCCGTTTCCCAGTTGCCTCAAAACCGTATCGGATACTTTACCTGCTATTACTATGGAATGAAGAAGCTCGAAGACCTAGAGGAAAAATACGGATTTGATAAGAAAACCTTTACTGAATATCTTTTCTCAGTGCTAAACATCAGCCTTGATAATTTCGAGGCGTTCTTGAAACTCAGTGACGAAGACAAGAACCGGTTCTTAACCAAGTTCCCAAGCAAACTCCAATTCGACTGAGATAATGCTGACTAACCAGGGCCTGCTCTATAAGGTGCCATTTTCGGCAGATCTCCTTTGGACACGGCCTCGATAAAACAGCGGGAGCAGTTCTAATCGTTTCAGCTTTTGAAATAACACAGCAGGACTGTTCCCGCAAACTGTGATTTCCTTGAACACACTTAATTCGAGTACTTTGTGAGATGCACAAATCATATTCGCAAGCCCTTCTAGCAAACGTAAATGCGGGGACGTCACAGGCGATTCCGTTCATTTCACTTCTTCTTTTCTGCGCAAAACATGCCATACATCTTCACCTGTGAAGCCACAACGACGATAAATAGCTTCCGGCCTTGTTTGATTATTAACCTGTCCGGAGACTGTGGCAAACCTAGCTTTGCCCTGCATGCACTTCAAGCAAAAGTTGATTAGGGCAAACCCGTCAGAGTGGCTTCACAGGCGAGCCAGTTAACCACCGAAAAGCCTGCATATCTACGAAACCGGCCCTTCACCTAAACCATACAATTATATGCGATATTTCGGAGAAGAACAGGGCCCTTTCTCCCCGGTGCCCAAGCGAAAACTACACATTGTCTTGAGCGGCTCAGACTTCACAGGTAATACATCTTGCGAATTCTGTCCGGGGCTGTCATCAGGTTTTATCGAATATCCGCCCCGCTCAAACTTTACAAGCGACACTTCGCCTATCTCAACTGCAAAAGGCCGGAATTTCTCAAGCGCCAGCCGGACTATATCCGGCACAGCGCTGTCTGCCGTTCTTGTGGAAAGAGTGCAATGAGGAACCCACATATATGGCTTGTAATACTCCCACTCATTTGCTTCCAAATCATCAAAGCAACAGTGAAAATACCTGTGGATCATCAAAAGATCCTCTGACGGAACAGGAGCCAAAAACACAGTTCCACCGCTCATGGGAAACGAGCCTACCGAACCGAAGCGTATGGTGAAAGGAGGCCATTTCGCAGCAAACTCACCCAAGCGCTTGCAAAACCGAATCTCATGTATCCTGCTCCGAGGGCTCTTATCTGGCCATCCCCGGTTACTCCCGCAACCCTTATTATCTTGATTGCCCTCCACTTCCAAATACATTTCCTGCCTGGCCCGGTTCAAATGCACCCGGCTACTTTCCATCCCCTGATTGCACTGGCTGCACCGGTTACCCTGATTCTCCAAACTATCGTAGACAGCCAGGGCAATATGAGGCCTGCTCTCCGAATCTACCATATAGCTGCTCAAACCGGCAGCCTTCAAGGCCTTCCAGACACATCGGACCCGTGTTTCTCCTTCTGCATCAAACAGTAATTCAACTGCATAAGGCATATCAAAAAAATACCTCCGGTTCAAAGTCGATAATCACCATAAATTCCTCTAAGGGCCATAGCACAAGTGGGGACAGAACGCCTTATTAGGGCGCCGGATTTGCGGCAGGTTTCCTGGACAAAACTTCGAAAGTAAATTACCCGGACGAGCCGCTTCCCCATATGCCAAATCAACCAACATATGCGGGCCTGCCACGCTTTTGACTAACCAAGAGCCGCTTCCCCATATGCCAAATGAACCCTCTTTTTCTGCCTTTATTTCTCCGCCTTGATTTCTCTGCCTTTATTTTTCTGCCTTGATTTCTCTGCCTTTATTTTTCTGCCTTCAATAATAACTCAGATAGAGCGTCTGTGGTATGCAACTTTGCTGAGGCCCAGTCTCTGGATACTGAAACAAATGGAAGGTATGGGTAAAACAGTCTGCCATACGTGGAAATAATCAGATAGAACAAACAGAAGATCCTTGCACTCCAAAAGGTCCTTGCGCGCCGGAAAGTCACTCCAGACGTTCAAGACATCCTGCGGTACTCATTTTTGTCCCAGTTTGGGACAGATTCCACCCAGGCCAGCCTGGTTCCATCTTCACTCATGGCCGGCTGGGACAAGCGGGGAATAGAGATTATTTCTTCAATAGTAGGGTACGGCTTCATATCTGAACCTCCCGTATACTTTCATATGACCCCGGGCCGCCTTAGGTTGTCCGCTCATATCTAATATTGCACATACAACTTGGAAACCTTGGCGTTGGCTAATTTTACCTTCGGATTCAGGATTGGACAAGACTTAAGCAATAAATATCACAGCAATGTATGAGATTAGCATCCATGAGGAATGGGAAATGAGCAGTTCTTTCTTGCCATCCAAATTCTTCATCAAGAAGGATTATATAAGTCAAATCCCGAAACCGTTTAAAGAATTGGAAATGTTTAGACGATTTTATGGTGGCCACGCCATACTGCACAATACTGTCTATTACAAGCAGCTGTCCTTACGGTAAGAACTGAGGCAAGTCAAAGCATGAAGTAAATCTAAATGCAAAAGCATAGCGGGAGGTATCGTAATGGCACGAATGATTCCTGATGTTTCTCCACGGATGATCGAAAACGACGGTGAACGCCTGTTTTACTCGGCGTGCAGAGATCTTCCTTCTGAATATACCGTATTTTACTCGTACAAGTACAGAATGGGGAACATCCACTCAGGGAGCAGTGAATCAAGTGAGATTACCTCAATATCCGAAAAATCCGCCATAAACCCTCCCGATAATCCTGAGGCTTTCCATGCCATAGGAGAAGCCGATTTCGTCATAGTCCATCCGGAACTGGGATATGTAGTTTTCGAAGTCAAGCAAGGTAATATAATGTACGCCAACGGCCAATGGCACGAGTTCAGGCCATCGGGTAGAGGCTCATCCCACCGAACCAGGCCAATGGCCAAAGATCCGGTGGACCAGGCACAAAGGGCGATGTGGGCTATCCTGGAGCGGTACAAAGAAAAATCAGGCGCCGGACGGTTCCCTCTTAACATCAGGTTTGCCCTGTGTTTCCCCGAAACCAAGATTCTGGCAGGCGAACTCCCTGATTTCATTGATCCAAACAGCATATTCTTGTACGACGATCTCGATAATCTTAATGCTAAAATCCGATCTCTTTTTCCAAAAGGCACAAAGCCTGACCGGAGAGCTACACAAATCTTGATAGACAGGGTGCTCAGCCCGTCATTTAAAGTCTTTGCGCTGCTTGAACAGCAAATCCAGATATTTCACAGCGCTGCTGAAAGAATTCTTACAGATGAGCAGTCACGAATTCTTGAAGAGACTGAGTTGGACAAGAAGAAGGTATTTTTCGGAGCAGCCGGAACCGGCAAGACCTACCTGGCAATGGAAAAAGCCAGGCAACTTGCAGATTCCGGCAAGCGAGTGCTTCTCACCTGTTTCAACAAGAACCTTGCCAGCGGCCTAAGCCGTGAGATACCAGCTGAAATCACATGCTCAAACTTTCATGATTTTCTGATGGAGGTTTTGACCGAAAAGGGCTTCAACATTTCAGTACCTGAAGACTCTGACGAGCAGCAAGAGTTCTTCAACAACACCCTCCCTGAAATGGGCTTCGACTATTATATGGAAGCACCTGATGCCGATAAGTTTGATTCAATTATCGTCGATGAAGGCCAGGATTTTCATGAAAACTGGCTTCTTTGCCTTGAAAGTATGCTGGGAAGCAGGAAAGACGGCGAGTTCTACATATTTGCCGATCCAAACCAGGACCTCTTTGGCGTAAGCACAGGCCATCTAATGAAACTGCCTGTCTCCAAACATAGGTTGACCAGAAATCTAAGAAACGCCGAGACAATAAGCGATTGGCTTGCTCCGTTTATCCCGCAAGGACACTTAAAACCGGTGCTTCGTGGAGGAATTCCTGTAGCATACCACCCCTGGGAGACCCCTCAAGAGGAAAAAAGGATGATTGAACAAGAAATCGGCAGGCTGGTGAGCCAGGGTATCAGGCCCGGTAGAATCTTGATCCTTTCGCCTAACCGCCTGGAAAACAGCTGCCTCGCCGGGTGCGACAAAATTGGTTCCTGGCCTCTTATTGATTTTAGGAGGCTTCGGAACCATAAGTTCAAACTACCGGAAAGCCGTGTACCCAACACCCGTCGGACACCTCAATCCCGGGTATTTGGCAACACGGGAAGTTTCCCGGGAGGCCCCACAGAAAACATCCGCACAGAAAGCAGTACGGAAGGCCACAAGGGAAGCCGCCGTTTGGGTGGCAGTGTGACAAGTCGCCTGAAAGGCCGCTTCACAAGAAGCCTCACACAAAGCAGCATTGGCAGCAACACAATTGGATTTGCCACCATCCGGTCATTCAAGGGACTAGAGTCAGATATTGTGTTTTTGATAGGGCTAAGAGCCAGTAAGCGGACGTGTACCGATGCCGACATTTACGTAGGAGCCTCTCGAGCCAGGTTCATGTTGCAGGTGTTTCATGACAAGGACATGCCGCCTAAGAAACTGGCCCTATGCCTTGGAAGAACTTAGCCAGGGCAAACCCAATTTGGCACACGTACTTAAGTCCATGTGCCATAGCCAAATCCGGAGAAACTTTACGCTCGGTTTTGTACGGCCTGGCAGAAGTGATGCTGCACGTTCAAGAAATAAGGTATTCCTGTCATTCCACTACTATCCTTTGACTTTTCTCCTTTAGTATAGAGAAAAAGCGCAGTAGGCTATTGACAATTCTTGTCATATTTGTCAATGTTATGGTAATATATGGCAAGTACAAACCTTAGGCAAATATTATGTCAAAAGGAGGTCTTAGTATCCAACTCAAAATAATTGAACGCGCCGTCTCCCTTCCTTCTCAACAGCGGACTATAGACTTGCCACGAGCCCTTGCCACGGACCATTCCATTGATCCAAGGGCAAAAGGACTCTATCTAAGCCTCATTGCACATAAACCAAGTTCTATTCGTGAACTGGCTAATTGCTCTTCCATGAATCGCAACTTGGTAACCAAACTCATCACCTCATTAGCCAAAACAGGATGGGTAGTGATTTACGAAACACCTCGTCAGAAGACAGCGATTCCAACTGAGCCACCGGAAATCCAAAAGACGAAACTAAGTTTCATTAGAGGATCTGACAGAATGTCTCTGAGATCAGGTGAAAACAAAATGAATTTGATGCTAGACATGATTATTGATGTGGCTCCATGTGTACGTAACGCACGCCCATGGTTTCTTCAAAATCCAAAAAGCAAAGAGTTTCTTGAGTATGACCGTTACAGCCCGGAAACAAAAGTGGCCTGGGAATTTGATGGAAGGCAACATTATGAGGTAACACGTCATTTCCCCAGCGAGAGTAATCTCAAAGCAATTCAGGCAAGAGACACATTGAAAGAAAAGTTGAGCAGCGAACGCGGCGTAACATTGGTCACAATAACCGCTGAAGATCTCACCTTGGAGAACATGCTAAGGAAGATTCCTGAACACGTTCCAATTAGACTATTCGATGCAAATGGCATCTATGCAAGAGGCCTGGAGCAGATGTGTTTGGAGTATATAGCATATTACGGAAGGGCCAAGGCGCGAGATGAGAGGTTTAGCAAATCAGGCCGCAAATGACCATCCCAATGTAGTTCGGGGGAGCCACCGATCTTTCAGATAATGATTGGTGGCTCATTTTCCAATCAAATCCGCCAAATGAAATGCATAATTCCGCCGGAGTGGCTTTGTGGATGAGCCAGTCATTCTCTCATAGATCCCCAAATCCGTTAGACTGGCTCTGTAGGCGAGCCAGTCAGCAGCAGAAAGGCACCCAAACCCGTTAGAGTGGCTTCACAGCCGAGCCAGTCAGCAGCAGAAAGGCACCCAAACCCGTCAGAGTGGCTCCACAGCCGAGCCAGTCAACCGCCGAGAAGCCCCCAAATCCACCTAAGTGGCTCCACAGCCGAGCCAGTCAACCGCCGAAAAGCACCCAAACCCGTCAGAGTAGCTCACTTTACCGGCCGAACGATTAAGGCCCGAATCAATGACGGTCTTTGGTGGGCAGGGCCCCTATGATTGGGGAAATAATCGGAATTGGTCGAAGGCCGTGGCTTTGACAAGTCAGGCAATGTGTTGTATGTAGTGACATGAGTGGAAGATCTTGATTAAGCCATGAAACCCCAGGGTAAACTCAAACGTTTGGTTCGGGACTAAGGCTGTAGATTATACCGGTGGAACCAAAGCAGTTGTTTTATCCGGCACTTCCAATAGTCAATATGTGTACTACTATATGTCTATGTAGATGTATTGTTGTATCCACCGCTTTACAGCGTTTCTAACAGGTACCCTTGTCAGAGGAAATAGCAGGATAAGGCCTATGGCATCAGTCAAGAGGCCCGGGGTTATAAGAAAAACGGCACCTATCACTACAAGAAGCCCGTCAATAATCTGGTTTTTTGGAATCCGCCCTTCATTGACTTCCTGTTTGGCCTTCCTGAATACACCGTACCCTTGTGCAGTCAGAAGGGTTCCACCTAGAATACCCGTGCCAATAACTATCCCAATTGTCCACCACGTTCCAATTCTTTTACCGACCTCGACCAAGAGAGCGATTTCTACAAGAGGCAATGCTACTATAAGAATAACTCCGAGAACCGTCCAGCGGCCACGCAACTACATCGCCCCCATTTATAGATATTGCGTTTAAGTGCACGGGCACTCACTCTTAGTTGTGCTCCCCGTTCATCAGTACCTTAATCACCGCATACAAGCCTATCATCATCACGAAAATAGTCACCATTGACACTCCGGTAATTCTAAGTGTCTCTTTTAACACACTCACGAAAAACGCCTCCTCGTTTACCTTGCCATGTTCAAGTGGTTTTGATCTAAGTCAAGCATTCTCAGCCTGCAAAATGTTCTTACTTTGTAATCCTTGCATTTTTGACATTCCAAACTTTGAGTAAACTGTCCTTCCTATTAGTCATATCCAGTGTTTCATGTTTCCAACTGTAAACTCCTGCCTGTCCCCTAAGTTTTACGCTCAATCTTCTGAATAATGAAACACCGGCCTTTGCCGGCTTTCCAATGGCGATGTTCCAATGGCGATGTTCCAACAGCTGCCTTAATGATCCTCTTCAAATTTCGGCTGGCCTGCTGATGGCTTGCCGGCAATACAGAAATAAAACGTTCACGCCCATGCCCCAAATGTTCCACCGGTCCCCGGCCCGGTATCTCTTCATTTGACCAGGGAAAGTATAAGCGCTCCGGCGATTACCGAGGCGATTTGCCCTGCTACGTTTGCCCCTACTGCCTGCATCAGAATGAAGTTACCCGGGTCTTCTTTTTGAGCCATTTTGTGAACCACCCGTGCAGACATGGGAAACGCAGATATTCCGCATGCACCTATCATCGGATTTATCTTGTTTTTGAGGAACAAGTTCAAAACCTTTGCAAAGAGCACTCCACCTGCAGTATCGAACACAAATGCCAAAAGCCCCATACCGATTATGAGTAAAGTTCTGGGATGCAGAAACTCAGATGCAACCATGGTCGAGCCAATGGTAATTCCCAGCAGCAAAGATACCAGATTGGTAAGCTCATTTTGTGCTGCCTTGGAAAGCCGTTCCAAAACTCCGCATTCTCTGATCAAGTTGCCAAACATCAAAGAGCCTACCAAAGCAAGGCTTATGGGGGCTACCAACCCTGCAATTAGCGTAACCAAGAGCGGAAACAAAATTCTGGTTTTCTTAGATACCTTTTTCGCCTCGTATGCAGGCATTCTAATCTTGCGTTCTTCTGACGTTGTCAATGCCCTTATCACAGGCGGCTGGATTATGGGAACCAGCGCCATGTAAGAATAGGCAGCCACAGAAATGGGGCCGAGTAAATCACGTGCGAACTTAGTAGCTACATAAATCGAGGTAGGGCCGTCTGCGGCGCCGATAATCCCTATGGAAGCCGCTTCTTTGAGGCTAAATCCTGCAAGCCCTGCCATGGCCATGGTGAGAAAAATACCCAGTTGTGCAGCCGCTCCGAAAAACAACATTGTAGGCTGCTCAAGAAGTGGCGCAAAGTCAATCATTGCCCCAACTCCGATGAATATCAAGATAGGAAACAGTTCAGTAATAATTCCTACATCATAAAGTATGGTTAGAAAGCCGCCGGGGCCTACTGCCGATGAGCCCGGTATATTTGTAAGAATTGCGCCAAACCCTATAGGTAAAAGCAAAACCGGTTCGTACTCTTTGACGATAGCAAGATAGATTAGAGCAAAACCCACTCCTATCATGACTGCTTGCTGCCAGGTCATGGCGAGAAGCCCGTAAAATAAACCATCCATTGCTAAACCTCCCTATTTTGCAGAGACGGGTAAATAAAAAACCTTCATCCCGCCTCAAACAGGATAAAGGTCTCACTTTTGAAGGTCTGCCGGGCTTTCGCCGTGCTGACGGCAGATGCCACCCGCCGGATACCGCCTATGGAATTCCACGGTTATACAATTTCACATAATATAGGTTAGCCTTTTTGGCCGGATTACGGAATTCCACAGATTGATAATTGCCAAGCGTACACTTTGAATTTACCCGGGCACCGGTGATATTTTACCGGCATTCGGCCCGAACCGCATGAACGCGTATATCTGGTCCCGGTGGGAAGTTACTCCCCTTCATCTTCCAAGCATACTATACATGGACAACCCCTTGGTCTGTCAATAGTTCGTGGACAGAAATAGCCTGTCAATCAAATACTTCCCTGTAAGTACTTTCTATAGATGCTTCTTATAGGTATAAGCACTCTCTATAAGCACTTCCTATAAGTACATCAGTAGATACCGGCTTATTCAACGCACTCCTACCCCACCCTTGCCACCTCGCCACCATCTTGGTAAGCGTAAGCACTGGGCATAATATCAAATACATTCCTACTTCACCCTTGCCACTCCCCTGTAAACCACTCCCCTCTCACCGTCTACAGTAACCAGGTCTCCGTCTTTTAGAAGCCGTGTGGCAGCTTTTGCACCAACTACAGCGGGAATGTTCATATGTAAGGCAGTAATAGCTCCGTCAGATGTGAACCCGCCTTGCTCCATAATCAGGGCCCCTGCCATTCTTAAGGCAGGAACAAACGTCTTATCTGTTGTTTGGGCTACCAAAATACAACCGGGGTACGACTTTGAAACAGCTTCTTCGCCTGTAAAGGCAACTACCACTTTACCGGATACTGCCATCTGCCCAATGCCTGTACCTTTTAACACTACATCCCCTATGGTCCTTACTTCCATAACGTTAGTGGTTCCCGAAACTCCCTGTGGCACCCCTTTGGTAACCACACACAGCGCCCCGTCTTCTATCAAACCCTTTTCCCGAAGAACCTCAATGGCCACATCTGAAACATCGCCCTGTTTATCATCAGGCCCGGCTGTTTCCTGTAAACCTAACAGCCTCGGGCCAACAACTGTCTCAACTCCCCATACACATGTCAGCCAGCCACAGGTTTCCTCGTGGGGAGTAACGGCAAACACCGGGATTTCGGGCCTGAACCTTGCAACCATTCTGGCAGTATATCCTGATTCTGTAGGAGTGATTATTGCTGAAGCGCCCAATGCCATGGCAGATTCTACCGCTGAACGGCTCACAGCTTCAGTGACATTGGTTGTAGTGCCCTTGAGCCTGGAAATAAACGTTTCGTAGTTCAACGCTTCTTCCGCTCTAAGAGCAATCCTTGACATAAACTTCACAGCCTCAACAGGATACTTGCCTGAAGCAGTCTCTCCTGAAAGCATAACTGAATCGGTGCCGTCAAATATTGCATTGGCTACATCAGACGCTTCCGCCCTGGTCGGCCTTGGGTGGCCTATCATGGATTCAAGCATCTGGGTGGCAGTGATAACAGGTTTTCCCAGGCGGTTAGACCGGGTTATCATTTTCTTTTGTAAAATAGGAATGTCTTCAGGGGGATACTCTACGCCAAGATCGCCTCGGGCAACCATTAGCCCATCGGCAACCTTGAGGATTTCCTCTAAGGCACTGACCCCATAGACCGATTCAATCTTAGCAATGATTCTGGCCTGGGAACTCAAATCCTCAAGCACGCGCCTAACATCCAAAACATCGTCAGCTGAACGCACAAACGAAGCGGCAATGAAATCGACGCCGTTTTCAACACCAAACCTGATGTCTTGTTTATCTTTATTGCTTACCGCAGGAAGCCCTTCAATTCTCGATCCTGGAACGGCAACCTTCTTTCGGTCAGAAATGACCCCTGTATTTAGAACCTTGGTGACAATCCGGGTGCCATGGGTTTCCATCACTTCCAATTGAATGTTGCCATCGTCCAGCAGAATAAGCGACCCAGGGCGTACAACGTTTGAAAGCCGCGGAAAAGATACAGAAGCTTCTTTTTCGTTCCCCGGAATCTGTTCACCGGCCAACGTAAACCGGCTGCCCTCTTCCAAAAGAGCCTTTCCGCCTTTAAACTTGCCTAACCTTATTTCCGGCCCCTGAGTATCAAGCATAAGCCCAATTCTTCGTCCGGCACGTTTAGCTGCTCTCTTTAGGTTTTGCATTCGGAACCTATGCTCCTCATGAGTTCCATGGGAAAAGTTAAACCGGGCAACATCCATTCCGGCACTAATCATCTGGTACAAAATTTCTTCATCCTCGGAACCAGGGCCAATTGTGCAAACTATCTTTGTGCGTCGCCTCTTTTGAACCATCTGTTCATCACCCTTTAACCGCCATTTTGATACTTTGGCTCTGATTCTACTTATCTTTCACATCTCTCTTGCATCTGTTGTTTACTGAATCAACGTTAGGCTACATAAATTCATTCTATGATAAAAGCATGGTTAACATAACGCTTCATTTGGCAAGATCTTCTGCCAACTTATAGACCTCCATGTTTACGGTTTTGCGCCGGTTTATCACCTTGTCTATTGGTACAAGTTTGAGATCCATGCCTGAAAGCCCAACCATAACGTTTGAATATCCCTGGCAAAGAGCATCTACTGCTTTAGCGCCTAACCTCGAAGCCAAAACCCTGTCTAAAGCCGTCGGAGTTCCGCCCCTTTGAACATGGCCGAGCACAGTCACTCTAATCTCACTACCCATACGATTTTCAAGTTCCTGTGCTATGTTAAACCCCTTGGCGGCCCCTTCAGCTACAACGATTATGCTATGTACTTTTCCCCGTGCTATCCCTCGCTTGAGCCTTAAGCATACTTGATCCATGTCAATAGGCAGTTCAGGAATCAAGATGCTTTCAGCTCCTCCTGCAAGCCCAATTGCCATAGCCAGTTGCCCGCTGTCACGGCCCATTGTTTCGACTACAAAAATCCTTTCGTGGGAAGTCGCAGTATCCCTAAGCCTGTTTACGGCTTCTACTGCCGTATTTACTGCGGTATCAAAACCGATGGAGTAATCTGTATAGGCGATGTCATTGTCGATGGTAGCCGGCACTCCTACTGCCTTTACCCCTCTTTTGCAAAGTTCGCTCATGCCTTTAAAAGTACCTTCACCGCCAATGATCACCAAACCGTCCAGGCCGGTTTGCTTGACCCAAGCCGCCGCCATATCCTGATACTCAGGTTGCCTGAATTTTTCAGTTCTTGCAGTGTGGAGAATAGTTCCACCCCGGTGGATTATATCTGCCACTGAACCCATATTCATTGGGTACGCTTCCCCATTGAGCAGCCCATCATAACCTCTGCAAATGCCATACACTTGCCGGCCGGTTGAAATACCCCGCCGTACTACAGCCCTAAGAGCTGCATTCATCCCAGGTGCATCCCCACCACTGGTCAGAACTCCAATCTTCATGCTACACCCTGGCAGTTCCTATGAATTGCATGATAACAGAATGAGCTTCCCTGGCTTCAAGGCGGGGAACCAGAAGTTCAACATATCTCGCCGATTGTTTATCTCGGGAACCGGTTTTAAGCATTACCAAAAGCCCCTCCTCTGCCAGCCTGTTTTTGATACACTCTGCCTCTTTCCAACTTGATGCAACATATACCACTTTCCACACAGGCAGGCCCATGCGCCCTAAAAAGGCGGAACTGAGGGCTTCCCCCCTTTCACTGGTACATCAATTCTCCTAATTCGCTAGTTACCGCTGAGTTTGTCGATCTCAAAACACTGTCGCGCCAGCATCTTACAAATTCCATCTTGCTCTTCTATAGTCCCCTTTACTATCACCACCCTATCCTTCGACAGAAACTTACCAGCTTGTTGCCACACCCTCGGAAACACGATTACATCTATAGAGTCATACTCATCTTCAATCGAAACAAAAGCCATTTCTTCTCCTGACCTGGTTATTGTCTTCCTAATTGACATAATCCTGCCTCCGATTGTGGCTTCAGCTCCGTCAGGGATATCATTGATGTTAGCCAAAGAAACTGTATGCTGCTTTAAAATTTCCCTGTATTTCTCCAAAGGATGCCCTGAAAAATACATTCCAAGCAGTTCGCGCTCCCACGCTAACTTGACTTCCAACGGAACCTCTTTTTGGTCAGGAACATGCTCAACCGGCTCATTAGCAGGCTTACTTGGTCTGCAGTTTGATTTGCCTCCTTTTGCTTGGGAAACTTTGCTTTCCAGGCTGAGTTCCGCAAACAAAGACGGTTGATAAACCGGCTTGTGCGAGCTTGGCGGTTTATAATCTGCAGGCGAATCTTCCATTGGAGGCTCAAGCGCTCCAAAAAGCGATATCTGAGAATCGGGCTGGCTTGCTCTTTGGCTCAACACCTCTTCGGCTTTGTCTAGATTTGAATAACGGGTTCCCATATCATCCAAAGCTCCGCACTGAATAAGGCTTTCAAGCGCTCTCTTAGTCACACTCTTTCCCAGTCGGGACACAAAAGATTCAAGCGACGTAAACCTACCCCTGAGTTCTCTTTCCCTCACAATTTGGTTGGCCAAGGCATCTCCTACGTTTTTAATGCCTCCGAGGCCGTATCTGATAGCAGTGCCTTCGTCATTTTTCTCGACGGAAAATTCCACCATGCTGCGGTTAACACTGGGCCCGCTCACTTTTATTCCAAGCCGTTTGACTTCGTCCAGATATATGCCAACCTTGCCCTGTACACCTCTGACCGATGATAACAGTGATGCCATAAATTGAGATGGGTACCGTGCTTTAAGGTAAGCTGTCCAATAGGCTATCAGAGCATAGGGCGCTGCATGGTTTTTGCTGAAACCATAATCAGCAAACTTAAGAATCAGAGCCCAAATCTCCGAGGCATCTTTCTTAGATAGCCCTCGCCCAACCGCGCCTTGTATAAACCTATCTTGCATTTTCATAAGAAGCGCCCGGTCTTTCTTTCCTACTGCACGGCGAAGTATGTCAGCCTCACCCAGGGTCAGCCCTGCAACCTGATGTGCAATTTTAAGAATTTGCTCCTGATACACCATCACACCGTGGGTTTCGCTGAGTACAGGTTCCAGGACCGGATGTAGGTAATGAGGTTTTCCAAAGCGTGCCCTTATATACTCGGGAATTTGCTCCATTGGGCCCGGCCTGCAAAGAGCCACTGCAGCCACAATATCCTTAAATTCTTTAGG
Source organism: uncultured Eubacteriales bacterium (assembly GCA_964641455.1). GTDB lineage: Bacteria > Bacillota > Sulfobacillia > Fermentithermobacillales > Fermentithermobacillaceae > DTU015. Next base: position 43,534 of record CAZXLH010000010.1, on the reverse strand, counting down.
CTTCATTTCTTTTAGAAAGTCTCTTACCCAGGACGATTCCAGCTGAAACACGCCCAGAGAATCGCCTTTGGAAAGCATACGGTAAGTGCGCTTATCATCGATGGGTATATTTTCAACCCTTAAGGGAACTCCCGTTTCTTCACTGGCCAGGCGGGTTGCTGTTTGAATCACTGTAAGGGTTCTCAACCCAAGAAAATCCATTTTCAAAAGGCCCAATTCCTCCAGCGCTTCCATGGGATACTGGGTAGTAACTACACCGTCCCGGGTTTGGGCAAGAGGCACATAATCCCATAAAGGCCCTTTGCCTATAACCACTCCTGCAGCATGGACAGATGAATGCCGTGGCATTCCCTCTAACTTCTGAGCAGTCTCTATAAGCGCCCGAATTTCGCTGCGTTGCATGGCTTGTCTCATTTCAGGCACTGTTTCGGCAGCTTGAGAAATGGTAATGCCAGGTTGAGAAGGTATCATCTTTGCAATCCTGTCTACATCCCCGTATGGAAGGTTCAAAGCACGCCCAACATCTCTTATCGCAGCCCTGGCTGCCATTGTTCCAAATGTAATAATCTGCGCTACTTTGTCGCTTCCATATTTCTCGCGAACATAATCAATAACCTCATCTCTGCGATCATCCTGGAAATCTATGTCGATATCAGGCAAACTCACCCTTTCAGGATTCAAGAACCGCTCGAATATTAAGTCATGGTCAACAGGGTCTATTCCGGTTATGCCCAGTGCATAGGCAACCAGGCTCCCAGCTGCAGACCCACGTCCAGGGCCAACGGCAATCCCTTGCTTTCTTGCATAATCAACGAAATCTGCAACAATCAGGAAATAAGATGAGTACCCCATTTTATCTATCATGCCCAGCTCATACTCAAGCCTTTCTTGTTTCAAGGCATCAGCCTGGCCTCCCAAACGGTACCGCAAACCGGCATGGGCTCTTTTTGCAAGATACGAAGTATCTGTTTCACCGCGGGGAATAGGGTAATCAGGCAAATGGATTGATGACAGATCTAACTTGACATTGCATCTGGACGCAATAGCAAATGTATTTTCAATGGCTTCCGGCAAGTCACGAAATGCCATAGCCATCTCTTGTGGCGGCTTGAGATAAAATTCACTTCCTGAAAAACGCAGCCGGTTTGGATCTGAAATATTGGTCCCTGTCTGAATTGCTAAAAGTACCTCATGGTGCTTTGCGTCTTCTTTCCTTAGATAATGACAGTCATTTGTAGCAACCAAGGGAACCCGGCACCTTCTTGAAAGATCTATGAGGCCTTGGTTAACCTCTTCTTGCAATGGAACACCGTTACGCTGCAATTCCAAAAAGACATTGCCTTTCCCAAAGATATCTATATAATTACCCAGGCTTCTGCGAGCATCGCCATGCCTTTCCTGACGTATTAACCTTGGCACTTCGCCGTCAAGGCATGCAGTAAGAGCTATTAGCCCCTTTGAATATTTCGATAAGGTCTCCAGATCCACCCTGGGCTTGTAATAAAACCCCTCAAGAAATCCGTCAGACACAATTTTCATCAAATTCCGGTACCCCTGCTCTGTTTCTGATAAAAGCACAAGGTGATAGGGATCACCTCTGGTACCTCGATTCTTGGTAAGCCTTGAACCTTGCGCTACGTAAACCTCACACCCAATGACAGGGCGTATTCCTGCATCTAAGCATGCCTTGTAGAAATCAACAACTCCGTACATAGTGCCATGGTCGGTTATAGCCAGCGCATCTATCCCCATTCGCTTGGCCGTTAGGCATAATTCGGGAATTCTGCATGCTCCGTCAAGCAAACTGTATTCAGTATGAACATGAAGATGACTAAATCTACCCATTGTTGTAACCACCTATTTAAAATGTTACATTAATCTTGTAGAGTATAGATAATGTTCCTGTAATAGAAGGTGAATGTATTGCCCTGGAAGTTTTGCCCATCCTGCAAACAGGTTTCCTATTCTGCTGCAACCCATTACGATTCATGGCTATGCCCATATTGCGGCAAAGAACTCAAGGATGAAACTGAATATGACAACGTTCAAACAATCAGACAAGAGCAAGAACACCCATCTGAACCACCTGCCGTACAACCGTAACCCACTCAAAACGCTACGCCGTTATGGATCTACCTGTAAGATGTACCTATGATGAAACCGGTAGCAACCCCATAGCCTGCCTTTTCTGTATTGGAGCAACTGTACCGAGCAAGACACAAAAAACATAGATTTTTCATATTGTATAACTGTTTTTACCCTAACACTAATTCGTCTCCTGTCAGGAAAGTCCTTCATTGAACTTTTTGGCATTTTCTGACGCAAAATATCGGCACGTTTTTTGAAGAGGGCACAGGCTGCACTTAGGTTTCCTGGAACTGCACATTTCCCGGCCATGTCTTATGAGCATAAGGTGCAATGGCATCTTTATTTCATCTGGGACCAGTCCCTCAAGAGCATTTTGAACTGATACGGCAGACTCTTTCTTGCCGGCAAATCCAAGACGTTTTGCAATTCTAAGAATATGTGTATCTACCGGAAAAGCCGGCTTGCCTAATCCGAACGCCAGCACACACGCAGCAGTTTTCGGCCCGACTCCCGGAAGTGAGGTCAAATACTGCATACACTCTTGTTTTGGCCGGTTAAACAAAGGTGCCAAGGTAATATCACCGAAATCTTGTTGTATTTTTGACAGCGCTCGGCGGATCTTTTTGGTTTTCTGCCTTTGAAGCCCACCGCAAGCAAGCACGGCTTCTACACATGAAGGATCTTCCGTGATAACACTTTCCCAGTCCGGAAACCGGGCCTTTAGCTGAGAAAAAGCACGGCTGCTTAGAGTATCGTTAGTGGCCTGAGAAAGAATGGTTGCCACCAACACATCCACCGGATTACGCCGCAAGGGTTCAAGCAGTTCAGAATGGGCATCAGGATAAAGCTCACTCATTGTATTGAAAAGGTTTAGTATATCCGATTGGTTGAAACCAGGCTTCTGTTTAGGTTTCTGTTTACGCTCACGTCTCAAATCACGGGCAACGTTGTTTGGCTCTTTTTTCATCTCGAGATATGCTCCTGTTTAAACTCTTCATAACATTGCTTTTGCGTATCACAATATGTACCGCAATCATCCAAGTAAGATACCTATTCACCGTTAATGGAAAGCACAATGTCTTTAAACCGCTGTCCTCTTTCTTCAAAACTGGAAAACATGTCATAGCTTGCACATGCAGGTGAAAGGGCGACAGAGCTTCCCGGGGAAACCATAGCTGTTGCTACATTAACTGCCTCCTCCAGGCTCGAAGTTTTAGCTATTTCAGGCGCACCGGACAAACCGGCTCTGGCCCAAGCGCTCTCTATAGAATGTTGAATCTTGCCTCCACATGCACCTAAGAGCACTGCCTTGCATCTATGCTGAACAAGTTTAGCAGCCAATTCATCAAAAGGTAACCCTTTGTCGTATCCACCCAGGATGAGTACCAAGGGCCCCTTTACAGAATCAATAAGGGCAATGGTTCTATCCGGCGAAGTGGCAATCGAATCGTTGTAGTATTTCACCCCATTGATTTCGCGCACAAACTCTATTCTATGTTCGATGCCCCGGAACGATTTCAAGGCATTCTTGATGCCAAGGAGATTGGCCCCGAGCTGCATTGACAGCAAAACAGCCCCCAAAACGTTAGAAATATTGTGATCGCCTGGAATCAGCAAATCATTCTTGCCGGCAACCACAATAGGCTCAGCGCCATTGCCTGGATCGTAGACAAGGTCATCGCCGTCAAGCCATGCAAAACGCTGGGGCCTTCCGCCCTGCCTGTCCACCGGTGGCCGCGATAAGCTAAAAAACCCTACGTTTGCTTTGCATTCATTTGCAATGGACCTGGTAGGAAGTTCATCATAATTAAGAAAAGCCCAATCATTTTCGCCCTGAAAACGAAAGATGTTTTTCTTGGATTCCACGTATTCATCAAAATCTTTATGGATATCAAGATGGTTTGGACGTACGTTTAATAGCAGAGCACTATGTGGGCTTTGCCGGCAAAGTTGTAACTGAAAACTGGATAACTCGAGAACAACTCGGGCATCTTCAGGTATCTCACCGGCCTTCTCAATAAGCACCGACCCTATATTCCCTCCAACAAACACCTTGGTGCCAGGCAGGCTTTTCTCTAGCATTAACCCCGTTAGCATGCAAGTAGTGGTCTTTCCGGCGCTCCCGGTTACCGCTCCAACCACTCCCTTACACCTATTAAGAAAAAGGTCAATCTCTGTGGAAATAACTGCCCCTTCTTTCCTGGCCTGAGATATCTTAGGGTGGTCTTTCTTCATACCCGGCGTAAGAAAAATGTGTTTGTAACCAGGAAGAATGTCCAGGTATTCAGGGCCCAGGCTCCACTTCACACCCTGTTCATTGAACGCTTCGTAGGTATCGCCCAGTTTCTCTCTGGTTTTGCGATCAAAACAAGTAACCAAAGCTCCCTCTTTAAGAAGGTAGCGGCAAAGAGCCTGGTTAGACCGGCCCATACCTACCACAGCTACCTGCACATCTTTATACGTTTCCAGGATCTTAGGCATTTGCCCCCTGCCTCCTTACCAAGGCGGTTGTACAAACCTACTGTTGCAACCGACCAAGAATAATCTGCCACCAAGTGCCTTCTTGACAAGATGGCAAATCACTTTCCACAATCATTATCTGTATGATAACCGGCACAGCATGTACCGATTTTATATATGGATCCACTGTACCGGCAACCTACTCTATCACAAATGCAAAACGACAATCCTCAACCTGGATCGGTTCACTCCAAAGTTCTGAGCACTTCAGCCAATCGTTCCAAACCTTCTTTGATTTTCTCCATTGATGTGGCATAAGACAACCTAATATTGCCTTGGGTACCAAATGCTTTGCCAGGAACTACGCCAATTCTGGCATCATCTAACAAGATATCTGCAAGAACTGAATCATCTGTGACCTTCTTGCCGGCAAGTGTTTTTCCAATGAGTTCGGAAATGTCAGGATATACATAGAAAGCGCCTGAAGGGGTTAAACACTTAAAGCCCGGCATTTCATTAAGCCGTTTTACCATGTAATCTCTGCGCTTTTGAAACTCTACACGCATAGCTCCAAGAGGCTCTTGAGGTCCTGTTAACCCGGCCAAAGCAGCTTTTTGTGAAATAGACGCTGCATTTGAAGTGGAATGGCTTTGAAGGTTACTCATAGCATTTATCACATTTTCAGGGCCTGCAGCATATCCGATTCTCCAGCCGGTCATGGAATAGGCTTTCGAAACTCCGTTTACCGTGACGGTAATTGCCTTGGCTTCAGGGCTGACAGATGCAAAGGCCACGTGTTCGCCTTCATAAATGAGTTTTTCGTAGATTTCGTCAGATATTACTGCTATGTTATGTTTTACACACACTTGGGCGATTTTGGCAAGTTCCTCTTTTGTGTAAACAGCCCCGCTAGGGTTAGATGGTGTGTTTAGAATCAGCAAACAGGTCTTAGGCGTTATTGACTCCTCCAGTTGCTCTTGAGTGATTTTAAACCCGGCCTCAATGCTTGACTGTAGAATTACAGGTTTGCCTCCGGCCAATTTTACCATTTCAGGGTAGCTGACCCAGTACGGGGCAGGAATGATTACTTCACCGCCCTCATCACACAAAACTTGTACTGCGTTATAAATAGAATGCTTGGCACCGGATGATACCAGTATTTGCGTTGGTTGATACTCCAGATTATTGTCCTTTTTGAACTTAGCGCAAATCGCCTGCTTAAGTTCGATAATTCCTGATGAAGGCGTATACTTGGTAAATCCGTCATTGATCGATTGAATCGCCGCTTGTTTAATATGGCCTGGAGTATCAAAGTCCGGTTCGCCTACACCGAAACTTATCACATCCACGCCTTCTCGGATTAATTGCTTTGTTTTGGCATTAAGTGCCAACGTTGGGGAAGCACCAATTGAACGGGTACGCGCTGATAGTTTCATAGCCTTTACCTCCAACATGCTTTATCGTTAAAATACAGGGCATCCAAAAACGTCAGTTCCATATAAGATGAAGAAACACCTTCTCCAAGCTCCATTATATAGCATACTGTGGCCTCAACACGCCTGCCCGGTATGATAACCGTTTGATCCGGCACTTGCTCCTGCACTTGGACATGCCCCTCAAATACTAGCAACCAACATCAAGGCAATTTTGATTTAACAACCGGTTTTCCGGAACTATAATTAAAAGGGTAATGCTGCCTAAGAATTGAATTTGTGGTAGACAGCATAACTCACGCGCTTTTTAGGCAAGGCAAAAGGGATAAAATGGCCATAGTGGCTAGGTAAGGCGCATATCCAACCATACCCCAAAGCAGAAGAACACAAGAAAACAGGTGGTAACATGAAAAACAAATCAGACAGAGGATTCCTCATGACCGCAGGGATAATTCTGGGGCTGGGTTTTTCATTGGTGGCATCGTCACTTTTGGGTATGTATATTGGGTCGCTCATGGACAAGGGCAGTTCAACAAAAGTCTATACACCTATAGGGCTCTTGATTGGCATGCTCGTTGGGTTTCACCGCGCATGGGCAATAACCCGGAAGCTAATCAATAAACGAAAGTAGCTTGACGTTTCCAAGCGTTACGTTCAAGCTACTTTGCTTGCAAGATTACTGTCACCTATTACAATTGCAATATATTAAGCGTGCTCTGAACCGGGGCGCAAAACCCTGAGTTCACCGCCTTCGGTTTCACCTTCGAGTGCTTGATCCACTATTGGGGCACCGGTAAACTGCTTTTCGTAAAGAGATTTGTACAGGCCTTCTTGAGACATGAGTTCCTCATGATTGCCTACTTCCCTTACGACACCGTTTTCAATTACATAAATTCTGTCTGCGTTACGTATTGTAGAAAGCCTGTGAGCAATCACAATTGAAGTCCTTCCCTGGAAAAGCCTTTCCATTGCTTGCTGAATCAAAAATTCGGTATAAGCATCAACAGACGATGTAGCTTCATCTAAGATGAGAATCCTCGGATTAGCCAAAAGGGCTCTGGCAAAAGCAAGCAGCTGTCTTTGCCCCACGGACAGCCTCGAACCACGTTCTCTTACCTGAGTATCATAACCTTCAGGCAAACGGCTGATAAAATCGTGGGCACCAACAATTCTTGCAGCTTCCTCAACTTCCTCATCTGTAGCGTCCAGACGTCCATATTTAATGTTCTCACGAACTGTTCCTGAAAATATGAATGTATCTTGAAGTACAATTCCAAGGTTTCTTCTAAGCGATTCCAGTGTTACATCCCGTATGTCAATGTCATCCAACAAAATTTCCCCTTCTTGTACGTCATAGAACCTGCAGAGCAAGTTTATGATAGAACTCTTGCCTGCCCCTGTTGGCCCTACCAAAGCAATGGTTTCGTTAGGTTCCGCCTCAATGCTAATTCCGTGAAGCACCGGTAAATCGGGCTCGTATCCAAATACTACGTTATTGAACTCCACATGGCCTTCAAGTGCTTCAAGCCCTATTGCGCCTTCTTTATCCTGCACATTAGGTTCAGTATCGAGAATTTCAAACACTCTTTGAGACGATACGCCTGCCTGCAACAGCAAGTTATACACTTCAGTCAAGTTTCGTATTGGCCAGAAGAAACGAGTCATATAGTTAAGAAATGCAACGATAGTCCCTACAGTAATTGCCGGATCTTGCCAGGACATTCGAAGCCCCCCGTAGTAAACTATTAGGGCTGAACCAACGGCACTGATTATGTCAACCATTGGATGGAACAAAGCATGTAACTTTGCAGCATAGACCTGAGCTTGGAAACTCTCGTAGTTAGTATCGCTGAACTGCTCAGCATTCAGATCCTCGCGAGAAAATGCCTGGACAATTTTCATTCCGGATATTGACTCCTGAAGAGTGGCGTTAATGTCGGCAATCTTGCGCCTGACTTCATGATAAGCCCTGGTCATCTTGGTTCTGAGGCTCCACACAACCAAAAACAACAAAGGAACAACTGCCAAGGTGGCTAACGCCAGTTTAACGTTTAGTTTAAGCATGATCACAGTTATGGCTACCAAAGTGACCAGATCACTTAAAAGCCCGAGAGCGCCTGATGATATCAATTGGTTTAAAGATTCAACGTCATTGGTCACCCGGGACATTATCCGCCCGGCCTGTAAGCGATCATAAAAGTCCAGGCCCAGATCTTGCAGGTGAATGAACAGTTCCCGTCTCATAGAATAGAGCATATTCTGGCCGGTCCATGCCATCACATACCGCTGGGTGACACGCAACACTTCTATGCCAAGCATAACTCCCAAATAGATCAAAGCCGTCTTGGTTACTTGATCAAAATCGCCTGAAGGTATATCAACGTCTATAACCCTGCGCACAAGCAGCGGGCCAACAGTTCCTATAAGTGAGATGCCAATGGCCAGGGCAAGTGCAAACAACAAGTACCACTTAAACGGAATCACAAACTGTTTTAGCTTAGGAAGGTGAGAAAAATCTACCTCCTTACGATCAATGTTACCGATATCCAAGCCTCCACGATGACGTCCCATTAGTCTCCACCTCCTTGGCTCGCTGTATCATCCAGTTGAATTCGGCCTGAGTCATCCAATTGCACTTCCTGGGATCTAAATTGCAGATTGTAAATAGAGGTGTAAATTCCGCCCTTTGTCAGAAGCTCCTCGTGGGTGCCCTGCTCAGCAATAGTGCCTTTATCCAGGACTATGACCCTATCAGCATTTCTTACCGTTGAAAGCCTCTGGGCTATAACAAACGCTGTCCTGTCTTCGAGAAGCCGTGAGAATGCCTCTTGTATTCGCATCTCTGTGTCTACGTCAACACTGGAGGTGGATTCATCGAGCAAAAGTATACGTGCATCCATCAAAAGAGCTCTGGCAATAGCCACTCTCTGTTTCTGCCCTCCGGAAAGCCCTACTCCTCTCTCGCCAACCACCGTATCGTATCCGTTCGGCAAACTTGCAATGAAGTCATGTATATGAGCTGACTTTGCTGCCTCGATAATTTCTCGTTCAGTGGCCTCAGGCTTGCCATAGGCAATATTGTCGCGCAATGAAGCAGAAAAAAGGAAAGTTTCCTGGGTAACAATTCCAATTTGCCTTCTTAAACTCTCTAGAGTTACATCCCTAATATCAATACCGTCAATTAGCAGACGACCCTCGGTTACATCGTAAAACCTTGGTATCAGGTTGATTAAAGTCGATTTGCCTGACCCAGTGCCTCCAAGCACTGCAATAGTCTCTCCAGGCTTAACATCTAAATTGATGCCTTCAATTATCATGTTATCGCCGTCGTAGGCAAAGCCTACATTTTCAAAAGCCACTCTGCCTTCTATATGTGTAATGGGTTTGGCACCGGGGCTGTCTTGAACATCAGCTTCAGTATCAAGAATTTCAAATATTCTTTCGCCTGATGCAATCGTTCTTTGGACAAGGCTTACCCAAAACCCTAGCCGGCGTATGGGGCCTATTAACTGCCCAAGCAACATGTTAAAAGCTACTAACGTCCCGTAACTGAGATTTCCGGATATGACTTCGCGTCCGCCATACCACAGGATTATGGCAAGTGACATTTCTGTCAACAGCCGCATTGAAGCCCAGTTAACTGCAGAAAGCCTCTCTGTTTTCACGTTTCGTTCCAAAAGCTCTAAATTGTCCTTTTCAAACTTATCGAGTTCATGTTGTTTTCTGGCAAAAGCTTTCACTACTCTCTGGCCTGTAATATTCTCTTGCAACCGGGTAGTAAGCACCGCAAGTTGCTGCTGAATTTCCCAAAACATAGGGCGAACCTGAGTAGAGTACACCTGTACCCGCCATACAAGCAATGGAACAGGAATCATTGCCATGAAAGTGAGTTTTCGATGTTGAGATATCATGAGAATAAATGTTGCACAGAAAGTGATTACATTGGAAACTATTTGGACCAGCCCATTAGCTAAGAACCGCTGGGCTGTACCTACGTCAGATGTAACCCGGGACATGATCTGCCCTGTCTGAGCCTGATCGTAGAAACTGAAAGAAAGCTGCTGTAAATGGCGATAGAGCGTATTCCTTATATCGAAAACCACTTGTTGCCCGGCATAAGCCATATTGAGGCGCTGAAAATATTGGATTATGCCCTTTATGGCCGCTACACCTAATATAGCCAGCGCTCCGTATAATAACAAAGCATATTGCTGTGTTTCAAGGATATCATCAATAACCCATTTAATGGCCATAGGCTGCAGCAAATTTAGAGCTGACACTGCAAAAACTAGTGCGAACGCAAGTACATATCTTGGCCAATAAGGAGCTGCAAATTTTAGAAGCCTTTGAAGAACTTTCACAGACCACACTCCCTTCGGCGCTTACTTGTATGGTTATACTTAATTAGCGACCCGATAATATCGCTATACGAAATAATACCATACTTAGTTGCTCTTGTTACTGCTGTCTTCTTTATTCACGCACTCGTACCGTTCTACAAACTCGTTGAGAACTTTGATATTGAACTTGATGGTCTCTGTCCACACAGAAAGGAGCTCATCGCCGTCAGCGGTTACCCGGTACATTCTTCTGGCCGGCCCAGCGCCGGTGGTATCCCACTGGGATTCAATCATGCCTCGCTTTTCAAGCCGCCTTAGATACCTATATACTCTGCCGGGGTCTTGATTCTCTCCAAATCCGAATTCTTTCAGACGTGAAATGAGATCATACCCGTACGAAACATTCTCTGTTAAAAGAAGCAAGAGGCACGGCTCCAGAAACCCCTCCGGGCGGACAACACATCCAGAATGTCCCGAACGATGCCAATCGTGATGGCCTCTGTGTTTTGTGTCTTGACGTTTCTCACCTCCGTGTTTTTCAATCCCGTCATAAGTCATGTTATCTCCCCTTTCAAACAAATCTTTGTATACCCCGAGTCATCTATATGGTTATTACATATAGATGTATACGCCAAACCTATGCAAAACTCCTTCTTTTTGCCACAAAATCTTGCAAGTTTTCGATATCTATCATGCATAGACAAATTTTCAATATCAAACGATATTGAGTAATACCAGCCAGAACGGCAAAACCTAAATCTTTAAAACATGAACATTGGTTCACCCGGTTTGATACAAAAGAGGATACAAGTAAATGAAGGAACAATTATAGGTGCAGGATTTGAAAGCAGGTGAAGAGAAAACCTAGATGGTGAACGCAATCTTGACTTTGAAATTTTCACAGGATATGGACCCGGAACCGATAGAAGCGCGGGTAGCTCGTGCCAGGGAAGGAGATATCCAGGCAAGAGATGACCTAATCCGCGATTATACGCCTTTTATTCTCAAAACAGCTGCGTCATGTACAAGGCGGTACATAGTATTGGGAGAAGATGACGAGGCAAGCGTAGCCCTGGCAGCCTTTAATGAAGCAATAGACGCATTTAAGAGCAACAATCCTGGTTTCTTGGCCTTTGCCGCTACCGTCATAAAACGAAGGCTTATTGATCAGTACAGGAAAAAGGCCAGGCGGCGGGAAATACCGTTTTCCGCCTTGAATCCGTACAGAGATGAAAGCGAAGGGGCTTGGGACCCTTCCTGCCTGGCGTATTCAACAACAGATTGGCAAGCCGTAATAGAACGAAGGGACGATATTGAAAACTGGAAACAAGACTTGGAGAAATTTGGCCTGACCTTGGGGCAAGTGGTTCAAGCAACTCCTAAACATAGAGATGCGAGAGAACGTGCCATGTATATGGCCAAATTGATCGCTCAAAACGACACGCTTAAGAACTCATTTCTAACGAACCGGGAAGTCCCGGTTGATGAATTGCTATCGGTGATGCCTGAGAAAAGGCGCGTCTCAAAAAAGACGGTCATCAGGCAAAGAAAATACATAACTGCAATTGCTGTCGCTATGACCGGTGATTATCCCAGCATAAAAGGTTTCTTAAACGTTTCTGAATCAGAGTGGTGATGTGAATTGCGATCTGATCAATGTATAGTAATTGAAAAGACCCGTAACCAAATTACAGTACTTACGTCAGACGGCCGTTTTCTGCAATTTCCCACCAAGAATTGTATATACATAGTCGGAGAGCAAGTTTCTTTATCATCCCTTTCCGAACTTCCGGCCAAACATCGTTCCTGGGGCCGGAACTTTGCCCAATTTTTGACAAAGAGGCTGGTGCCCGTTACACTCTTAGCATCGCTAATCCTTTTCGCGTCATTTTTCGGCTATACACAGTATCTGGAGGCACGGCCTGCCCTTGCCTGGGTTACACTTGATCTGGTTGACTCTCCCGGAAGCCTGGAGTTGGAAGTTAACGATAGAGGGCTCATTAGGTCTGTTACATGTTTCGATGAAACAGGCGAGAAAATAGCAGTCGGCCATGACCTTTACATGAAACCGGTAGACCAGGCTGTGGAAGCGCTAATCAAGACCAAAGAAGAAGGAGAACAGCCAGAAGTAGTAATTGGAATCATCCCCATTAAAGAAGGGGCCGCCCTGGATAACTTAGAAAAGAAAATTCTTAAAGACGCACAAAAGGCAGCGGAAAAAACCGCCAGGGAAGCCGCAAAGGCTGCCGAAAAAGCTGCCAAGGAAGCAGCCAAACAAGCCGGCAAAAAGCCGAAATTTGAAAAGCAAGCACCTGCCTCACAGCAAATTGATAGAAAAACAAAAGCAAATCATTCTGTAATTAACCATGTAAGATTAGATATGCAGGCACGGGAAGCCGCAAAACAGCTCAAAATTTCAGCTGCCAGAGCAGCGCTGTGGGCGCTTTTTGAAGAAGAAGGATATAAAGAGCCATCACACACAGAAGGCTTTATTGATGATACTCCTGATAAAGAGGTTCCGGAAAGCAATATGGCTGAGCAAGGAGAGCCAGGGAAAAATAAGGACAAGGATAACGGCAAGGATAAGCAAGAAGAGAGCCAAAACGCTTCTCAAGAACAACCGCCTGGCCAGCTTAAGAAACAAACCGACTTTAAGAGCAATATTCCCAGGCCCGGTATCGACAAGATAAAAGACAAAGGCTCCAATAAAGACAAAGGCCATTTGTCCAAACTAACCAAGCAATGGGTAAAAGAGATCCAGAAGAGCCAAGAAAAAGCCCTTAAGGACAAAGCAAAAGCAGCCAAAGACAAGCTCTCTGAGCAAAAAGGTTCAAAACAGAAAGATCATAAAAAAGGAAACAAATAACGCCAATAAAATCGCGGACTTATAGTCGTCAAACCAGCGAATCGGCAGTACCTGTTCACCAAGAAACATCTTAAGCCTTCCCGAGCCCCTATGTTTGTTTCGCAAACGGAAAAGTGTTTGCGTAAGAGAAGGGGAATTGGCGCTACCCGGCAGCCCTCCTGCAAGGAAAGAAACTCTGCCTGTAACCAAATGACTCCAAAATCATTCCAAAATCATGATAGAATACTGTTTGAGCCATGTTCTACTCAGTTTACCAATAACACTATTGCAAATATGGAGGATTCCGGCCTGAAAGCAAAAGTTTCTCTTTCAAATACGCCTGAGAGTATCAGACAGTTTTTTGCCGAGGCTTTTCAACAAGAAGGCATAGTGTCTTCTGTAGTAGCCGGCTTTGAGGAAAGGCCTCACCAACGCGACATGGCCCTATTGGTCTGGGACTCCTTGTCACAAGGCAAACATCTTTTGGTGGAAGCAGGAACAGGCGTGGGAAAATCCCTTGCCTACCTCCTCCCTGTTGTTTATTGGTGTTTGGCCACAAAAAAACGGGCAGTTGTGTCGACTTATACAGTAAACCTTCAGCAACAGTTGGTTAACAAGGATATTCCCCTGGTTGCAGGCATTTTCCATGATTCGTTAGGCCCCCTTAACTATACGCTGTTTAAGGGACGGAGCCACTACCTTTGCCTTCGAAAATGGAGCAGAGTTTATGATGAAACCCAAAGAAAACTTCAGTTGGTTGAAGAAGAAGACCAAGAAAAGAAGTTACGAGAGATTTCTTGTAAAATTGATGAAGGCAATTGGAACGGAGACCGCGAAAAGTTGCCTTTTCATGTATCAAACTCCCTCTGGAGCGAGCTTTGTTCTGAAAGCAACAGGTGTATGTCCGGAAAATGCCCGTTTCGAAAGTCATGCTTCTATCAAGAACAGCGCAGATATCTTGAAAGTTGTCATTTAATCGTAGTAAACCATGCTCTGTTTGCAGCTCATTTAAGGGTTTACCAGGATACAGCAGGCAAAACATTGCTTCTACCTGGATACGAGGCGGTTATCTTCGATGAAGCTCATCACCTTGAAGGAGTATTTAGAGACAGTATGACGTTCAACGTAGGGTATAATCACATAAAACGTTTGGCTGATGATACTCTGAGATTCGCCTCCAGAGAACCCTTTTCTAAATTGCTGCCTTTTGAAGAACGCAAGCGTATGGAAATGGCGCTACATCACTTGTTGAACCTCATGGAAATCAATCTCAAAAGTCTGGCGCCTGACATGTTACGCCGCAGCCTCAAAACCGGAGGCAGGCGGGCATATTCATATTTTGGCAGAGATAAGTACCGATTACGGGAACCGGAAATCATTGATAATGAAATTGCCAGGTCACTCCGTGACCTTTCCAAACTAATAGCCGATTGGACTGACTATAATTTATCAGATGAAGAAAGGTTCGAAGTTAATGCGCTTGCCAGGCGCTATTTGGGAATTGCAGGGCAACTGGAAAGCATAAATACCCTGGATGGCGACGGCGATTCTTTCGTCTACTGGTCTGAGATTGAAACGCGGAGCAGGCAGCGGCACATAACTCTTAACAGCTCACCTCTTGAAGTAGGTTCTTATCTTAAAGAAAACTTATGGAACAGTTTACCTTCGGCCATATTAACGTCAGCCACCCTTTCTACCGGAGGCTCATTTGACTATATTAAACGGCTGTTAGACATTGAAGCAGAAGAAGCGATTATAGGTTCTCCTTTTGACTACTCCCATCAAACCTGCTTATGTGTACCAAAGGATCGGCGCGGCCAACAGCCTAACAGCCCGGTGTTTGACGATTACGTGGCTGAAATGGTCCTTAAGATTATAAACCTGGCACAAGGAAGAACTTTTGTGCTTTTTACATCGAAACGTGCATTGGAAACAGTCAGCCGCAAGACCAAAGACAGGATAGAAGAGAAAGGTTACCCTGTCTTGGTGCAAGGCGAAAAATCTCGGGAAGCATTGCTTCGTGAGTTTAAGCAAAGCGGAAATGCGGTACTCATGGGCTTGGACTCTTTCTGGGAAGGCGTAGATGTTCCAGGTGACGCACTCTCTTGTGTAGTCCTGGCCAAACTGCCTTTCCCTGTCCCTGAAGACCCTGTAATGCAAGCAAGAGAAACTCTCTGGAAAGCTCAAGGGCTTAATCCATTTGCCCATTACTCTTTACCGGTTACCACATTGAAGCTTAAGCAAGGGTTCGGCCGCTTGATACGCTCCAAAACAGACCGGGGAGCAGTTGTAATACTTGACTCAAGAATAATCACCAGAGCATACGGCAAGTTTATACTCAAAAGCCTCCCCCCTGCAAAATTTACTACTGACCTTGATGATATTGCCAGGGCTATAGCGCCTCCAAGCAACTCTGGGGTTTGAAGAACCCAAAACTCTTAATTCACAACAAGAGTTCCATAGGCCAAACTCAAAACAAGGTAGATACCACCGTGACTTAACATCGAACAGCAGTATCCACCTATTTCACTTAACTTAAGCGGCTTTAACTGACAAAGAGTCAACCTGCTTGTGCATAAAAAGACTCAAAGCCCGAACTCAAAACGGTTGTCTGCCCGGCATCAATTCAATACTTGCCGAACCACTTTCCCCATCAACAAACCGCCCTGGATTCGGGCCTGGATTCAATAACATATCCTTTTTGATTTAGCAAATTTGAGTTTCTGTGGAAACCCTTAAACATCATTAGCGGACTGACAAATCATTTCATTACCGAATACCTCATAGCAATAGCCTCGGTATCTCATTGCCGGTACCCGCTAACAGTCACCTGCCCTAAGCCACTTACTGGCCAAAACAATGTATATCATTGCCGGTGCCCGCTAACAGAACCCTTTCATTGCCTGCACTACTTAGATGTTCTATATACTGATGAAGCAGCCTGTAATCCGGCACCTGCAGGAACCTTAGCCCCCATAGTCACAAGAACGTCCTCAAGTGCAGCGAACAATTTGAGCACATTGCCCTTTGTTGAGTTTGTCCCCATGAGGCCTATACGCCATACTTTACCTTTGAAGACTCCAAGGCCTGAACCAATTTCTATGCCAAATTCATCAAGAAGCATCTTTCTTGCCGGAGCATCTTCTACTCCTTCAGGGAAGTACACAGTAGTAAGGCTTGGTAAGCGATACTCAGGCTCCACCACAAGCTTCATTCCCATAGCTTCAAGCCCAGCAACAAGTGCCTTCTGGTTGAGCCGGTGCCTTGCCCACCTTGCCTCCAACCCTTCTTCTTTGATAATTCTCAAAGCTTCGTTAAAAGCGTACATCATGTTCACCGGTGCAGTATGGTGATAAAACCTTTCGCCACCCCAGTACCGGGCAATCATGGATAGATCCAAATACCAGCTTTGGCATTTGGTCTCGCGGTTTTTGATGAACTCAAGCGCTTTGTCGCCGACAGTTACAGGCGCCAATCCAGGTGGGCAACTTAGGCATTTCTGAGTGCCTGAAAACACAAAATCCAGGCCTAGCTTGTCTACCGGCACCTCTACCCCACCCAGAGATGTTACTGCATCAACCACTATTCGCATTCCGTTTTGATGAGCTATTTGAGTTATTTCTTCCAATGGCTGGAGTACACCGGTTGAAGTCTCTGCATGGACAATCCCTATTATTTTGGCATCAGGGTTTTCTTTCACTGCTTTTCTCACATCATCAGCATTAACAGGCTTCCCCCAGGGTGCGTCCACTCGAACTACAGTAGCCCCTACACGCTGGGTTACATCGGCCATTCGCTCACCGAACACACCGGCAATACAGATAATTGCCTTGTCTCCAGGTTCCAGCGAGTTAACTATGGCTGTCTCCATACCGGCTGATCCTGTTCCGGAAATGGGTATGGTGAGCTGGTTCTTAGTTCCAAACACATAGCGCAAAAGTTGAGTAGTCTCGTCCATGATCTCCATAAAATCAGGATCAAGGTGGCCGAGGGTTGGTTCTGAAAGCGCCCTTAACACACGAGGGTCTGCATTGCTGGGCCCAGGCCCAAGTAATAGCTTAAGTTTTGGATTTCTTGCATTCATGTTTTATGTATCCCCTTTCATTCTGATTGCAATTTATAAATCTGCAAGATTACCCTGAAGCTTACTCTGACAAGTATCTCTAGCATATAACCGTAACTGTCAGGCATGCCCAATATTCCAGCGTATAACCGTAACTGTCAGGCATGCCCAATATTCGAACATATAACCATTAGGTTGTAACCTTAAGTTTACTCTGAAACCGCCTTGCAAACTTGAAGTACAATACATACCCTGTTCGCAATCCAACCTTGTCTATTCAAAGTAGAATCCATACGACCGCAACTTCCTCACTGTGCCGGCAAAGTTTCCGGAATCAGTCCCGCATATTCATTGACCGCTAACGCAACAACTTTCTTATTACACTATGCCCCAAGGTTTCGCGATATTGCCCGGCCACACTCAACTACATGAGCCCTGGCCTTATCTAAAGCGTCTTTATCCAACCTAGAGGCAGGCCCTGAAACACTCACCGCAGCTACTATATTCCCGGCATAATCCCGTACAGGTGCCGCTATACACACTACTCCCTCTTCCCTTTCACCATCATCTGTAGCATAGCCTGCTTGTTTTACCTTCTTGATTTCTTCCATAAGCGCATCTACAGAAACTATGGTTCTCGAGGTGAACCGCTGTAGTTTCACAGCGCCTGTACATTCAGAACAATCCGAAAATTCGGTCAAGCCTGTATCTCCTGTGGAGCCTGCAGCCCCTGTAAACTCTATAGAGCCTAGACAGCCCAAAGAATCCGGAACATCCGGAGTGCCCGAAAGCCGGCTTGAGTCATAAGTTCCGTATAACTCCCGTAATTTGAGGTCTGATTGCCCTGACAGCAAAACTTTTCCTACGCCCGTGCAATGAGCAGGTACGCGTGCGCCGGGTACGGTAAAAGTCCTCATCATTCTAGGCGACTCCACCGATGCAACATATATAACATCTGTATTGTCAAGAATCGCCAAGTTAGCGCTTTCACCTACATTATCCCTCAGCCTTTCAAGGCAAGGCATAGCTGCTGAGACAAGATCCATTTGTTGTTCAGCCTTCTTCCCTATTTCAAACAACCTAATTCCGGGACTGTATAATTTATCCTTCTTGCTAAGCAAGCGTGTTTTTGTAAGAGTGTCCAAAAGCCGCTTTGCCGTGGCTATAGGAAATCCGGTGTTTGTGGCCACATAGGTCAAAGTTACGGGTTCGGAAGCCTCGACTACAGCAATCAGCACTTCCACTGCTTTTTTAACTGAACGTACTATCACAGGTTATATTCCTCCAAAATACGGATCAAATCTTTAATACAAGCAGCGGCAGCACCCAAAACGTCAGACGCGCATCAGTGGCATCGGCCCAGGCCTCGGAGTGCCCGCTGCAATCGCTCGAAAGCATGCTTTCTAATTCACCCGGAACACGGCAACCCAAATACGGCCGGCTTGCACTTCACCAGAATCCGTTGAAACAGCCTCCAGGTAATTTCAAACTTCTACACAAGCCCCAGTTCTTCCAGAGTAGCCCTGATTTCTTGTTTCTCCTTTTCGCCAATTGGCAAAATAGGCCTTCTTGGCAAGCCGCCGAAGTAGCCTATCATATCCAAGGCGGCTTTTAGCCCTGCAACGCCGTATTTGGCTGTTACAAGTGAGTTGAGTTTAAGAATACTCTTCTGTATGGGCCGGGCTTCATCAAGTTTACCCTGGTTGACTAAATCATAGATTTTCACACACAGATCCGGAACTATATTGGCCGATGCCAAAGTACCGCCCTTTGCCCCCATTACCAGGGCAGGCATCAGAAAACTGGCTGAACCTGCGAATACGGCAAAGTCCTCGGGAACATCCCTTAGGATCTCGGAGATCTGGACTATGTTTCCGCTTGAATCCTTAATACCCTTGATATTGGGATGAGTGCATAACCTCTTTACCAGGGGAGGTATCATGTTAAGCCCTGTGTTTCCGGGCATGTTGTAAAGAAGCACAGGAATTGGAGAATTGTCTGCCACGTCTGTATAGTACCGCTCCAAGGCATCATCTTTCATGCTAGCTTTGAAGTAGTGAGGCGAGATGATAAGGGCTGATTGGGCACCTGCGTCAGCCGCTTTTTTGGTGAGCCTTATGGTTGCCCTTGTGCTTTCACACCCTGTACCTGCAATTACAATCTTGTCTTTGGGAAAATGCTTGCGGGCAAGAGCCCAAAGTTCGACCTTTTCATCCTCGTCAACATACGGCTGTTCTCCGTTTGAGCCTAAAACAACGATTCCTGAAAGCCCGGTGTTTCCCCACCTGGCAAGGTTTTCTTCCAGTTTACCGTAAGCAATCTCTTCGTCTACAAACGGGGTCGGAATCGGAGCGAAAATGCCTTTAAACAATAGAATCTCTCCTTTCTATGAAATAAGACTTGCGCAGTTCCACATTGGGCTGTTCCATGTTCCATGTCGAGCAGTTCCATGTTAGGCAGCTCCATGTTAGCCTGATGTTCCATGTTGCGTAGCTTCATGGTAGACATTCCATGTTGCAACTGTTGTGCACACTAGTTCTTCGGCAATTACATATCGCCGGTTCTATATCGCTGGTTCCATATTCTCTAGAGCCCGGAACTGCATGGTACGGAACGCACATCAATCGTTGGATGCCCTTGGTTCTCACTGATTGCTCATCTAACCAACTGCGGCTTTTTCACATAGTGAAAATTATGTTCATAATGCGCAATTACTCAAATATTCGACACTGAAATGAAAGTTCCTTTAATTAGTACAGAGCCAGTCTGACGGGTTTCCGGGCTGTCAGGCTGTCAACTGGCTCGGCTGGAGAGCCACTCTGACGGGTT
>CAZXLH010000010.1:0-23376 GCA_964641455.1 uncultured Eubacteriales bacterium | reverse complement strand
TCTGGCGGGTTTTGGAGCTTTTCCGCTGCTGACTGGCTCGGCTGCAGAGCCACTCTAACGGATTTCCGGGCTGTCAGGCTGTCAACTGGCTCGGCTGGAGAGCCACTCTGACGGGTTTTGGAGCTTTTCCGCTGCTGACTGGCTCGGCTGCAGAGCCACTCTGACGGGTTTCCGGGCTATCAGGCTATCAACTGGCTCGCCTGCAGAGCCAGTCCGGCCGTTCTCTAAACTTGCAGGATGAATAGCCCATCCGATTCGCCATCTATCCTACATCTAGTTCTGATAACAGCAGGGGCGGTTCATTCCCGCCCCTGCACAAACACATTGGCCATGTTCCTAATCCTTAAGAAACAAGCACCGCAACACCCGCACCTGTCAGCAATCAAGTGCCTATTCCCTGCTACAACTGCACTGCCATGACCTGTTCATTCATTTTGCATCATTCAACTGCCTTACTGAATCACATATCAACGAAAGCGGATCTCTTACCGGCAAGAAACACAAAGGATATAACCCTATTTCTTTGCTCCTGGTACAGAACACTACACACGGTTATACGCTGCCTGAATCACCCATCGAAACCGCTCTTGTGACAGGTAAACCTATCTCCGGCATTCACCCGGCCTGCCAAACACGCCTTGAGCAATCCTCACCAGCCAGGCCCTAAACAATAAATTATCTCAACACTCACTATACCCACACGCCAGGCACTTCAAGCACCCTTCCACGTGAACCAGATTCCATGTGCCACATGTTGGGCAAAGGCTGAACTTCTTTCCCGGAAGAAGCGGCAACTCATCTTGATGAGGGTGTGATTCGTCTTCAGGCCCATCTTCAGGTTTCTGTATGTGATTCACATATTCATCAATAAACTGCCCCATTGCATCAGGAACCGAACGGACCCTGTTAGGGCCAAATCCTATGCTTCGTGACCCACCTATGCCCATAAGCTGATCAGCAATTTCTTGGGGATCCACTCCTGACCTAAGGGCTATAGATACCATCCTGGCAATAGCTTCAGTGAACGCTGCCACATCACTGCCTGCTTTACCGATCTGGGCGAAGAGCTCAACCGGATGCCCGTCGAGAGTATTTAAGGTAAGAAACAGCTTACCTACAGGCGTCTCCTTGGCTGTAGTAAATCCTTCAAGCGTACTCGGGCGTTCAATGGGCCTAATCCTACCCCAAACTCCATTTACCCTGGATTTTTTACTTGAAACTGAATCGGTTTGAGCATCTTCTGCTTCAATCTCACGCTCATCCTTAGCGCCTACTGTCAGCACCTGCTCTTCCCGGCTTCCGTCTCTGTATACTGTAACTCCTTTGCATCCCAGATTATAAGCCTTTAGGAATACATCTCTTACATCTTCTCTTGTAGCCTCATGGCTAAAGTTAACCGTCTTTGAAACGGCATTGTGGGTAAACTTCTGGAACGCCGCCTGCATTTGAATATGCCACTCAGGAGTGATCTCATGAGCCGTAACGAAAACCTTGCGCACATCATCTGGCACTTCTGAAATACCATGTACAGAACCGTGTTGAGCAATTTTCTCCATAAGCTTATCAGTGTAAAAGCCCATTGTCCTGGCTACCCGTTCAAACCCGGGGTTTACTTCTACAAGCCTATCGTTGTCCATTACATTTCTGGTAAAAGCTATGCTAAAAAGTGGCTCTATCCCCGATGAAGCACCGGCTATAATACTAATGGTGCCGGTCGGAGCAATAGTCGTAGTAGTGGCATTTCGAACCTTTATGCCCTTATTGGGATAAATGCTTTTTTCGTAGTTGGGGAATACACCACGGGTTTCTGCAAGTTCTTGTGATGCTTTAACCGATTCTTCTTCAATAAATTTCATAATCTTTTCCGCAAGCTTTACAGCTTCTTGGGAATTGTATGGAATCCCAAGGTCCAGCAGCATATCCGCCCAGCCCATTACTCCCAGGCCGATCTTCCTGTTACCGTGGGCCATGTCGTCTATTTCCGGCAAGGGATATTTGTTTGCGTCGATCAAGTTATCCAGGAAATGAACACCGGTTCCTACTGCCTCGGCCATGCCTTCCCAGTCTACAAGGCTTTCAGGCTTAATATCACCTGAATTATCCAGTTCCCAAACTGACCTGGTGAAAGCACCTAAATTAATAGAACCAAGGCAGCACGCTTCGTATGGAAGCAATGGCTGCTCTCCACAGTTGGAAACCACAAATCCATTGGCAATGAATGAATGGCTGTAAGGAACGGTGAGGTCAAATACCTCTTTCTGGCCGCAGGGTTCAACAGAATCAACAAAATCCACCCCAGCAGTCACATTAGTTGGAGCACCCACCTTAGTCTGATTGGGCTGTACCAAAACCCGATCCTTGCCAGGCCGAAGTTTCCCGGCAGGCACCCAGCCTCGCGTGGTCATCATTTTATGATCAGGAGTAACTTCGATTGAAAAACCATGCCTGGTCGTAATCTTGACGACATCCTTGACCCCTGTGCGGAAAGCTCTTGAAATCGGGGCCATTTCAACACCTGAAACAGAAACAACAGCGGTACCGGTAGTACCCTCCAAAGCAGAGTTCTCCACCACCCTGGTGTCAACAGCAACATTCAGGCCGCCTTCACACCATTTCTCGGCGATCTCCCTTATTGGCACTAACCCCAACTCTGTTGAAACCAATGCATCTCCAACTACACAAGGGTTAGTGCTCTCAATTTCACCTATCTCAGGTGTAGGGTTGTCCCTGTTGAGACGATCGAGAAACACAATTCCAGGCTCGCCGTTACGCCAGGCCTGGTCAACTACTTTCTTAAATACCTCTCTCGCATTGAGTTTGCCGGTAACCTTGCCGTTTCTGGGATTAACCAGTTCATAGTCTTCGCCGGCCTCAACTGCCTTCATAAACTCTTCTGTAATGCCTACTGAAATATTAAAGTTAGTGAGCTCTTTTGTATCAGTCTTGCAAGTGATAAATTCCAATATATCAGGGTGGTCTATGCGCAATATCCCCATGTTGGCACCGCGGCGCACTCCACCTTGCTTTACCGCTTCAGTAGCCGCATTAAAAACTTTCATAAAAGATACAGGCCCTGACGCGACGCCGCCTGTAGAACGCACAACATCGTTCTTGGGCCGCAGCCTGGAAAAACTAAAACCGGTACCGCCACCAGATTGGTGAATAAGCGCAGCATGCTTCAGTGAATCAAATATGCTGCTCATTGAATCGTCAACAGGCAGCACAAAACACGCCGACAGTTGCTGTAAATCACGCCCGGCATTCATAAGCGCCGGAGAGTTAGGCATAAACTTACATTCAGTCATCAACCGGTAGAACTCTTTAGCCCTTCTCAATATGTAATCCTGGCTTGCAACAGTAATCTGCTTCATTTCGTTCCAGGAGACTTTAACTGACCCGTTTGACTTAAGTCTTTCAAAAGCCATCTTAAGAGTAGCCCAGTCCTTGTCGCCTATGCCGGGTAATTCAGTTTTGGAACTTTTACCCTCAACACTGTGCTTTCCCTTGCTTGCACCAGGCTTCTTACCCTGCACCGTCTGCTTTTCCAGAGCTTTTCCTGCATCACTGTAAGCACCTGAACCGACAGAGCTTGCCCCTTTGTCAGTTTCGGCTCCCCGGCTTGCTTTGTGTCCTTTATCGTCTGACCCGGCCCGCCCCTCACCCAAATAAATACGTGGATCGTAAAGCATATCCATCAATGCAATATTTCTGGCCACCCGCCAGAACATTTGCTCTGGAGTTTCAAAGGCTTTTCCATTCTCATCTTTTTGAAGATAGCGTCGCTCGAGCACTGCAACAGCATTTTTTGAAAACTTGGCTTCGCTCATCTCTACATTTTCCGACATTCAATTTCCTCCTACGGTAACTTAAAATCTAATCGGGCAAATCATATGTACACACTATTTATCAGGTTGCCCTCTTTCTGCTAAAATCCGCTCCACTTCTTTTCGAAAACCGTCTACGTCCCTAAATTCCCTGTACACCGATGCAAACCTAACATAAGCAACATCGTCAATCTCTCTAAGCCTCTCCATGACAAGCTCACCTATTTCCTGAGATGTCACTTCGCCCTTTCCGCTTTCACGTATGGCCCTTTCAACCATAAAAGAAGCCCGCTCAAGCACGTCAAGCGGGGTTGGCCTTTTCTCACAAGACTTAAGCATACCTGAGAGAATTTTCTGCCTTGAGAAAGTTTCCCTTCTGCCGTCCTTTTTGACGACTACCAGGGGCTGCTCTTCAAGGCGTTCATAGGTGGTAAAGCGCCGGCTGCAGTTGGGACATTCCCGCCGCCTTCTGACGGCAGTCATTTCCTCAGTGGTCCGTGATTCAATCACCCTTGAATCCAGATAACCGCAAAAAGGACACTTCAAGATAAATTCCACCTTGCTTTAAAGATTTAGCCGGCAATTTATGCATAAAGGCATCGACTCGGGCTCAGCAACCTCAAATGGACACAAACCGGCTCCCTAGTACTCGCTTAAGAACCATACACTCTATGTTAGGCGCCAATAGCAACACAACCAAAAAACTAGCTGGCCCGAACATTTGTTGGCACCATATGTAGGCCATGATATCACTATTCGACGCTATATATGTTTTTCCTTGTGGATATCTTTCTTGCGAAGAGATTTTGCGGTGAATTTTTCTCGATTAACCAAAAACCTTTCATGGGTGCCTTCACCCACTTTTTCTATATCGTCAAAGGCGGCTACTTCAAATACAAGTTTCCTTCCTTCAACGTGAGTTAGTATAGCAGTAGCTGTCACCTTGAGTCCAGGGGGTGTAGCTGCCAAATGGCTAATATTAACCAACGTCCCTACTGTAGTTTCGCCATCTTCAAGGTAATCCTTAATCGCTTCAACACAAGCCTCTTCCATGAGTAGCACCAAATTCGGAGTGGAAAACACATCTACCGATCCGCTGCCAGTAACAGAAGCCAGGGTATTTTTGGTAACATTAATAATCTTAGCGCCTTTGGCGCCCTTAGGAACTAACTTCATATAACACACTCCACGGTATGATGATTGGTTTACATAGGGCCTTCGTTTTGCGAAGGCCCTATTGCTTCAATCTAAGAAATCAATCATGCTAAGAAATCAATTATGATTCCTGGTTCAAAGAATAGTCTAAATCACAGTCAGCAGCAAGCGATTGAACTACAGGGCAAACCCTCTCTGTTATCTTCAAGTATTTTTCGGTGGTTTGATGAGTTAGCCCCTCGCATTGAATATCGTAATGGATATGGATCTTTGTAAACTTCCTGGGACGATTTTCGCTCTTTACTCCCTCAACCGCCAATTCGAGTTTGGTGGGCTCAAACCCGTCTCGCTCCAGCAAAGACCTGAAAGTGAGCCCACTGCAGCCTGCAACAGACATTAGCAGTAAATCCATGGGGCTGGGGCCACCGGCCTCAATGTTGAGCTGCTCTCCTTTTGAATTTGAATACAAAATGCCGGTATTGTCCAAAACAGCATTGGCTTTTTGAGCGTTAACAGTCAAAATCATTACCTCCAATTCATTGATTTACGCGATTTACCCCGGATATCAATTAGCCCTGGAAGCCTAAAGCGACGCTACCGGTGCCTCCAACATGCATGAAGGAACCCTACCGTTGCCCGACATGCACGAAACAACGCTAACAGAAGCCCAGCGTACCTAAAGCAACCTACTTAGTACCTCAACATGCACAAAGCGACGATACCGGTAGATCGGCAAAGGCATGGCTTCCGTTGACTGCAAACTGAACACTAGCTAAAAATTTTCCGGTACTGCTTTAAGGCCGATATTAGAATCAGCCTAAGGTCAATGTTATAATGCAATGTAGTAAGGTGTAACTACTTTTGTTTAAGGGCTATAATAAAGTTACTATGAAAAAGTCTTCAAGGTACATGTCCGACTATGTAAATAAATTGAGGAAATCAGAGTGCCCAATTACACTGGGCACTCTTAGCCGGCTCGGACGTCTTCCGCAGAACTTTTACACCAGGACTGCCCTGGAAGTTGCTCCTGATTTATTGGGCCTGCTGCTTGTTCACAAAGCCGGCAGTGAAACTACCGCAGGCATAATCACGGAAACAGAAGCCTATGCAGGGCCGGAAGACAGGGCATGCCACGCGTACAACATGCGCAAAACCAGGAGAAATCAAGTTATGTACGGCCCCCCGGGAACTGCTTATGTATATTTAGTTTACGGCTTGCACCACTGCTTCAATGTAGTTGTGTTTCGGGAAGGAATCCCTCATGCAGTGTTGGTAAGATCCATTGAGCCTGTGCTTGGAGAAGAGGTTATGCTCAAACGTCGAAATGGCAAGTTGCCTCTGGCATTAGGCCCTGGAAGGTTGTGCCAGGCTATGGGAATTGGAAAACAGCATAACGGAGCAAATCTTCTGGCAGGAAACCTGTATATTGCCGAGCCGCCTAAGTCTTATAAAACCCGGAAGTTCAAAATCGTAAAAACCCCCAGAATAGGTATTGACTACGCAGGCGATGCCAGAGATTACCCATGGAGATTTGTGCTGTCCCCAAGCAGTAGGCCGCCAAGCAGTAACAAAAATACAGATCCCACGGCCCTATCCACCAGATGTGGCCCAAACCCCATCCCCCTGCACGAATCTTCGATTAATTGGATTATTCGCTCATGCTGTTTCGCTCGTTGCACTGAATGAAGATGTTGAGAATACCGTTACTGTTTTTGGCTCCGGCCCTTGAACATCTTCTTAATCCTGGTTGCGCCCGGTGCCTGACAGTAAATCAGCTTGAAGCAGTTTCCGCTTGCGTTTGCAGCCGGCTGTGCAGTGGTTCTCCAGGTTCCACACCGCCATTGAGCCTAATCATATTACAAGGTATTTGAAGTTTTCTTGCTATCTCTTCTTCCCGACCGTGGCAGGAAAAAAGCAAAATTTGATGCCGCTGTGAAAGTTCGGAAACAATCTTCAAAGCCCCTTCAAGCCTTTTGTCATCGTACTGAACAAAAGAATCATCTAAAAAGAAAGGAAACTCCTGTTTGTTGATAATAAGTTCTGCAATTGCAACACGGAGGGCAAAGTAACATTGATCTATAGTGCCTCCTGAAAGGGCGGAAATGGGAGTTTGGCTTTTGTCCCCAGGGTGGATAACACTCATGTCAAGATCAGGTGATATCCGCACATCAATATATCTCCCGCGGGTTATTTGCTTCAGAATCTCACCTACTCTTTCATTTAATATAGGTGCAAATTCCCTGCGTAAATTCCTGGATAACTCTTCAAGAGTTTTAATTGCAAGTTCCAAAGCTTGCTTGTCTTGTGTAAGTTGCTTTTGGCTCTCATTTACCCTGGTCAAATCCTCTTGAATTGCGTAAACAGGCCTACCTTCCCGCTGCCTCAAAATTACCTCTTTTTCCATAGAAGCTATTCTTGTTCGAATCTCGCTGAGTTTTGATTTAATTTCATCTAATTGTTTCTGAGCTTGTTGATAGTCTGTTTCTGACAAAACATCATAATCCAATGTGTGACTGCCTGAATCCAGATAAGAGCCAACGCTTTTTTCGAGATCGTAAAGTTCAGATTCCAAATCTTCAATATGCCTTCCTGACAAAACTGCACTAAGTTTGGCTTTTAGGTGTTCCAGTACTTGTTTGCTCTTTTCAAACTCTTTGTGAACGGCAATTTTTCTGTCAAGTTCATCTATGGAACGAACCCTGGCTACTTCCAGCAATCGTTGTTCTTCCCGTGTCAAATTCTCTTTCTTGCTCTCAAACCGGGCAAGAACTCTGTTAAACTCATCTATCCGGCCGTTAAGGTTCTGAATTTTCGCTGTCAGCCCGGCTGCTTCTTTCAACTTAACTTTGAGCAAGTCAAGAGCTCCATCAGTAACTGCCTGGCCCCGGCGCAAACACCCTGCTTCGGCCAAAACAGATACAAGTTGCTTTTCTATCTCTGAAAATTCCTGAGAAGACTCAAACCAATACCGGTGAGCCACATCATACCTGTCTTTTGCATTCATGAGACGTTCGTTGAATACCGAAATTTCTTGCACTCGTGCACGCAGGCTTTCGACTGATCTAACGCCTTGAAGTGCGAGAAATTCCTGCAAGACTCCCTGAGCATCCAAAACTCTGGCCGCTTGCTCCTCTGCTTCAACCTTCTTCTCATCAAACTCGTGTTGTGCTTGGGATTTTATTTGCAGCGCTTTTCGATGGC
The DNA here is from genome assembly GCA_964641455.1 of uncultured Eubacteriales bacterium. Lineage (GTDB taxonomy): Bacteria > Bacillota > Sulfobacillia > Fermentithermobacillales > Fermentithermobacillaceae > DTU015. Next base: position 15,196 of record CAZXLH010000010.1, on the reverse strand, counting down.
GATATGATCCGATTCCAAACACCAATATGGATATTCCAAAAGCAGGTACTGCCATTGGAAGCCCCATGATTGTAAGCGCAATTGCTATGCCCAGTATCCCCAGGGAAATCGCGTAAAGCCAGCCGCTCGCCCCTGATATGTTGGTCTCAGCCAGACCGGCCCTGGCTTTTTCAACTTCCAAATCACATCTGGATTTCTCTCTTTCTGCCAAAACAACGATGTTTTGAAGTTCCTCAGCCTGAGCCAGCAAATCCTCTCCACCCTGAAAGCGAGAAAGCCCCAATCCTTTCGCTGCCTCTTCCAGTTTCCTTAACTCTCGCCGAGTTTCCATAGCGCGTCTTTCTCCCCTGGCAGCATTGGCCTTACACGCCAGATACCTGGAGTGAAGCCCTGATACCTCGGCCTCATCAAGCCCGGTTGAGACAACAGGCTCATATTCTTCTAAGTGAGCCGCCAAATCTTGTTGCTTAACTTCCAGTTTCTCAATTTCACGCCTGGCTTCATGAATTCGTGCATCAATATCTGCTTGATTCCTGGCCAATTCTTGCGATTTCTTCTCAAGATTGCCGGAAATGTCTCTTGCCCATTGTGTATCTCTCAACTTATTCTCTACATCAAGAATTTCGTGCTGCAAATCCCGGGCATGAGAGACGACTCTCCTAAGCAAAACTGTTCTAATGGCGTCAACCTCTCTTGCCTTTTGACAAACTTTTTCGGCAAAAACATCTTCTTCATGTATGAGTTCACGAAGCGCTACCAGAACCTTCCTGACTTCAGCTTCCCGTACCTTGGCTTCATCGAGTTCGGCCTCAAGTTCCGCTACCTGCCGATGTACAACATCAAGTTGAGCTCTGGTACTGCGAGGAGTCTTAATTTTCCCTCTTTCTACGTTTAGTGCTGAAAGAGCCTTGGCAAAGCACAAATCCTCTCCTCCGCCTTGAAGTATATTCTCAAGCTTACCCTGAATTTCAAGGCCCAAATCGCCATCTTGAGCGCTTCCAAGCTGCCCTATCCAAATAGTGTTTCTAAACTCCTTGCCGGAAAGCCCCAAATGAACTTCGGGAAAGTTATATTCTTTTCGAGAGTCCTGCATGAACCCACCTGTTATTTCTTCCCCGGTTATTTCGTCATATATTTTCACAATATCAGGATCAAACCATCTTTCGACACGATAGGTTCTGCCATCATCTTCGTACACCATAATGCCTCTATACTCATTGCCAAGCCAGGGCCTGTACTTCTCAAATTCAGGAGTTCTCGATATCCTGGTCCTACCTTCTTTTTTAAAGCCGTATAACATACCGGAGATAAAAGCAACCAAAGTCGACTTGCCGCTTTCGTTGTCACCCATTATGATGTTAAGCCCATCTTCAAGTACAATAGGTTGCTTCTTATGAAACTTGCCAAACGCTACAGGCAGAAGAGTTCTAAGTTTCACCTTAGCCCAGCCCCCTTCCAGTAATGATCTCGCCCAGCCTAAGGGCATCAAGCCCATAATACATAGCGCGATTAACGATACAGGCAGCCTCAGTGTCTCCTGTTTGCTCAGCCTGCTGTTTAAGCCGGCTGAGTTTTCGCACAAACCTTGCCTCAAGACTTTGATTGTTAGGATCCATTAAAGGCTCAAGATCATAATCCGGAATAAATTCAGGTACCAAACGAAGGCTGAAAAACTCGTCGGTAAATTCGTGTTGAAGCATAGCCAGATCAAGCCCGATGTCAGGATCAAGCCTTCCTGTAAGCAAAATCTTCCACATATCTTTCTTACGGTTTTCAGGGCTGCCTACAGAAAGGATCGCGTTTCTTATCTTTTCGCCGGTATCAATACCCGTTACATCAACCTCAGCCGTTCGTACCATCCGCGAGGCCATTGGTACAAATTCGGTGGTAACAGCTTGAGGCCCTCCCAATTGTCTATCTAACGTTACAAGGTATACACCTCTTTGCCCTTCATCACCAAAATCCAACGGTTCCGGACATCCAGGATAAACCACTGTTGATTTGCCAAGTGTTTTAGACATAGGAGTATGAATGTGGCCCAGTGCAAAGTAATCCGCTCCGGAGTTTGCGATGTCATCTGAATGCAAGGGCAAATAGGCCGATTGTTCAGCCAGGTCACCGTGGATGATCACTATGTTGAACCGGTCGCTGCGTTGCACCTGAAAACCTTTAAGCAGGCGGCTTCGTTCCAGGAAAGAAGCCCACCCAAGGCCATAAACGTCCACCCCTAGTTCCTCCAAAACCACCCTGCTAACTCCGGAAGAAGAGAATATGCTGACATTATCCGGCCACGCTACACTGTGATACAAAGAGTCCTGCAGCAAAGGATCATGGTTTCCAGGTGAAATCAATATGCGGGTTTCGGGAATGGTGGAAAATAACAGTGAAACATCTTTCACCCAAGATGGCCGGGTATAAAGATGTTCAAACAGATCACCTGCTATTAAGAGGATCTTGGCTTTTTCTTCTTTGGCAAAATCAACTATCCTCCATAACCCGGTTTCTATCTCGCGTCTTCTTATGTACCTGCGTTCTTTGTCTAATTCAAGGGAAAGGGGCTTCCCTGCATGAATATCAGCAGTATGAACAATTTTAAGCATGATCTTCCCCCGGTATGATCTATGTAATGATTCATCAATATAAATTCTGTGTTAATCTTACCACAGGTTGAGGCATCATACAGCGAACAATCAGCGCAGAGAGCCTCCACGTTAATCAGATAAGGCTGCTTCTTCCCCATGCCCATTGCGCCTTGGATTTGCCATAAGATCGTCCCATTTGCCGCACCTTGACCCCCATCGTGCCGAAAGCACACCATCTATGAAGATTTCTTGCATTTCACATGCGTTTCCACAATCATCGCACACAAAGCCCCTGCTCTGGGCTTTCAAAGAAGCGATGTTTTCGACCTGGCGGAACCGCGTAGAACCTTTGGTTTCAAAATACCTGTCGCGGGCAAACAATGCCGCACCCCAGGCGCCCATTACTTTGAAATGAGGCGGTACTGTTATTTTGAGTCCGATTTTCTGTTCAAGAGCCCATAGCATCCCCACATTAGCCGCAACTCCGCCCTGAAACAAAACCTTAGGCCGGATAGGCTGGCCTCTTGCAACATTAGTCATGTAGTTAGTGGCCAGGGCAAGGCACAACCCTGCAATCAGATCTTCTTTTCTATACCCTAATTGCTGCTTATGAATCAAATCTGACTCGGCAAAAACTCCACATCTTCCTGCAATTCTTGAAGGCGCTTCGGATCTTAACGCCAGTTTGCCAAACTCTTCTATTGACACACCCAGCCGTGCCGCCTGATGATCCAGAAAAGATCCTGTGCCTGCTGCACACACACTGTTCATGTTAAAGCCTACAGGAAACCCATCTCTGAAGAAAATTATTTTGGAATCCTGCCCTCCAATGTCAATTACAGTGCCTACATCCGGAAACATAAACGATGCTGCCTTTGCATGGCATGAAATCTCGTTTTTTACCGTGTCGGCTCCAATAATTATCCCTGCAAGTTCACGGCCTGAACCTGTTGAACCAACCATTTTGATTGAGTCAATAAGCCCTTGCTCCAAAAGGGTTTTGAACCCTGTCTTGAGTGCAGCAATTGGCCCTCCCTCATTGCGCAGGTATTCTTCAAACACAACGTGCCCATCTTCGCAGACAAGCACAATTTTTGTGGTTACACTGCCTACATCTACACCCAAGAACCGAGAACTGCCACTTTTCTCAATCTCAATATTTTGTTTGGGCTCGTGCAAGTGCTTATCGTGCCTAAAGCCAGGCTGTGCCATGATACCGCCCGGCCGGCCAGGCTTGAGATCAGCACAAAAAGTGCAAAAACCGGCGCATAATTCAATTTGCCAGCCTATGCAGCTGCAAGCCACGTTGCTCTGAGCCATAACGCCTACTATACTCATAATCGCCTTAAACTCTTTCTCCTTCCATCTAAGAGGTCACAAAAAGCTTCAAGCCTGGTCTTTAACCCTGCAATGCCAGTTTGTTCAGAAATCATCAAAGAGAGTACCGGAATGTCAAGATCGCCGGATACTTTAACAAGAATGCTCTGGGCTATAATTTCCGGCATGCACGTGAAAGGAAACAAGTGGAGAACACCATCCATTCCCGCTTTGCTTGCAAGAACGGCTTCACCTACAGATTCCTGCCCATGCCCGCCTACGTCTACCGGAATATAACGATTTGCTGCTTTAGCCACCCTGTGGTAATCCAAAACTGCTCTGGGCGTCTTGAAAATATGGCAGTTGAGCCAGCTTATTACATCGAGTTTGCGGTATACCCGAACCCGCTGCTCCATAAACCCAAGCATTTTTTCCACTTCCTTGTTAACAAACGGCTCATTAACCACGTAAATTTCTCCGACTATAGCTATTTTCAGAGGCTCTTGGAGCGTAGAAGGGATACTCTTCATATCACGTTTGTATCGATTGAAAATCTCTCTGGATTCAACCAACCCTGAGGCTGTGTCTAACTCACGTAAGAACCTCTTGTGTCTTTTGTCGCCTGTACCCCTTACCTTCTCTTTAGCCCTGACATCTCTTAGAATATCGTGAGACTTGTCAATTAGAACTTGTTTCTGAAGCGTCAATGTGATGGCCTTAAAAACCGTTGAAACTTTTGGCGCTCCCACAATCTGCTTCCATTGGTTCAAAAACCGTTGGCCGTTTACCCTCAATGGAAACGGGGAATCAACGGCTATCACTTCAACAGCAAATCCTGCCCTGTGCAATATTATTTCCATAACTTGAGCATACCAACCAAGCCTGCATTTGCCTTTGCCCTGGACCATAATTATCCGGGAAACTCCTTGGCTAACCAGACAACGCATCTGTCCCAGCAGCGTAACCATTGGATAACAGATAAACTCAGGCGCGAGTTCTTTCCCCAAATTCACTACATCATCAGTTAGGTTTCCGGGAAGCCTCACATCAACCCCAAACTCCCTCAAAAGGGTTGCTACCGGTATATCAAGGTTGCCCATGTTAACGACACCTATAGGCTCTTTCTCTAAGTTTGCCGCTTTGGCAAATGGCGTAAGATTGGCCCGGTTTGGCTTGACTGCCTCTACCTTTAATGTGCCGACATGAGTGCCGTGTTCTGATTCACAAAGCGCAACATATTCATCTCCAATTTGCCCTTCGTTTTGTTCCAGCCTGTGCTTCTGCCTGGCCTTGCACGAGTCCATAAAAGCTTCAAGCCTTGTAATTAATCCTGCTTCCCCTGTGTGTTCATCAATAGATAGATACAAGACAGGAACTTTGTACTTGTCTGCTTCTACTGCAACATAGTTTTCAATTATTGAAAGCGGCCCACAGGAAAATGCAGTTATGAGTATCAAACGTCCAATTTTGCGGTTTCTGATAAGATGCAAGCACGAACCCAGGATGTGCCCCTCAATAGTCCACATTTTCTCGCCCTCAAAAATGGTTGCAATATGTTTGCGTGAATCATCTCTTGATATCATCTCCGGAAAAACAACCGGCCCATAGGAAGATACATATTCAGTAATGGCCTTTCCAAAAATATCGTTTAGTAAGTAGGAATGCCCCATTACAGCGGTGACATCCTCAACATGGTTCTCTTTTGAAATGTTTGCCTGTAGTTTTTGTAAACTTAAGTGCTTCCCACGGCTGTAAGCAAATTTGCCAAGAGCCCCAGAATGGGTCATGTACCTTTCAGATCCTAATTCAAGAAAGGACTTGCAACCAGGATTGCTTTGAAGCGTTGTTTCATCATCATGGCCACTGCCAAAGCTAAAGCAAGTGCCATTTGAAATAGACTCTGAGAAGGGGCTCCACGTATTTAAAAACAGGCTCACCGGGATGGCGAATTGATGCATCTTCTGTTCAGTTTGCCGCCATGCCGTGATTGCCTTTCTCAGCGCCTTACGAATTCGACGCTCATCGCTTACTCCCATATTCCTACCGGCCTCAACCCAGGTAGACTCCCATGTATCTGGATTGTCTTTTACATCGATAACAGGGCTTATGATCTTAGAGTCAGGAAGCTCCAATCCTGCTTTCAGCATAGAGGGCAAACCCATCATTTTAGGGCAACAGTAATTGCTGGGTTCCAAGGAAACTATTGCAGGCACAAATAAGGCATCTACCCCTTGCTCCAAAAGGTTTGCCGAATGGGAAAAAGCTGTCTTAACAGAGATACAGGGCTCATCAGTTGGACACAGATTGAAGTTCTCAAAGTCCTTTGCCGTTGAAACACAAGTTTCAACGAAGCCAATTCCCAATTCATGTAAAAAAGTGCGGTACAGAGCAAAAAGATAGTAGAAACTAAGGCTTCTTGGAATACCTACCTGCATAAATACTCATTTGCCACCTTTTATCTTCTGGTTAAACTATTTTGGGAACATATCCCAAAATCTCTTATCGTAATATAACCAATCGAGCGGCAAAATACTCGCAAAGGAATAGTAACTAAAGCTCCTAGTTCACATAACACGGCAATATCTACATGGGTGCCTGCCGAAAACCGATTACCGGATGTGACAATCACAAAAAAACGCGCTGTCGCTGTTTGAAAGTAGGGATGGCGGGTATAACGCCGGCCCTAGCGGGGCCATCTGGGATGGCCGGTTCGGTTTGAAAGTAAGAAAGGCGGGCAAAGAGTGGCTAAGGAGAACTTTTAAGTTTTATGCTGCCGGCTCCGCACGAAACAGTGACATTGATTTTGGTAGACGCACTTGAATAGCCCCTGGAAACCCATGATTTGCCCTGCTTAATAAGATCCAATTCGTTTGTTTTCACGCGTGTAGCCAGAGGAGCCCCTGAGACAGTGACTTTTAGGCCCGCTGATTCAGGCACAACAAGGCCTATATTAGCTACACCCCCGGAAATTACCACAGTTGACTCTTGGCCGGTTAGCCCAAAATTAAGTTCTACATTAGCCACTCCTGCCGATACAGTCAGGTGCTCAACAAAAAAAGACGCCAGGTCTAAATTAAGGTCTATGGCTCCTCCTGTTACCGTCATTTCTATAGGAAGTGATGGATGAAAACGCATGTTCCAGTTCTGCTTGCCTGCGTCTTTTCCTTCTGAGACAGGAGATTTTACAGAAGCATGCATGTCCGAACCATTGTTGGCCGGCAGAACCTCAACTAAAGGTTCATAACGATCCCATGAAAGCTCTCCTAAAATAGCGTACTCAGAGTCTTGGCCCAATGTATGATCTCCTTTGGCTTCCATATCAAGCGCCGGAGCAACCAAACTGATTTTAAGCGCTGAAACTTCTGAATCTAAAGGAACTTCCAATTGTTTGCTGTATTCAAGCGGCTTGGACATAGGTGCCCGTTGAAAAAACAGCCTGTTTGGGAAACCAAGCGATTTAGGAAACGGGTGCAAAATTGCAAGTACCAGGATTGCAATAATCGCCAGTGCCACTCCGGGTATACGCCATTTTGAAAAAGCCACTTGTATTCCCAAGCCGATGATTATTACAGGCCAATACTCTACTGCTGCCTGCCATACCGACCACGGCAAGTAACCTGTGGTATTCATAAGAAGGATAGCACCTACTATTACGATTAGAACTCCGTTAATTAGGCGGTTAAGCATAACTTAGCTGTCCCTCCTTACTACGCTGAGTATAAGGGCCAGGCCCAGAGCTATGATTGCAACAGGCCACCACTTTCTAAGAAAACGAAATGGCATGTTAAGCCAAAATGAAGGCACATATTTCCTAACAAGGATTAACAATCCCATAATAATAAGAAAGTAGCCGAAAAACTGCCGGTTCCTGTCACTTTGAGCTTTTTCTGCTTGTGATTCGGGCAAACCGGTATCTACAGGTAAGCCTTGAGTTGCCTGAGGCCCAGGCTCTTCCTTTTCGGCTTGAACCTCTTGCTTGGGTTGCTCGGTGCCATCTAAATAATCGGCTTGCTCAGGCTCTTCCAGGCTTGATTTTGATTGCGTATCTAAAATTTCACCGGCTGTTGGCGGCATACTTTTGTCAGCTGATAAGTTGCGTTCCTCATCAGCCGTATCCTTTGTGGCTAAAGGCCCTGGTTTCGTAGTCTCAACTTGCGCCTGGGGCTGAGTGGCCGTCGGTTGAGTCACGGATACAGGGGCTTCAGGGATAATTATCCACGCCAGGATATACGCCAGCACTACATTAGGAACAACCAATGCCATAAATGCTATTGCTAAGCGCATAATTGTGCCGTCAATATCGAAATAATCAGCAAGCCCCCCGGCTACCCCACCGATAATTCTACGTTCTCTCGACCTGTAAAGTTTCTTCATCCTTTTCTTCCCCCGCTTCGTGAAACCCACAACTGAGTTAGTAAAACGACTGTAGCTATCCCGCTAAATACAATTACGCTCAAAAACTGATTTGGTAATACACTGCCTATAATCTCAAGAGCAAAAAGGCCATCAGTTTTAAGCGCAGTAATAATTTGTGTCAGCACATTGCACAATGCTCCTGACTTCGCAAGATCAAAAAACATCTTAAGATCATTCCAACCCAGGATATACTTGTTCGAGCCGGAACGTGAAAAATAATTTCCGAACCGCCAATAAAGTAAGGTGTTTAGCACAATCAACGCTGCACTGGCCGCCCAGCGAATTTTCAGTGATAAGACCGGTGCATCCAGCAAAGGCTGTTTAACCACGGTTGTGTGGCCTGCATCGCTCGTAGATGTTTGAATCGAATCAATAATACGAGTACATAAGCCCGGAGGAGGTTCTTCAAAAGAGATATTCATAAAAACTTGATCAAATTGCCTGATACTCTCAAGACGCTCTTGGCAAACTGAGCATTTGGTTATGTGATACCGTATTAACCTGGCTCTAAGGGGCGACAGTTGGTTGTAAAAATAATCTTCGAGTTCAACGTCACCGGGGCAATTGCCGGAACGCACCCTAAATCACCTCCATACCTATATGATACTTCAAAAAGGCCCAGGCATCTGCAAATTATGTTTGGCATCACTTTCTTCAAACCGGGCCCCCGGTATCTGTATTGCGTTATGCTGTCACCATTTAAAACCGTTTTCTACAAGAATCTTCCTGAGAGCCTGACGTCCCCGGTATAACCTGTTCTTAATTACCGTGCCTTTTAAACCGGTTATCGCTGATATTTCTTTAATCGATAATCCCTCTAAATGAAATAGTATTATTAGTTCTCTGTATCCTTCTTTGAGCTGCCCGATGGCGGTTTCCAATATTTCCCTTAGTTCTTTCTTGTCATATGTCTGGCCTGGGCCTGGCCTGTCACTTGATGCCCTGGCTTGTATAACCTCGTTGCCATCAAGCGATTCTTCAGGCAATCTCCTCCCGATTTTTCGCCCCCTATCTATGCATAGGTTCCGGGTAATTCTATAAACCCAGGGTTTAAAGGGCCTTCCCAACTTAAAAGAGTCAATTGCTCTGAAAGCCCTAAGAAATGTTTCCTGGGTAATATCCATAGCATCTTCCCGATTTCCGGTTAACCGGTAAGCCAGGTTGTATATATTACGATGATACTTCATAACAAGACGATTAAACGCTTCTTGATCACCGCATAGGACTTTCTCAATTATTTCTGTATCTTCTTTCAGGAAGAAAGCCTCCTAGACTTGACCGGCCCTCTCTTAATAGAAATACGCCGGACCAGTTGATAAGGTCTCACCAATATACTCGCGCCTATATACATCATCAAATCTTCGAATTAGTCATACTAACCAATACAACTGAAAGGGTTATTTATCCTCCCTGGTGTCGATAATAAGTAGGCTGCCGGAATCGGTTCTGCAGTTTCCGGTTAACGCTGCGGCACTCAAAAACCCGCTCTTATCCAACTCCCTTTGCCAAAGTATCCTGTATAATCCTATCTGACAACAAAGCCCTCTTGTGCCACGAATTCTTCCTGGCCCACGACTTGCAACGTTTTGACACACCGGGATCTGCACATGAACCGGCAAATGCTCTCTCAATCTGTTCGGCGAATTCTTGAGCGTTTCGCCCGATTTTCGCAACGGGACACATAGCCACTTCATGGATACCGGTTGATACGACAGATTTCCCGCAGGACAAATACTCATAAAGTTTAATGGGGCTTGAGTACTTGGTCATTTTTCGAACTTGAAATGGAATAATCCCTATATCAAAAAAATTGACATAATGCGTTAGTTCGCTAAACGGTTTTTCTTTAACGTAAAAAATGTTGTTTCCGTAGGGTAACTGTTCCTGTGAAATGTTCAACAAAGGACCTATGAAAACAAAGTTCCAATGGGGAAGCCGTTTAGCTACATGGTAAACCAAGTTCCAATCTATCCACGATGCCAACGCCCCATGAAATCCTGCAACAGGCCCCGGCCTTTTGGGGTAATCGCTTGGCCTGGGGCCGTAACGTTGAAACGCGTCGTAATCGGCACCATTGGGCAGATAATACACATAGGGATGCCTTCCCCGATACTTGTCATAAAGAAGGTAACTGGCCGCAAATACAATTGTGGCTTTGTTCATGGCTGCGTCGAATCCTGGTTTCCAATATTCAAACTCTTCTTCAGGCTCATCACATATATCAAAAATCAAAAGTTGCTCTTGATAAACTCCACCGGCCAAACGATGATGTTCGGGCAATGTAATCCATAGGATGATTGGGCTTTCCGGTTGAACGGTAGTCGGAAGCGCATCCCGGCTTAACACAAAAAGGCCAGGTTCAACTTGATATACAGGATCTTTCCTTCCGGTAGTAGCAGGGTCGTGGTAAACACATTTGTGCCCCAATCTTGCAAGATGACGAAGCATCTGATGGGGCCTTTGCTGTAACCTGTGCCATGCTATGGTCGGCGGGTAGAAAACTGTTGCCATAAAACTCACCTCTTACCCTTTGCCCTGACAAAGCACTGTACCGTAAAGAAAACTGCGATATGACTATTTTTGATTTGAATATGGTACAGGCAATTCAAAGACTACTATATGGGTATGCCGCAAACATGGCTCTATACTCTTATCTATTGCCACTTCTCACAACCTGAAGACGATGGAACACGGACAAGAATACCTCTATACCCTTATCTTTTGCCACTTATCACTGCGCCAGCGCAGCATCATGAGTGTGGCTCTCATTGTCCAGTCAACAGCCATAGCAATCCAGGCGCCTTCGAGCCCCATACCCAAGTGTCGAATAAGCAAAAGAGATAAGCCTACCCTGACCCCCCAGGCCCCTGCCAGGGTTATGCCTAATACTGTACGGGTATCGCCGGCTCCGCGCAAAGCTCCTCCCATGACAAATCCTATGGATTCCGGTATTTGGATATATGCCATAATCCTCATAGTAAGAAAGGCATACGGATACACTCTCGCATCATCGGTAAAAATCTTCATGAAGCCAACCGGAAACAACAAAAACAGTACACCCATACTCACCATAACAAGTGCCGCCATTTTCCAACATTCAATAGCGGTTACTTTTGCAGCATCCGGTTGCTCGGCACCCAAGTTTTGCCCAACCATGGTAGACGCTGCTGTAGAGAAGCCAAACGCAGGCATATATGACATAGATTCAGCATTAAGGCTTACCACATGGGCTGCATAAGGCACCATGCCCAATGATGCTACGGTCCTGGCATAAATCATGGAAGCAGTTGACATCACAAATCTTTCAAGCGCCGCAGGAAATCCAATTGCCAGAATACGTTTAATTAGCGGGAAATCTGGTTTCATGGTCTGTTTAAACCCACGCCACTGAAAATGAATGATGCTCTTGGGCCTGTTTGCGACATAGAACATCGCAACAAACGCAAAGGCTCTGGCAATAGTGGTTGCCAAAGCGGCTCCTGCCTCCTCCATTCTGGGAGCGCCAAGATTCCCCCATATAAGGACCCAGTTGAGAAAGACGTTTAGTATGTTGGCTACTGCGTTTATAAACATTGGAGTGCGAGTATCCCCTGCCCCTCTTAGGGATCCTCCCATAATAAAAGAGGAAAGCATGAACGGAGCGCCAGGGATTAACCATCTAAAGTATGTTACGCCGCTGGACAGAGCCTTGGCATCAGCCCCCATTATTGAGATTATCTTGGGTGCATATATCCATCCCGGAACAACCATAAGGGCAGCCAAAATCAAACCAAGCATCAGCGCTTGAAACGCCGCTTTGGAAGCAGTATCTCTGTCGCCTGCTCCAATTGACCGGGCAACAAGCACAGTATTTCCCATGGCGATACCGCCAAATATGCCGTTTATAAGCATCATAGGTTGAAAACTCAAAGAAATACCGGCCACTACTTCGGCTCCAAGCCTGCCCACCATTGCAGAGTCAACCATATGAGCAAGCATGGAAAGGATTTGCTCTATGATTACAGGCCAGGCAAGCATTAAAATGGCTCTGCGTACTTTAGGCCGGGATTCCATATCTTCAGAAGCTAATACAGCCTTGGATCTAAAACGCTGATCGTCGCTGTCTGATTGCCTCTTTTCGACGGCTTGCCCTTCTGAGGATATGCTCGATTTGCTGTTTGATTCCGATACCCGGTATTTCACATTATCGGAAAATTCATCTGAAACTTCAGCGCCATAATCTGATTCAATAGCGTTCCCCCGCCCGGTAACAGCCTCTTGCACAGTTCCTAAGCCGGCCGAATCGGGCCTGACATCTGTAGCAGTAGCAGCCTCATCAATCGTTTCATGCTGACAGGCAGCCGGCCTTTCTTTTGATTGCATCAGCGTCCTCTCCTCCCTTAGTCGTGCTGTATCACCTACAGGGTGAACACACTCCTGATGTGTCAAATTATATAATTATAGATATTATGCTGAGATACTGTAATGACAGGCAGCAAAGCGAAATAATGTATGTACACTTGCTGCAAACCAGTCTCAATTCATTCTAGTCACGAACTAATTATCTTTCAAGTAGTGAGTTTTGCATTTTACACAACAGCATTCTTGTCATTTTGCCGTCTTACGGCCAATTTTCGAGGCGATTCTCAAATGGTGCGCTGCGTGTACCACTCATCCCGATTACACAAGGTTACCGGCTGAATGACTCACTGCGTGCATCATCTTGCGCGGTTTCCCTTAGTTAACTGCCTAACCGGCACACTCTATGTGCCAAGGATCTGGGTTCTTAACAAGTTTGCATTGCTATAGCAGCATTAAAAATTTCCAGAATTTCGAGGTACAAAGAGGGCCGATAGCACATACGCCTATCCGGACGCTGACAAAACTAAGTTCATTTGCTACAAGGATTCAAACAGTTATAACTAGAAGTGTTTCATATACAAGTACTTGCTCATGAATTGAAAATTGATAAGGAGGGCTAGGTTATGCTAGACCTTGTATTAAGAAACGGGACTGTGATCGACGGCACAGGTAAACCCCGGTTTAAGGCAGACCTTGGCATATCTGAAGGGAAAATAGTTTCCATTGGAAACCTTAGCCAAGCGCAAGCAAAAAGGACAATTGATATCAGCCATTTGGCAGTATGCCCTGGATTCATTGATATGCATTCCCACTCAGACTTATCCATTCTCTCTCACAGAAAAGCCACAGGCTCAATTTCCCAAGGAATCACTACAGAGGTAGTCGGAAGCTGCGGCTGGTCCCTGGCTCCTTGTAAAGATGAAACAAGGCACAGCGTACTGGAACGGTTAGTTAAGGGCCTTATTGACCCTGATACTTGTGACGATATGTCGTGGAACTGGAATTCCTTCGGAGAATACTTGGATGAACTCGAGTCTGCAGGAACCGGAGTAAACCTGGTTCCACAGGTCGGGCAAAGCCTTATTCGCGCACATGTAGTTGGCACCGAAGACAGAAAAGCCACTCCAGGGGAAATTCAAGCCATGAAAGTACTCTTAGAACATTCTCTGGACGAAGGCGCCTGGGGGATGTCTACAGGTAGAAGTTACAGGCCGGGAAAGTTTGCTTCAACAGAAGAAATCATTGAGTTAGCGAAAGTACTGGCAAAACACGACGCTATCTATGCAAGCCATATGAAGAGTGAAGGCGACACGCTCTTTGAAGCGGTTGAAGAAGTAATCAGGATAGCCGAAGAATCGGGAGTAAGAGCAGAAATATCCCACCACAAGGCAGTAACCAAAAGGAACTTTGGCAAAGTACACAAGAGCCTGGACATGATCGAAAACGCAAGGCAAAAGGGCCTGCAAATTACAATCGACCTTTACCCGTACGAATTCGCCCAGGTAAGTGCATTAATTAGGTCGCTGCCTCAGGAACTTTGGGAGCATGTTAAAACCAGCTCCCAGCCTGTCGCCGAGGCAAATACCAATGCTGCCCGCAAGTCATTTCGATCTAACGAAGAGATCTTGAAACAACTTAAAGAGCCGGGCACAGCTGAAAAAATAATGTCATACCCTGAACTATCTACAGTGTTAGAGCGAATTCAAAATTACATTATTATTAACTCGCCGTCTGTGCCTGGCCTTGAAGGCAGAATCCTTGGCGAATATGCAAAGGAAAAAGGGCTTGGCCTTGCCAAGTTAGTAATAGATCTTGTTTTGAAAGACGGATTTTCGGTCCACGCTGCAAATGCCATTAGCATTGACGATGTCCATACCGTTGTTAAGGCTCCATTCGCTGCTGTGGGCACTGATGCTTTCACCCTGGACAGACGCATAACCGAATCGCCAATTCACCCGCGCCATTTCGGCACGTTCCCTCGGGTTGTAGGTAGGTTTGTCAGCAAAGACAACCTATTTTCCCTGGAAGAAGCAGTGAGGAAATGTACTGGCTTCCCAGCGAGAATTATGAGAATACCTGAAAGAGGGTTTATTGAAACCGGCTACTGGGCTGATCTTGTGGTATTTGACCCGGAAACTTTCATAGATACCGCCACTGGAAAACATCCGTATAGCCCACCGGCAGGGCTTGAATATGTAATCATCAATGGAAAAATAGCACTAGAGGAAGGTAAACATACACCTGTATTTTCAGGGCAGGTGCTAAAGCGAAAAGGCAGGTGCTAATACAAAAGTAGACAAGTCTCAAGGTTGTTATAAAAACCGATAAAAATCAAAATACGTAACATGATGGCCGGCACAAGCCGGCCACTATGTTCTTGCCGTCCCTTATGTTGCTATCTATTATGTTGCTGCCTGCTATTGCCCAAGTTCTCAGCCGAACCTATATGGAATCTATACAGCTTTTTAGAAACCTGTATGAAAACTAGGCAGCTTTCTGAAAAGTTGTAGCTTTTCTATACAACTGCTTGAAAACCATAC
>CAZXLH010000009.1:0-66546 GCA_964641455.1 uncultured Eubacteriales bacterium | reverse complement strand
AGTTCTATTTCCGTACAACCGACGTTACCGGAACGGTTAGTTTGCCTGAAGGCATCGAAATGGTAATGCCTGGCGACAACGTAAAAATCGGAGTCGAACTCATAGCGCCAATTGCAATGGAAGAGGGGCTTAGGTTTGCAATCCGAGAAGGTGGACGTACGGTGGCATCCGGGGTAGTCACAAAGATTGAGGGGTGATCACTGTGCGAAGGCAAAGAATTAGGGTTAGGTTAAGAGCCTTCGATCACAAGATATTGGATCAATCAGCCGGAAGGATAGTAGATACAGCAAAAAGGACCGGAGCTTTGGTTTCAGGCCCGGTACCCCTTCCAACTGAAAGGAGCGTCTATACTATTCTTACTGCCCCAAACGGAGAAAAGGATATCCGCGAGCAGTTTGAGATGAGGGTTCATAAACGATTAGTCGATATTATGGAGCCCACAACCAAGACAATGGACGCTCTAACCAGGTTGGATTTACCTGCCGGTGTAGATATAGAAATCAAGGCTGTGTAGATATGGCTTTTGATGGAGGAGGTGCTGTGCTATGAAGGCCATCCTGGGCAAAAAAGTCGGTATGACCCAGATTTTTGATGAGCAAGGCAGACTTATTCCCGTAACCGTCATCGAAGCCGGTCCCTGCACAGTTGTTGATGTAAAAAGTTTGGATAAACATGGGTACACCGGTGTACAGATGGGATTTGGTTTCGTGAAAGATCGGCGTCTTACGAAACCGCAAAAAGGGTACTTCAAGAGTAAAGGAGTTAGCCCAAAGCGATATTTACGGGAGTTTAGAATTGAACCTGACGATGAAATTCAGGTTGGCGATGAGATTAAAGTAGATGTTTTCGAATCAGGGGATTACGTTGATGTCACAGGTATTTCCCTTGGTAAGGGATTTGCAGGTGTAATTAAACGTTGGAATTTCAGACGTGGCCCATCAAGTCACGGCTCACAATATCATAGGGGCCCAGGCTCACTTCAGGCCAGGGATGCTGCAAGGGTTTTCCCGGGCCGAAAATTGCCGGGCCATCTGGGCAATGAGAAAGTTACAGTTAAGAATCTTCGTGTAGTGAACGTAGATCCCGAGAAGAACCTGCTTTTGGTGCACGGTGGGGTACCTGGAAGCAGAGGATCCCTGGTCATGATTAAAGAGGCTTCTCGGTGAAGCACAGGAGCTTGTTAAGGAGGGAGCCTCGTGCCAGAAGCACATGTTTATAATGTACAAGGTGAAAAGTTAGGCACTGTAAGCCTTTCTGAGCAGGTGTTTGGCGTAGAGCCTAATATGAGCCTTCTTAGGGCGGCAATCCTTTCGTATCAGAACAGCGCACGAGTAGGCACGGTCGGAGTTAAGACAAGAGCGGAAGTTGCCGGCGGTGGGCGTAAGCCATGGAGGCAAAAAGGCTTGGGAAGAGCCAGACACGGCAGTATCCGGTCACCTATCTGGAGGCACGGTGGAGTGGCATTTGGACCGGTGGCCAGAGATTACAGTTGGCGGCTGCCTAAGAAAATGAGAAGACAGGCGCTTTTGTCTGCTCTTTCGGTCAGGTCTAACGCAAATGGAATTATGGTGATGAAAGAACTGAAAATGGAAACGCCAAAGACCAAAGAAATATACGAGATGTTGAAGAAGTTGGGCGTAGAACAAAGTTGCTTGGTTGTTACGGCTGATCGAGAGCCAAATATAGTTTTGTCGGCTCGAAACATTCCGGGTGTTTCAGTGACCACAGCAAGAAAACTGTCTACGTATGATGTTATGTCAAAGAGAAACCTCTTGGTTACTGAAGATGCACTTCAAAAACTGGAGGAGGAATTGGCATGAGTTTAGAAGCCAGAGATATTGTTCTTGCACCGGTAATCACTGAAAAAAGCCATGATGCCATGGAGCGCGGAACATACACGTTTCGGGTACATCCGAGAGCAACCAAGGCAGATATTCATAATGCTATTGAAGAGATTTTCAAGGTTAAGGTTTTAAGGGTTAATACTGTGAACGTAATAGGAAAGCCAAGGCGGATGGGGTATCATGTTGGGCGTACTCGCGGCTGGAAAAAAGCCATGGTAACCCTGGCACCTGGACAGAGCATTGAGTTTTTTGAAGGTGTCTAGGACGCCGACAAAGGGAGGGAATTAGGTTGCCAGTGAAGGAATTTAAGCCAATAACGCCAGGGCTTCGCCAGCGCACATCGAGTACCTTCGAAGAGATAACGAAGACTAAACCTGAAAAGCGTTTGGTTGTTTCGAAAAAGCGGTTTTCAGGACGAAATGCCCATGGCAGAATAACTGTGCGCCACCGTGGCGGGGGTGCCAGAAAGCTGGTACGAATTGTTGATTTTAGGCGAGACAAAGACGGTGTGCCTGGAAAAGTTTCTGCGATTGAATATGATCCTGGACGATCTGCGCGTTTAGCGCTTATAACCTACGCTGACGGTGACAAGAGGTATATCTTGGCTCCTGTAGGTATCCAGGTAGGAGACATTGTAATGTCCGGCACCGATGCTGATATTAAGCCGGGTAACGCTTTGCCTCTGGAGAACATTCCTACGGGCACGTTTGTTCATAACGTAGAGATGGTGCCCGGCAAAGGCGGCCAATTGGCAAGAGCGGCAGGAGCCCAGGTTCAATTGATGGCCAAGGAAGGCGGCTATGCGTTGTTGCGGCTTGCTTCAGGCGAGCAGAGAAGGGTGCCTGTGGCATGTAAAGCTACTGTTGGGCAAGTAGGCAACGTAGAGCACGAAAATGTACTTGTTGGTAAGGCAGGGGCCGCCAGATACCGAGGTTGGCGTCCCAGTGTAAGGGGCTTGGCCATGAACCCTGTAGATCACCCTCATGGGGGTGGCGAGGGCAAGGCTCCTGTTGGGTTGCCCGGGCCTGTATCTCCGTGGGGTAAGCCGACGTTAGGCTATAAGACCCGGAAACGCAAGAAGAGATCCAATAAGTCGATTGTTAAACGCAGGAAATAAGAAGGAAGGAGGGGGCGATTGTGAGCCGATCAAAGAAGAAGGGGCCCTATGTTGATGCGAGGCTTTTGGCAAAAGTAAGGGCTATGAATAAGAAGAAAGAAAAAAGAGTTATTAGGACTTGGGCGCGGAATTCGACTATCGTTCCCGAGATGTTAGGCCATACTATTGCAGTGCACGATGGGCGCAAGCATGTTCCGGTTTACATTACCGAAGATGCTGTAGGCCATAAGTTGGGCGAATTCGCTCCCACGCGTACATTCAGAGGCCACGGGGCGCATACCCAGCGTTCAACGTCTCTAAAGTAAGGGGGTCAATTTTGAACTTATGGAAGCACGTTGCGAAGTAAGGCACATCAGAATATCCCCTACCAAAGTGGGCGTAGTGGCCGATCTTGTACGGGGGAAACCAGTTAGAGAGGCATTGGCTGTTTTAAGATTTACTCCGAAAAGGGCTAGTACAGTTGTAGCAAAAGCAATACGGTCGGCAATGGCTAATGCAGAGAATAATCATGAGATGGATACAGATTTGCTTTATGTTTCTGAGATTTATGTCGGGCCAGGGCCTACTCTTAAGAGGTATCAGCCTAGGCAGAGGGGCCAGGCTTTTCCCATACTGAAAAGAACGGCGCATTTAACGGTAGTACTGAAGGAAAGAGAGGAGGGTTAGGGCTTTGGGTCAGAAAGTTCATCCGAAAGGGCTACGTGTTGGCGTAATATACGATTGGGATTCCAGGTGGTTTGCCAGAGAAAACTTTGCTGAGCTCCTCCTCGAAGACAAGAAGATTAGAGATTTCATTAAGGATAGGTTATATCGGGCCGGTATTCCAAGAATTGAAATAGAACGGAAGCCTCAGGAAATCAGTATAATTGTTCATGCTGCAAGGCCTGGAATGGTAATTGGGCGGAGAGGCACGGGTATCGAGGCTCTTCGTAAAGATATTGCCAGACTAACGGGCAAAAGGGTAAATATACACTGTATTGAAGTCAAGAGCCCTGAAACTGATGCTCAGTTAGTATCTGAGAACATTGCAGAGTCAATTTCGAGAAGGGTGTCGTACAGAAGAGCAATGAGACAGGCCATTGGCAGGGCTATGAGGTCTGGAGCCAAGGGAATCCGGGTAAGGGTTTCCGGGCGGTTGCACGGTGCAGAAATTGCACGAAGCGAGAGGGCCGGAGAAGGTACGGTTCCGCTCCATACCTTAAGAGCCAACATAGATTATGGATTCTCCGAAGCCCATACAACCTATGGCCGAATCGGGGTCAAGGTATGGATATACAAAGGTGATGTCCTCCCATTGAAATCTCAAGAGGGCAAGGGAGGTAAGTGAGCTATGTTGATGCCTAAACGTGTTAAGTTTCGGAAGCAGCACAGGGGTAGAATGACAGGCCAGGCCGCACGCGGAAATGAAGTGTTTTACGGTGAGTACGGGCTTATGGCGCTGGAACCTGCCTGGATTACTGACAGGCAGATTGAGGCGGCAAGAATAGCTCTGACCCGTTACATCAAACGTGGCGGCAAGGTTTGGATTAGAATATTCCCTGATAAGCCGGTAACCAAGAAACCGGCTGAAACCAGGATGGGCAGCGGTAAAGGCAACCCGGAGTATTGGGTGGCAGTAGTAAAGCCTGGGCGTATTCTTTTTGAAATCTCAGGTGTAACCGAGGAGCAAGCCAGAGAGGCTTTCAGGCTGGCATCTACTAAGCTGCCGATAAAGACGAAGTTCCAGGTACGTCCGGAAGCAATGGGTGTCACGGGTGTCTTACAGGAAAAGGCGGTGAGCGATGATGAAAGCGCAGGAAATTAGGAAGATGAGCGACAAGGATTTAGACAACAAGCTTTCGGATCTCAAAGATGAACTGTTTAACCTGCGCTTTCAGCTGGCTACAGGGCAGCTGGACAATGTGATGCGTATACGCGAGGTTAAGCGGTCCATAGCGCGGGTGAAAACCATTCAGCGCCAGAGAGAACTTGGAATGCTTGCCCAGGAGGGTTAAGGTATGGAACGTGGCAAACGTAAACAACTAATTGGAGTCGTTGTAAGCGACAAAATGGATAAGACTCGGGTTGTAGCCGTTGAAAGGTGGAAAGTGGACTCACTTTACAAAAAGAGGTTTAAATCAACCCGAAAGATACAGGCTCATGACGCAGATAACAGTACCGTTGTTGGAGATAAAGTAAGGCTTGTAGAAACAAGGCCTTTATCGAAGCACAAACGGTGGAGAATCTCCGAAGTGATCGAGAAGTCCAAGAGCCTGGCAGGGGGTGACCGGACTTGATTCAGCCACAGAGCAGGTTGAAGGTAGCAGATAATACAGGTGCAAAAGAAATTATGTGCATTAAGATCCTTGGGAGCGGTTTTAGGCGCTATGCCTGCTTGGGTGATAGCATCGTTGCTTCGATAAAAGAGGCCACGCCTGGAGGCGTTGTTAAGAAGGGGCAGGTAGTGAGAGCGGTCATAGTCAGAACAAACAGAAATGTTCGCCGCCCTGACGGCACGTACATCAAATTTGATGATAACGCTGCTGTAATTCTCAAAGATGAAACAGAGCCTCAAGGCACACGGATTTTCGGGCCTGTGGCACGAGAACTTCGAGAAAAGCGTTTTACAAAGATTATATCTTTAGCTCCCGAAGTTATTTAGCGCCTGGAAGGTGGTGGGTTGAGTGAATATTCGTAAGGGTGATACGGTTCTGGTCATAAGTGGCAAGTACAAAGGGGCAAAAGGCAAAGTTTTAAGAGCTATGCCTTCAGAAAACCGTGTGATTGTTGAACGGGTGAACTTGCATAAACGGCATCAAAAGCCCACCCAGGATTTGCCGCAAGGCGGCATTATTGAGAGGGAGGGCCCTATACACAGGTCAGCTGTGATGCTTTTATGCCCCAAGTGTTCCAGGCCCGTAAGGGTTGGATTTAAGGTATCGGATGATAAGAAAGTCAGAGTTTGTCGGAAATGTGGCGAAGCAATTGACAAGTGAGGTCGAGGAACATGTCGCTTAGGGATGTATACCGTCAAGAGGTAGTTCCCGCCATGATGAAGGCATTTGATTACAAAAACATATTGCAAGTGCCGAAAATCGAAAAAGTTGTCATTAACATGGGAGTAGGCGAAGCTACTCAAAATGCGGATGCTTTGGAAGCTGCAGTCTCTGATCTCACGAAGATTGCGGGGCAGAGGCCGGTTATCACCAAAGCCAGGCGCTCGATATCAGCCTTCAAAGTAAGAGCGGGTATGAATGTAGGATGTAAAGTTACTCTCAGGGGAGAGCGCATGTATGACTTTTTGGAAAAACTGTTCAATGTGGTTCTTCCCCGTGTAAGAGATTTCCGTGGAATGTCGCCTGACAGTTTTGACGGCAGGGGCAACTATTCCATGGGGCTTAAAGAGCAGATTATATTTCCGGAAATTGAGTATGATGAAGTATCGCAAATACGTGGTATGAACATTACCATTACTACTACAGCGGAAACCGATGAAGAAGGGCGATACCTTCTTAAGAGCCTGGGTATGCCTTTTAGAGAGTAAGGAGGAGATATTTTGGCGAAAAAGGCGAAAATCATGAAGTCTAAAGAAGAGCCAAAATTCTCTACGCGGAGAGTTAATAGATGCAACATCTGCGGCAGGACCCGTGCCTATATGAGAAAATTTGGCTTGTGTAGGCACTGCTTCAGGGCTTTGGCTCATCGCGGTGAGATTCCTGGCGTAAAGAAAGCCAGCTGGTAGGAGGGAGATTATCGATGACACATGATCCTATTGCGGATATGCTTACGAGACTCCGCAACGCTGGCATGGCGAAACACGAGAGAGTGGATATGCCGTTCTCTAAGATGAAGGAGAGGATTCTGGCGGTCCTTAAAGCAGAAGGCTATATAAGGGACTATGAGGTAATCGAAGGAAAACCGTATGCAAAGTTACGAGCATACTTGAAATACGGTCCTGGGAGAACCTGTGCAATAACCGGAATTAGGCAGATCTCCAAGCCCGGTCTTAGGGTTTATGCTGGCAAAGATGATATTCCGAGAGTATTAGGCGGATTAGGTATTGCTGTCATTTCTACATCCAAGGGAGTTATGGACGACAGAGCAGCACGTAGAGAAGGAATTGGCGGCGAGGTAGTCTGTTACGTATGGTAGGAAGGTACAGGAGGGTTTTTACATGTCGCGAATAGGAATAAAACCCATAGAAATACCCTCAGGGGTTAATGTAACAGTGGATAATGCCACTGTTACCGTAAAAGGCCCTAAGGGCACATTAAGGAAAGAGTTTCATCCGGACATGAAGATTATCGTTGAAGGCAACTCAATTTCGGTGGAAAGGCCGTCTGACACTAAGAAGCATAAGTCGCTTCACGGGCTTACGCGTACTTTGGTTGACAATATGGTAATAGGTGTGACCCAAGGTTACGAAAAATCACTTGAAATGTCTGGTGTTGGCTATCGAGCTTCAAAGTCCGGAAATAAAGTGATACTAAATCTCGGGTTCTCCAAACCTTGTGAGATTGTACCTCCTAAGGGAATTGAGATTGAAGTGCCGGTTCCTACAAAAGTAATAGTGCGAGGAACTGATAAGGCTATGGTTGGCCAGATAGCGGCTGACATACGAAGGCTGCGGCCGCCGGAGCCTTATCAAGGAACAGGCGTGAGATATACTGGAGAGACAATAAGACGCAAGGTTGTTAAGGGCGCTAAGTAGCCTGTAGGGGAGGAAGACATTCGATGGCTGTGAATATGAAGAATAAGAAGCGAGCCATGCGCCACCTTCGCGTAAGAAGCAAAGTGGCCGGTACGCCTGAGCGTCCCAGGTTAAACGTATTTAGAAGTTTGAACCATATTTACGCACAGGTGATTGATGATGTAACCCAGCAAACCCTGGTGTCAGCATCTTCATGTGAAGAGGCATTTAAGACATCTGGTAAATCAGGTGGCAATATTGATGGAGCCAGATTGGTCGGAAACCTGATAGGCAAAAGAGCTGTGGAAAAAAACATTACACAGGTTGTGTTTGACAGAGGCGGCTATCGGTATCATGGAAGGGTGAAAGCTCTGGCGGAAGGTGCCAGAGAAGCTGGGCTGGATTTTTAATATGCGGGGTGATTATTTGTTGTCAAGAAAGGGTTCCAGGAGGGGTGGCCGCAGAGGCCAGCCTCAGGAAGAATTCAAGGACCATGTGGTTACCTTCGGCCCAGTATCGAAGACTGTAAAAGGTGGGCGTAGGCGAACTTTCAGGGCCCTTGTGGTAGTAGGAAATGGAAAAGGCAAGGTAGGAGCCGGATTGGGAAAGGCACAAGATCTTACCGATGCGATTAGGAAAGGCATTGACGATGCCAAGAAGAACGTTATTGAAGTGCCTATGAACGGGACTACCATTCCACACGAGGTTATCGGCCGTTACGGTGCCGGTAGGGTTCTTTTACGCCCAGCATCGCCGGGTACAGGTATTATTGCTGGCCGTGGTGTACGCCCAATTATGGAACTTGGAGGAATAGAAGATGTTCTGGCCAAGTCTTTGGGCTCTTCGAACCCATATAACGTGGTTTATGCGACTATCGAAGCACTAAAAAGCCTTCGCAGTGCTCGTGAGATAGCAGAGATCCGTGGACTGGTAGGGAGGAAGGAAGAAGACGAAGAATCGGAGGTCATGTCTAATGGACTTGCATGAAGCTTTGTCACCTGCCCCAGGTTCGGTTAAGAAACCCCGGCGCAAGGGTCAAGGACTGGGTTCAGGGTTTGGGAAAACTGCTGGGCGAGGGCAAAAAGGCCAGAAATCAAGGTCTGGAGGCAATATACCTCCTGGCTTTGAAGGTGGACAGACAAGATTCATAAGGCGTATTCCGAAAAGAGGATTCAAAAACATATTCGGAACTACTTACGATATCGTAAATATCGGCGAAATAGATGTATTTGAATCAGGTAGCCAGGTGGGTCCTGAGGAACTAAAAGCCGCTGGCCTTGTAAGAAGAACTTCTCGGCATATTAAAATCTTGGGTGAGGGCGAGATTAAAAAGGCTATTACCGTTAGGGCACATGCATTTTCTAATTCCGCAAAGCAGAAAATTGAGGCTGCCGGCGGCAAAGCCGAGGTGATATAGATGTTATCGACGCTCAGGACTGCATGGCGCATCCCTGATCTTCGAAACAGAATACTGTACACAATTGGTATGCTGATAGTGTTCAGGGCAGGGGTTGCAGTACCTGTACCCGGAATTATTCCTGAAGTAATTGCCGAACTGTTCAAGGAAGGAACGCTGTTTGCGTTTATGGACCTTTTCTCAGGTGGGGCGTTACGGAACTACTCGGTATTTGCAATGAGCATTTACCCGTATATTAACAGTTCCATCATTATGCAGCTTCTTACAATGGTTATACCCAAGTGGGAAGAGATGTCCAAAGAACCGGAAGGAAGAGAAAGGCTTCAGGACTATACCAGGTATGGGACGATAATCATTGCAGCCCTGCAGGCTACCGGTATGACACTGGGTATACGGTCACAGGGAGCGCTTGTCTCTTCTTCACCTTGGATCCTTATTGAAGCAATACTGAGCCTTACGGCTGGGACTGCTTTCTTGATGTGGCTTGGAGAACTTATTACCGAAAAAGGTATTGGAAATGGGATTTCTCTGTTCATATTTGGCGGTATAGTATCAGGAATGCCCCGTGAGCTAGCCAGTTTGTATGTTTTGCTGAAATTGGGGCAGACCAGTTGGTACAATGTAGTGGCGCTCTTGGCTATAACATTGGTTACACTGGTGTTGGTCATATGGATTACTGAAGGCGAAAGACGGGTTCCGGTACAGTATTCAAAGAGGGTTGTTGGGCGGCGAATGATGGGCGGTTATTCAACCCATATTCCAATCAGGATCAACCAGGCAGGCGTAATTCCTGTAATTTTTGCGTCTTCGCTTCTGGCTTTTCCGGCGACCATTGCATCGTTCGTACAGGCGCCATGGGCACGCTCATTGGAAAGTTTCTTTGATTACAGGCAACCGTGGTATATAGTCTTGTATGCTTTGCTTATTTTCGGGTTTACTTTCTTCTATACATCTATGGTGTTTAACCCATTGGATGTAGCGGATAACATGAGGAAATACGGAGGATTCATACCGGGCATTCGCCCAGGCAAACCCACGGCAGATGTGTTGGCCAGAGTCGTAAACAAGATAACCTTTGTCGGGGCAATCTTCCTTGCGATAATAGCGATACTGCCAAACTTTGTTATCCAGATAACCGGTTTACCGGGATTCCAGGCGCTGGGCGGTACTGCTATGCTTATTGTCGTGGGTGTGGCACTTGATACTATGAAGCAGATTGAGGCTCAACTTGTAATGCGGAACTATGAGGGTTTTTTAAAGTGAGGAGATTTCAGTGAAACTTTTGTTCTTGGGGCCGCCGGGTGCGGGTAAAGGCACACAGGCAAAATTAGTGGCTCAAGAGTTTGGGCTGATGCATATAGCACCTGGTGATATCTTTAGGCAAGAAGTCAAAGCGGACACAAGCCTGGGACGTCTTGTGCAAGGAATAATGGCCGAAGGACGCCTGGTACCTGATGATATAACTGTCCAAATTATTGAGAAGAGGCTTGATTTACCCGAAGCCGGCAATGGCTTTGTTTTAGACGGTTTTCCCAGGAACATAGCCCAGGCTAAAGCTCTGGAAGAACTTCTTGAAACCAGAAATGAAAAACTTAACCTGGTAATTGACCTTAAGGTTCCAGAAGAAGAACTTATGGAAAGATCCAGAACAAGAAGGGTTTGCTCAGGGTGCGGGAAGCCGTATAATATTAAACTTCAGCCTCCTAAAACAGAAGGCAAGTGCGATGTTTGCCGAGGGGCGCTTATCATACGCGAAGACGATAAAGAAGATACGATGAGAGAGCGGTTTAGAGTTTATCATGAGGTTACCGAACCTTTGCGCGAGTATTACAATCGGGATGGAATTATGGTATCAATAAATGGTTGCGGAGATGTAGATTCTATCTTTCAAAGAATAGTTACAGCGCTCAAAAACAGAGGGTTGGACAGGGAAGAGATAGATCAATGATTATTCTAAAAACCGAGGACGAACTGGCTATTATGGCCAAAGCAGGGCGAATTGCAGCCCAGTGTTTGATGCACTTGGGCGAAATGATAAAGCCCGGGGTTAGAACAAGGGATTTGGATCGGGCTGCTGAGTCTTTTATAAGAAGCAAAGGAGCGTTTCCTACATTCAAGGGCCTTTACGGCTTTCCGGCAACTATCTGTACTTCTAAGAATGAGATAGTTGTACATGGAGTTCCCGGAGATACGGTTTTGGAAGAAGGCGACATTATCTCGATTGACGTAGGCGCTACTTTCCAGGGTTTCGTAGGAGATACCGCGGCGACATTCCCGGTTGGGGAAGTTTCTCCAGAGGCCCAAAGGCTCATTGACGTTACCAAAGAGGCGCTGAATAAGGGAATTGACCAAGCAGTAGCAGGGGCCCACGTTGGTGACATAGGTCATGTAATTGAAAAATTTGTGAAACAACAAGGGTTCAGTGTAGTTAAAGATTACGCAGGGCATGGGGTTGGAAGATCTATGCATGAAGGCCCAACAGTGCCAAATTTCGGCAAGCCGGGCAGAGGGCCGGTGTTACGCAAAGGTATGGCAATAGCCATCGAACCTATGGTCAATGTTGGAGGATCAGAAGTAATTACCTATCCTGACATGCGTGTTGAAACCGGAGATGGGTTATGGTCCGCTCACTTTGAGCATACAGTGGCTATTACCGAAAAAGGCCCTGTCCGTCTAACCATGGTATAAATTGGCAATTTTAGGATACACTTTTGTTATAAATGAGGAGGAATAGCATGCCGAAGCAAGACAGCATTGAGGTCGAGGGCAGAGTAACAGAGCCACTTCCCAATGCCATGTTTCGGGTAGAGGTTGAAGGTGGACATCAGGTACTGGCGCACATTTCCGGGAAGATGAGAATCAATTTTATTAAGATTCTTGCCGGAGACAGAGTACTTGTTGAGTTAAGCCCTTACGACCTAACCCGCGGCAGAATTGTCCGGCGTCTGAGATAAGGACAAGGGATCTCTTCCTTTTGAAGGGGGTTATTCATGTGAAGGTGAGGCCTTCAGTGAAGAAAATATGCGAAAAGTGCCGGATTATCAGAAGACACGGCAAAGTTGTAGTGGTTTGCCCGAATCCGAAGCACAAACAGAGACAGGGTTGAACGGGGGTGAAATCTTATGGCTCGTATAGCAGGTGTTGATTTACCTAGAGATAAGAAATTAGAAGCTGCCCTTCCGTATATTTACGGTATCGGGCGAACCCGGGCAAAACAGATACTTGATGCTACCGGAGTTAGCCCTGATACGCGTGTAAGAGATCTTACAGAAGAAGAAATTGCCCGTATTAGAGACTTTATTGATAAGAACTACAAAGTCGAAGGTGATCTCAGAACTGAAGAGCAGCTTAATATAAAAAGACTAATTGATCTTGGGACATACAGAGGACTGCGTCATAGACGGGGCCTGCCTGTGAGAGGGCAGAGGACTCAGACCAATGCTCGTACAAGAAAAGGCCCCAAGAAGACAGTTGGAATCAGACGGAAGAGATGACGTCGGGGAGGGTAGATAAGCTTTGGCTAGAAGGAAGCAAAGGGTTAGAAGAAGGAGAGAACGGCGTGTTGTTGAAAAGGGCATTGCTCATATAAGATCGACTTTCAATAACACAATGGTTAGCATAACCGATACCCAGGGCGGAGCGGTATCTTGGTCATCAGCAGGAGAACAGGGCTTCAAAGGGTCCAGAAAGAGCACTCCTTTTGCTGCGCAAACAGCAGCGGAAGTTGCAGCTAAGCAGGCTATTGATGTTGGCATGAGAGAAGTAGAGGTTCGTGTCAAGGGGCCGGGTGCCGGGAGAGAGGCGGCCATACGTGCGTTACAGGCTGCCGGCCTTGAAGTTACCCTCATCAAGGATGTTACTCCTGTACCACATAACGGATGCCGCCCACCAAAGCGACGAAGAGTGTGAGGGAGGCAAACAATGAGCAGATACACAGGGCCTGTCTGCAGGTTGTGCAGGCGTGAAGGCCAGAAGCTATATCTTAAAGGTGAGAAATGTTATACGAAATGTACTTTTGAGAAGCGGTCCTCACCTCCTGGAATGCACACCAGAATGAGAAGACCTAGCGAGTACGGATTGCAGCTTCGAGAAAAGCAAAAAGCTAAGAGGTTTTACGGTGTTGGAGAAAAACAGTTCCGAGGGTATTTCAGGACGGCCATTAAAGCAAGAGGCGTTACCGGTGAGACTTTAATGCAGTTGCTTGAACGAAGGCTGGACAACGTAGTTTACCGGGCTGGGTTTGCCGGTTCCAGAAGGGAAGCAAGGCAGATTGTAAATCATGGACATGTGGCTGTAAATGGCCGTAAGGTTGACATTGCCTCATTTCTGGTAAGCCCCGGGGACGAAATTGCCATTAGGCCACGGTCTTTGAAAATGGATAGGTTCAAAGCCATGGCAGAATATCTGGAGGGACATACAGCTCCGGCCTGGATTTCGTTGGATGCTAAGAACTGGAAATGTACAGTTCTTAGGCTGCCAGAGCGGGAGGAAGTTGACGCTCCAGTTGATGAGCGGTTAATTGTTGAGCTTTATTCGAAGTAATTTACCCCGGGAAAAGTGTGTTAAACAAGGGGGGCTCATATAGTGTTCGATTTGATCGAGCCAAAAATTCAATGTGAAGAGATATCTCTGGATAAGAGATATGGCCGTTTTGTGGTAGAGCCTTTAGAAGAGGGGTACGGCGTTACCTTAGGAAATTCCTTAAGGCGTGTACTGTTGTCATCTCTGCCGGGCGCAGCGGTAACCAGAGTCAGGATAGACGGAGTGCTTCACGAGTTTACGGCTATGCCTGGCGTCCGGGAAGACGTTACTGAGTTACTGTTGAACCTTAAGGAACTGGTTCTTAAGATGCATAACCCGGGACTAAAAGTGGCTCGAATAGACAAAGAGGGGCCGGGAACGGTTACAGGCCGTGACATATTAGTGGACCCTGATGTCGAAATTGTAAATCCTGATGTTCATATTGCAGAACTTGACGATGACGGCGCTTTGTCTATGGAGTTAATTATTGAGGATGGGCGGGGATATGTCACAGCAGAAGACAACAAGTTGCCAGATCAGCCTTTGGGAACAATAGCAGTGGATTCAAGGTTCACTCCTATTACCAAGGTTAACTTCCAAATAGAAGATACCCGTGTAGGGCAAAGAACTGACTATGACAAGCTAATCTTGGAGATATGGACAGACGGAAGCATTAAACCTGAGAAATCCATTGAAATGTCTGCTGGGATACTAATTGACCATCTCGAGCTCTTTAAGAACCTTACAGAGAGAGTCAAAGAGGATGCAAAGGAAGAAGAACCTGAGGAAAAGTCAGAACTGGACAAATTGCTTGAAATGCCAGTTGAAGAACTTGAACTCTCAGTTAGGGCATTTAACTGCCTAAAACGCGCAGGAATCAATACTTTGGGCGAACTTGTTCAGAAGACCGAGCAGGAGATTTCTAAGGTTAGAAATATGGGTAAGAAGTCGCTTGCAGAGGTCAAGTCCAAGCTGGCTGAGTTTGGGCTGGCTTTTCGCCTGGAAGAGGAATGAGGGGGAAACGAAGTGGGCTACTCGCGATTTGACCGACCTACAGCACAACGCAAGGCGCTTCTTCGCGGCCTTGTGACGTCACTTTTAGAGCATGAAAGAGTAGAAACTACTCTCGTCAAGGCTAAAGAGGCCCAGTCCATTTGCGAGAAAATGATTACTCTTGCAAAACAAGATAACCTGGCTGCCCGGAGAAGGGCTCTTGCTTTTATCAATAACGAAGACGTGGTAACAAAGCTTTTCGAGACCATCGGGCCCAGATATGCTCATCGTTCAGGTGGGTACACAAGGGTGATACAAACCCGTCAAAGACGCGGCGATGGCGCTCTCATGGCCGTAATACAGCTTGTTGATCCAGAAAAGTAAAAGAGGATTGAGTGTACATGGCTGAAAAAGCCCGACGCGTCGAAGCAAGAGGCTTGTTTCATCGATATGAGGTGGATGAAACTCATAACGTTTTGGCATTGGCCGGGGTGGAATTCTCAATATCGCAAGGTGAGTTTGTTGTGATTATAGGCCCTAACGGGTCTGGAAAATCCACCCTGGCTAAGCACTTAAATGCCTTATTGCTCCCGAGTGAAGGTGATGTTTGGGTCTTTGGAATGAACACCAAAGATTCTGAACTCACCTGGGAAATCAGGCGAGGTGCAGGAATGGTTTTTCAGAACCCTGATAACCAGTTGGTAGCCACGGTAGTCGAGGAAGATGTGGCATTTGGGCCGGAGAACTTGGGAGTAAAACCCCAAGAGATCAGGAAGACTGTTGGAGAAGCTCTTGATGCTGTAGGTATGGGAAAATTCAAGCGTCATGCTCCACACCTTTTATCCGGAGGCCAAAAACAAAGGGTGGCTATAGCAGGCATACTGGCAATGAAGCCAAAATGCATAATTCTTGACGAGCCCACTGCAATGCTGGACCCGGCCGGCCGTGAAGAAGTAATGAAAACTGTAAAACGGTTGAACGAAGAAATGGGGATTACTATTATTCACATAACCCATTATATGGATGAGGCTCTGTATGCAGACAGGGTTATCGTAATGAACCAAGGGAAAATTGTAATGAAGGGGACTCCGAAAGGGGTTTTCGGAAATCTGGAGAGGATTTATGAAATAGGGCTCGATATACCGCCTGTTGGCAAACTGAGCCATATGTTGTGTTCCGCGGGTATTGACATAGATCCTGACGCATTAACAGTAGATGAACTGGTGAATGAATTATGCCAATTGAAGTCAAGAACTTAACACATACCTATATGAAAGGTACTTTGTCAGAAGTAACCGCTCTGTCTGAGATTAGCTTTCGAATCGAAGACGGTGAGTTTGTTGGGTTGATAGGTGCTACCGGTTCGGGAAAATCAACATTAATCCAGCATCTCAACGGGTTGTTAAAGCCTTCGTCAGGTACTGTGTTGGTTGACGATGTAGACATTTGGTCAGACCGAGTCAACCTAAAACAGGTACGGCAGAAAATAGGCTTGGTGTTTCAGTACCCTGAACAGCAAGTATTTGAAGAGACGGTTTATGAAGATATTGCTTTTGGGCCAAAGAATCTTGGGTACTCTCAGCATGAGATTGATATTCATGTAAAAGAAGCTTGTAAACTTGTTGGATTGGATCGGGAACTGTTACCGCGATCTCCGTTTGAACTCTCAGGTGGACAGGTCAGGAGAGTGGCAATAGCCGGTATTCTGGCAATTAAGCCAAAGGTGCTTATTTTGGACGAGCCTACAGCAGGGCTGGATCCTAAAGGCCGAAAAGAAGTTCTGGATAACATCAAGCAACTTCATGAAACCGGAATGACTGTGATTTTGGTATCTCATAACATGGATGACGTAGCTCGTTTGTGTGAAAGAATCATGGTTCTTAACAAAGGAAGGCTGGTTAAAGACGGAACACCCAGGGAGGTTTTTCCACAGGGGAGATTCTTGGAATCAATAGATCTTAAGCCTCCTGATGTAATCATTCTTATGGAGAGGTTACGTGAGAAAGGTTGGAAGGTTAGGAACGATGTCCTTACTGTTGAAGAAGCTTACAGTGAGATAGTAAGAGAGTTAAAGGGGAGAGGGGTGGCAGGAGCCATATGATTTCAAGCGAAGTGATAATAGGGCAGTACTATCCTGTTGGTTCTGTTGTTCACTCTTTAGATCCCAGGGCAAAGATCTTGATATCACTAATATTTATGATCGTGCTATTTGTTGGGAATAACTTCTATGCATTTATTGTTGCAGGTATCTTTGCTTTTACTGCAGTAATGCTTTCCAAGATTCCGTGGAGGGTGCTTCTCCGAGGGCTTAGGCCCATTATCTTTATTATGAGTTTTACTATGGTTTTGCATCTTTTCCTAACTCCCGGGCCGGCAATGTTTCAAATAGGCCCGCTTAAGGCCACCTGGACAGGTTTAGTGCAGGGCCTTTTTATAGGGGTACGGCTGATAATTTTGATTTTGTTTACGTCTCTTTTGACTCTCACTACTTCGCCCATCGAGCTAACCGATGGGCTTGAAGACATACTCAAACCTTTTTCCCGGCTAGGTGTTCCTGCCCATGAGATTGCTATGATGATGACGATTGCATTAAGGTTTATTCCTACTTTGCTTGAAGAAGCTGATAGGATAATGAAGGCTCAGATGGCCAGAGGGGCTGATTTTGAATCAGGCAACATGATTCAAAGAGCCAAGAGCCTGGTTCCTCTTTTGGTTCCTTTGTTTGTAAGCGCCTTCAGACGGGCAGATGACCTGGCTATGGCCATGGAAGCCAGATGCTACAGAGGCGGAGAAGGCCGAACCAGAATGAGGGAACTGCGTTTAACGCCGAAGGATTATCTCGCCTTCGGCCTGACTGTTGTTATGTCGGCCTTGGTTATCTATACCCGGGTGCGGTTTGGGCCTGTGATGCCTCGTGGTTTGGCGTAATAAGATGGCCCGGGTCAAAATGGAGATTCAATATGACGGTACCAAGTATGCAGGGTTTCAAAGGCAGAAGAATATATTAACGGTCCAAGAGGCCTTAGAGGATGCCCTTCAAAAGCTCTTGAAGCATTCTGTTACAGTAAGGGCTGCAGGCAGAACCGATGCAGGAGTTCATGCCAGGGGTCAGGTAATCGCTTTTGATACAGTTTCGCCGATTCCTCCCCACCGAATTCCAAAAGGCCTCATTGGGCTTTTACCTGAAGACATAATAGTTAATTATGCAAAGCAAGTTGCATTTGATTTTGATCCGGTCAAAGATGCAACCAGCAAGACTTACTGCTACCGAATATGGCGCAGTAAGCGCTTGTCGATTTTAGCCCATAGGTATGTCTTGTGGTATCCGGGCAACCTGGATTACGACTTGATGGTCCGGGAAGCGCTGGAGTTTGAAGGCACAAGAGATTTTGCCAATTTCCGAGCGTTGGGGTCTTCAGCCAAGACCACTGTTAGGAGTGTAAAGCGTGCAAGATTGGTAAGAAAAGATCTGGAAGGCCAACAAGATGTCCTGTGGGAGTTTTGGATTACAGCAGATGGTTTTCTATATAGGATGATAAGGCTTATGGTTGGAACTTTGTTGGACATAGGCCGGGGTTATCTTCCGCCGGGGACGGTACGCGCCGCCCTTGAAGCGGCTGAATCGAAAACCAGGTTTAAAATTGGAAAATGTGCTCCGGGCAAAGCACTGTGCTTGGAAAAAGTGTGTTTCTCTTGACCGGAAAAACCAGTGAAGTTAGAATGAATGTTGCTTATACGGCGGCATAAGGAGGTTGTGACAGTGGGCGTAACTTATATGGCCAAACCAGGGGAGGTACAAAGAAAGTGGTGGATCATTGATGCAAAGGGCAAACCTTTGGGCAGGATAGCGTCTTTGGCCGCCACATTATTGCGTGGAAAACACAAACCTACGTTTACCCCTTCTGTAGATATGGGAGACAGCGTAATATTAATAAACGCAAAAGAGGTAGTTCTTACCGGCAAAAAGCTCGATCAAAAAATATTTTTCACCCATTCCGGGTATCCCGGCGGTGACAGATACATTCCTTATAGGGTCATGATGAAAAAGCACCCTGAGCGGGTTATTGAAGTAGCAGTTAAGGGTATGCTTCCTAAGAATAAATTGGGGAGGCAGATTGGCAAGCGGCTTTTTGTATATGCCGGTGCCAACCATCCCCATGAGGCGCAGAAACCTGACGTTTGGCAAGGAGGGAACTAAGGTGGAGCAAATATTTGCAACTGGGCGAAGGAAACATGCAGTGGCCAGAGTAAGACTCTTGCCGGGTACAGGGAAAATTACTATAAACGGCGAAGAACTTGCCGATTATTTTGCTAACAAAGTTTTGGAGTCCCATGTATCTTCTCCTTTGCGTGTAACCGGTACTGAAGGAAAATTTGATATATACGTTACTGCAAGGGGCGGGGGGCTTAGCGGCCAGGCCGGAGCAACCAGGCATGGCGTAGCAAGGGCACTTTTGAAGGTGGACGGCAATTACAGGGGTGTGCTAAAGAAAGCAGGATATCTAACACGTGATCCCCGAATGAAAGAACGCAAGAAATATGGTTTGAAGAAAGCGAGAAAGGCTTCGCAATTCTCAAAACGTTAATATCCAAGCCTGTATTTGTGGTATATTTTTGATTAGAAAGCGTATATACATTTATACAATATTTTGTTTTGAGAGGAACTGTGGGGATGGGCATACCACGGCGAAGAAGAAGGCGGAGAAGGGGCAGGCGAAGAGGCCGGCCCCTTTTTGTGATGACTCTAAGGAGTTTACTGGGAGTATTAGCAGTTTCATTACTGTTTAGCCTGGTAATCTCCAGAGGTGTGATCCCGGTTACCGCTGTCGGCCCGCTGTCAGGCCATGTGGTATTCATAGATCCAGGCCACGGAGGGATTGACCCGGGAGCTTGTGGAATTACATATACAGAAAAAGACATTGTTCTCAAAGTAGCCTTGTTCTTAGGGGTGCGTCTTGAACGAAGCGGGGCTCGGGTTGTATATACCCGTACAGGAGATTACGATCTCGAGACTGCTGACGTAAGCGATGTTGTGGCAAGAATAAGGCTTATGAAACAGTCAAAATCAACTATTGCTATTTCTATCCATTGTAATGCTTTTACTGATCCTTACGAAAGAGGGGCTCAAACTTTTTACAATGATTCACAGAATCCTCAATCCAAAATACTTGCTCAACTCATTCAGGATGAACTGGTAAAATCCACGGAAACCGACAGGGAAATTTCTTCAAGATTAGATCACTTCATTCTCAATCATGCCGAAATTCCGGCTGTAACTGTAGAATTGGGGTTTTTGTCTAACTCTCAGGAAGAGCAGCTCTTAGGTTCAGCCAAATATCAGCAGCAACTTGCTTCATGTATACATAAGGCAGTTATCAAATTCGTTACACAGGACAACTAGTGTTTGCTGTTAGCCCCGCTTACCGCAAAGACATACCTGATTATTGCAAGCCATAGAAGCAAGTGGCCCGGCCTCGCTTGTGCAAATTTTCTGTTAAATGCTGTTTTGTTGAGACTTTTCTATTGATTTTGGCAAATGTTTGTCGGCTGAAAAGAAGGAGTTTTCGCTTTATGCAAGAATGAATAAGGGTAGTGGGGCTACTGACTCTGCCGGTGACTCGAAGCCACATACATGGATAGCAAAGGTTTTGCTATTAATTGGTCCTTAAGATACAAAAGGAGGTCAGGGAATGGCAAACACAAAGGTCCTTTTGTGGGGGCTTGGGGCTATGGGAAGCGGTATGGCATCTATGCTGCTTGAAAAGAAAGACATGCAAATTGTGGCAGCTATCGATAATCATCCGGACAAGGTAGGAAAAGATGTTGGCGAACTTCTGGGCTCAAGCTCGATTGGTGTCAAGGTGACTGACGATTTGAGAGAAGGTTTCAGCCATGAACCGGATATTGCTCTGGTGGTCACAGCGTCTTTCGTTAAAGACGTATTTCCCCAAATAAAATATGCTCTTGAAGAAAACACTGATGTAATAACGATTGCAGAGGAAATGGCTTATCCATGGGTGGCATCAGAGGAATTGGCTAACCGGATAGACTCCATAGCCCGTAAACAGGGGAAGACTGTTTTAGGAACAGGCATTAACCCCGGTTTCGTTTTAGATACGCTGATTGTTTCACTTACAGGCATATGCAGGGAAATAAGACGTATCCACGGAAAGAGAGTAAACGATTTGGCCCCGTTTGGCCCTACCGTTATGCAAACCCAAGGTGTGGGCATAACTCCCGCGGGGTTTCAAAAAGGATTGGCCTCTGGAGATATTGTAGGCCATGTTGGATTTAAACAATCGATAATGTTGATAGGTAAGGCGCTGGGTTGGGAAATTGATGAAATAATTGAAGATAGGCTGCCTATCTTCACAAATGTTGAGCGGGTTACCGATCATGTCAAGGTTGCTCCTGGAAATGTGGCAGGTTGTCGCCACACGGCGAGGGCGTATTGTAAAGGCAAAGAAGTGATACTGCTTGAGCATCCTCAGCAAGTATGCCCTGAAGCGGAAGGAGTCAAGACAGGTGATTATATTAAGATCGAGGGAGACCCACCTATTAATGTAGCTATAGAACCTGAAATACCGGGAGGAACCGGAACTATGGCTATTGCAGTTAATATGATCCCTCTTGTGCTTAAGGGGTCCCCCGGCCTTTTGACTATGGCTGATTTACCTGTCCCGCGTGGAATTACAGGTGTCACCTCTAAGCAATAGTTGGCAGTAAGGTTCAATATGATATACCTGGTTAACTTCAAGTACCGATATTGAGGTGGTAATTTTGGCAGAAGCATGTAAAAAGGGCGAGTGGGTTGAGATTCACTATATTGTATTGGAATCCGGCGAACGTTCTCCTGACGTTCCTGATGACACTAAAAAGGTTCCTTTGGAGTGCTGGATAAAAGGTTGGGCCCTTACGCCTGGAAAGATTGGGCAGGAGGTTGAAATACACACTCCCGCTAACCGTGTAGTTAAGGGTACTCTCACCAGAGTCAACCCCGGATATACTCATACATTCGGGCCATGTATCCCTGAACTTTCAAACATTGGCCAAGAATTAAGAGCCATGTTGAAGGAGGGGAATTGACATGTCTCGTGACTTATCTTACAAAGCGGTAATGGCTCGTCGCGGTGAAATCATGAAAAAAGCTTTGGGTATTGAATACGAAGAGTTCATTCAGTCCAAAATTGCTTTTGATTATGAAGGCATGATGCAAAAAGCCGGGTATTCTCTGGAAAAAGTAACTCAGATTCAAAAGCAAACAGGCGTTGGGAGTACACCTCTTCTTGAACTTAAAAACATAACCCGGCTCGTAAGGAAAACTTCACGGAAAGGTTACGGAGCCCGAATTTTGGTTAAGGATGAAGCGAGTAATCCTTCCGGAAGTTTCAAGGACAGAAGGGCAAGTGTATCGGTATACCATGCAAAGCAACTCGGTTATCCCGGAGTGCTTGCAGCTACCAGCGGAAACTATGGGGCTGCGGTTGCGTCGCAAGCAGCTATGATGAACTTGGGTTGCATTATTGTGCAAGAAGTATTCGATTCGCATCATGTTGGGCAACCTGAAATAATAGAAAAATCAAGAAAATGTGAAGCCTTAGGCGCTGAAGTTGTACAGTTAACAGTCGGCCCTGAACTTTTTTATTCGGCTCTTATCTTGCTGGAGGAGACAGGGTATTTCAACGCATCTTTATATAGCCCCTTTGGCATCTCAGGGGTAGAGACTCTTGGGTACGAATTAGTGGAGCAGGTGAGAGAGAGATACGGAAAAGATCCTGCCTATGTTGTGGTAACCCATGCAGGAGGCGGTAACGTAACAGGCACAGCCAGAGGTGCGCTCAAGGCGGGAGCAAAAGATTCAAAGATAATAGGAGCCAGCGTAGATCTTTCAGGCCTTCATATGGCCTCTGACAATGATTTCAATAAAAAGTCATTTACCACGGGACATACAGGGTTTGGAGTACCTTTCGCTACCTGGCCTGACAGGACTGACGTTCCCAAGAATGCTGCAAGGCCGCTTAGGTATTTGGACAGGTATGTTACCGTTACCCAGGGTGAAGTGTTTTACGTAACCGAGGCCCTGGCACAGATTGAAGGCATGGAAAGAGGGCCTGCAGGAAATACGTCACTTGCTGCGGCTATTCCTCTTGCCAGAGAACTTCCTGAAGATGAAATTGTAGTAGTTCAGGAAACTGAATATACAGGAGCCGGAAAACATCCCAATGCTCAGCTGGACTTTGCCCGCAAGAACGGAATTACCGTTTGGCGCGGAGATCCGGAGCAAAACGTTCCGGGAAAGGCCATAGTAATTCCTGAGCATTTTTCACAAGTTGGTATCACTGAAATGGATCTTGACAGGATGCGCAGATCTTACATTCGCAATGCCGTAAACAGAAACAGAGTCACGAAAGTTACAGAGGAAGAACTGGAGTTCCTGGCTGAAGATGCAAAGGCAAATCCGGCGTTTGTCGTTTCGGTCCTCAAAGACATGGGGGTGGAGGTTTAGTGCAAAGGGCATGTGATTTTGAGCAAAGGCGAAAGTATTTGGCAGGTTTGACCGACCAAGAGCTCAAAGAGGAATTCTGGGATCTTGCCCATGAAATAGTCAAACCTCTTTATGATCTTGCATACACCCATACTTCACCTTCGATTGAACGATCGGTTCTTTTGCGTATGGGGTTTTCAAGCTTGGAAGCCAAGGCTATTGTTTCATTGGCAGAAAAGCGAGGCTTGCTTGGCAAAGGCGCAGGCAACCTGGTGCTCAAATACGCTAAGGCTACAAATGCAGGCTACCTTTCGGCAGGTAAGCAACTTGCCAAAGGAATAGGATGGGATGAACTTGCAGGGAGTCTTGGAGGTGAGACGAGTCCATGAAACAACAGCAAACACCAAATACAGGAACCTATACATTAAGCGCTGATCAAAAAATGGATATAAATCAAATTCTTCAAGGCCTTGAAGGCTATCGCCCCAGGCGCTTTGGGTGGACATGGCGTACCAAAGGGCCTGGCCAAGAGGGCCCCTTTAAGTATTTGGAAACGTCTGAGCCGCTTAAAAAGTCAGTCCCTTTGCCGGCAGCGAGATATTTTGCCGATATAGATCCACAACCTGATTGTGTGATCACTACGGAAATTGCTTCAGGGCGGTTCGAAGATGACTTGAGGCGAATGCGGATGGCCGCTTGGCACGGCGCTGATCATATGATGGTTATCAGAACTGCCGGCCAAAGCCATATGGATGGCCTTCTTGAAGGAACCCCTGAAGGAATCGGCGGGGTTCCGATTACCAGAAAGCAAGTGCGTGCTACCAGAAAGGCCCTGGACTTGATCGAGGATGAAGTTGGAAGGCCCATAAACTTTCACTCTTACGTATCGGGGGTAGCAGGCCCTGAAATAGCCGTGATGTTTGCAGAAGAGGGAGTTAACGGCGCTCACCAGGATCCCCAGTATAATGTGCTTTACAGAAATGTAAATATGCAGAGATCTTTTGTGGATGCTGCTGTTGCCAAGAGAATAATGGCTTCACGCGGCATGTTGCAAATAGACGGAGCTCATAATGCCAATGCAACTGCCAGAGAGGCGTGGAAGGTCATGCCCGAACTTTTGGTACAGCACGCCATAAATTCGGTTTTCTCTGAAATGATTGGTATGAAGAAAGAGAATATTGCTCTTTCATCAGTGCCGCCTACTGCGCCGCCTGCTCCTGCACTTTCATATGATCTTCCTTACGCAGTGTGCTTAAGATGGCTGTTTTCTGACTATAAGATTCGGGCGCAACAGAATACCAGGTACATAGAGTCAGATACAAGAGAAGCCACTGTAACTCATGTTCTTAATCTCTTGGTATCGAGGCTTACGTCTGTAGACGTGCAAAGCACCATCACTCCTGATGAAGGCCGTAATGTACCGTGGCATTACAATAATGTGGCGGCTGTTGAAACTGCTAAACAGGCCCTTCTGGGAATGGATGGCCTGACACAAATGGTTGAACTTAAGAAAGAAGGAGCTCTTCCAACGAAGGTAAGAGAAATTGCAGAAAGGGCTGTGCTTTTCCTGGAGGAAATCAAAGAAGTAGGCTATTTCAATGCAGTAGCCCGTGGCTTTTTCGTTGACTCAGGACAATACCCTGAGAGAAAAGGCGATGGAATTGCCAGAGATCCAAACGGCGGCATTGCAGCAGGGAGCATAGTCAAGCGAGACAAAGATTACATGGCTCCTGTATGCAGTCATTTTGGGTACAATAGTTTGCCTGAAGGGCTTTCAAAGCATTGTGATTTAATAGAAGGATGCACTTTGTGCCAAAGAGGCAAAATCGTCTACATTGATGAATTAGATCCTGAGGATAATGTGAACAAGAGGCTTGAAACATTGAGCCGTAAGTTTACAGAAGACTCAATTTGCCCTGAGGTAGAGTGGGCAGGTGACGGTTGCATTACCATGACCATATTCATTCCCGAAAAAGAAGAAATAGCAGAATATGCGTCACTGGAAATTGCTGAAAAACTGGGCTTGCAAGACTCTGAAGTGATTCACAAGAGAGTTATTCACCCTTCAGAAGGTACTTTAGTTGAGGTTAAGGGCATAGTACCGTTTTCCATTGATAAAACCACACTTGAGATTCCTGAGAAGCCGAAAATGTTGTCAGAAGATGAAATTAGGCAAGAGATATCTACTCATCCAATGAAAGTTGTTTGCGGTACCGTAGGCGAAGATGAGCATTCAGTGGGTATGCGGGAGATTATAGACATAAAGCACGGAGGCATTGAAGGTTTTGGCATTGAGGCTGTATACCTTGGAACTTCAGTGCCAATTGAGAAAATGATAAATGCCGCCATTGAAGAAGATGCCGATGCTATATTGATATCTACAATCATAAGCCATGCAGACATACACAGAAAAAACATGGAGCGGCTAGCCCAACTATCTATAGAAAAAGGTGTAAGAGACAGATTCATTTTGGTTGGCGGAGGCACTCAGGTTACAAACGATCTGGCCGTTGAAGCAGGGTTGGATGCAGGATTCGGCAGGGGGACCACAGGGCTTCATGTGGCGTCGTTCCTGGTCGAAAAACGCAAAGCGCTTTGGGCCCAAGGGAAAGGAAAAAGGGCAAGGGATCAATGAAAATCGATGTACTTGTAGCTGAAATAGGCAGCACTACAACTGTAGTAAACGCTATCGGGCTTGAAGGCAATGCTCGTGTGTTAGGACAGGGTATATCCTGTACTATGGAAGATCCCGGCGACGTTACAGTGGCACTTTCGTCGGCCATAGACAATCTTGCCTTAAATCTTGGGGTAAGGGACCTTGGTTGGGATCTGATGATGGCAGCCTCAAGTGCGGCCGGCGGGCTTTCCATGAGCGTTCATGGGTTAGTTTATGACATGACGGTAAGAGCTGCCAAAGAGGCTGCTTTAGGCGCAGGCGCA
The DNA here is from genome assembly GCA_964641455.1 of uncultured Eubacteriales bacterium. Taxonomy (GTDB): domain Bacteria; phylum Bacillota; class Sulfobacillia; order Fermentithermobacillales; family Fermentithermobacillaceae; genus DTU015. Next base: position 40,560 of record CAZXLH010000009.1, on the reverse strand, counting down.
GTGATCAAAATGGTTACTGCAGGTGAGATGACATCAGCTGATATTGAACAGTTGAAACGGGTAAACCCTAAGATCATTTTGCTGGCAGGCGGAGTGGATTATGGTGAAAAGGATACGGCCATAAGGAATGCACAGATGATTGCCGGATGTAATTTGGCCTGTCCGGTAATATACGCAGGTAACGTTGCAGCCCGAAACCAGATAGGGGAAATCTTTGAGCGTGCACAAATCGATACTTATTTTGTAGACAATGTTTATCCTAAGGTAGATGAACTGGTTGTTGAGCCGGCCAGGAAAGTAATTCAAGAAGTTTTTGAAGAGCACATAGTAACTGCTCCGGGAATGGATAAGATTAGGAGTATGGTAAATGGCCCCATAATGCCTACGCCGGGAGCGGTAATGGAGTCGTGCAAACTTTTGTGGTCTGTACTCGGCGACCTGTGCGCTCTCGATGTTGGAGGAGCCACTGTTGACGTTCATTCAGTGGCGAAAGGAAGCCCTGAAATCCAGGCTATCCTCGAGGCTCCTGAGCCTTGGGCAAAAAGAACTGTTGAAGGCGATTTGGGAATTCATGTTAACGCCCGAAACATTGCCATGCTGGTTAAAGACAGAATCAATTTCGAGTTAGGGTTTGATGCAGAGCCGGCCTTGGAGAATTTGCAGGTTATACCGGAACATGAACACCACGTGAAACTTGTGTCTTATCTAAGAGACATAGCTTGTGACATAGCATTTAAGCGACATGTGGGGACAATAAAACATCTATACGGGCCACAAGGCAGGATGACGGTAGCTTCGGGTAAAGACCTGTCAAGTGTCAAAACCATTATTGGCACCGGAGGCCCTTTTACCCGGTTACCCGGCGGCAGGCAGGTTCTTTCAAGACTTGTGGGCCAGGGTTATGGCAGGGAACTTTATCCAAAGGCGGCCGGCATTCTGTTGGACAGACAGTACATTATGGCTTCGTGCGGGGTGCTGTCAAAAAAGTATCCCGGGCATGCCAGGGCATTACTGTTACAGAGTTTGGGGTTAGAATCATGACTTATCCGCTGCTTACAATAAACAAAGCAAAAATTGAGCATAACACTGAAACACTGTCAAATATGCTTCTGAAACAGGGTATACGCTTGGTAGGCGTGGCCAAAGGCACTTGTGCCAACTTGGCTGTAGTAGAAGCTATGATATCCGGCGGTGCAGATGCAATTGGGGATTCCCGAATTGACAATCTTATAAAACTAAGGGAGTGGGGCTACAAAGGTGAGACGGTCTTGCTTAGGGCTCCCGGGCCTTCCCAGTGCGTGCAAACTGTGATGTATGCAGACACCAGCCTTAATTCTGAAGTAGATACTGTCAAACTTTTGGGAGAGGCTGCAAGCAAAACCGGCCAAATGCACAAAGTAGTATTAATGGTTGATCTTGGCGATCTTAGGGAAGGTGTCATGGTTGAGCAAGCGCCTCAGGTTGCTTTTGAAATGGATCAAACAGAGGGGATTGACTTAGTAGGAATAGGCACCAATTTGGCCTGTTACGGAGGAGTAATTCCTACAGTTGAAAAGATGACCCTTCTTATTGAGGTGAAAAATGCAATTGAGCAGCGTATAGGGCGAAAACTCAAGCGGGTATCAGGAGGAACGTCTGCAAATCTCAGGCTGGCCCTGGATAAGCAAATGACTTTGGGTATTACAGAACTCAGGATAGGCGAGGCAATTCTGCTTGGCCGTGAAGCTGTAGAAAGGCAACCTATACCTGGCTGCTTCAATGATACTTTTATGTTAAAGGCAGAGGTAATTGAGGTGCAGCGCAAACCATCTAAGCCCATTGGCGAAATCGGGCAGGACGCTTTCGGAGATGTTCCGGTTTTTGAGGACAGAGGGGTTAGAAGCCGGGCCATTGTTTCAGTAGGTAAGCAGGATATCGATCCGTCAGGGATTGCTCCCTGCGCAAGGGGCATCGAAATCCTGGGCGCTTCGTCAGATCACCTGATTTGCGATGTAGAAGATGCTGAGTGTTCCATAGGTGTAGGCAGCATTCTTGAGTTCACAATGTCGTACAGTGCTTTGTTAAAGGCTAGCACATCTCCTTTTGTAACCAAGGAGGTCTTAGAAAGTGCCTGATAATTTAGTTCTGGCGGGGCTTGCACCCCATCCGCCCATAATTATTCCGGAAGTAGGACGCGGTGAGGAACGTGATGCAATTGAGACCATAAACGCTATGGATCAAATAGGCAAGGTATTTTCCAGCGCCGGGATCCAAACGTTGGTGGTAATTACGCCTCATGGGCCTGTATTTTCCGATGCGGTTTCAATACCGGTTACGGAAACCCTTGAAGGGGATCTTAGGCAGTTTGGCGCCGGTGGCATAGGTGTTCGATTCAAAAACGACCTGGAACTCATAAGGGCAATAGAAGATGGCAGCCGGAAGTCTCCTGTAAAGGTTGTAACGTTGGACAAACGTAGATTTGGTCGTTACGGAATTGAATCAAAGCTGGATCACGGCGTTCTTGTTCCCATGTATTACCTGCAAAAACACGGGTTTAACGCGCAAATCGCAGTAGTAAATATAGGATTCTTACCTTACTTTGATCTTTATCTCTTTGGAAAGCAGATTGCCGAAGCGGCTTTACGTGTTGGGCGTAAAATAGGCGTTCTTGCTTCAGGAGACCTTTCCCATAGGCTACAGCCAGGCGCTCCGGCAGGATACAACGAACAAGGCAAGGTGTTTGATGAGTTTCTCGTTGACAAACTTAGAGCATTTTCCGTTGAAGAGGTTGTGTGTATGCCATCGAATCTGATTGAAAATGCAGGAGAGTGTGGTTTAAGGCCCATATCAATTATGCTTGGGGCTCTCGACGGGGCCCAGGTTGAACCACAGGTTTTATCTTACGAAGGGCCGTTTGGAGTAGGCTACTGCGTCGCTTTGTTCAGGCCTGTGAGATGGAGCCGGAGTGAATCACGTATTCAGGCCATTAGGTTAAAGAGGCAGAAAACTATCAGCCGGATACGTCAAGACGAGAGTTTTCCGGCATCGCTGGCACGAACCACAGTTGAGCATTACGTGAGCGAAGGCAGGTTGCCTGCCGTTGAAGGCCCTGTTCCCAGTGAGTTTTGCAAGAAAGCCGGAGTGTTTGTATCTATCCATAAAGAAGGCGACCTTAGAGGCTGTATAGGAACAACGGAACCTACTACCGGAAGCATTGCCCAAGAAATAATGCAAAATGCGGTTAGCGCTGCAACAAGGGACCCTCGTTTTTCACCTGTTACTTTGGATGAACTTGAGATGTTGGATTATTCAGTGGATATTCTGTCTGATCCTGTGGAAGTAAAGGGCTTTTCAGAACTTGATCCAAGGAAGTATGGCGTTATTTGCGTAAAAGGAAACAGGAAAGGGCTGTTATTGCCCGATTTACCAGGTGTCAATACAGTTAGGGAACAGCTTTCCATTGCCAAGAGAAAGGCAGGCATTAGCCCCTTTGACACTCAGGTTAAGATTTACCGATTTACTGTATCGCGCTATCGTTAAAACAGTAAAATGAGGAGGTTTGTGTGTGAAAGAGGCACTCTGCTGGGAGCCGCTTACCAAAGCGCAAGTAAGGTGTAACCTTTGCCCTAATATGTGTGTTATTCTACCGGGCAAGCGAGGAGCCTGCAAAGTCAGGGAGAATCGTGGCGGGCGTTTGTATTCCGTTAACTATGGGCAGGTTACTTCTATTGGGTTAGACCCGGTGGAAAAAAAGCCTTTGTTTCACTTTCACCCAGGCTCACTTGTGCTTTCTTTGGGCACTTACGGGTGTAATTTCACATGCAGGTTTTGTCAGAATTGGCAGATCTCACAGATGACTCCTCTTTGTACAATGCTCAGTCCAAAGCAAGCAGTTGATACTTGCGTTTCTTACAAGGAACGGTACCCTAATACAGTTGGTATGGCTTACACGTACAACGAGCCTACAGTTTGGTATGAGTTTGTAAAAGAGTGTGCTGAAGAAGCAAAAACTCAAGGCTTTGCAAATGTGCTGGTAACAAACGGCTACATAGGAAAAGAAGCATTGAGTGAACTATTGCCGCTAATTGATGCAATGAATGTTGATGTAAAAGCCTGGCATGGGGATTTTTACCGACGAATTGCCGGAGGTAGAATAGAGCCTGTGTTGGACACAGTAGCAACAGCTTTTGATGCTGGCACATGGGTCGAGATAACCTACCTGGTTGTGCCCGGAGAAAACGACAAAGGTGAAGATATCAAGGGGCTTGCAGGGTGGCTAAGCGATATTGATCCGGGTATTCCGTTGCATCTTTCTCGCTACTTTCCTGCATACAGGCATTACAGGCCGCCTACGTCCCTTGCTTCACTTGAAAGGCTCCGCGAAATAGCCAGGGAGAAACTTGACTATGTGTATATCGGAAATGCCTGGAAAAAAGGCTATGCGGATACTCTGTGCCCCCAATGCGGAGAACTTCTTTTGGAAAGGGGAACTCTTGAACTCGAAGGGGCTTATCTTTGTGAGGGAACTTGCCCAAAATGCCACAGAGGTTTAGATATTGTGGGCGCAGTGTGGACATAGAATCACAAATTAGCAATGAGAAAAACAGGAGGGAAACCAATTGGCACAAAGGAAAGTTATTATTATGGGAGCCGCCGGAAGGGATTTTCACAATTTCAATACAGTGTATAGAGATAATCCCGATGTTAAGGTAGTGTGCTTCACAGCCACTCAGATTCCAGATATTGAAGGGCGAACTTATCCCGCCAAATTGGCCGGAGAGCTTTATCCCAATGGAATTCCTATTTATGCAGAGGAACAACTTCCTGAGCTTATCGAAAAATATGATATAGACGATGTAGTGTTTTCCTATAGCGACATTTCTCATGTAGACTTGATGCACAAAGCGTCTGCGGTTTTGGCCAAAGGTGCGAATTTCAAATTGCTTAGCTGTAAGTCCACTGCACTTAAATCCAGTAAACCGGTTATCTCTGTATGCGCGGTAAGAACAGGCGTAGGAAAAAGCCAGACTACCAGGAAAATTGCCCAGATTCTTGCAGCATCGGGTAAGAAGACTGCAGTAATCCGTCACCCAATGCCCTACGGAAACCTTGAGGACCAGATATGGCAGCGGTTCGCTACTTATGAAGATCTGGATACTCACAAGTGCACAATAGAGGAAAGAGAAGAGTATGAACCTCATATCGACGAAGGGATCGTAGTTTTTGCAGGGGTTGACTACGGTGAGATTTTGAAGAGGGCCGAACAGGAAGCAGATATCATACTCTGGGATGGCGGAAATAACGACGTGCCTTTCTACGAATCTGACTGCCACATCGTGCTTGTCGATCCACACCGGCCAGGGCATGAGATGCTTTATCATCCCGGTGAAGCAAACCTGAGAATGGCAGACATTGTACTTATCAACAAAATTGACACAGCAGATCCCAGGTATGTAGACCAGTTAAGAAATACAGTAAGAGAAGTTTGCCCCAATGCCATAATCGTTGAAGCAGCTTCTCCGCTCATACTTGAAGAGCCTCAGAAGATCACAGGTAAGAAGGTCTTGGTCATTGAAGACGGGCCGACCCTTACCCACGGTGAAATGCCTTACGGGGCCGGTATGATCGCTGCTCGCAAGTGGGGAGCTTCGGAGACCGTTGATCCCAGGCCATGGGCGGTAGGTTCTATCAAGCAAACACTTGATAAACATGAACATATAGGTGCGCTTTTGCCTGCAATGGGATATTCGCCCAAACAAGTCAAGGAACTTGAAGAAACCGCCAATAAGGTTCCGTGCGATTTGGTGATAGTGGCTACACCTATAGATCTTCGCCGCGTAATGAAGATCGATAAGCCGTCATTGCGAGTACGATACGAGCTTCAGGAGATTGGAACGCCTGGCTTGGAAGAAGCACTTAAGATGGTTGGCGGCATACTGTAACCGCGTTCTTTACTGTTATGACCGAACCAGGAGCGGCTAATTTCGCCGCTCCTTTGTTTCTACGAATAGGTGTAGTGATATAGCGTAACACTAGTCTGGGCGACAAAAACTTGATCTTAAGTTAGCCTAAGAGGAGGCCCACAGACACAATGACAGCTGCCCAGACTTTATACATAATAACATTTTCCGTGTATCTCATATTCTTTTTGCTTTTTGCCAGGTTCTTTGTATGGAAGCATTACAGCGAAAAGAAGTATTGGAACAAAAGGCCAAATTTGAGTAAAAAAGCGCTTGAGAATGCAGCACATAAACTGGGAAAGAAGGTCCCCTTTATTAGCATACTTGTTCCTGCCAGAGACGAGTCTATGGTCATAGGAAACACTCTAAGGCATTTGGCTGCCCTTGAGTACCCTCAAAAATCATATGAAATTCTTGTGGTAACAGATGAAAAAGAAATTTTCGAGACTTATGATGAACGGCAAAGCATTGTAAGGCAGGCGCAAAAACTAATTGAAAACTCTTCACGAAAACACTTGATTACAGGACAGGTTGCACCGAAGACAAGGGAGGCCATCATTTCTTCTCTTGCCGATTACGCACTTGCCGAGTTTCTGTCAAAGAAATTTGAAGATGACTATTCCTTAGGTATTCCGGAGCTGTCTCTTCTTCCTGCAAAAGAAAGAAAGGTGATTGTAAGAGACATATCCATTGAAATTATTAACTGCAAAGGAACTACCAGTGTCAAAAGGCTTCGGAATATTGTAAAGACAACATGCCCATGGCTTTCTAAGTTGGATATAGATCGAATCTATCCTGCCTCACTGGCAGTGTCAATGCCCGTTCTGGCGGCTTATACCCAACTGTTTGATGACACTGCCTATCCGGTCCTGAAGAAGGCTATCAAACATACAGCCAGGGCAAACCATGAGCTTACTCAAGACATCATTTTGCGCATGACAGAATTCATAGCCGGAAGGGTAGCCACTATTCTTAAGAGTGCAGTTAAGACTGGCGAACTCAAAAGAAAACTGTTGGCAGCGTTGGAAGATATGTATCCTACAACTCAAGAAATTGTGACTTTTGTGCAAGAGGAGTTGAAGCAGCAGGGTAAGAAATATCCGGACATCAAGCACATTGTAGTCCCGTTTGATTTTGACGGTAAATTGAGTGGCAAGAGAACAGGCAACAGTGTACCCTCTACCAAAGGAAGGGCGCTTAACTGGGGGCTTGGCTTTTTGAACCCACGTTCAGAGATTTGCGGATTCTATGACGCTGAAAGCAGGCCACATAACGAGGTGCTTCTGTATGTGGGCTATAGACGTTTGCTTGAACCTGAAAGGACAAGGGTTCTTCAAGGCCCGGTATTTCAAGTAAGGAATTTTTACAGCATGGCTCCGTTTTGCAGAATTGCTGCGCTTTACCAGGCCATAGCGCACGATTGGTACTTACCGTGGCTTTTTAGAACGTTACCTTTTGTCGGCGGCACAAATGTATTTGTTGAAAGGCAACTACTCAGAGAAATTGGTGGATGGGATTGCCATGTGCTTACAGAAGACTTAGAACTCGGTGTGAGAGCCTATCTGCAAAGTGCTGCATGGCCTGAGTATTTGCCTTATTGCTCTTCTGAACAGACACCGCCTGGGTTTAGGGCATTTTTTAAGCAAAGATTACGTTGGGGAACAGGGCATCTTCAAGTAGTAGATAAGATATCCAATGAGCCAACCGGCGATCCGTCGGAAAGGCGCAGGATCAAGAGAAACCTGATAATCAAGGGGCAAGTGGAGTGGGTTGCTTATCAGCTGGCTACCTTTGTACCTCCTATTGCTCTTGGGTTGCATTACAGAAATCTTCTGGACCCTCACATAATACCACCGGCAGGCCAATGGATGTTGAGTTTGTTTTCTGTAGTGTACATGGGTTTCACTATTTATGCGTTCAAACGGTATGAGAAGCATCTGGACCAATCTACTAAGCCGGATAGCATTACCGGCCAATTGGGAATTTACCTTGGGTTGTTTTTGCTGCCCCTTGCAGCATTTATGTTTCCTGTTCCTTATACTGCTGCTTTGGTGCTTAAGACCATTGGCAAAGAGCCAAAAGCCTGGGTCAAGACCCCTCGAACCGGGGAAAGCAAATTGGCTGTATAAAGCAAATGCTACAAGACTCCGAATCTGATCGAGCGATTCCGAATCTGACCGAATTCAGTTAGCACTGTTGGCCTTAGGGAACACAAATATTACACACTTTCTATTATCCGCCGGGCGGCCACCATGTGTAAGGCTTGCGGTATGCTCATAAAAGGGGTTTGGGTATGGACTTGCTATTTACTTCGATGTAAGATTAGCCTCGATAGGTTGGTTTTGGACACTGTATATTCTGAACGTTGGAAGGAGGGTTTTGAGCCTGTAGGCTCTTGCAAATTGGATTGGAAAACAGTATTTTCCACCTTCACAGTGGTTTTCTTGGCTGAACTAGGTGATAAGACTCAGCTTTCTACTATGATGTTGGCTGCTTCTAAGAAAACACCCTGGAGTGTGTTTCTTGGTTCTGCAATGGCACTGGTGTTATCTTCGCTTATAGGTGTTTTGATAGGAGAAACTTTGTATCGTATAGTCCCCGGGCATATCATAAAATATTTTGCAGGAGGAGCTTTTGTAGTAGTTGGCTTGTTAATGTTGTTGGGGTGGGTATAGTAGTGTACCGTGTAGCCTGGCCTGTTGTGTTTCAGCAGGGCTAAAGGTATAATTTGATAAGGCTGCACAAACATGCGCCCGTAGCTCAAACGGATAGAGCGTTGGCCTCCGGAGCCAAAGGTTGCGCGTTCAATTCGCGCCGGGCGCACCATTTACTTTTTCACCAAAAATGTTCGTCTGTTATCTTACAAAGAATTCATAAAAAAGATAGTAAGTAAATTATTATGGGAGGAAATATTATGTCTCGGTATGGCGCTTATCCGCATCCAAGATTAGGGGTTTTTGTAGATGGTTGGAACTTCAAATATGCTACATATGATGCGTTTGGAATACAGGTTGATTTTGTAAAACTGCTTGACTATTTATCAGCCGGGAGCATTCTCATAAGGGCATACTACTATACAGGCGAATGGACTGTGGAATCAATTGATCAGTATGTAAAACTCTCTTCTCAGGACGACCCGCAAACCTTGAAAGATGACCTTGAAAACCAAAGACGCCGCTCTCAATCCTTTTACAGATTCTTAAACAGAAATGGTTATATGGTTGTGCTCAAACCCCTGAAAGTATTTGCCGGCGGCACCATAAAAGCAGATCTCGATCTTGAACTTGCAATCGACATGTTCTCGTTGATGGATCGATGTGATAAATACATACTTTGCTCTGGTGATGGAGACTTTGTTCCTTTGGTGCGTGCTATAGCAAGACGAGGTGTACGGATTCAAGTGTTATCTACTCAACATCCTGACGCATATGCCAAGTGCAACTTCAAGGCTGCAGACGAACTGGTTGATGCCGCCGATGAGTTTATAGAACTTTATGATGTTTTGCCTAAGATTACAAGGGACTGGTCTTCAAAGTAAAACGAAGGCTATCCTGCAAGGTACAAGAAATCTGGTCCTGTACAATTTCAGGTAGGTGTATTGGAAAGATCGGATCCGAAGCATTTCTTATAAAATCGAATAATTTTTCGCTTAATTCAGGGTATGGACAGAGTAATTCAATACTTGAAGAAGTTTGCGTAGATTTGCCATCCTCATGGATTTCCTTTAGGTGAGCTCTAATCAAGAAAGTTTCCGGATTTGTATGAGACTCTAACTCATAACGGATTTCAAATTCCCGCCCGTCCTGGCAGTAGTTTCGTATGCTTTCTTTTGAAACAGTTGTTCTAGTCATTACAATCCCCCTGTTCAACTTCCTGAAGTTTTGTTTTGATTGTGTCAAACGACTTCTCGGAGATCGTTGTGGATTCCCTTGTGGACAACCGAGAATCGTTCGACAAATACTGACATAAAACAGTTACCTATAATACATAAATGAATTACCCATTTTGGAAGCTTGCCAGCATATCAATGTATTAGGGAATAAATGTATATTCAGTAATGACGAACAATGTCGAATTATAGCGAAACGCAAAAATCATGGTATATACATGGCATATGCTAAAATTCAACTTGGCTTGCAGCGTATAGAGGCTTATTATTCTTATAACGGGTAATAATGTTAGCGGAAGTTGGTTCGTTTTTTGCAAAAGGGAGGTAATGAAGACGAAACGTAAGGTAATTTACTTATTAATAGCCGGTTTTGCACTTATTTTGTCAGCTACAGGTTGTGGCCCTAAGATATACAATGACGGTGTCTACAAAGGTATTTCTCCGTCAGACGACAAAGGGTTTGCCGTTGCTGAAGTGACAATTGAAAACGACAAGATTACCGATATCAAATTGGCTGAGTTTACTTCTATGGCAACGGAAAGGGACTTGGATTCATACGAATGGGAAGCTGCCAAACTGGCCAACGAAGAATTGCCCGAACGTATTATTGAGAGCCAGGATGTAAATGTTGATGTGTACACAGGCGCTACCGTATCATCTAACAAGTACATGAACGCAGTTTCATTTGCCCTGGAGAAGGCTAAGAAGAATCCTGATATTACCACCGAGTACTTTGATGGGACATTTATGGGGCGGTCTACAGGCGATGAAAAAGGGTATGGCGTTGCTTTGGTTACCATTGAAAACGACCAAATTACCGGAGTCCGATTGCTAGAGGTTACCCAAGAGAATCAATTCCTGGATTTTGCAACGTACTCGTACACACCTGTAATCCAGGCTAAGGAGCAACTCGAAAAAGCTTTTGTGGAACAAAACAGTCCACAAGTTGATACGTTCAGTGAAGCTACACAGAGTTCGCAAAAGTGGATTGAAGCGGTTAGCAATGCAATGAAGGCAGCCCGGTTTAAGTAATTTGAACCGGGTTATGCAAAGACGAGCAGGCATTTAGTCACATTGAAGGATTAAGGGGACTTTTGTAGAACATAAATAGGGTAGCACTCTACCTAACTACGCAGGCAGTAGTGTGTGTGTTATAATCACTATCGTGATACACTTCTAAATATTTGAAGGGTGGGTGTAAAGATGGCTAAGGTTCGTGTTGATGAAGATCTTTGTATTGGGTGTGGGCTTTGTGTAGATACGTGTCCCGATGTATTCGAACTGACTGATGATGGGAAAGCAAAGGCGAAAGATAACGCAGACAACATTGACTGTGCCAAAGATGCAGCTGATACTTGTCCAACCGAGGCAATCATAGTTGAAGAGTAGATTGCATACATACTCAAACCAACTTTATTTCAAGTTTTAACCACTATTTTAGGCCAGGTTCTAACAACGAACCTGGCTTTTCAGTAAGGAGGGCATTGTTTTGTCAGATGCTTCCAGAATTCATCAAGAAGCGGTTATAATTGACGGCCATTGTGACACGATGCTGTCGGTCATGGGACGTAGGCATTATTCTTCATATAAACAGCGTGATTTTTTTGAAAGAAGCGAAACAGGGCATATCGATCTTCCAAGGCTGAAAGAAGGCGGAGTTACATGTCAGGTTATGGCATTATATATTGAGCCTCAGTATAAACCAACGCGCTCAGCCAGGAGATGTTTAGAACTTTTGGATGGGTTCTACAGCCTGCTTGAAGATTCTGCAGATTTTACTCTCGCCACAAGTGCGCAAGATATTATCGACGTTAAAAGCGGGGATCAAGTCTGTGGGCTTCTTAGTATTGAAGGCGGCGAAGCTATTGAAGGCAGCTTGTCGTTATTGAGGAGTTTCTACAGGTTAGGCGTAAGGGCAATGGGGTTAACCTGGAACCAAAGGAACGACATAGCTGATGGTGTAGGAGAAAAGTCTGCTAAGTCAGGGCTTACTGATTTTGGTATTTCGGTAGTCAAGGAAATGGAACGGCTTGGAATGCTTGTAGATGTATCTCACCTGTCTGAAACAAGTTTTTGGGGAGTTGATGAGGTAGCAGAAAGGCCTTATATTGCTTCCCATTCAAACGTAAGGGCACTGGCTTCGCACCCCCGGAACCTTACAGATAAGCAAATAGAAGCGTTGGCGGCAAAGGGTGGCGTAATTGGTGTTGTTTTCTGCCCTTTATTTGTTGATGATAAGGAGAACGTTTCCCTATCCAGGCTTTGTGATCATATCGATCACATAAAGAAGATTGCCGGCATAGACCATGTGGGCCTTGGTTCTGATTTTGACGGGTTTGGGGTATCTCCCGGAAGTTCTCAGGTTATGAAGGATGTATCTGAGATGCCGAGGCTTACAGAAGAACTGTTGAACCGCGGATATACAGAAGAAGAAGTTAAGAAAGTTTTAGGCGGCAATTGGCTAAGGGTTTATAAGGAAGTTTTGGGTTAGGCGTTTAACCCATATCGGCTGGAATCTTTATCCATCCCCGCCAGCCCCGAACGTAAGAATTAATGGAAAGGCCCGATTGCATCACGAACGGGAAGCAATCGGGCCCGGCAGGGTTATCACGCAGTGCCGGATAGCGCTTTCCGGCTGATTTGTTGGAAATGCCGACTGTAAGATCGGAAATGTGGGCTGTAAGGTAAAAATGTTGATTGTAAGCTAGATACAGGTGGATACAGATAGATAGATAAATCAACCTTTGGATATAGATTGGAGATAGGTAGGTACTACAGGTACAAGTGAATCAGGATTCGACGTCGACTTGAACTCGACAAGAACCAAGTCCGGTATAGCGTTTATGCTGGATCACCCTTGGTCGTGGAGTGCTACAAGGCCTGTATTCCCTTACGGTAGGACATTTGATGCATACTTTGAGCCCAGATAGACGTTCGGAACGTGAGCGTCTGTTTTTTTGGCTGCATACCTCAGTGGGCAGAATATAAGAAACTGATGGTGCAATGTGATCAGACGTTGGATTGACGGAGCCGATTGCGATATTCCTGTTCCCTGGCTTCCCGGGCAATGGCTCTTGTTAGCCCCGCCCTGTATTCTGCAGATAACGATTGCAAAGCCTTGATATAAGGCCCGCCAACATCGACTTGCCTAATAGGAAAGTCTTTAGGAAGTTTGCTTAACATGCCTTGGAGGCTGAGATCTTCTGCCGTCACAATAATCAGTGTAATGTTATTTTCATCACACAATGATCGTTTCATTAGGTCTCGCGCTCTTCTTTTTTTGAATTGGGCTGTATCCGGAAATGCTTTGGTAGGCGCGAAGTGTTGAGGGCCATGGTACTCAATTCCTGCATTTAGAGTTGGCATAAACCTATCCAGTTCCATCAGTTCTCCGGTAAGAGGGTTTTGCAGGAACGAAGGCCGGGCATTGTCTATGTATTCATCTGTAAGCACCAAGCGGTTTAGCCACGTTTTTACCAGGTATTCACCTTTTAATCGGCTTGCGTTGTAACCTGTGTATAGGTCTTTGACCATTTGCTCTTGAACAGGGTGAGGTATGGCTGGTACAGGGACTGTTCTCGAACCTTGCTTGGCTTTGACGATCCATCCATGGCCGGCAAGGATATTACACAGATTGGACACTGCCGGCCGGCTAATTCCACTCTGCCTTGCTAGGTCTGTAATAGAGGAAGGATGATAGATTTGTGTTATGACATACAGTAGTTTGGCAAGCGGGGGAATAAGTTCTTCATCTAGTAGCATCTCAGGGAGAATTATTGAATTTTTCATATCCACCACCTTCAGATAATATAGTTTGCACGTTATATCCTTGAATTTCGACAATGCACGACAATACAATTGATAACTCTGGTAAGGAATGTGTAGTATTGTAGCTTAATTATCCACAATCTGGGAAAGTATGTCAACCGGTGTTCATATTATGCGAGGAATTGTTTTACCGGACTACAGGTTTATGTCAAGTTGTACCCCCAGATGATGGTTGCGGGTTGAAGTGTAATTGCAGATGACAGTTGCGGGTTGAAGTGTAATTGCAGATGACAGTTACGGGTTGAAGTGTCGTCTCAGGCTACAGTTTCAGTGTTGAGATGTATTCCCAGATGATAGTAGTGTGCTGAGTTGTAATCCTAGGCTACAGGTTCGCATCAACACCGCTAACCGCCCCCCCAGGTTATGCCTCCGCTTCCATAAACATAGTCGTAAACAAGCAGGACACAAAGCCCCATCGCGTCGAAATATCGAAACAGGTAAATATCAAAACATATAATACCGGGACATGTAAATACCGAAACATGCAAATGCCGAAATGTGAATGGGGTTCACAACTCTGGGCCCATGATTTGAAATACTCAAATACCTAAGTGTGCAAATGCCGAAACACGTAACTTCCCTTTTGAAAGGTTGGGTCACTAACAGAAATGAGTTTCAATGCAAGCATTCCGCCTGGAAGAGCCAGAAAAACCAAAAAAGTATACAGCCCAGGCCCTGGATTTAACTGGATTGTTATCTTAGCAGCAATATTTGCGTTCATTACTATTACGATCTATCCTTCTTTTCAATATGTTGAATATTCTCATACAAGCCGTCCACAGATGGTTTACTGCGGTGAAGCGCAAAGGTTTCCGGTAGTGATAGAAGAAGGGGAAGCCTATGTGCCTATGAAATTCATAAAAGATACACTTGATCCGCACGTGTTTTGGGACGAAAGCGGTATGATGATTGTAACCACGAAAGATAAGGTAGTGAAACTCAGTAAGGATTCACTTACTGCATATGTGAATCAGCACTCAGTGAGTTTACAGTTTCCTGTGATCCTTGAAGGAAATCAACCCTATGTTCCTGCAAGCACATTAGAAACACTATATCCTGTATCAACAACCCATAACCAAGAGGTTGGAATATTTTCGGTGCAAAGATTGGATACTCCTAACAAGATTGGCGAGGTCAGCGCCGATACCATTCTAAGGGTAAGGGCGTCGTTGCTTTCTCGCAGAGTTCGCAAACTGTCAACAGGTGACCAGGTAGTTATTTATGGAGAAACAGGGCGGTGGTTGAAAGTCGAAACCAAGCAGGGGTTTTGTGGTTTCGTTCCTAAGAGGCTGGTAACAGGTGTAAGAGAAGAGCCTCCTGTTATCAAAGAGCCTTCTGAATATGTTCCCAGCCCTCTAGAAGGCAATAAGGTGGTTCTGGTATGGGAACAGGTCGATACTGTTACTCCTGACCCTGCTGGAATAGGCAAAATGCCCGGGTTAAACGTTGTTTCGCCAACATGGTTTCACCTTGCAGGTACTCCCGGTGAACTGGAAAACCGTGCTGATATGCGTTATGTGAACTGGGCTCATTCACGGGGGTATCAAGTATGGGCGTTGTTTTCCAATTCATTCGATCCTTCGAGGACTTCCGTGGTGCTTAGAGACTCAGATTTAAGGGACAAGATTATTTCTCAACTGCTCATATACGCTAAGATATACAAACTTGACGGTATTAATATAGATTTTGAAAACGTAAATCTTGCTGACGGCCGTTACCTCACTCAATTTGTACGTGAGTTGGTTCCAATGCTACACGGGCAAGGGCTTACCGTATCTATTGACATTACCGTTAAATCTACCAGCCCGAATTGGTCTCTGTTCCTGGAACGGGACAAACTTGCCCAGGTGGTGGATTATGTGATGCTTATGGCATATGATCAGTATCCTTACGGTTCTAAAGTAGCAGGGCCTGTATCGGCTATCCCGTGGGCAGAATGGACTGTCAAGAAGACTCTTGAAGAGGTGCCCCCTGAGAAACTTGTGTTAGGGGTTCCTTTCTATACACGGTTATGGCAAGAGACTCGTGAAAACAGCCAAGCCAAAGTGGCCCCCAGGGCCTTGGGCATGGAAGGCATAGCGCGTTGGCTTAAAAATGAGAATGTAACTCCAAAGTACCAACCTGATACAGGGTTATTATATGCAGAGAAAAAGATTGGCAGCGATACCTTCAAAGTATGGTTGGAAGATGTTGAATCAATGAAGAAACGAGTGCAACTGGTCAACCAATACGGTTTGGCAGGAGTGGCCGCCTGGCGGCGGGGGTTTGAAACTGAGGATATCTGGGAAGTAATCCATGATACTCTTGATTCTTAGTATTTTATTCCACACCTTTATACTGTCCCAGGCTGAATCTATTATGATGTGCGGGGTTTCTAAGTTACACATTCCAGGGTGAAAACAGATGCCGGCCCTCAGGACCTATTTAAATGAACCGGTGCTAAGTGGTAAAGAAGAGTGCATAGTCTCCAATTATTGCTGCGGCGAAGACGCTTCGTGAAACATGTCAGCAAAAGGTAAGGAAGAAGGCATAGTCTCCAACACTACGTTGGCAAGGCGTTTCGTGGAAACAAATGCCGGCAAGGGACAAAGGAGACTGCCGGGACCCTTATTATCCTCTGGGTGGGCCCCTTTAAGACGTAACTTGATACATAAATCACCTACTGCTCAATCAATGCCTCTGGTTATCCTTTGGGCGGGCCCCTGTTGAGACAGCCGCGCTTTCGCTGCATTTTGAAGCCCATAAATTTTACTTTAAATCCTATACTTAACTTACAGTGATTCGATTCCGATATTGGGAAACAGGGGGGTATTATGTCCAGGAACGATGTTTCGCAAACACCAAACGGTGTAGCCAAGAGAGAACGGCAAATTGTAGCATTTTCGTTGGGTTCTGAAACTTACGGGGTAGAGATAGGACAGGTAAGAGAAATCATACCTGTCCAGAAAATTGTACCTGTACCCAGAGCTCCTGAATTTGTGGAAGGCATTATCAACCTGAGGGGAAAAGTAATCCCGGTGCTCGATCTCAGAAAGCATTTTGGTTTTGCAAAGGCAGAACAGACGCCAGAGCACAGAATTGTGTTGACTGAATCTAACGGGGAGAGTATTGGCGTCATTGTAGACTCTGTGTCTTCGGTACTTCGAATTTCTCAAGATTTTATTGAACCGCCTGCATCAGTGATTACAGGTGACCGGATTGAATACATCAAAGGTATTGCCAAAGTTGACGATTCACTTATTATTCTTTTGGATCTGACCCGGATAATATCAGATGCTGAAAGAAGGACTCTCAAAGACGTTGATTTGGCATCTGCTGTAGTTAAGTGAGAGGCGCAAAATGAACGAGCACAATTCAATTGAATTTGAAGAAGATTTTCATATATTTCTTGCTGAAGTAGACGAACTTCTTGGTAATACTGAAGAAAACTTGGTTGAACTTGAGAAGTGTCCGTCTGACAATGCTCTTATTCAGGAAGTTTTTAGGGCTATGCACACTATCAAAGGTGGAGCGGCCACTTTGGGGCTTCAAGACGGAGTGGAAGTCACTCATATCATGGAGAGTATTCTTGAAAATGTTAGATCAGGTAGCGAGGAACTTACGTCTGAAATGGTTGATGTGTTGTTTGCAGTGCTTGATTGGCTGGAAGAGTGGAAGGATGCATTGGATGCACAGGGTGAAAGGCCGTCTACACAAGAGGTAATGAGGCAGATTAACGAGTTTCGCTCAAGCCAATCGAAAGGCGAAGGCAAAGACGAAGAAGAAGCCGAAGATGAACAAGAAGTAAAAGACGAAGAAGGCAAAGATAAAACCCAAGGCCAGGGCGAAGATAAGGATAAAGACAGAGTTCGAAGTGAATCTGCTTCAGAAAATGCATGCAAGGGTTTGGATACCTACTTGACTAAAAAACTCCACGAGTACTTGGATCAAGGTAAACCTGTCCACAAGCTTACGGTTAAATTTAGCTCATCAACTGATCTGCTTTCCGTAAGGTGTTTTCAAGCTCTGATTCTTATAAATGAAGTGGCGGAAGTGGTTGGTTCGGTTCCATCTCTTGAGGAAGTGGAATCTGACGTAGCAAGTGATGTGCTTTACATTTATGTTACATGTGATGACGGAGGTATGGAAGCAAAAACCGTTGTAGGGAATATTCAGGATGTGGTTCAGGTTACGGTTACGTCGTATGATAAGACCGGCTTGGAGCAACTTGCGCCGTACCAACCAGGCCAATCGAAGCAATTGGGCCGGTCAAGCCAACCCTGCCCTCCGGAGCAACCGGATCAATCAGGCCTGCCGGATAAACCATGCAAACCAGAACGGCCGGGGCCAAAGCAACGTACTCACGAAACAAGAACGCCGCCTTCTTCGGAAACAGTGGTGAGAAAAACCAATTTAGGCCGAACTGTAAGGGTAGACGTAAGCCTTTTGGATTTCTTGCTCAATATGGTTGGGGAACTTGTGATCGACAGAACCAGGCTTACGCAAATAGCTGCGAGATTGCAAGCAAGAGACGAAACTGTAGTTGTTGGCAATGAACTTGCGGCACTCTCATCTCATCTTCAAAGAACGTCACAGGAACTTCAAGAAGGTATTATGAGAGCAAGGTTGTTGCCTTTAAATAATATATTTACCAAGTTTCCCAGGATGATAAGAGATCTTTCAAATCGTTGCGGTAAAAAAATCGACTTAGAGACTGACGGTGAAGATACTGAGTTAGATAGGACTGTGCTTGAAGCCATAGACGACCCTTTGATACATATTTTGCGCAATGCAGTTGACCATGGAATAGAAATGCCTGAAGAAAGGAGAGCAAAGGGCAAACCGGAGAGAGGGAAAATAACGCTTTCCGCGTGGTACCAGGAGAATCAGGTTTTGGTTCAAGTTAGGGACGATGGGTCTGGAATCGATCCTGAAAACGTAAAACAATCTGCAATTCGAAAAGGGCTGATTACTCAGGAAGCTGCAGGTAAATTATCTAGAAGAGAAGCTGTTGAATTGATTTTCATGCCCGGGTTTTCCACATCGCAAGTGGCTACTCAAGTATCAGGCAGGGGTGTAGGCATGGACGTTGTTCGTTCAAACCTAGAACGAATTAACGGGCATATAGAAGTGCGAAGCGTGGTTGGTATGGGAACGTCGGTAACTTTGCGGTTGCCCCTGACCCTTGCCATTATGCGGGCTCTTTTGGTTGATTGCTCAGGGATCGTATATGCAATACCAACGTCATCAGTTGAACAAGTGATAGTGGTGAACCAAGACAGAATCCAAACTATCAAAGGAAAGGCCGCCCTTACTGTTAGGGGAACAATTTTTCCTTTGGTTTCGTTAGAAGGTTGCCTGAAAGATGATCCGTGGCTAAACAACGGGCGGTTTCGTTACGCAGTGCTTACTCGCAGTGACGAAGAACCGTTAGCGCTGGGAGTCGATGGCTTAATTGGCGAAGAGGAAATTGTTGTAAAAGAAATGGGTAGAATTCTTTCACGGTTAAAGGGCATTGCAGGAGCTACAATCCTCCCGGAAGGTGACCCTGCTGTAATCCTTGATATAAACCGTTTGCTTTGATGGTTGATGTTTCTATTGGTGCTAAGTTGCTAAATTGCTAAGTTGCACAAAGGTGCAAAGTTGATAATGTGGGCCATTAAATTGAAGCAATTCAATTAGACAACTCAATGGGACAACTCAATAAGATAGGGGAAGCAGATGAACTTAGTTCCCGTAAGATTTTCAGAGATAAAGGTTTCAAAAAATCATGCAGACGTTTTGGTTGCCTACTCATTGGGTTCATGTGTTGGCGTAGCCTTATGGGACCATGAACTAAGGGCAGGCGGTATGGCCCATGTGTTTTTGCCTTACAAATTGGAAGGCAGCGATCGATCATTTGGCAAATATGGAGAAACTGCTGTCCCTTATCTTGTATCCAGGCTTCTTAGCGTTGGGTGCAGAAGAGAAAATCTTGAAGCCAAAATTGCAGGGGGTGCCAATGTATTGCCCGACGTATCTTTTACTTTTGGGGACATAGGCATGCTTAACATACAAGCGGTTTGTGAATCGTTGGCTAAAGAAAATATCCCGATTTCCGGGCAAGATACAGGCGGAGATTATGGGAGGACAATGCGTTTTTACATAGATTCGGGAAAAGTAACAATTTCCTCAACACATCACAATGAAATAGAGATCTAACTAAGGGAGTGGGGGACTATGGTGAAAATCCTGGTTGTAGATGATGCAATGTTTATGCGGAATAGGACTTCCAAGCTACTTACCGGCAATGGTTACGAAGTGGTGCAGGCATCTAACGGTGAGGAAGCAGTAAAACGTTACCTGGAAGAGAAACCTGATGTTGTGCTTATGGATATTACCATGCCTGTATTAGATGGAATTGAGGCTCTTAAGCAGTTAAAATCACAAGATCCCAATGTCAAAGTGGTAATGGTTACTGCTTTAGGGCAAAAGAGTATGGTTTTGGAGGCTCTTAAAGCCGGTGCCAAAGACTTTATAGTCAAGCCGTTTGAGCCGGAAAGACTTCTTGAAGCAGTGAAGAAACAATGTCAGGCGTAAACCGGAGTGAGCAATCACAAAAGATTAAGGTATTGATTGTTGACGATTCCCTTTACATGAGGCGAAAGCTGCGGCAGATGTTAGAACAACATCCAAAGATAGAAGTGATAGATGAAGCCAGAGACGGTGTAGAGGCTGTTGCAAAGTGCATTTCACTCGACCCTGATGTAATGGTGCTTGATATTGAAATGCCCAAACTCGATGGCTTATCAGTCCTAAAAGACATTATGAGCAAAAGGCCGTTGCCTGTTGTTATGTTTTCATCTTTTACACAGTCTGGGTCTCAGGTTACCATTGAGGCTCTTTCAATGGGGGCTGTTGATTTTGTGCCCAAACCGTCTTCCGCGGCATCTGTTTCCAAAGTGGCTAACGAATTGTGTCAAAAAGTGATTCAGGCTTCTTGTGCAAAATTGCGTATACAAGAGGTTAAGCAACGACATGAAAGAGTCAGGGCCAAAAAGCGGAAAACGTTTTCCGGGAAAACTCCCATAGATACTTTGATTGTCATAGGTTCCTCTACAGGCGGGCCTCAGGCTCTTGAAGAAATTGTTCCTAACCTGCCACCTGACTTACCGGCTGCTATGGTAGTCTGCCAGCATATGCCCAAAGGGTTTACTACATCTTTGGCCAACAGGCTGGATGCACTTTCATTGATTAAAGTGAGGGAAGCCGCTCAAGAGGATATTTTGGAACCGGGTTTGGTGCTGATTGCTCCGGGTGGGTATCATTTAAGGCTTGATAAATCACATAACGGAAAACACGAAGTTTACCATGTGTATCTTGATGAAGGCAGGCCTGTACATGGAGTAAGGCCGTCTGTTGACATCACTCTTTTTGACGCCGGCCCCTTATTCAAAACCAGGTTGCTGGTGGTAATACTTACAGGGATGGGTTTTGACGGAGCCAAAGGGGCGTGGGCAGCCAGGCAAACCGGGGCGACAGTCATATGCCAAGACCGTGACACTTCAGTGATCTGGGGAATGCCCAGGGCATGTTATGAAGCCGGAGGTTCAGAAACTTTGATACCTTTGGATGACATAGCCGATGTAATAAGCAATTTCTGCAAAAAGCGCTAAGAACGGAGAATAACAGAGATGTCAGCAAACTCACGAAAACAAACAACAGCAAATCACCCTTATGGCGTAGAGTACTCGTATTTTTGCACTAAAGTAGCTGAACTCTCAGGGATTAACCTTCGCAATTACAAAAGTAAACAGATGCACCGCCGGCTTGTAAGCTATATGAACAGGCGAAATATTCCGGATTTTGCAACTTTTGCTATGCGCCTGCAAAAGGATCCAGAGCAATTAGCTCACCTCGTTGATTACCTTACCATCAATGTGTCTGAGTTCTTTAGAAACGAGAAACAATGGAACATACTGGCCTCTGAAGTTGTGCCTCAAATGGCGAATTTAACTAACCGTCGTATTAACGTATGGAGCGCAGGCTCGGCGGCGGGCCAGGAGGCTTATTCTGTTGCGATTATTTTTGCAGAAAACCTGCACTATAATGTTTCTGTTCTTGGAACGGATATTGATGAGGCAAGCCTGGCCAAGGCCAAGCAGGCCACATACACTCCCGACGAGGTGAAAAATGTTCCGCCCAGGCTTTTGGCCAGATATTTCACCAGGCAAGATAACCTGTATGTAGTAAAAGATGCCATTAGGCAATTGGTAGATTTCAGACGGCACGATCTGCTTGGGCCAGATTATCCCGGGAATATGGATCTTGTTTTGTGCCGCAACGTACTTATTTATTTTACAGAAGAAGGAAAACAGCATGTAATTACAAAACTGGCGGACTGCTTAAAGCCGGGAGGCGTGCTGTTTATGGGGGCAACCGAAGCCATATTCAACTCGAAAGATTACGGGCTTACTCAGAGTTTCCCGTTTTTCTACCAGCGTAAACGCTAGATGGGCCGGCTGTATATTCTATGAAGAACAAAAATACTTGGGTCAATAGATGCAGAAAGGAGCAATTCCATGTTAAAAGTAGATTTGATCAACCCTTTTCTGGAGTCTGCTTACAGTTTCTTAAAGAATCAACTCCAAATTGAGGTCACACGTGGCCAATTGCGATTGGAAGAGTCCAGGGCAACTTCAGGAGAGGTTAATGTTGCCATAGGAGTAACAGGTGATGCTGAAGGAATAGTAATATATTCAATGTCAGAACGTACAGCCAAGGCTGTAGCTTCTGTACTTATCGGTGAGCCTGTTCCTGTATTTGGGAAGCTGGCCGAATCGGCAATTGCTGAAATGGGGAACATCATTACCGGCCAGGCTACCATAAGGTTGGAACAGCAGGGTTATGTGTGTAAACTGTCACCGCCCACTTTGGTTTCAGGTAAGGGTGTAGTAATATCTACTTTAGATATTCAAAGGCTCATAATACCTCTTGAAATTCCGTTAGGATATCTTGAAATTTGCGTGGCTCTCAGGTACTTGCGGTGAATACGATTATGCCTGCAAGCAGAAACAAAAAAGGGGTTCTTTCCGTCTAAACAGAAGAGACAAGTTACAGGAGTGCCGCCAAGAGACTGGGCGTTGATGATGGGTTTTTGACTTTTGGCAGGCATAAGATGGGAGAGTAGACATGGCACAAACACCTCCGAGGCATGAAAGAAAAAAGGCAAAACCATATGTTGGGTTGATCGTTTTTATCGTAGTTTTGCTCTTTTCCGGCATAACTACGGCTTATTACTTTGAAGTGTTTCCATTTAACCGGATCTTAACAGGTGAGGAGCCATCACCTGATATTGATATTGAAGCAGGTATGGTTAATCAAAATGATTCTGAAACTCAGCAAGATGACATACTCGAAGACATGGAGAAAAAGGCGCTTTCAGCCCGGGGAGTTTATGTGACTATGGATGTTTTCGGTACGCCGTCGAGGTTTGCTGAAGTGATAACATTTGCCCGGGAAAATCCTGGGCTTAATTGCTTTGTAATCGATGTAAAAGATAATAACGGTAGAATTCCGTGTGTTGCTCCCTCAAATATTGGTTCGAAACCTGACGGTTATAATCACTTTTCAGGATTGGTTAATGTTCTTAACCAAGAGGGCTATTACCTGATTGCCCGGATAGTAGCGTTTCAAGATCCATATATGGCAAGGCTGCAACCTTCTCAGGCGATCAGAAACGCTGACGGAAGTTTGTGGAAAGACAGAGATGGCAGGCTTTGGCTGAACCCGTACGACAAACGGAATTGGGAGCTCATCAAAGATATTTCATTGTGGGCCCTGGATATGGGATTTCATGAAATTCAGCTTGATTACGTAAGGTTTCCTGACAGTGCCCAGGGCCTGGAGAAAACCGGAGTGCTTATGCCAGGCCACGACGAATACGAATGCAGAGGTGACGCTATCGCTGCTTTTCTCGATTACATGGGGCAAGTACTTGAAGGGAAGGCTTATCTGAGCGCCGATGTATTCGGATTTGTGACCATTGCGCAAGATGATATGGGAATAGGGCAGAAGCTGGAGCAATTAGCTGCATCAGTAGATTTCATATGCCCCATGGTTTATCCGTCTCATTACTACAATCCGGGAATTTACGGGTTTCAAGTTCCTGAATCTCATCCGTATGAAGTTGTATACAAGGCCATGAGCGAGGCTTTGGAGCGGACAAATGGCCTCAAAAGCAAGATTCGCCCCTGGCTTCAGGATTTTTCGATGAGGGTCAAGTATGGAACCAATGAAGTTCAAGGGCAAATTGATGCCGTATATGAACATCAAATCGAAACCTATATGTTGTGGAACCCTTCCAATGTATATACCCAAGGGGTAAGATATTCGGTTGACGGCCCGTCTGAGTAGCCTAAAAGAAACAAGAATAGAATTTGCAAACAACCTGGGCGGAACCGGCCGCTCAGGTTGTTTGCATTATTTGCGTACCTAACGGGAAAAAGGTGTATAGTTCGGTGCTTCCTTGGTTATATACACATCGTGTGGATGGCTTTCTCTGAGTCCTGCACCGCTTATTCGAACAAACCTTGAGTTTTCATGAAGAGCTTCAAGGTTAGGGGTTCCACAGTATCCCATTCCTGCCCGCAATCCACCAATCAGTTGGTAAATCGTATCTGCCACAGGCCCTTTATAAGGAACTCTTCCTTCAATGCCTTCAGGCACTAATTTGGTAGAAGGTTCCTGGAAGTACCTATCGGCTGCTCCTTGTTTCATAGCAGCAAGAGAACCCATTCCACGGTATACTTTAAAGCTGCGCCCTTGCCAGATTTCCATTTCGCCTGGGCTTTCCTCTGTTCCGGCAAAGAGCCCTCCCAGCATAACTGCGTTGGCTCCTGCAGCCAGGGCCTTAATGATATCGCCGGAGTACTTAATGCCTCCGTCGGCGATTACAAAAGCTCCGTACTCTTTTGCTACCAGAGCTGCGTTAAAAATGGCCGTAATCTGAGGCACGCCGGCCCCGGCTATTACTCTTGTGGTACATATTGAACCCGGCCCTACACCTACTTTGACACAATCGGCGCCACGCTTAATAAGGTCTAATGTGGCTTCTGCAGTGGCTACGTTACCGGCTATAATTGTTTTTTCAGGGAAAGAAGTTTTTATTGCTTCAACAGTTTCAAGCACTCCTATTGAGTGGCCATGAGCACTGTCTACCACTATTACGTCTACGGCTGCATCCACCAGGGCTCTTACCCTGCTCATTGTGCCTGGGCCTACGCCTACACAAGCTCCTGCAAGCAGGCGGCCTTTTTCATCTTTCGATGCGTTTGGGTGTTGACGCGTTTTCTCTATATCTTTTAGGGTAATAAGCCCTTTTAAATGAAACTCGCTGTCAACCAACGGAAGTTTTTCAATTTTGTACTTACCCATAATGTTCTTGGCTTCGTCTAATGAAGTTCCTACAGGCGCAGTTATGAGCCCTTCTTTTGTCATGACCTCATCAATAAGTTTGGTGTAATCTTCTTCAAAACGTATGTCCCTGTTTGTAATGATTCCTACGAGGCGATCTCCGGAAATAATTGGCACCCCGGAAATATGGTATTTTGCCATCACATCAAGAGCATCTTCTACTGTTTTGTCAGGAGACAGGTAGAACGGATCGCTGATTACTCCGTGATCTGAACGTTTTACCCTGTCGACTTCTTGAGCTTGTTGTTTTATTGACATGTTTCGATGTATTATGCCAAGCCCACCTTCGCGAGCCAATGCAATCGCCATTCGGCTTTCGGTTACAGTGTCCATGGCGGCGCTTAGGATTGGCATTCTTAACTTGAGTGTTTTTCCAATGGATGTAGAAATATCCACGTTTTTTGGCAATACCTCAGAGTATCCGGGAACAAGGAGAACGTCGTCAAACGACAGAGCCTCACCTAAGAACTTGTCTTGTTTATTCATACGAGATCTCCTCCGTTAAATTCATAAGAGTATTTTAAAGAGTTTATCACTCGTTAAATTGTGTGACAACTACTAAAGGGCCTTTTGCCAATATTGGCTTGGGAAAGTCTTGATTGTACAACTGATAAAGACGATTAAACATTCTGCGTGGGTCTTTTGGATACTAACATAGAGTTTGGCTTCAGTAAGTGAAATCTTTCAAGATTATAAATTTGGCTCATATACTATATAGAGGTATTGTATTATTTGGCCAAGAAGGAATTTTGGCAATTGTGTAGAATTTTGACTAACAGACCAAAGACAGGGCCCCAATGGGCTGCTGTTATAACAAAGAATCCGGCCTTTTCTGTTGATGCAATATTAATAAAACATATATTTCCGCATATCTAAATCCATAAACTCCTCAAACATAAGGTTTAATACTTTGGTAAAGGCAAGGAGGGGAGTACCGTGTATAGAATTCTTGCTGCAGATATAGGTAGCACTACCACCAAGACAGTGCTGTTTGAGAAGCAAGAGCAAGGTTGGGTTTTGCAGGCGAAAGCTGTATCTCCCACAACTGTTGAAACCCCACATTTGGACGTAATGATTGGGCTTAGAAATGCCCTTTTAAAACTGCAGAGTCAAACAGATGTAAAAATCTTGGATGGAGCGCATTTGGTAACTCCTGCACATCAAAAGTCAGGTGTAGACGTTTTTGTTGTTACTTCAAGCGCCGGTGGCGGGCTGCAAATGGTAGTGACCGGCCTAATGGAAGAAATTACTGCTGAATCAGCCCATAGAGCTGCATTGGGTGCCGGGGCAATTGTATCTGATGTCATTGCCCTTGATGATCCCCGAAGTGTAATTGAGAAGATAGATGCAGTTAAGCGTATAAGGCCTGACATGGTTCTGATTACAGGCGGCACTGACGATGGCAATATTTCAGAAGTTGCCGCTGTAGCTGAAATGGTGGCTATGGCCAATCCTCAACCTAGGTTTGGCAAGGAGTTCAAGATGCCTGTAATTTTTGCAGGCAATGTTGAAGCCAGGAGCCTGGTTGATAAGCTTTTCGAAGGAGCAATGGAAGTTTCGTTTGCTGAAAATATAAGGCCGGTACTTGAAAAAGAAGTGCTTGGCCCTGCAAGAAACCAGATCCATAACTTGTTTTTGGAGCATGTAATGATGCATGCTCCGGGTTACAACACAGTGCTGTCCTGGGCCCAGGGCAATGTGAAACCTACTCCCGTAGCTGTTGGCGATGCATTAATTTACCTGGCACAAAAAGTTCAAGGCGATGTTTTGGCTGTTGACGTAGGCGGAGCTACCACAGACGTATTTTCAGTGATAGATTCCAAGTTCTATCGAACCGTCTCGGCAAATCTTGGAATGTCTTACAGTATGGGAAATGTTTTAAGCGAAGCTACTCCTGAACTTGTGCTAAGGTGGTTGCCGTTTGACTCTGATGAAAATTTTGTGAGGAACTGGAACTTCAACAAGATGATAAGGCCTGCAGGTTTGCCGCAGACTTTTGAGGAACTTATGCTAGAGCAGGCACTGTGCAAAGAAGCGTTAAGGCTTTCACTTGAACATCACAAGTCGCTTATACGTGGGCTCAAGGGAGTTCAGCAACAGCGCAGTGCAGGAGATATATTTTACCAAGATGCTTCAGGCCAAACACTTGTAGACATGATGAAGGTTAAGGTGTTGGTTGGCACAGGCGGAGTGCTTTCATATGCACCCAGGCGCAATCAGGCAGCCATGATACTTTTGGATGGGCTGCAGCCTGAAGGGATTACCGGCTTGTTTGTCGATAGCCGATTTTTGCTGCCCTATATGGGTGTGCTTATGGACATTGACAAGGATGCAGCTGTAGAGATCATGGAAACAGAAACTTTAATTCCCCTTGGAACTTGTATCGCACCGGTAGGGCCTGAGGTTCCGCCGGGTACGTCTATCGGCCGGGTCACAGCCGGAAATAACAGTTTCGATATTGTCGCAGGCGATTTGCAGATAGTGGATGTAGATGATCTGGGAGATACTGCATTTGAAGCTGTCCCTGACAGGCGATTCGATCTGGGTTTTGGGCCTGGAAAACCTATTTCAGGCAAACTTGTTAAGGGTGTAACAGGGTTGATTTTAGATGGACGAGGAAGGCCCCTTGTATTTTTCGGTGACAAGAGCGTTATGAGATCATCTCTTATCGGCTGGTACGAGGCCCTTGACGCCTATCCGTCAAGTATCTTAAAAAAGAATCTATGAGGAGGTGACAATGATGGCTTTGCTATCCACACTTAAGGTATTAGAGAGGGCAACTATTCGCAAAGAGCGGAAACTGCCCACTCCGGGTGAGGTTTTGGTTCAAGAAGGCGATGTGGTTTCCCCTGACACTGTAATTGCAAAAGCCGAGTTTGTTAAGGGAAACCCATATGTTGTAGATTTGAGGGCGGAACTCAAGCAAAGGACAGAGCCTGAGCTTGTCGACCAAGTATTAATTAAAGAGCAAGGTGATGTTGTTAAATCCGGTGAAGTATTAGCCAGATACCAGAAAAACTTTTGGTCTGAAATCATAGAAGTTAGATCTCCGTGTGATGGGGTCATTGAATATATTTCCAGAACCCAGGGCCGAATTGTAATACGTGAAGATCCACGTTCGGCAAAACCAATGAGTATTGTAGCGGCTGCTTCTAAATTGGGAGTACGGCCCCGCTTTTTAAGAATGTATACTACGGTTAGGGAAGGTGACTTTGTCTACGAAGGTAAGATTATTGCCACAACCGGATGGCACACAGACTTTGTCTATGCGCCTATTAGCGGAATTGTCGAGAGGATCTGTACTCTTACAGGCACTATTACAATAGTAAGACCCATAAGGCATACCGATGTACTTGCTCACGTATCCGGGAAAGTCAGCGAAATCATTGATCATTATGGTGCTGTGATTGATTCGGAAGGAGCGTATATTCAAGGCGTATTTGGAATTGGCCGTGAACGCTTTGGCGAATTGATGATATTATCTGACACTCCGGAAGAACCCCTTAGACATGACAGGTTAGATGAGAGTGTCGAGGGCAAGATCCTGGCATGTGGTAGTTTCGCTTCATTTGAATCGGTGCAGGAAGCCATAGAAAAAGGCGCTTTGGGCCTGATTACCGGAGGCATGAACCAACTTGATTTGGTTCGTATTCTTGGCAAAGAAATCAATGTGGGGCTAACAGGCCAGGAGGATATAGATTTCACAATTATTCTTCTCGAAGGTTTCGGCAAGATTTCCATGAGCCGTGAAGCATGGAACATACTTGCAGGTAATGAAGGAAGAATTGCTTCCATTGACGGTACCACTCAAATAAGGGCAGGAGTAGTAAGGCCTGAGGTTATCATATGCAGCCAAATTGAGGACTTGGAAGCTGCACATAAAAGCCCGGCGATATCGTTAGTGTCTGATGAGGCAAGCGGTTTGCCTGTGGCGATGCTGGCGCAGGTGAATCAAGGAGATAGGGTAAGGTGCACCAGGCCGCCATATTTTGGCTTGTGGGGTACAGTGGAGCATGTACCGGATAAGCCAGAGCAAATAGAATGTGAGGCTGTAGTTGAAGTTGCCAAGGTTAGGCTTGGTGATGGGCGCCTGGTAACCGTTCCTCAGGCTAATCTAGAGGTGTTTCGTTTTGAAACCTGATGGTTGGCTTTGGGAACTGAGAAGGTGGCTTAGGCTGAAGCCTCCTATATGGGAGGCTCCCCAATGGGAGCAAATGTCGTGGGATGAGAAGATGGCTGTTTGGCAAAGACACAGGAAAATAAATAGGTGGCTTAGCATTATATATTTAACTTGCTTTTTTGGAAGTTGGGCCTGGGCTGTAAAAGGCGGGAGCAATGTTTACATCGCTGCTGCCTTCGATATCATTATGCTAATGTGTTTTGTTATTGCCGGACAACTTATTGACTGAAGTTGCCGGGCTCAACTTCGAATGTTCTGCAATTGCTTTGGGTTTTTCATTCAGGGCTTTCAGGTATTATGATAGATGCTGCCAGGTAAAATAAAACTCCTGGAATTATGGCTGTTATACACGTGATGAAGGCTACACCGAGGCGGAATATGGTTTCATCTATATCGAAATACTCTCCAAGCCCTCCGCATACACCTGATACCATTCTTTTGGTTTTTGAGCGGTACAATTTTTTAGACAAGCTCGTTCCTCCTTTATGCATTTTACAATAAGTAATACGCAAACCTACATGAATAGTAACACTTAATTGCACTTAACCATTAGGTATTAAAAACAAGTTGGCAGTTGAATTGTTTGACAATTCAACTATTGTTATATTTGTTATTGCATAATCTAAATTGAAGTGTTAAATTGAACACGGAAGTGTGCGAGGGGGGTGAAATTGTGCAAGAAGACGGAATCAAAGTACTCATAAGCAAGCAAGAGATAGACAAACGAATTAAGGAGCTGGCCTCGGAAATTTCAAGGGATTATGCCAATACGGAGCTTCTTATGGTTGGTGTGTTAAAAGGCAGTTTTGTATTCATGGCAGATCTTATTAGGCACTTAAAATGTGATGTAGCTGTTGATTTCATGGGAACTGTAAGTTACGGAGCATCAACAAAGTCGTCTGGAGAAGTAAGGATAACCAAAGATCTGGAACAGAGCGTAGCCGGCCGGCATGTGCTTTTGGTTGAAGATATTGTCGATACAGGATTAACTCTAAGATATCTTCTGGACACACTAAGAAACAGACAACCCGCCAGCCTCAAGGTTTGTGCGTTACTGGATAAACCTGCCAGAAGGAGAGTGAGAGTCAGCCTGGATTATTACGGTTTCATAATTCCCAATGCTTTTGTCGTCGGATATGGTTTGGACTATGCACAAAAATATCGGGGCTTGCCCTATGTTGGTGTACTTGAGAACCCTGACAAGAAATAGGTGGATTTTACAATCGGTCTATATGAAGGAGGAGGCAACTCTTGCTAGAACGTTGGTTCAAACTAAAAGAAAATGGTACCGATGTACGCACTGAAATAGTAGCCGGTATTACTACTTTCATGACTATGGCTTATATCATTTTTGTTAATCCCGACATCTTGAGTGCAACCGGTATGCCTTTTGGGGCTGTAATGACTGCAACCGCTTTGTCTGCAGGTATCACCACAATTCTTGCAGGGCTTATAGCAAATTATCCTTATGCTTTAGCCAGCGGAATGGGGCTTAACGCGTTTTTTGCTTTTGTAGTGGCAGAACAAGTAGGATGGCAGGCTGCCCTTGGTGTTGTTTTTCTGTCAGGTGTGTTATTTTTGGTTCTGGCTTTGACAGGGGCCATAAATATTCTTGATGCTGCCATTCCCAAAACACTGAAACGTGCAGTAGGAGTAGGAATTGGACTGTTTATCGCGTTTATCGGTGTAAAAAACGCGGGTATTATCCAGAGTGATCCGGCTACCATAGTTGCCAGAGGTAATCTTGCGGCTCCGGGACCTGCTCTTGCTTTAATAGGGCTCTTGATAACTGCAATACTTATGGCTAGGAATGTTCGAGGATCTATTCTTTTGGGCATTCTGATAACCACCGTAATAGGAATTCCCATGGGAGTTACGCAAATTGCAGGAAGTATCGTGGGAAAACCTGCATCTTTGGCACCTATCGCTTTTAAACTGGACATTAAGGGAGCTATTAGCCTAGGATTTATGACCATTTTCAGTTTCTGGTTTGTAGACGTTTTCGATACGGTAGGCACCCTTATGGGCACTGCTTCAAGAGCCAATATGCTTGATGAAAAAGGGCAACTTCCAAGAATTAAGGAAATGATGACCGTTGATGCTATAGGTACTTGCCTGGGCGCGGCGCTTGGTACAAGTACTGTAACTACTTATGTAGAATCAAGTGCCGGAATTGCTGAAGGCGGAAGAACAGGGCTTACTGCAGTTGTAATTGGGATCCTGTTTCTCGTATCTTTGGTTTTTTCACCTCTTGCAGGTATGATTCCTACTGAAGCTACGGCTCCTGCACTCATTATCGTAGGGGTGCTTATGATGCTTCCTGTAAAAGACATTGACTGGTCCGATTTTTCCGAGGCTTTCCCGGCTTTTATGACCATAGCAATGATGCCTTTTGCATTTTCGATATCAGATGGGATTTCGGCAGGCTTTATCAGCTACGTAGTTGTTAAAGCTCTTTCCGGAAAAGCCAAAGAAATTCATTGGTTGGTGTACATACTCGCCCTTATTTCCATAATTCACCTTATGCCTTGAGTGTTTCCAAGGCCTAAGCACGGTTTTAGGCGGGATATGGGACATTAGAAACAGCAGTTATGATATTAGTAAACTTTTATACAAACAGGGGGCGTATTTTATGGCAGAGAAAGATCAATCTCAGGTAGGAGTGGTTTTGGGATCGGCAAGTGATTTGCAGAAGGTTAAAGCGCTTTTTGAAGTGTTTGACGAATTTGAGGTAGACTATGAACTTGCCATTATTTCAGCACATAGGACTCCCGAACTGCTTAAAGAATACGCCCACCGTGTTTCTTCCAGAGGGATTCGGGTACTTATTGCTGCGGCCGGATTGTCGGCAGCTTTGCCGGGTATACTTGCATCTTTAGTTGATGTTCCGGTAATCGGCCTTCCTGTAAGCGCAGGTACACTTAATGGAATTGATGCGCTGTTATCAATATCTCAGATGCCACCGGGAGTGCCTGTAGCCTGTATGGGAATCGATTCGGCGAGAAATGCCGGGCTGTTGGCAATGAGAATACTGTCGTTAACTGACTCTTCGCTGTCACAGAAACTGTCAGAGTACACAACGAAATTGGCTGGCAAGGTTGTGGGGCAAGCGCGGAACCTTAAGGAAGAGGGATACCCAATATGGGACTTTTGACGTTTAACGAAATAACAGAAGAATGCGGCGTGTTTGCAGTAGTAGGCCATCCCAAGGCATCTCAACTTTGTTACTATGGGCTTTATGCATTGCAGCATAGAGGGCAGGAGGCTGCAGGAATAGCCGTACGGAGTAAGTCCCGTATATACACGAAAAAGGGAATGGGCCTGGTGGCTGATGTCTTCACTAAAGAAGATATAATGAACATGTCTGGTTCTGGAGCTCTTGCGCATGTTAGGTATTCAAACGTAGGCGATGAAGGTGGGGTTGAAGATGCCCAGCCGATTACGGTTAACATGTGGCAAGGGCAGATGTCTTTTGCCCACAATGGCAATTTGGTCAATGCTGCCCAAATACGAAGCAACCTTGAGGAAAACGGCTCGATTTTTCAGACCACATCTGATTGCGAGGTAATACCGCATCTTATGGCAAGGTCAGGCGCAAAAGATCCTTTCCGGGCACTTGTCAAGTGTTTGCCGGATATCAAAGGAGCATACTCCTTGTGTGTTCTAACCCCAAACGGAATAATTGCAGCGAAAGATCCTAATGGGTTTAGGCCCTTGTGTTTAGGTCGGTTAGATGGGGCGTATATTATATGTTCTGAAACATGTGCCTTGGATGCTGTTGGCGCTACGTTTATTCGGGAAATTAACCCTGGCGAAGCCATATTTATTGAGGAGCGCGAAAACTCAATGTGCGGTGAGCCGGTTACCGTAAAACCTGTATCATATTCGTTATCCGGATGTACCGGCTGCAATAACTTGTCAAAAACAATACCGTCTCTTTGTGTTTTTGAATTTATCTATTTTGCAAGGCCTGATTCAGATATTTACGGGCTAAATGTACATGCTGCCAGAAAGGCCTTGGGACGGAGGCTTGCTCAAAAAGAATGTTTGGCGGCAGATTTGGTAACAGGTATTCCGGATTCTTCGCTTTCTGCAGCTACAGGTTATGCTGAGGAAGCCGGTATTTCATATGAAATGGGAATCGTTAAGAACCGGTATATAGGCAGGACTTTCATTACTCCTAAGCAATCTATGCGAGAAATTGGGGTAAAAATAAAGATTAACCCTTTGCAACGGGTAGTATCCGGCAAACGGGTCGTTATGGTTGACGATTCTATTGTACGTGGCACTACTTCAAAGTACATTGTGAGTTTGCTAAGGGCTGCAGGTGCCACAGAAGTTCATGTAAGAATTAGCTCTCCACCATATCGTTTTCCATGTTATTACGGAATTGACACGTCTTCTAAAGGCGAGTTAATAGCCGTTGGAAAAACCCAGGAGCAGATTAGGGAAGCTATAGGCGCTGACAGCATTGCTTTTTTGGATATTTGTGATTTGGAAGAAGTTTTGGGAGAGCAAGTCGGAAACTTGTGTGCGGCTTGCTTTACAGGCGACTACCCTGTTCCGCCATGTAATGCCTGAGGTCCGTTTAGGCAATCAGGTAGCGGACATCACTAATTAGGTGGAGGCTTAGCTATATGAATTCAGACAGATCAAAGCAATACAGTAAGGCCGGTGTTAACATTGATGCAGCAGCCGCATGGGTGTCCAGAATAAAAGAGCTGGCGGCACAAACCAAAAGTGATGCTGTGGTTTCCGGGGTAGGAGGATTCTCAGGCCTTTACAGCATGGAACATTTGGGGTTTGGCAATCTTGTGCTGGCTTCAGGTTCAGACGGTGTTGGAACCAAGGTGTTGATTGCACAGAAGATGGATAAGCACGACACTGTAGGAATAGATCTGGTAGCCATGAATGTTGACGATGTAGTAACTTCAGGTGCAACCCCTCTTTTTTTCTTAGACTATATAGCCGGTGGAACTTTGAGCCCTGATTTAGTTGAGCAACTTATTAAAGGAGTTGTTGCCGGCTGTAAGGCTGCCGGGTGTACCTTGCTCGGAGGAGAGACGGCGCAGATGCCTGATCTTTATGGCCCTGGCGAGTATGATCTGGCAGGGTTTTGTGTAGGCGCTGCAATCAAATCTCAAATTATTGACGGAAGAGATATTGAAGAAGGAGATATTGTAGTTGGGCTTGCTTCTTCAGGTCTGCATTCAAACGGATATACTTTGGTACGGGAGGTTTTCAGAGAATCCCGATGGGAACTTAATCGTTATGTAGATGAGTTTGGAAGAACTCTTGGGGAAGAACTTCTTGAACCTACCCGCATTTACGCACCGCTTGTGTTGAACATACGGGAGCAGGTTTGCCTAAAAGGCGCTGCCCATATTACAGGCGGAGGCATAGTTGAAAATATTCCGCGAATATTGCCCGAAGGCTTAGGTGTCAAGTTTGACTTGAATTGGGAAGTTCCTGTTGTATTCCGTGTTGTTCAAAAACTCGGAAAGATTTCTGATGATGAGATGTACAGAGTTTTTAACATGGGAATAGGAATGGCAGTCATAGTTTCGCCCGGTGATGTTGATAAGGCAAGAGAATTGAGCCGCGATGCGGGAATTGCTTCGTTTGTGGTAGGTGAGGTAATTGGAAAACCGGAGAAATAGCAAGATTACTTTGGGAGTGCTGGTTTCAGGGCGAGGCACTAACCTTCAGGCTATTCTTGATGGTTGTGAAAGCGGCACTATACCGGCCACAGTTGAGGTTGTAATCTCCAACCGGCCAGAGGCGTTGGCTTTAGCCAGGGCAGCTGAAAAAGGAATACCTGCTTTTACCGTAAAGCCAAAGAATTTTGGAAAATGGCCTGATTGCAAGAAGCCATACGAGCAAAAACTGGTTGAAATTCTTTCATTATATGATGTAGATCTTGTTGTGCTTGCAGGTTACGATCGGCTGGTAGGCAATACTTTGCTTAATTCTTTTCCTATGAGGGTGGTTAACATACATCCTTCGCTTTTACCTGCGTTTCCCGGACTTAATGCCCAAAAACAGGCTTTGGATTACGGTGCGAAAGTAGCAGGAGCATCTGTGTTTTTCGTTGACCTGTCAGTTGATGGAGGCCCTATTATTATTCAGGACTCATGTAAAGTGCTTGAAAATGATACTGTTGAGACTCTGTCTCAGAGAATACTTGAGATAGAGCATAGAATTCTCCCTGCAGCCATAACCCTAATAGCTCAGGGCAGGGTGAAAATAGAAGGCCGGAAGGTAAGGGTTCTGGGCCAGGGCCCAAGAAAGAGCCACAGTGATGATCTTTCCACAAAAGGGGTGTGACTATTGAAACGGGCTATTTTAAGCGTAACTGATAAGACAGGAATTGAAGATTTGGCTAATGTATTAGAAAAGTCAGGATGGGAGATTATCTCGTCAGGAGGCACAGCCAGATTTCTTAAGAGTAAAGGCATTAGTGTTATTGAAGTAAGCCAGGTAACAAACTTTCCGGAAATTCTTGGCGGTAGGGTCAAGACGCTTCACCCCAAGATTCATGGCGGCATACTGGCCATGCGAAGCAAAAAAGAGCATATGGAACAGCTTGAATTACATAACATAGCACCGGTTGATATGGTAGTTTGTAACTTGTATCCGTTTGTTGAAGCAACCCAAAAACCTGGTGCCACAATAGAGCAAATAATTGAACAAATAGACATTGGAGGGCCAACCCTGCTTCGCGCAGCAGCCAAGAACTATCGCTGGGTGACTGTAGTATGCAACCCTGAAAGATACTCAGACGTTATAGACGAAATCAAGGCAAATGGTGATGTGGGCTTGGATCTCAGGCAGAAACTTGCTCTTGAAGTTTTCACGCATACTGCCTCATACGATGCAGCCATATCTTCGTATTTCGCTTGCATAAGGCCTGAAAGCCGTTATGAGTTCCCGGAAGAGGCGGCTCTTGGCTATAAAAAGGTATTTTCCCTAAGGTATGGTGAAAATCCCCATCAGAAAGCCGCCTATTATGAACCTGTAATTGGCCGAAACAATGCATCGTTACCGGAACGTCAAATCCAGGGCAAGGAGCTTTCGTACAATAATATTAATGATCTGGACAATGCGTTTGGCGCCGTATGGGACTTTGATTCTACTGCATGTGTGATAGTTAAGCACGCGGCTCCATGTGGCGTAGCCTTAGGTGAGACAGCCAGGGAGGCTTTTGAAGCGGCTTTTCAAGGTGATCCTGTCTCCGCTTTTGGCGGGGTTGTGGCGTTTAATTGTGAAGTAGATAAGGATTGTGCCATGGCGATGAAAGAAATATTCCTGGAGGTTGTTGTGGCGCCTTGCTTTACTCAAGATGCGCTTCAGGTGCTAAAGCCCAAGAAGAATTTGAGATTGATTCAATTGGCTCCACCGGTTACATCTAAACGCAAAGTAACTTCCGGACATTTAGGCTGTGGTACGGACTATACGATAAAAACTGCTATGGGTGGAATGTTGGCACAGGAGAAAGATCGGTTACTTCCCAAAGATGAAAACTGGCGTGTGGTTTCAAGCAGACAGCCTAGCCCGGAAGAAATAAGAGATCTTGAATTTGGTATGACAGTGTGCAAGCATGTAAAGTCAAATTCTGTAGTATTGGCCAACGGCTGTAAGACTGTAGGCATAGGAGGCGGCCAGCCTAACAGGGTAGACGCAGTAAGAATTGCTATTGCCAGAGCAGGTGAAAGGGCAAAAGGTTCTTGCCTTGCATCAGATGCGTTTTTCCCGTTCCCGGATTCAGTAAATGAAGCGGCAAAGGCGGGAATAACTGCTATAGCTCATCCAGGCGGGTCAATCAAAGACCAAGAATCAATAGATGCTGCCGATACGGACGGAATTGCAATGGTGTTTACCGGTAAAAGGCATTTCTTGCATTAAGGCACTATTGCCGGCCCGCAGGGTATTTGAATTTTAGGGTTGCCCATAAACCGGATTATTATTGTTGCATGGTATACGCTGCTTATATGCGAAAGGAGCTATTGTAATGAGGGTTTTGGTTATTGGTTCAGGAGGAAGAGAGCATGCCCTTGCATGGGCCATACATAGAAGCCCGGGTGTTGAGGAGTTATGGATAGCCCCGGGAAACCCCGGGACTCAGGTTCTTGGCACCAATGTGGCTATAGACCCCTTAGATTTTCAGAGTATATATGAGCTTTGCAAGCGGCAATCAATCGATTTGGCGGTGGTGGGCCCTGAAAACCCGTTGGCAGCGGGAATTTCTGATTTTTTGATGAACGAGGGTGTCTTGGTGTTTGGGCCTCAAAAGGCCGGAGCAAAACTAGAAGCGAGCAAAAGTGTAGCAAAGCAATTTATGGCAAGGCACAATATCCCTCATGCCCGTTTTAAGGTTTTCGACCGTCCACAGGATGCTGCTGACTACATCAAATCGGTTCCAGGGCCGTGGGTTATTAAAGCAGATGGGTTAGCGTTTGGAAAAGGGGTAACCATAACCTCGGATATTGATGAGGCTATTTTGGTAATCAATCAATTACTTTCCGGAAAACTTCACGGACAAGCAGGAAAACGAGTTGTTGTAGAAGAGTTTCTCGAAGGCATTGAGGCTACGGCTATGGCTTTATGTGATGGAAACACCATATTTCCACTTCCAATGGCTAAAGATCATAAGAAGGTATATGACGGGGATAAAGGGCCTATGACCGGAGGAATGGGAGCTTATTCACCGCTTCCTTTCGTTACTCCTGAAATGGAAGACAGAATTTATCAAGATATTTTGCACAAGACATATGTGGGCTTAAAGGAAGACGGAATTGACTACCGAGGCGTTATTTATACAGGGTTAATGCTTACAGAGAGCGGCCCGAAGGTGCTTGAATATAACGTTCGGTTCGGTGATCCAGAGGCTCAGTGTGTATTGCCAAGGATATCAGGCGATTTTGCAGGCTTGCTGATGTCATGTGCACAAGGCTCTCTTGGAGAATTTGCTTCCGGCAAGAATATTCGGGTAAGAGATGAATCTGCGGTTACTGTTGTAATGGCGGCTTCTGGGTACCCGGGAAAGTATCGTAAGGGTTTGCCCATAGAAGGGCTTGATTGCGCTGAGAAAGTACTGCCTGATAATGTAATGGTGTTTCAAGCAGGAACAAGTGAAGATGCAGGTGGGAACTTGGTGACATCAGGCGGAAGGGTTTTAGCGGTTACCGCTCTTATGCCTACACTTGATCAAGCTCGGTCAACAGTTTATGATGCTGTGTCAAAAGTCAAATTTCCAGGAGCGTTTTTCAGAGAAGATATTGGTAAACAGTGAGAAGTTTTCTCAACGAAATAGTAAGCCGGAATGCAAAATCAAGCAAAGGATTTTTGAACATCATGAGTAGAAACAGGCCGCTTACGGCAACACTTACGAGGGTCGCGTTATTGGGCGGAATATATGCAGTTTTAACTGTGCTTCCGCCGTTTTCCGGTTTTGGTTATGGGCCGGTCCAAGTTAGAGTAGCTGAAGTGCTTACAGTGCTGCCGTTTTTGTTTCCGTGGGCCAAATGGGGTATTTATCTTGGGTGTATTTTGGCAAATTTTGCAAGCCCTTTTTTGCTATGGGATATTACCCTTGGCGCCATGGCCAGCCTTATAAGCGGTTTTCTTACTGAAAGAATGCCCAGCGCCTATCTTGCGCCCTTGCCGCCTGTATTGATGAATGCACTTATAGTGTCTTCTTATGTTGCTCCGTTAAGCGGTTTAAGCTATTGGCCGGTGTTTGGATATATATTATTGGGCCAGGCAGTTTCGTGTTATGTACTCGGGTTGCCGGTATTACTCTTTCTAACAAAAAACCGGCACATTGTTGATAGGTTGCAGTAGTTGACAATTGTTTCAGCAGACTTCAGCGGACTATAGAGTCTATTTCCGTGGTTGCGCCTTCAAGAGTAATGGTCATATGGTTAGGCACACATATTATGGATTGCC
Source organism: uncultured Eubacteriales bacterium (assembly GCA_964641455.1). GTDB lineage: Bacteria > Bacillota > Sulfobacillia > Fermentithermobacillales > Fermentithermobacillaceae > DTU015. The sequence goes on along the minus strand of CAZXLH010000009.1, from coordinate 1,343 downwards.
CCGGTACGGAAATCCAACCGGTTCTCCAGCAGATTTCATTAGGGCATACGCTGTGATTCAACGGAAGTACCCGTACTTTTCCTTGTCCATATTCTATAGTGGCTTTTCCGCGAGGAATGGATATCGTGGTTTGTGACAAAGATTCATTATTGACAGGAAGCCTTGAGATCTCTTCGCCGTTAACTCTAACAACGGCAACAAGCTCGTTATGTTTTGCCGGCAAGTAATTAAATGCTGCCCAGATTGCAACTGTTACCAGCACAGTAGAAACAATAAGTATTTTATCGCTCCGGGTCACAATATCACTTCCTTGGAGAAATTATAGCAGACTCAAGTAAGAGAAGCGATTTTCGTTTTTTGGATTTATTGAATAGCCAGTAAGAACTGGGGTACAATTAAAAGTTTTCCAATCTTCAGAACATAAAGAAGGATTTTTCAAGCCGGCGTAGAATATAGTGGCACAGAAAGCCATTTCAAATCAAGAAGATATTGCATCAACGCATTAAAAACCTATCAAGAAACCAATTGCTGATTTTAGAGCAAACATCAAAGCATAGTTTATGCCCACAATAATTTACATGTCGCTCTATATATGTTTTCATATTTCCTCCAGTTGAAATGGTATAATTTTGTAAGGAGGTGAAATAGTTGCTAAATCTGTTAATTCTAGCAACGGAGGCACCAGAGGTAAAGTGGGGTATCTTTGTTCCTGATGACAGTGCCATATTCGGTTTCTTCTTTGCTCTTGCCATGGCTATTTTGGTATACGTGATGATCCAGCGTGCAAGGGCAGGGCTGCCTATTCCTGAGATTCGACGAATCGCTGGAATGGAAGCTTTCGAAGAAGCGGTAGGAAGAGCTACTGAAATGGGGCGCCCGGTTCACATTACCAACTACTCTGCTGATGTAGGTGACTACGATACATGGGCTTTCTGGGCATACCTTGCTCATGTTGCCAAACTATGCGCTTCGTACGACACCAGAATTATCAACACTAACTCAGACTGGCTCAGTATGACTGTTAACGAGGAAATTGTCAGGCAGGCGTATCTTGAAGCCGGAAGGCCGGACGCTTTCATTGCTGACGATGTCAGGTTTATGTCCGACTGGCAGTTTGGATACACAATGGGTGTTGCAGGCATAATTGCCAGAGAAAAACCTGCTGCCAACTTCCTCATCGGCTACTTTTATGCTGAGTCTTTGATTCTTGCTGAAGCCGGTGCATTGGTAGGAGCCATTCAGGTAGCTGCCACGTCATCAACTGCACAGTTACCATTCTTTGTTGCTTCTTGTGACTACACCATGATTGGTGAAGAGTTCTATGCCGGAGCAGCAGCTCTTTC
>CAZXLH010000008.1:37702-66890 GCA_964641455.1 uncultured Eubacteriales bacterium | reverse complement strand
GTAAGCCCATCCAGAGAACTGCCTGCAAGAGCTATATTATGAGCCCTATCGATTTTGTCCTGATAGTAGGTAGAATAGGAAGAAACAAGTTCAAGGGGAAGGTAACTCTCTAGCTCTTCAGTGGCTACTTCAGGCTTTATATGAATAAAGGGCAGTTCAATCCGGGTAGTAATCTCGTGCCATTTTCCATCACTGTAAACAGACTCAACAAGTGCATCCTGATTAACTAAAATACCAAGCCTGCCGCTTAGCACCTCTACCTTGTCATCTTCTGTGACCTTAAAAGAAGCATCCATCGGGGCCTGATTGAAACGAGCGGCTACCTTATCAACCATGCATTTTTTCGTTTTTGATCAATATCGAACAAAAGGGGATATTGTTTTTTTAGGATAAGCCACAAGGGACGCCTGAGCGCCCTTACGGTATTCTCGGTGTCAGGGATTATGCCTGTGTCATTCAGAAAAAACTGCTCAGTTTCACCATCCATACCTACAATCTCAAATGTGCGGGTATCCCAGGAAAGCGCTTCTTCCAGTGCTAATGTTGCTTGTCTAAGGTTAAGGCCTCCTAGATCGATGCCACATACCTGGGTGCCAGACCAAATTACCAGATACCCTGAAAGCACCGCAGAAACTATCAAGACAAGAACTGCAAAAATCCAGTGATATCGTTTCATTATCTCCTCCGAAGCCCGATTTTGTAGCAGCCAGCCCTTAGCGAAACAGTTCCTTGAGGTTCATGCAAAGTTTCTATACTTCTGAAATGACTGGCCACTGGCCCGGCTCAAACATACAAACATGTTTACAGCCACTTTGCACCAAGGTTATAGCAAGTAAATTACGACCTAGGGTAAATTGAAGTACTGTGCTTGTCATTCAGGCCTACCAACTGGCAGCCATTTCTGATTCATATATATTCGCAGGCTTAGAAGAAAGATTCCGTTCACCTGGCCAAACATACCGTTTCAGAAGATCATATGATATAGAGAAAGACTTTTAGGCCAGGTAGAAACCAGTGTATGAATACACCTGTCTGGAGATTATGCTGCTTTTGGGGAACCTGTATGAAAATTAGGCAGCTTTCTCAAAAGCTGTAGTTTTTCTATACAACTGCTTGAAATTCATACAGCTTTCGCCGGGGCCTGTATAAAATCCTTACAGTTTTTGGCGGTTCTTCAGGTTCTTCAGCCTACCTATGTCAAAAAGCTACGGCTTTTCCGGAAACCTTAGCAGAACCTGTATAATACGGCGAAACCGAATCTGCACCAACGGTAACCATTGCTTGCAAAATGTTCCTTGCCCTAGACAATCTCGATTTTACGGTTCCAACAGGACATGACATTTGCCTGGCAACTTCTTTGCCGGAATAGTCCAAGACATCGTGAAGCATTACCGTATCCCGGTAGTAGTCCGGCAAAGATGCAATGGCTTCAAGAATAGCATCCTGTTCATCCTGTGCCTCTAGAAAATCCAGCGGCAACTCGTTTTCATCATCTGGAAAATCAACGGGCTGTTCGTCTCCATCCTTGCTTACCATAACCGGCCACGATACTGTAGGTACTTTTTTCTTTCTCATTCTGTCTATGCAAATGTTTGTTGCTACTCTTCTCATCCACCTGCCCAAAGACGCACGCCCTGAATAAGTACCTATTGAGGAATAAACCCGCAGGAATACTTCTTGGGTTAAGTCTTCTGCGTCCCCCCTATTTTTCATAATTCCAAATACATGAAAGTAGATCTGCTTAAAATAACGATTGTAAAGTATCTCAAAGGCCTGTTCATCACCTAACGATATTCTATGTGCAAGCGCCAAATCTTCAGTCGCTAAGTTTTTCGTTGCCAAATGTTTGGCAGATAAATCGATAGCCATGACGCAACCCTCCAGTCAAAACTTCCGTCATTAATTATGATAAGGCTTTCGCTTAGAAAATTCGTCAGCCATAAGAGAAGATTGTCTAAGCATTTTGGCCTAGGCATTTTGGGAAATTCGTTGTTCAACCTGATTGATAGGAATCACTACACTCAGCAATGTCCCGCTTCCGGGTTCGGATGATATTTCTATTGACGCTCCTAACAGTTCTCCGCGTTCAAACATGCCAACCAATCCCATTTGCCCGGCCCTCACCAAGGAACTGGGTGCTTGTGGAGGGTTAAATCCTTTACCGTTATCTTTAATACCTATTGTGAGCACATTATCTTCAAACCCAAGCCTAAGTTCAATCAAACTCGCCCCTGAATGCTTAACAGCGTTAGAGAGCCCTTCCTGGACTATCCTGAATACAGACGCCTCGATCTCCCGCGGGATCTCCCGGATAGCGCCTGACACATCAAAAACCACGCGGAAACCTTCTCTTTCAGCCTGGTCGCAAAGCCACTCACACGCTGAAACGAAGCCAAAATCATCAAGCACAGGCGGGCGCAGGTTTCTGGCAAATTCCCTCAAATCGCCAACAGTCTCATCCAAAAGTGAATCGATGCCCATAAGGAGTTCCCGGCTATTGCCAGGCAAAGGCTTAAGTGACATTTTGAGAAGATCGAACTTCCTTCTAAGAGCAACCAAATACTGAATTGCGCCGTCATGAAGTTCTCTGGCTATCCTTGCCCTTTCTTCTTCCTGGGCCAGATCCGCAACAGAGAGATATTCGCGCATCCTTTCTTCACGGTTTCTGGAAACATCCAGCGCTTTTTCTCTCTTCTCAATTTCTTGCCAGAGCCTTTTTTCAGTAGAAGTGTCCCGGGCAATTCCTTGGTGCCTAAAGAGCTCAAAACCTTGGTACACAAGAGAAGCACGTACATCAAGTTTCACCATGCGTCCGTCTTTTCGTTGTATGGCCCATGAATACTCTATGTGCTGTTTTCTGTTACGCGTTGCATTTTTCACAATGGAAACTGTCGTAGCCCATGACTCAGGAGTTACAAACTCACCAAAATATTTACCGCACAGTTCTTCCGGCAGATACCCAAGCATCTCAACGCTCTGAGAGTTTACATAAAGGAATCTTCCGCCTCTGTCGAGCACAAAAACAAGGTCTCCTGCGTTTTCCATTAACATCTGGTACCGTTCTTCTGATTGTTTGAGATTTTCGATTAACGTGGCCTTAGAAGCTATCATGGCCGCCTGGCCGGCAATTGCCATTACAAACTCAGGATCATTTTCAAAGAACGGAACATCGTCATTTTTGGCGAGTATCAAAAAACCTGTTACTTCCTCTCCCAGGCTCATAGGAACTATGGCTGCAAAAGAATGCTCAAGTTTTCCCAGAACTGAGTCTGTATGGCCTTTAGTTAGAACTGTTGGGCGGTGCGGGTTGGAGACTGATTGCATCAAACAGGACCCTGTGTCTAACCGCAGAGTGATATCCGGCGATATAAGCAAACTCCCACGGCCCACTGATGATGCTACGTAGGCCGATTTTGAAGCAAGTTCATAAAGCAAGATTGCCACTGCATCTATAGAGAAACTATTTAAAATAAGCAGAGATATTTTTTCAAGGGCTTCGTCCCGTGTAAGGTTTCCACGGGTTATTCTGCCCATTTCAAGCAAAAGAAGGGTGCCCGCTTTCCACCCGGGCATATCACCCAATGGGTTTCACCTCTATATCTTCTTTCTTGATAATGCCCTTCTTCAGTCCTGCTACCACCGCCTGAGTACGAGACGTAACCCCTAGTTTGTCGAATACGGAACTCAAATGGGATTGAACTGTTCTCGGGCTAACATCCAATTCAAAAGCAATCTCTTTGTTGGAAAGCCCCCTGGCTGCATATTTAAGGATTGCAGCCTCTCTTTCTGTAAGTAACCGCTGCAAAGAAGCCTGGCCGGTGGGTTCAAAACCGTCAGCTTTAACAGATTGTTCAGCAGCAGAAGACACAGTTACTTCTTTTCGAGGCTCAAATTGGCGTCCATGTTGATATTCTGAACGCCTGGCGATCCTGGCAAAAACTTGACTGGCAATATCAGAATCAAGAATACACTCACCTAGCGCAGTGGCTTTGATGGCCTGAATCAATGCTTCAGAACGAACGCTCTTGAGTATGTATCCGGAGGCCCCGTTTTCAATTAAGCGTGAAACATAAGCAAAATCGTCATAAGCCGTTAAAGCAAGGATAGATATGCCGGGAAACTTTTGTTTTATCTTTCGTGTGGCTTCTATTCCATTCATGCGAGGCATTGACACATCCATAGCGATTACATCAGGGGAAAGCTTCTTAGCCATTTCAATGGCCTCAAACCCGTCAGAAGCTTCCCCTACAACTTCAATATCCGGTTCTTCTTCCAATAATCTTCGGGTACCCTCTCGCACAAGGGCATGATCATCGCACAAGAGAACCCTTATCTTACTCTTACTTTGCTCCCTGGAGGGCATTTTTCACCGCCTCAATAATTCCGTTACTTGTGAAGGTCGCCCCCGAGACCGTATCAACGTCTAATTCTTGTTTCTCAACTATAGCCTTGGGAATACCGGAAATTGCAGGATCGGAAATTCCGTCGCTCTCACTGTGTTCCAGTACCTTAACTTCGGCAATTTTGCCATTTTGCATAGTGACCGATACTTTTATGGAACCCATTAAACCTTCTCCGGTTCCCTCATAAGTGCCATCTGCCAGTTCTGAAATATCTACTGCGCCGGCGCTTGACTCGCTGCTGGCAAATTCCTTCAATGCATCTTTAACAGCCTCGATTATTCCATTACTGGTAAAAGTAGCTCCTGACACTGTATCTACGTCAATTGTTTGCTTCTCTACCATAGCCTCGGGAATACCGGAAATAGCAGGATCGGAAATTCCGTCGCTCTCACCGTGTTCCAGTACCTTAACTTCAGTGATCTTGCCGCCCTGTACAACTACCGCCACTCGTATCTGGCCAAACATACCCTCTCCCGAACCTTCATACGTTCCATCAGGAACTGATGCAATATCTATAACCGCTTTTCCATCGGGAGCAATAATCGAAGAGAGGAAATTAAACGCCTGGCTTACTCCACCCTTAACTGCTCCTGAAGATACAGTAGCCCCTGAAATACCGTCTACACCGGCAGGATTATCATTGCCGCTGAATCCAGACAAAAACTCTTCGCTGTTAACACGAGTGCCAATACCAGGTGTTTCAGACAAGCTAATTATCTTCACCTTAGTTATTGTGCCTTTGGAATCGACACCTACCATCATCTGAATAGGGTCATCCCCATACCCCTGGGATTCAACTTGCATAGCCGCTCCCACTACTTCAGAGCCGCTCTTGCCTAGCCAATAAGCCACATCATCTTGCTCTTTAAGCTCAATAGCCGTAGCCCCGGGAATAACCTCTTTTGCTGCTTTCAGAAGATCTTCCTCGGCACGTTTTTCGATTATAGGCTTGGTTTTAGCGTAGACTGCCGCCAGTCCAAGACCGGACAGAGCACATATAAGTGCCAGAATTAAACCTAGTTTGGCTACTTGCTTCATTCCAGCCTACCTCCTCAAAGTCATAGCCTCTAAACTGCAATATATTATCCTCTAAAATGATAACACATCAGTAATCATTTGTGCAGGAGGAACCAAATCCAGTATTGTGTTAAGATATATACAATATCTGTATTGCTAATTCTTGGAGGATTAATATCATCCATGGGAAAAATAGAATTAGAACATGGAATGGTTAAGTATATCACCAATGGTGAAATATATTATGTAAAACAGCACTTTAATCCTTCGTTGCTTCCTAACCGCTCTTCCAGTAAGTTTGTCGTCCACGAAACTTTTTTCAGTTATGGCCCTATTGAGAAAATAGTAAGCCTTTTGGGCCTGGGACGGGTTAACGTAGTATCGGTAAAATTGGCAGATGATATGAACCTATCGCAAGAAGATAAAGATAAACTTACCGAACTTGTAGGGCCTGAGTTCTACTTTTCAAGGGCAGCTTACCAGTATGATGAAAATACACTCCCCCATAAAGACGCGGAAAGAGCTCTGGGATTCCAGGTTGTATTCGATACCATTGTGAGAAACTGGGATGACGGTGACAGAAACATATGGAAAGTGTCGGGTATTCCTGTTTGGTTCGATTTTGGCGCCTGTCTTGATCCTCGTTGTCAGAACATATACCGGTTTTTACTTAAATTGCAAGATGCAGCGGAAACCGGACGAGTCTCATCAATTAAGCGATACTTTGAAAACTACTCCAGGCGTAGAAACAAAATCCTTAAACAAGCGATAAGACTCTTTGAAACCATATCGCCAGGTGAGATTAGAACCATTGTTGAAGTTGCAGAAGAGGAATTTGCAGGTTATTTTGCAGAATACCTTGCCCGGAACATTTCCCAATTAGCAGAAGATATTGATATAATAAGGGGAGCATTTGTACGCCAAGAGATTAGAAGCGAACGTTCACTTATATTTGCTCCTGTGACCAAAGGCACGTTTTGGCGTCAAATTAAGTAAACTTATAAAATATTAGCATTGTGATACCGGAGGAAACTGTTGGCTAACAAACGTGAGTTCCGAATGGATTTACACGTACACTCTATGTACTCAGGCGAGTCCCTTGCAGACCCCAGGGATATTATAGAATCTGCCCTGGATAAGGGGCTTGACGGCATTTGCGTTACTGAACACCGGAGTTTATATGCAAGCCGTCCTTTCGAAGAGTTGAAACAAGGCTACCCGTCTCTGGTGATTTTAAGAGGGGTAGAGATTTCTACAGACGCCGGCCACATGCTTGTTTACGGAGTAAAAGATACTGTCTGGAATGATTGGGGAAAAAACAGCCTGTGCAATGCTCAAGAGTTGGTAGACCGGGTAAGGGAACTTGGTGGCCTGGCCATACCTGCACACCCCTGGCAAATTACAGAAGGCGCGGGCAGCCCGGACGGCCTGCAAATTTCAGTGGATGAAAGAATACTCAATTTAAATAATCTTTCTGCAATAGAGGTATGTAACGGAAAACAAGCCAAGAACCCAATTGTTTGTGAAATCCTTGGTGCCTTCGCAAAACAAATGGGCTTTGGGAGAATAGGTGGAAGTGACGCTCATATCCCGGAACATGTAGGAAGATCATACACTGTTTTCAAAACTCCTATTTGCTCTTCTAAGGACCTTGTCAGGGCCCTTCTCACTAAAAGGTACTACCCGCAAAGTTATTACCATAGCGATTCATAATTTGCCTCGCTGCAAACTGATGATACAAACTGATGTTCTGCGTTAAATCAGAGATTTATGAGTTTTTGTTCTGTCATCCATGTTGAATATCTCCTATTTTATAGAAACTCGAATATCTATAACTTAGTATAATTGCACAATTCTTTAGCTTAGGAGAATTGCATAGTGAAAAAGACAAAAACTTCGCTTTTCACCCTATCGGCTACTTACATTGGCACTGTAGTAGGTGCAGGATTCGCCTCAGGCCAGGAAGTGCTCCAGTTTTTTGGCTTGTTTGGCCTATTAGGGATACCTGCAGTAATGGCAGCTGTTGTCGGCTTTTTCATATACGGGTTTGCGTGTATAGACATAGGAAGAGAAACCAAGGCTTCATCACACAAACCCGTTTTCAAAAAGGCTGCCGGTAAAACGCTTTCCTATTTTCTGGATTTTGTAACGGTTTTTTTCTTGTTTGGCGCACTATCAGCTATGATCTCCGGAGCCGGTTCAGTAATCAGCCAAGAATTTGGGCTGCCATGGATTCTAGGTGCCTCAGCCATGGCGTTAATTACTTTTATAACCGTGCTAACCGGGCTCAAAGGTATTATGTATGCCATTAGCTCTGTTGTTCCCTTTCTTCTCATAGGAGTCTTGCTGATATCCATAACTGTGATCTATACAAACGGGCTGTCTATTGGCATCCCACCGCTAGGGTATGAACCTCCTGTAAAACACTGGCTGGTTTCTGCATTAAATTACGTTTCTTATAATGTTCTCATGTCAGTACCGGTTTTATCTGCTATAGGTACTATTATAGATTCAAGAAAAGATGCCATTGCCATCGCTGGCTTTGGCGCTCTGGGATTAGGGCTTGGCCTTTTGTCTGTGTACTTGACTATAGTGTCTTCTTTTCCCGACATTGTAAATTACGAAGTTCCGCTTGCCAGGTTAGCGTCGCAAGTGTGGATCTTAGGAAGGCCTTTTTATGTAACGATTTTTGCTGCTGAAGTCTATACAACGGCGGTAGCTAACCTTTATGGGTTTTCAGCCAGGCTGGCCCGCCCCGGAAGTAAAGGGTTCATACTGACTGCATTTGCCACTGCCGGACTTGCACTTTTAACTGCTTCAACCGGTTTTTCTAACCTGGTTAGGCTCGTATACCCATTATGCGGATGGGCCGGAACCGTATTAATTGTAAGTTTATCTGCCTATCTGGTGAAAAATGTCTCATAACGTAGGCGGGCCTAGATTGCCGGGTCCGCCTACCAACTTAAGTCGTATTTATCTTGACATAGTGTTCGGCTCTTCGTTATTTTCCCCCAAACCCAATAGGAACCATAAGTTCCTCTACTGTAGATCCGTCCTTTGCTGATTGAGTAGCAAAAATAATGGTTCCATAAGGACTGGTAGCAGGTTCAAGATCTATCCAGAATTCAAAGTACCCCCAGCCGGGAGCCTCTTGTGAAGCTGTGACCTGCTTAATACCTAACACATTGTGCCCATCTTCAACTTCTACAATGAAGTTGGCTTCTGGCACTCTTGCAAACCCTGTCATTTTTACTCTTTCCGTTAAAATAGAACCTCTTTCGGGCCAAAGCAGGATTATGTTCTGCCCCTCTTCCACTGTAGATACAGGTACATGAAGCAGTTCATCGCCACTCGTCCCCGGAATAATCAATCTAACATCGACATCGGTTTTCTTGGAAAGAGTAAAAACTGCAGAAGGGTAAGTAACAACATCATCGGAATCTTCTTTGCATGGAATAAGCCTTACGTCAATAGCCAGATTTCCTGCCTGGCTCGACACCTTTTCAAGATTCATTTGGTAACCGTCTGACGGCTTTTCCCCTGCCATTACTGCCAGTACAGCTTTGTCGCCACAATCAAACAGCAAAGCCGCTGACTCCCTAATTTCTGATAGCTCTTTAAGCAATTCGGAAAGTTGATCATCACTACAGCCAAATGTCACCACAGGAGGTAATTGTTCTACCTTTTCAAGTAACGCGTCTATGCCGGCATCCACCGAATAGACAGTCTTTTTGCCCTTGTCAACAAATATCAGATACTTGCCTTGTGCATCGTAATATATCTTGCTATCGCCTGAATAAAATACATATTCCGCCTCGATCTCACTTCGGGCCTCTTTGGGATCTTTGGCGGCTTTTGCCGCTTTGAACGCTTCCAAGAACTCCTCTGGATTCTCGATTTTAACCTTGTTGCCATAATGATCACCAACATACAAATCCTCATTCTCCAATCCTGCAAGTGAAACAAGGTCCTTCGTACCACATCCGGTAGCAAACAGTGATAAGATTAGGATGGAGACGAGCAACAGCAGCCATATTCTCGTTTTCAAAATCATCACTCCGTGAATTTGCTAATATTTACCTGTATCTGTCCAATTATCTCCTGATTTCAACCTTCTTATTTCCAACTCCTGGTTTTTGGAACGTATCTCAGTCATTTAGGTTTCTCTATTACCCTAAAATATACCACATATTAAGATAAGTTTATCATTGTATCTTGACCATTACTCCTAGACAGGATAGCTTAATTCAGGGTGTTATTTGGAAAGAGAGTGGTTTTTCCATGGCAAAATCAAAAGCATCGGTTTTGATGCTTCCAATGAGTATGGATATTGGCGGCGCAGAAACCCATGTTGTCGGATTGGCAAAAGGTATTCACTCACTTGGCTGGCAAGTGTATGTGGCTTCCTATGGAGGCCGGAGGGTAAAAGACTTAGCCGAGGCAGGGATACCTCATTTTAAGGCACCTTTACATTCGCGGTCACCTCTGAACATGGCAAAATCGTATCGCATTATATCCAATATAATAGACACCTATAATGTAAGCCTAATTCATGCCCATGCCCGAATACCGGCGTGGATTTCTGATAAGATTGCCAAAAAGAAAAATATACCTCTCATTACCACCTACCATGGGACATTTAGGTCAGGATTTCCATGGACGCTTTTCACTTGTTCCGGCGACGAGACAATTGCAGTGAGTTCTACAATAAAGGATTACATCGTTAAGGAGTTCGATTTTGACCCCAGAAGAATTTCGGTCATTTCCAACGGCATTGATGTGAGCCTGTTCCGTCCCAAAAACTCTCCGGAGACATCTGAACAATACCGAAATCTATGTATTCCTCCACACAGAAAACCATTAATCATCTATGTTTCAAGACTCGATGACTCTCTGACAAATGCGGCTATTATGGCCCAAGATGCAGTTTTTCGGCTTTCCCGGAAATACCCGAACATAATGTTACTGATAGCAGGCGATGGAAAAGGGCTGCCTGATGTTACCAAACGAGCAGATGAAATAAATCAAGCCAATGGAAAAGAAACTATACGTTGCCTCGGGTTTGTTATGGATACACCTTCTCTGTATGATGTTGCAGATATTGTGCTAGGCATGTCCAGGGTCGCATTGGAAGCCATGGCTACAGCCAAACCTGTAATCATATTCGGGCCTAATGGAATTTTTGGGCCGGCCACACCTGAAAACATTGATCAACTTGAGAAAAGAAATTACGTAGCATTGGATACCCCGTTCCCCTCTTCCCCAATTACCCTTGGTGATTTCATTGAAGACTTGATCGAGCACCCACAAAAATGTTGCGACCTGGGCAATTTTGGACGTCAGGTAATTATTGAGCATCATTCGATAGACGCTATGGCAAAAGCTACAGAGCGAATTTACTCCAGGCTTCTTGGAATTACCTAAACGCCACGCAATAGCTCCTTCGAGCCCCAATCCTGAAGACGTGAACTAAGAAAGGGCTTATAGCCAATAAGCTTGCCGAAGTTTGAAACACAAACCGCAATTTGGGGTAGGTTAATGTGCGACAAGACATCTAATAGCGTACGTTAGACGAATTCAGTAGGTGGAGGTAGTCAAAATGGCCAACCTTTCGTTTCAGAAGCCTTCAAAGGTATCAGTTGTGGGTACAGGGCTTGTCGGTGCCACATATGGATTCACGCTTTTGCTCAAAGGAACAACAGACGAAATTTGCTTGATCGATGCCAACAGAGAGAAATCCCTGGGAGAATCCATGGACTTAAACCACGCCATGTCTCTGGTAGAACGCACAACCATTTGGGCAGGCGCCATGGAAGACCTGGCAGACTCAGACCTTGTTGTAATTGCTGCCGGTTCAGCCCAAAAACCAGGTGAAACAAGGATGGATCTTATCAATAAAAATGCAGCAATAGTAGGAGACATAGCGGAAAAAGCCGGCAATCTTGCCCCAAACGCCATATTGCTCATTGTCACCAATCCGGTAGACGTCATGTCTTATGTTGCTTTGGCACGCTCAGGGCTTGCTCCCGAACGCGTAATCGGATCCGGAACCGTTCTTGACACAGCACGGCTCCGTTATGTACTCGGAGACGAACTGGGTATTGACCCCAAAAGCATCCATGCATCGGTTATCGGTGAGCACGGTGATTCAGAAATTGTAGCGTGGTCAAGAGCGACAATTGCCGGAACTCCTTTGCAGCGTTGGGCTTTCTCTGAACCTCATCTGGAAAGCATATTTGAAGAGGCCCGGGATGCTGCCTATGATATCATCGACCTTAAAGGAGCAACCTACTATGCGATTGCCGTTGCCATGGCCAGGATAACAGAATCTATCTTAAGAGATCTTCGCAGCGTGTACTCAGTTTCCACTTATCTTGACGGTGAATACGGCGTAAGCGGCGTGTACCTTGGAACACCGGCGGTAATAGGGCGGGAAGGGGTTTTGCGTGTAATCGAGCTCCCTCTTTCCAATCAAGAACTTGAAGCATTCAGGAAATCGGCTGAAACTGTAAAGCAAGCCATACATAACCTTAACCTCAAACCTGTTTCTCTTTCTGAGAGAGTATTCGCAAGGGCCTCAGGGTTTGACTTTTCAGAGGAATTACGTGTTGAAGTTAATCATCTTTCAAGTGACGTGTCAACTGATCTGGCAACTGATCTGTCAAATGATGTGTCAACGACAGAAGCAACCGTGAGAAAAGGAATCGAAAGCATCCAAGCAAAAACCTTCTATCTTAAAAAACCAAAGCCGCTCAATCCACGCAAACCGCGTAGAATATGAGAACCTGCTGTTGGGTGTTATGGCTAAGCATCTTCCAGTAAACCTTCGTGGCTCCTACATTCACTTTGCAAACTCCCAGGTTGTCCCAAACTATCACCGGACAATGATTGTGTCACGTTATGCCACTCTTAGTAGTCTCTCAACATGCCAAGGCAGACTCTTCTGAAGAGCTATCCTGCAAAACGAGGCTCAACCAAGGTACATTGGTACATGTGGCGTACCACCCGATAGGCTTCCCCATCGAAAACGAGGCGCATTGGTACACAGGGTGTACCACTAAAGCCGCAATCGTGCGAAAATCAGGCTGAATGGTACATGTGGCGTACCACCCGATAGGCTTCCCCATCGAAAACGAGGCGCATTGGTACACAGGGTGTACCACTAAAGCCGCAATCGTGCGAAAATCAGGCTGAATGGTACACGTGGCGTACCACCCGATAGGCTCCCCCATCGAAAACGAGGCGCATTGGTACACAGGGTGTACCACTCAAACCGCAATCGTGCGAAAATCAGGTGGTGGGGTTTGTCACGCACAGTGTTCTGATTATCTGAGAAAGCGACATCAAGAAGATCAACTATAAGGCGCCCAATATTCGGCAGGTTTTGGAAGGCAGAATTCCAATACGTGGCCTGGTCGCCGAGAAGTCCGTAAAAAGATAGCTAAAGTAATAAGGAGGGACTCTGACTACGCTTCAAAGACAGATAATGCAAAAATCTATCTCGACTCTGCTGAGGTTTCCGAATCTTGGAAAAACTTGCTGTCCCAGAAGATGAGCGGGTTATCGAAGTACTGCCGGTATGGAATGGAGCCGGGGACGATTCCGCAGTTCAAGTAACTCACGAAAGTTTGATATGGGTGAATCCTTTTCCGGTTACTGATTATAGCAGCAGGACAAACCTCAGGAAAATTAAGGCCGAGATTGATACCGGTATTTTGGCGTGCCTAAGCGTCTTCACGAAACCTGGGTGCATGGCTGATTGTAATGCTGGAGTAAATAACACTTGTCTCAACAAGTTGGCCGTCCTGATACTTCTTGGTTATCTCTGCTCTTGGAACCACAACAGTAAGTTCAAAAGGTATATCAAGCAAAACCTCTCTTCGCATATGAATATGAAAATCTTCTAAGGCTAAATCAACCTCATCATAGGTCCCAGGGCATTGCGTATCTCTGTAAACAGACCTTCCTGTATTGCAAATGGGCCCTCTTCTCTCTTCGTTTCTGCTTGATTTACCCTGTTCGGCATCAACTCTGCTTGATTTACCACGGCCGGGGCCGGCATCAGGATAAGATCGCTTACGCTTATGAGGCTTGCAAACCACATACTCTTCCCTGCCAAGATTGTGGCCCAATTTGCGCCTAATCCAATTGAGAAGTTTCATAAAATAGGCCTCCTCGCGCGCAGCCGTCCAGTACTCTCACCGGTGCTTGCCTTGATACTTTGCTGAGGTACTCTTGGTCAAATACCTTTAACTAAACGCTCTTACACTAAATACCCTCAATTACGTCCTTTCATTGGAAGTTATGTAATCTCTCTCATTTGTGTGCAGGTTAACCCGCCAAAAACAATAAATGAACCGGCGGTGTCTCACTGTAGCCCACATCGGAGCCCCATTGCAGGTGCCCACATCGGAGCCCCATTGCAGGTGCCCACATCGGAGCCCCACTGTGAAGCTCACCGCGGTATCCCATTAGTAATGTGATACCACTTCATCAAAGAATTACCACAAAAGACAACCACCGGTTGAAATATAGCAGCATGCAAAATCACTGGATCCATAAACTGCTGTGTCCATGCCGAATAATAAGCAGCCTGCCAAAAACAGGCACCCTTATAAGGAATTTCAGATGTTACCGAAACCGATGCAGAACTATTCAAGTACGATCGGCAACCGGGTTTTGCCCGATAATCCCAGGAAAACACCTGGCGATCATTTCAAGGCCACAATACCGATTGTCCGCTAAACAGCATCTTCAACTTCGAACTTCGCATAGGGTATATGGGACGGGCGCTGGGTAGCCGCCACACTACGCACCTATCAAAACAAGTTTCTGCTGATATGCCCGCCCGGCTGGTTCATTGCAGTGGTAACCGCCACACTACGAAAATCCGGCTTAAAACCTGGTCGTTCTAGAATCCAGTCGCTTTTTTCAAAGCCTGACTCAAATCGGAAATAATATCATCTACATGTTCTAAACCTACGGAAACCCTCACAAGGCCGTCGGCAATGCCGGCTGCATGCCTCGCTTCAGGAGTCATAGGCGAATGTGTCATTGATGCAGGATGCTCAACAAGAGTGCTTGTTTCGCCTAAACTTACAGCCAGATGACACAGGCGCACTGAATCCATTAGGGTCCTCCCGGCCTCAAACCCACCTTTGAGTTCAAAAGCAATCATCCCACCGAAACCTGTCATCTGTTTCTTGGCCAGTTCATGTTGGGGGTGGCACTTAAGCCCGGGGTAATAGACCTTCTCAACGCCCTTGTGATTCTCCAAAAACTCAGCCACTTTGATAGCATTCCGCTCATGACGCTCCATACGTACAGCAAGGGTCTTGATACCGCGAAGTATCAGCCAGGCATCAAACGGGCCTAAAACTCCGCCAAGATCTTTTTGAGTAGTTGCCGCAACATGCTCCATAAATTCCTGTGAACCTACTGCGAGGCCTGCAATAAGGTCTCCATGCCCGCCAAGATACTTAGTAGCGCTGTGCACTACTACATCTATTCCCCAATCAAGAGGCCTTTGGAAAACAGGGCTCATAAAGGTATTGTCGACTACTGTAGCAATGTCATGTTTCTTACCTATTCGGGCCATTGCCTCCATATCCACCATTTTTAGGACAGGATTGGCGGGAGATTCAAAATAGATAAGTTTGGTGTTTGGTTGGATGGCTTTCTCAACCTGCTCTGGTTCTGAGCAATTAACAAGATTTACCTGTACCCCAAACCGGGTTAAGATCCCGGTGAGAAATGCAAAGGTGCATCCGTAAACACACTTATCTGCAATGATATGATCTCCGGCGCTTACAATCGCCATAATAACTGAAGATATGGCAGCCATTCCAGAAGCAAAAGCTAAGCCCTTCTCTCCGTTTTCAAGAGCGCTGACACTGTTTTCCAGAGCAGTAGTTGTAGGGTTGCCCAATCTTGTGTAGATATAACCCTCACGCTCTCCTTTGAACCTGGCGGCTCCTTCATCAACGTTGGGAAACACAAACGTTGATGTTTGGTAAATAGGTGAAACAATTGACCCTGTAAGAGGATCCGGCTCTTGGCCTATATGCGTTGCTTTAGTCTCAGGTCGCATACCATCTTTATCCATACATTACGCCCTCCATAAGAATCTTAAAGCCTGCACAATACAGTCTACTCCAATCATATCTGATTTTCCTCCCGCTAATACTTGACCCTGGCACGGCCTGCCCCCTTGGCCACAAGCCTGTTCTTAATATGCTTTGCCTTTTCGAAAAGGGAATTACTCTCAAACACCTGTACTTTTCCGGCTTTTTTCTTGAACTCTCCGCCAACCAGCACATCCCTTACGTTTCTGGCATCGGCGGAATATATTATCGAGGCCAGCGGAGCATAAACAGGCCAGGTATGAGGCATATGAAAATCCCAAACCACCAAATCAGCCTGAAAGCCCGGAGCTACATCGCCTGTATTCTGCCCAAGCGCGCTATGCCCTTCCATGAGCATATTCCATACCATCTTCAAATCATAGCCGGTTGCATCGCCAAGATGGTGCTTTGCCAAAAGCCCATATAACCTTGCCTGTTCCAACGGGTTTAACGTATTTGAACTTGCAGCGCCGTCTGTTCCTATGCCTACTCTTAATGTCCCTGGTATAGGCCGGCCTAAAGTTTGGAACTTATATAAATTCCCAAATCCTGAGGCTAGTTTTAGGTATGTCTTAGGAGCTACTGCAAATATTGAGTCTTTGCCCAAAAGTTCAATCTCTTGTTCTTGAATCCATATTCCATGAGCTACGATACACGGAACATCAAACATACCTGCTTCACTGAGTATTGCAAAAGGAGTCTTACCGTATTGAGTTATGCTGTCATGCACCTGTTTTTCAGTTTCCGATACATGAATATGCACTCCAACTCCAAGCTCCTTTGCCCTTCTTACACAAGTTTCCAAAACATTAGGCGGGCAAGTATAAGGCGCGTGAGGGCCCACTGTCATTTTCACTCGATTGCCATATTTATCGTTAGAAGCACTTTCAATAAGAAGCGAGGCTTCTTCCAGGGATTCACGCCAGTCAGGAGCCATGCCAAAAATTGTAGGCGCAATATCTGCTCTCATACCGGCTTCCATGGCAACATCGGCAATCTGGTCACTGAAAAAATAGTGATCAAAAAAAGCCGTAACCCCGCAATCAAACATTTCATATATAGCAAGCATAGTTCCGATGCGGATATCTTCGGGAATAAGTGTGCTTTCAAAGGGCCAAATTCTTTCGTTGAACCACTCTTCAATATTTACATCCTCAGCAATTCCTCTAAGGATTGTCATAGGGCTGTGGGTATGCAAATTAATCAGCCCCGGGCTTACCAAATACCCGCTGCAATCCATAACTTCCGTTGTCTGATCATAGCCCTGGCTGCCTATTTCCAAACTGTCTTTTGATGGTGTTACGCTCTTGATAACTCCTGATTCAACGAGAATATCACAGGGCCCTTGAAGCGTTCCGTCACGCCTTATAATATCTGCGTTAGCTAATAACACATTTCCTGGCATCAGTCCTGACCGCCTTGTTCAAGAACTCTCACTGCATCGAAAATAAGTTCGATAAACCCTTCTCTGTCCAACCCCAAAGCCACATCACAATTTGGCTTTCTTCCGGTAACTCCCCTGAAATCAACTACTGTCCTTCCAAGAGTAAACTCGCCTGCCGTTTCAATAGACACGTTAAGATGCTGGGTTGAAACAATGTCGGGCTTAAAAACACACGCTACCGCAACTGCATCATGGATTGGATTGCCTTTGAACTGCTTACTGTAAAAAATCGAGAAGAAATCCATAAGTTCAGCAAGAGCCTTGCCTATTTTGCCCAATTTACGCAAAGCTTCAACTTCATCAGGATATATAAGAGCTTTGTGGGTTACATCAAGCCCTACCATGGTAACCGGAACTCCTGATTCAAACACTACCCTAGCCGCTTCAGGATCTACCAATATATTAAACTCTGCAGCAGGAGTCCAATTGCCTTCCAAGGCAGCCCCACCCATTAACACTATCCGCTCAATTTTCTCTTTAATCTCCGGCTTTGCAAGAAGAGCTATGGCTATATTGGTAAGCGGCCCTGTAGGAATCAAAGTTACCTTTTCTTTTGAATCCAAAAGAGTCTCTGTTATAAGATCAAACGCCGAACGGGAAGAGCTTTTCAGCCACGGGCTGCCTAAGTCAGTACCATCGAGCCCGCTTTCTCCATGGACGCTTGGAGCTATTGTAAGTGGGCGAAGAATAGGTTGATCGGCCCCCCTGGCCACCTCAACGTCAGCCCCAATAAACGATAAGAACTTTAAAGCATTATTATAGGTGTTTTTTCCTGTACTGTTACCTGCAACAGTAGTTACGCCCAATATGTCCAGCTTCTCACATCCGAAAGCCAAAGCAAGCGCTACAGCATCGTCGTGGCCTGGGTCACAATCAATAATAACCGGTATCTTTTTGTCACTCATTTGGAAAACCTCCTGGTCTTGATCTGACGTCCTGAATAAACGGCCAGAGCAACAAGGGTCAATATATAGGGAATCATTTGAACAAATTCTCCGGGAACCCTTAAACTCTGCATATAGTTAGATAAGGCATCAGCAAACCCGAACAGAAGTGAAGCGATAAACCCTCCGATTGGATGCCTCCGTCCCAGGGCTTCAGCAGCAAGAGCAATAAATCCCCTGCCCGACGTCATATTCCGGGAAAACCAACTCACATACCCCATGGAAAGATGTGTGCCGCCCATTCCCGCCAAAGCACCGCTTATAGCCAAAGCTATAAACTGGACTTTGTGAACCGAGATTCCTACAGAATCCGCAGCATCAGGATTCTCTCCTACAGCTCTAAGCCTGAGCCCAAAAGACGTTCTGTATAGCAACAGATAGACCAGGGCCACAGCAAGCAGTGCCATATATGTGAGAATGTTTTGCTTGCCAAGGAAGGCGCCTATTACCGGAATATCCTTAATAATCGGAAGCTGTACTTCAGGAAGTACCTTGCTTGCCAAAGAACTGGAAACCCCTTTATCATGAGCTACTACATACAGAAGGAATACAGTTCCCTCAGCCGCCAAAAGATTAAAGGCAATGCCTGCCAAAATGTTGTTGGTCTTTAGTTTGAGATGGAAATACCCAAGCAAAAGGCCGACCAATGCCCCTATAGCCACTCCTGCCAAAAGCCCAATCCAGGCTGAAGCGGTAGCGGCTGACACTACCACCCCTGTAAACGCTGCGATCAGCATTATGCCTTCCAAAGCAATATTCACTACACCGGATAGGTCTGCAACTACCGCTCCCAGGGTTGCAAAAAGAATAGGCGTGGTCACACGCAAAATAGAAGCAGCAAACGAAGGCGATAGAATGGCTCTAAGAAGTGGATGCACGTTGCTTCACCTCTTTTAGCACCAAACGATGTTTGTAACCGGAAAGAAAAGCTTCGGCTGTCACCAGAAGAATAATTACAGCCTGGATGATTGCTACCATTTCAGCTGAAACATCAGCATACATAGCCATAACATCGGCGCCTATGCGCAAATAAGCCAGAAAAAGCGCAGCTATAGGAACTGCAATAGGGTTATTCTTAGATAGAATAGAGATTATGACTCCGTCAAATCCATACCCAGGGCTTGCTATCCACTGAAAGCGCCTGTAGATTCCCAGCATTTCAACGGCTCCCCCGAGCCCGGCCACAGCACCGCCCAAAACCTGAATAGACAGTATCACTGACAGTACCGGAATCCCAGAATAACGGGCAAAGTTAATATTTTGGCCGGTCATCCTCGATTCATAACCCTTACCTGTCCTGTAAAGAAAATAGTAGCAAAACAAAGCAGTCAGGAACATCACGATTACTCCGGCATGAAGCCGTGTAGTTTCACCGAACCGGGGCAGCCATGACGTCTCTTTAAGAGGAAGCGATACCAAAGCCCCAACTGACTGATCCCTCAGATGATAGGTTATCAGGTACAGCCCAAGTTTTAAGAACACATAATTGAGCATCAAAGAAGACACCAGTTCAGATGCATTCCAGCGGGCCTTCAGAAACCCAGGAATCAGCCCTCCAACCGCTCCTGCAGCCATGCCGGCCATAAGGCATACTACAGTGTGTATTACCGGAGGCAAATCTAAATGTATCCCTGCGGCTGTAGCCGCGACCGCTCCAATAAAAAACTGGCCTTCTGCACCCATGTTGAATTGGCCGGCAGAAAAAACCAGTGAAATCGCCAGGCCTGTAAAAGTCAATGGAATTGCTGCTTCGAGAAAAGCTCCAAACCGCCTGACAGAAGTAAACGGTCCTTTCAAAAAGTAGCCAAACGCTTCCAACGGCGACTTGGAAACCAGGCATGTAACAACAAACCCTATGGCCAAAGCCGTAGCAATGGCTACGCCTGTTCTTAAGAGTTCAAATCTTTTATCTGTACTCATTGGCCGCCTCCCCCATCATTCGAGCCGTAATCTCCTCAGGTTCTTGTCGTTTCAAACCAAGCATATACAGCCCCAGTTCCTCTTCGTCCACATCCCCGGCTTCTTCAAAATATGCAACAATCTCCCCCTCGTACATAACGCACAGCCTATTAGAAAGTCCCATTACTTCTCGTAGATCTGCTGATACCAGAAGTACCGCAGCTCCCTCTTCAGTGGCTTCAACAAGATACCTGTGGATAGCCTCTGTGGCCCCTATATCAATACCTCTGGTTGGCTGATTTGCTATTATTACTTTAGGGCTGGTTGAAAACTCTCTGGCAACCACAACCTTCTGTATGTTGCCTCCTGAAAGGGTGCTCACCGATTGAGAAGGAGAAGTAGCCTTGATTCCAAACTTTTCTATGAGTTTATGGCTTAGATTGGAAATTGCTTTAAGATCCAAAAACCTTCCATTTGTGACCGGCTGTTTCTTATATCTGGTTGATATTAAATTTTCTGCTATGGAAGCTCTGGATGCTACGCCGAAAGTCATCCTGTCTTGAGGAATATGAGATAAACCCATGTTCCTTATTTCTTCAGGGCTTTCCCCCACGGCATCCTGCCCACATATTGTGATTGTTCCTCCATCACAGTTTGATAACCCGGTCAAAACCTCTACAAGTTCTCCTTGCCCATTTCCTTCAACCCCTGCAATTCCAAGAATCTCTCCGGACCTTACCTTTAAGCAAACTTTTTGCAGCACTTTTTTGCCGTTGTGAACATACTCCAGATCCTCAACCCGAAGCCGTACATCGCCTACACGGCCCTTATCTATTTTTGGGCGTAGCAATTTCAGTTCCACATCACGCCCTACCATCATTCTGGAAATTTCTTCTACCGTAACTTTGTCTGTTTCCTTAGTGCCTATAACTCTCCCTGAACGCATTACTGTAACCCTATCTGAAAGTTGCTTTACCTCTCGCAGTTTGTGAGAAATGAAGATAATGGTGTGTCCCATCTCCTTAAGAGACTTAAGAGCAATAAACAGCTCACTCGTTTCCTGAGGGGTGAGCACTGCTGTAGGCTCGTCGAGAACCAAAATGTCGGAACCGCGCATAAGCGCTTTCAGGATTTCGACCTTTTGCCTGATGCCCACCGGCACATCGCTTACTCTTGCCGCAGGGTCAACATGAAGCCCGTATTTATCACCAAGCTCCATACATATTTGTTCCGCTTTTTTCCGATCAAACCAAATTCCTTTGGTGGGCTCGTCTCCCATTACAATATTTTCTGCAATTGTAAGTGACGGAGCCAGCATAAAGTGCTGGTGTACCATGCCGACCCCATACTTGATTGCATGGTTAGGCGACGTTATCCTTACCTTCTCGCCTCTTATTGCAATGTATCCTTCATCCGGCCTTTCAAGGCCGAACAGCACTTTCATCAGTGTTGTCTTGCCTGCCCCGTTTTCACCTACCAGGGCATGAATTTCTCCCTTGCGTACTTCGAATGTTACATCTGAATTCGCAACCAGTCCGTTAGGGTATACTTTTGTTATCCCGTTCATCAGCAAAATAGGTGTTTGTTCTTGAGGTTCCGTTTGAGCCTCCACGCCGTCCACCTCATCCCAGGTATTTCAATCCAGCTTGTGGGGCTCCAGATGGAGCCCCACAAGCAAACCGTTAAGTTAATTACGGGCGTACTGATTCAATAAGTTCTTGTAACTCTTCATCTGACATCTCAAAAGCAGAAGATACAGTGATGTCGCCTGACTTTACCTTCTCTGCAATTTCGTCTATCTGATTCCTGATTTCTTCAGGTACGTTCTTGTTGTAAAACTCATTCTCAGCCAGTCCTACTGCTTCTTCTTTAAGTCCCAAAGTTTCAGATTTGCCGAACTCCAGTTTGTCTTCTTCAAAGAGTTTGACAGCTCTTACCAGTGAGTTATCAATGCGCTTGAGCATCGAAGAAAGAATCAGCTCAGCTTTGTCAGGATCTGAATCTTGAAACAACAAAGCCTGGTCAGAGTCTACGCCAATAGCGTAGCAATCTTTTTCTTTTGCAGCATCCAATTGTCCCAATCCGCTTCCGCCTGCAACGTTAAACCCAATGTCAGCGCCCATATCGTACTGAGCAAGGCACATTTCCTTGGCTTTGGCAGGATTGGCAAAATCTTCTACGTATGAAACAGCAACCTTAATGTCAGGTTCAATACTCTTAGCCCCTTCAATGTAGCCTACCAAGAAGTCATTGATTACCGGAATATTCATTCCGCCTAAGAAACCGATAATCTTCTCATCGTTGGCTTTCGGCAGATCAGAAGTTGTGACCATTGCAGCCAACACACCGGCAAGGTAAGAACCTTCATTCTGGCTGTAAAGAATGGAATATACGTTGCTGTAATCTGCTTTGTCGTATTCTACTGCAGTGTCAAACACTATATATTTTTTGTCCGGGAATTTAGGAGCCACTTCCTCTACTTTGTCCTGCATCTGATAAGTACCGCAAATAATCAGATCCCAATCCTGTCCTGATACATCAGTAAGTGTAGGCTCCCATTTCGAAGGATCTGTGCCCATTTCAATTACCTTGATTTCCCAACCTAACTCACTCTCGATAGCCTTCATGCCTTCATTCGCTGAGTCAAAAAACGATTTGTCTCCCAAGGTTCCGCTGACCAATAGCACAGCCTTGTAGTCCGACTCTTCACCTGTACCATTCTCAGACTCGGGTTCTGTTTCCGGGCCGCAGCCAACAAACATCACTGACGCAAAAAGCGCCACCAACAACATTACTCCTATAAGTCTCTTCTTCAATTCTTGGCACCTCCGATTACTTTTTTGTGTTAATTGCGTCAAGAAACATACTTTCTATTTTCTTCTTGTCGCACGCAAGGCATATGGAAGCATTGGGCTCACTTCCATCTGCCATCCGCTCATCTATTACAGTAAGGCCGCGTGAGAATCTTCCGCCGGTCTCAACTGTAACCTTTGCAGAAACCTTTTCCGTAACCACTTCAGGATCAATTGCTACACATACAGCCAAAAGATCGCACAGTAAGAGCCCTTCCAAACCCAAAGCGGCTTTGATTCTGTTTACTGTAAATTCCATGGCTTTGCCGAATACTTTGCCTGTCACTGTTTGAGACTTTCTTACTTCTGCGACAACCTCCGGGCCAAGCACATTGTCAACGCACGTCTCCCAGGGAACCATAATTATGGGTATCCCGGAATCAAATACCACTGCAGCCGCTTCCGGATCAGCAAATATGTTGAATTCTGCAAGGGGGCTAGTGTTGCCTCTGGCCCTGGAAGTACCTGCCATCATAACGATCTGCTTGATTTGTTTTTCTAAGTTTCTCTCTTTGGCTATGGCCAACGCCACATTAGTAAGTGGCCCTAACGTAAGAAGAGAAAGTTCATGGTTTTTTGCAGATTCGATAATAAAATCGACAGCATGTTCGCTTTGAGGCTTAGTTTCCGGTTTAGGCATAAAAGTGTTGCCAAAACCGTCTTCCCCATGAAACTCGGCAGCGTGCTCAAGTTTCTGCAAAACAGGCCTGCTTGCGCCTGAATAGACAGGGATTTCCTCGCCTAGAAGTTCAACAAGGTTAATTGCATTCCTGGTGGTATGATCTAACCCCACATTTCCGTGAACACAGCTAATTCCCAAGATATCCAATGCTTTGGAATTAATAGCGGTAATAATCGCAGCTGCATCATCAATACCAGGATCTGTATCTATTATCCATTTCACTTACGCTCAACCTCCGGAAGTAAGCTTATATAAACATTTAGTCCTGCGAGACTGTACGGCCCTAAAGTGCTACCTCCCACCCCCTTTTCCTCCAATAAGCCGGAGCCGGTTTTGTTCCAACATCCGGTGGCCCCGAACAACATTCGGAAACATAATCAACGGCTGAGAAAAGCATCAGTTTCTTCACGTTTTGGCATAGATGTCTGTGCGCCTTTACGTGTAACAGACAATGCCGCTACACCATTGGCAAAACGGCACGCCTCTTTGAGAGATTTACCCTCACAAAGGGCAGCAGCCAGGCCTCCTGAAAAAGCATCGCCTGCTGCAGTGGTATCCACTGCTTGCACCAAGTGGCCCGGGACATTGCCAAAACTGCCGCTCTCACCGTTCTCCCCGAAAACCACGCCCCCGGCCCCAAGTTTTATCACTGCGGCTTTGACTCCACGTTTAAGCAGATCCAACACCGCAAGTTTTGCACTTTCAATATCAGATACTTTTCGCCCTGTCAGGAATGAGGCTTCGTGTTCGTTTGGAGTTATTATGTCAACGGTTTTGAGCAAATCATCTGTAAGCGGAACAGGCGGGGCAGGATCAAGCATGACTTTTGCTCCATAGGCATGGGCAACCTCAGCCGCATAAGAGACAGTCTCAAGCGGTACTTCAAGTTGAAGCATAAGTATCGTTGTTTTCTGCAAGTAAGGCCTAAGCGCGTCTACATCTTGTTTACTGCAATAGCCGTTGGCACCGGGAACTACAATAATTGCATTTTCACCTGTGTTATCTACTGTAATAAACGCAGAACCGGTGGATATACCCGAAGTAATAACAATGTGTTCTTGCCCTACTTGAGCCTTTGACAGGCTATCTATAAGAACTTTTGAAAAAACGTCATCGCCTATTCTGCCTGCCATAGCCACATTGCCCCCTGACCTGGCTGCAGCCACCGCCTGATTGGCCCCTTTCCCGCCCGGGAAAATGGAAAAATCAGTGCCAGGGATAGTCTCACCTTTATTGGGACGCCTTTCCACCCGTACAACGAAATCTACATTCAAACTTCCCAGCACAATAATATCCCTATTCACGCCGTGCCTCTACCCCCTCTTGTTGAATCCCGTATAACAAGTACCGGTTTTAGCATCTTCGAACGTGGTTTGATGTGTTTGCCGCCAGACAGCCTTTGCAGCAAAAATTCAGCTGCCATAACCCCCATTTGGTAAGTAGGCTGCGCAACCGTGGTAAGAGACGGGCTAACCAATGATGACACATCAATATCATCAAAACCTGCTACGGCGACTTGCTTGGGGATTGCAAAACCCAAATCCAGGAAACACCTCATAGCGCCCAGCGCCATAAGATCATTGGCACAATACACACACGTTATACCCGGATCCATCCTGGCGATCTCCCTTGCATAGGAATAACCGGTTTCATATTGAAAATCTCCGGTAAGTATTAAAGGTTCTTCAGTGATACCGGCTTTTTTCAGGCAATCTCTGAATCCCCTGAGCCTTCCTTGTGAGGTGCTCAGATGCAAAGGCCCGGTTATGTACGCGATACGCCTATGGCCTGCGCCTAAAAGGTATTTGGCCATTTCAAAAGAACCCTGATAATTATCCACTGTAACCATATCACAGGATACTCCCCTGACTTCTCTGTCAATAACAGCTACCGGGCATACTTTACTGGCCTCTTTGACCAATTGAACAGTTCCGGAACCACCTGTAACAAACACAATTCCATCAACCTGCTTTTCCAAGAGCGCTCGAACAGACGCTTCTTCCTGAGCAGCATATCCATCAGTATTGCATAAAATAAGGGTATATCCTCTTGAAACGACAGCATCGTCTATACCCCGGGTAAGCGTCGGGAAAAACGGATTTGATATGTCTGGAAGTATAGTTCCGATAATTCCGGTAGTCCCTTTAGACAAACTTCTGGCTAAATGATTTGGTGAATATCCTAATTTAGATATGGCTTGCTCTACCCTTTCAAAGGTACTCTGCTTCACATAGCCTGAGTTATTTATTACCCTTGAAACGGTGGAAATAGATACTCCCGCCTCTTTTGCCACATCTTTTATGGTTACCCTGGCACCCATAAACAATCTCACTTTCTGTCCTAAGACTACTTGCAAGTTACGTGTCCCGAGATATATGAAAACGTTTTCATACGCTATCAAGAGTTCTCCGAATCATACTCGAATTCCTTCATTGGAAACTGGGTTAAGATAAATAATCATTTTCTTGTATCATCTTAAACTTTACAGGCATAGCGTTATGTAAAAGAACCTTTACCGGAGGTGTAAACATGCTCATTGAAAAGATCTCCATGAGCATTTCCGATCAGGGCTTGAACGCAATTTTAGGAAGCATGAAATGGCCAAAAGGCATGGCCCTGCTTGATTCTACCCTTGGCAACAACGTTATCGAAATTACACTTAAAATGGCATCGTACTTTGGAATACCAATCACGATAAAAATGGAACTTGATTCGTTCAAAGGTTCAAAAATATTCTTTAAGACCACACCGCCTGTCAAGTTTCCCATAGCAAGTTCTATCGATTCGTGGTTGCTTGAAGGCCAGATTGCTTCATACGGCTCATATACCTTGGCAGAAGTGGATTTAGTCAGACTCTCGAAAGGAAAACTCAAAGATGCCAATATTATGGATTTGTCTATTAGCAGCCGCGGCATCGCAGTTAAAGCTGAAAATATAGTCACCCAATGGCAAAACATATTTCCTTTTCACTGTAATTGACTGCAATCACAAATAACATAGGGGTTTCATATTATTTTGACATAAGGCCAATTACTGACACCAAAAGGAGGGAAACAAGTGGACAACATCAGAGAAGAAAGAGGAGGCCACGTACACAACTACTACGGAAGAACTACTGCGGATCTTGACCATTTTCACGTGTTTGAAGGCACTACCGGGCTCAACTATGAAACAGGGCCAGGCCACATTCACCGTTTTGGCAATGAGACCTCAAGGGCTCACAGCCACACACATCGAATGTATGGAAACAGTTCACAGCAAGTCCCAACGTTCTGGGGGCATGTCCATCAAATTGCAGGCGTAACTACTTTTGAAGACGGACATACCCACCGTTTCGACGTTTTAACCGGCCCCGCCCACAAGCCCAGAACCAGAAGGCCAAGACTAATGAGCTCATCCGGGGCCCTGCCGGAAAATCAAGGCGAACAACTCCGGCACCAAGCGACATCTCCTAGGCGCCGGCGTCGCCTGTTCCTAAAAACTAACTCATCCTCTCAAAAACAATAGCAAGGGCTTTTTGCTTAAGTTTATGGGCCTGTTCTTTCAGGCCTTCTTTTTCTTTAATCACTTGATTCACATATTCTTGATCTTTGATAGTAGGAATATTGATATCAGCGCTCAATAGCACAGCTCCCACACTTGCTTCCGCCAAGTAAGCTGCAACCCCTGCATCGCTAATCGCCATCTTGTTTCCCATTGGCGCTAATTCACATACAATTTCAAGAAGTTCCACGCATGCACGAGCAACTTTAAGAGGAGTTTCGGTTGCTCCTTTCGCTGCTTCCTCTATACGTGCATTGCGATGCTTTTTCTCATCAGGGGTTTTCTTAGGAAGCCGGTAAGCCTCCATCAAATTCCCAAACTGCTCCATGTCTTCGTAAACCAGTGCTTCAAATTGAGACATGAGAGCCAGGGCTTTGTCACGAATAACAGTTACCTGCTCTTCAACATCCTTATATTTCTTTTTGCCTACAGTCAGGTTCGCTACCATAGATGCCATGGAAGCCCCGAATGCAGCGCATATTGCTGAAACACTGCCTCCTCCCGGAGTGGGAGCTGAAGAAGCAGAATCTTCTAGGATTTCAGAAAGGCTGTTAGAAAACAAACGGTTCAAATCTGTCTCCCCCTTATGTAATTACGGTTTTGTCAACTTGCTTGACAGCAAACTTACGATTGTTTTTGGAGCTCAATTGCTTGAATCAAGTTTCTTTGCAAAAGTGCAGTAGTAAGGCTTCCAACGCCGCCCGGAACCGGCGTTATAGCACCGGCCACCTCTGAGACCTGATCAAAATCAACGTCGCCTACAGTCTTACCGTCTACTTGATTGATACCTGCATCTACTATGATAGTTCCCGGATTAACCATATCCTTTGAAACAAGGCCTGCCTTACCTGCAGCGGCTACTATGATATCAGCCTTCTTGGTATGAAATGACAGATCCTGAGTTCTGGTATGGCATACGGTTACAGTAGCATTTTCATTGAGCAGCAAGAAGATTAACGGTTTGCCTACGGTATCGCCGCGGCCGATTAAGCAAACATTCTTGCCTTCCAGGGAAACACCGTCTCTCTTCAAAATCTCTATGCAACTCTGGGGGGTAACCGGAAACAAACCGGATTTTTGCGTAAACATGTGCCCTCTGTTAATTGGGTTGATCCCATCCACATCCTTGAGTGGGTCAATTGCCATCATTACACGTTGCTTGTTCATATGCTTTGGAAGCGGAAGTTCAACCATAATTCCATGGCAAGAGGCATCAGAGGCAAGCTTATTAAGTTTTTCAATTACCTCTTCTTCCCGGGCATCGTTTGGAAAAGTGAACAGTTCATAATCTATACCGGACTTATTACATGCTCTCTGCTTGGATCTTGCATAAATAACCGAGGCAGGATCATCCCCTACTAAGATAACGCATAACTTTGGGACGAGCCCCTCTTGTTTAAGTGCAGCTACTTGCTCCCTTACCTCGGCACGAATTTCTCGTGCTATCTTCCGGCCATCTATTACTCTCGCAGTCATCCTTCGAATCTCCTTCCTGGTTTGTGAAATTAGTTACTTACTCACTCATTGTCTGTTTTCGACACAGCGTTGCTGCATACCTCCTAATCTTCTACATAGAACAAACGAAGAAATACCGGGCCATAATTTTGCACAGGCCCGGTACCTAGACAACACACCGCTTTAGGCCTCAAGTGAGTTCCCGCACTTGGAACAAAACTTGTCATCTTCTTTTGTTCCTGCACCACATTGGGGACAATAGTGAGGTGTAAGTTCATCTGAAGGCGGCGTTGGAGCAGTATCTATGACCTCTTCCACACCCTCAGGTTCAGCAATCGGCAATTCAGCTTCTTCCTCAGGAATCTTCTTGATTTCTTCGTGCTTGGCGTCGATCTTCGCCTCGATTTCATCGATTCCGGCCAACGGCTGCTTGAGCTGTTCAAAATCAGCCCCTTCCTTATACAAGGTATGAGCCAACCTTCCAATTTCTTCAAATTTTCTTCCCCGCTCATTTTCAAGAGCCAAAAGTTCCATCTTTAGCTTGCCAATACGGGTTAGTTCTTTTGTCTCCTGCATCAAGGTCTCTGCACCAGACCTAATTGTGCGGCTTAACTTGGAAAACAAATCCTTACCTTTCTTCTCAGACGATTGTCGGCCCACTGTCATCACTCCCTTTTTGCCTATTTGCCTAAATTGTACACTGGGATGGTATTCGATTAAACTACTAATTCGATTTTCCCCACATAACCGGTAGTTCTTGCAAAAAGCCATCTGTTATTTACTTTATTCAAAATTTGGAACCCCTATCGATTAAAACCGCCCAAA
>CAZXLH010000008.1:0-37602 GCA_964641455.1 uncultured Eubacteriales bacterium | reverse complement strand
TATATCAATCTTAGTTTCTACACGTGCTGCACGTTTTTCCGGAACATGTAGCACATGAACTTGATGCAGCCCCGGAACCTTTTCCAACGTGCGAATTAAACATCGAGAGGAGTTTTTTAAGATCTCTGGAATTACACTGAGGACACACCGGAACATCGTTGCGTCTTACCAGGATTTCAAAAACTTTACCGCAATTACGGCATCTATATTCATAAATAGGCATAAGCCCCGCCTCCCGGTAATAGTTTAAACCGAGAAACTGAGCTCTGCAAACCCTAAGGTTCAATGCCTTCGGCGTTTGAAAGTAATGTATCAAGCAGATTAATTATTTCTTCTGTTGTGCCCTCGCCTGTATAAATCAGAGGTTCACAATTCCACCTTGAAATAAAATCCCTTAACTCTGTTGCCATGGACTCAATATCTGCAGCAAGTTCAGTTGCTCGTAGCAGCTCCTGGCCATCATCGGATTTAGTTGCTTCTCTCAACATCTGAGCCGCTTCTGCAATATCGTCCAACCTATCGAGAAAAATACCTACACGCAGAAACCTCGACACTCTTCGACCCCCCTTTAAATAGATTTCGCTATTCTTACTGTATTTCCTCTCATTGGCCTGTATTTTTCTAATAAGGAATCGAAAAGTGAAAAAACTAAGAAAGAAACTTAAGAAGGGGGAATATTATGCCGGAACATGAAGATTACGCAATAGGCAATATCAATGGCAGCGCAAGCCCTGCATCTCATGTTGTAGATGAAATGAGACGTACTTTTAAGCCGCCAGGAGCAGGTGTACCAACTACACCCGCCGAAAAGATCGAGGAATCCCTGTCGGAAGTGCAAAACAGTATCCGGGAACAGCAGATGATGATCGAACAAGATCTTCAAAGTGCCCTCAGCAAGGCTTCAACCCACGTGACTGATTCCCAAATGGTAGATACACTTCTTGCTATTTCACAGCAAATAAGTTCAATAGTATCTCAAGGCAATGAAGCAATACGTTCAAACTCACAGCAACTAAACGAGTTACTAAGCCATCTGGGAAGTCAGCTATCTATGCAGCAAGCCAAGGCAGATAAGCAAATTGCTCAGACGCTACAGCAAGCCGTATGTTCTCTGGCCGCCGCTCAAAACGCAATGTTTCAAAGTATGGCTATTTCTGACATGGCTCTGTACGTAAAAGGAGCAAACCAGGTTATAAAAGATATTATTGCCCCGGGACAGATTCAGTAACTAAGGCGGGGTTTAGGTTTTGAAAGCCAAATCCCATGCGTGCAAGGGACGGGATTATTTCCGACAGTGCTTCTGCTGTGTGTGGAAACCCTTCGTGAAGTAGAATAATGCTTCCGTCCTTTGCACCGGCCATAACCCTTTCCAAGACTTCCTGAGATGATTGAGTTCCAAGATCTGCACCTCCAATATTGGTCCACATAAGAACCCTCATGCCTAGCCTCTGAGCTTCTTTTATCTGTGTTTCCTCAAGAATTCCATACGGAGGCCGGTACAGGTACGGTTTCTGTCCGCAAACTTGGGCTACACAAGCTTGCGCCATCTGCAAATCGGTATAGACTTGTTTTGCGGAAAGCCCTGCCAATACCTTATGTTGATAGCCATGTACCCCGATTACATGGCCGCCTTCTGCCATCTTCCTGACAAGTTCAGGATGCTTCTTAACTTTCTCTCCTATTACAAAGAAAACAGCTTTAATTCCATACTCGTCTAAGGTATTCAAAATCACCGGCGTTGTGGTTGGGTCAGGGCCATCGTTAAACGTAAGGCAAATCCGCTTATTCGGTACAGGTAAGGGCTCAGCAGGCGGCGGCAATGGTTCTGTAGGCGGTTGTTCGGGCTTAGAATCAGTAACCTTCTCCTTAGCTTGCAGAACCAAAACATCACCTGGATAAATACGGTCTGGGTTTTTAAGATTGTTTATCCTGATAAGTGTAGAAGTGCTCAAACCATATCTGGAAGCAATAGCCGACAGCGTCTCGCCGAAAGCCACTGTATGGGTATTGGGAGGATTCAGTTTAGCATGCTGGGCCTGGAGAGCTTTCTTGGTTGTAGGCCCAACAATGCCATCTTGGCCAAGGTTCATTTTACTTTGAAACTCTAATACTGCAACCTTAGTCTTATCACCAAAGATTCCATCTACATTAGATTTATAGAAACTAAGTTCATTGAGCAGCTTTTGCAGCTGTGTTACCTCTTCACCGCTTTGTCCATATTTTATGTATTGCTTGCTCTCAAACAAAATAACATATTCAGATTGCTTTCCAACTATTGCATTATTGGGCAATATTGCTATAATCGCCACTGCCAAAATCAGTGCACACAATACCTTCAAACTTTTGAGCGGCAAATTCAAAACCAAGGCATGAACCCCCAGGGATAAAGCGTTATCTGAGGGTATCATGCGTTCTTAACAGCCAGATTATTCCGTATCTAATAATTTACGCCAAAAATTCCTCCGCATGCTCCGGCCAACACCGAGAAACCCATTCTTTTGAGCAGTGCCCAAACCCCAATAAACGGCGGATACGCAAAAGCGCCAATTACAGATGTTAATATGGCATATGCTCCTCCAATCAGAGCTCCGTACAGCAAACCGTGCCTTTTGGTTGTTCTCGCAATGCTAAAGGAAGCAAGCCCTAATATGACAAAACTGCCTATGTTCACAACCCAGAAAACTATGCTTTCGTCTAATTTGGTTAGGTACACTACAAGGGACGCAATAATAATCAGCACCACTGCCAATATCAGAGCATAGCCTACGCCTTTGCCAACCATGGGAAACGAAAAATTTTCTTCTGTCCGATTTTTGTGATTCCATCGTGAGTACCTTGGATTTCCGGGAGGACCATGTTTCATATAGTACACCTCCTGGTTTTTCTATATTAGCACTCCCTCGACACTATTACTCCAAGCGCCAAGTAAATCACAATTTATTTCGCACCCAGCCGGCAGCATGTGTCACCGCCATATTTGGGGGACACACAATCCTATTTAAATCTGAAAACCGCTCCATGAAACTGCTGCCCCATCCCCTTTGCCCGGGCAAAAGTTTCGGGTCGAGAAGCACTGCCACAAACGTTTCAGTAAGCCGCTCTAAAGTTTGTATATACGAACGTAATGCTAAGGCTGTAGGAAGTACATTGATTTCAATAAATCCATTCTTACCCTTGTTTGCTAATTCCCTTCGTCTTAAGTCATCAGTGGTATTCGGAGGCCGAAAAGGTATCTTAGGAACCACCAAAATACGAGGGATAGTTTCAACATCGCCCACAATATCTATGCCGAACCTTGCCAGGACCAAAGTACCGGGTTCACTCAGATGTTCGATTACTTTTGGCCCACCGTCTATACCCTGCGCAAAAACTGCAATTTCGTCTTCCTCCAATGAAGGCCCCGCAATTGAATTTAGATTTCTGATAAAAGCATGTGAAGGGCAAAGACACAAAACGTTTTCATCTGACTTGACCATAAGTTCTTTAAGAAACTCACCTACGAAATTAAGATGATCAGAAGCCGACATCCTCCGGCCTTTATCAACAGAAACCAGTAGCGCGCCTGATTTTTTGCTTTCTACGCCTGTAGGCTCTCGTGTGCCCACAGAATGTACAATATCGCCAGGGCCAAACCCGTATAAATACCTAAGCCCTTCAAACCGAGATGCAAAATTTGCTTCAGGCGAAACAAACATAACTTTGCCGTACCGGCTGCTTATCGCCTTTCTGGCTTCAATGGCAGGCCACAAAGGTTTTCTGGAAAATACCGCGTTCTCATACCGGCCATTACCATATCCGCGCTCTAACAGGCATATAGACCGGTCATCGCTGTGAATCACCCTGGACATCTGATCTATCCAGTACTCCAGCCTGTGAAGAGTAGCTGAAAGAACCGGGGGATCTACCGGTTGCCGAATCACAGGAGCAGCTTGTTCCCTTACCTTTTGCCGAAACTCCGAAACCACCGGGCTAATACATTGGTAGGTATCGCTGATAATGCGGATAAGTTCATTTGTAACACCTGTATCAACTCTTGAACCTAACACATCTAAACACCTGTGTGCCACTTTCTCCACAGTTTTGCTGAGTTCCAAGTAACCCGCATCGCTCAATGCCTCCTGTAACCTTCCCAAGTCTAACCTGGGTTGGCTTCGTTCCCATAGCCGGCCTAAGTTCTCAAAACCCAAAACCATACACGCCTTAGCGTCTAATTGTAAATTAGAACAACTTGGTTTACCGGTGAAAACTACCTGGCTTGAGTTGGCCTTTTCACAGGCCTTAAGGTAGTAACACTGCTCAGTAAAATTACAATATTCCCGGCATTCGGGCAAATCAGAGCAACTTAGCTCCCGGCGCAATGTGTGGCCTCTGCCTACAACCTGAATTTCCTCAAATAAGCCATGTTGGGTAATATGCCTCCATGTAGCTATTGCCGACAAAAATCGCCTGTCTTCGAGTTCCAACGAATCCAGCAATCCAGCCCGTACCAAATCTTCTGCAAGATTAGCCTTAAGCACACAAAGATAGTCGCCGGGCACAGACAAAAACTCTGCATCCAGGTCAATCCCTGCCAAAACATCAAGATCACCGGCAACCAAGACAGGGCCACCGTGCAAACTAACGTATTTGGGTAAGTTTACTGCTACTTTGTCCAAAGTAAGTGCATCAAGATGAGCATCAGCAAACACTTCTTTTTGATCTCCTTGAAGCAAACTGCATGGCCAATCGTCCCCTGGCTTTTTTTCATCATCTTCCCTGGCACTCTTTGTCTTGGTGACAGAAGATTTAGCGTGAGGCAAGCCTAATATGTTCAACTGTGAGCTATAAGCGGGAGTACCTGCAAAAAGAGAGGGTTGATAAGAAGAATCTGCATTTTCCAACCTAAACAAATGTGCAGGCGCCCAGCCTTTCCCCATAATACGAACAATCTTTTCTCGCACGCCAATAGGCATCTTGGTTATTTCTTCTTGGATCGCCTGAAAAACCAAGCCTGAAGCCTGGGCATCATCACACGCTCTATGGGCATCGTCTAACTCAACATTTAATTGCCGGGCCAGATCTCCAAGCTTATATGTTTGAAACCCGGGAAATACAATTCGGGCAAGCTCCAGCGTATCGTAAACAGGAGCCTCCCCGGGAAAACCGGGAATAACTTGTTCAAGAAATGATATGTCAAATTCAGGATTGTGGCCCACCAGTGGCAATTGGCCCCTAAACTCTTCAAACCGTTGACATAAATCACCAATATCCGGGCTCCGGGCCAGGTCCTCCCGGGATATCCCTGTCAATCTTAGAATCTTGAGCCCTACTTTCTTGCCAGGGTGTACAAGAGATGACCACCTGTCAACAGGAAAACCGTCTTGAAACCTTACAAGGGCAATTTCTATAATACGATCATCCTCAGGCGAAAAACCAGTGGTTTCAGTATCAAAGGCTATATAATTAGGTATAGGTATTACACCGTTCAAATTACTCCAACTCCCCTTGGAACAAATCTCAACAAATAAAATAACTTTTTTGGCTATCAAGCAATTAATTCTGGAGCAAACTACATAATCCCTGCAAAAACAGTTCGCCTATGGGAATGTGCAAAACGCTTGGTTAGTATACAATCTCTATAGGCGTAATAAAACAATCTACCAAACCATGTGAAGAGCATTGCAGTATCATAACAGAAAATCAGAGGTGACACATGTTGCAGCTTCTCGGAGTTATAACCGCGTTTGTAATCATAATTGTTTTCTCTGTAAAAAAAGTATCCCTGGAAAAAGTGATGTTCGCAGCAACTATTGTAATGGCTCTTACTTCAGGGCTTTCTTTTGCTGAATCAGCCAATGTTATCTGGAGTGCATTTACCGACAGTACCACAATCCAACTGGCGCTTTCTGTTTTTGCAATTGGAGCCTTTTCCACGATTATGAACGAGACCGGTTATCTTGATAATATGGTTCAAGGGTTATCCGGGTTTCTAGGGAATCTAAAAGCCGCTATTATGGCAGTGCCTGCCTTAATCGGTTCGATGCCGGTTTTGGGCGGGGCAGCGGTATCAGCTCCTCTGGTCGACAAATTAGGAGATGGATTAGGCTTGTCTCCTGAGCGAAAAGCCAGCATTAATTTGGTTTTTCGTCACGGAATGTTCTTTTTGTTCCCGTTTTCGCCGTCCATGATTTTAGCAGCCAACCTTATAGGCGTTTCGGTTCCAAGCCTTCTCTCAAAACTCTGGCTTTATGGAGCAGCATTCTGGTTAGCAGGATACGTGTTCTTAATCAGAAAGCCGGATGCACACTCGATTCAAAAGAAATCAGCAAACACTGTCACCCAAAGTATCAACTCTCAAGTAGAATTCAATCAGGAAAACACAAACTCAGTTGTGGCTGCAACCAGAACCGGAAAACTTAGATCCCAAAGCCTTATCGAGTTCTTACACTATGGTTCTCCTTTGCTATTGGCACTCATTTTGAGCATTGGGTTCAACGTACCTCTTTGGGCCTCTATGATGACAGGCATCGTACTGGCTCTGGCCATGGGGTACTTTGAAAAAGCATCTTTGCCGTCACTTGCTACAATCTTAAAAGGCTCCAATATTACTCAGGTTCTGGCAATGTTTTGGATAATGGCATTCAAAGGGTTTGCCACTGTTTCGCCTGTTTTCCCGGCTTTGGTGAACTCGGCCAAAAGCTACGGGATACCCCCGGCAATACTTGCAATGGCCCTTCCACTGGTATTTGGATACGTAAGCGCCTCCAGCACAACTACAATGGGAGTAATGATTCCAATTCTGGTGCCTTCGGGAATCTCACAAGAGGCAGTGTTGTATCTTACAAGCGTGATTTACGGTGGCAGCTTCATGGCATACTTTGCATCTCCACTGCACCTTTGTCAAGTACTGACATGCAAATACTTCGACATTGACTTAGCAGGAGTATACAAGCAATACTGGCCGGTATTGGTTTCAGTGGCAGCGGTCATGGCGGGATATGCTGCAATTGGAGCAAGCCTCATCTAACTTAATGTTTATGTGGGAATACAAGCATGGCACCGGCTTACTGTTTGGCCGCTAAGAGGTAGTAAGAAGCAGCTGCATTTGCCTTGCATTAATCGCAGCCTGGCTTTGGTGGCAATTGTTAAAAAATACATATGTGTCTTGGGTGTGCTGTGCCATTTGCTGCACCTTGGGTATCCAGCCCTTGAGTTCCTCTTGATTGTAAAGATAATCGTACCTTTCCCATGCCTCTTCATGATTGAACCACTTAGCAGCGTTCCTTCCATGAAACCTCAAATAGCCCAATTTGGAGGTGGCCAGGGGAACCCTGGGAAACAGGCCCTTGAGTGCAGGCTCATCTACACAGCAAAATCCGATCCCTTTTTGCCTAAGGGAATCGTATACTTGAGTTTTTGCCCAAAGATTATTTCTGAACTCAACCACAATTTCTGCATAGGGCAACCGTTCCGGCAGCGACAAAACATAATCCGAATTTCCGGTTGTAGGCCTAAATGACCAGGGAAACTGAAACAGAATACATCCGAGTTTTTGAGATTCTACCATTGGCAGCATACCCTGGCGGAATGTCTCAAATTCTTGGGCAAGGCGAGGTTCGGGAGGGATTTCGTGGGTCAAAGTCCTGTGGGCTTTTACGGTAAACCTAAAACCGGCCGGCACTCTGGCAGACATAGCCTCCATGGTTTTAGCCTCAGGTTGCCTGTAATAAGTAAAATTTAGTTCCACACAAGGGAAATGCTCTGAGTAAAACGTAAGAAAATCGGCTGGCTTCATGCCTTCAGGATAGAACACTCCCTTCCAATCAGAATAGCTGAAACCTGACGTGCCAACAAATAGCATCGAAATCCCTCCTCTGTTTGCAGTCCACTTATGTTCCACAACTTCCCATTTCGAATCTGTGCCTAAGCACTCATTTGTTGTTAGCCACCCGGCCCTGTGTGTCGTTTGGAGTTGGCCCTTGGCCTGTTATTCACCTGTAATATACTTCTCTTGCGGCCTTTGCCAGCTGAAAATCTCGTTTTCATCAAAGAATAAACTGATTTCTTTCTTGGCTGACTCGGCTGAATCTGAACCATGAACCAAGTTATTGGATATATCTAATCCGAAATCACCGCGTATAGTGCCAGGTTGGGCATCAGCAGGATTGGTCGCGCCCATAGTTTGCCTTACCACGCTTATGGCTGAGGGCCCTTCCCACACCATTGCAATAACAGGAAGGGAAGTTATGTACTCTAGTAACCCTTCAAAAAACGGCTTGCCTACATGGGCTGAATAATGGCGCTTTGCAAGGGCTTCATCAATCCAAATCATTTTGAGCGCCGAAAGCCTCAACCCCCTTCTTTCAAGCCTCCCGATTACTTCACCGGCTAATCCCCGTGCAACTGCATCAGGCTTAGCTAATACAAGTGTTTTCTCAATCAATGGTTCGTCTCTCCTTGTAAATTGACTTTCCTATAATATACATCATATCCTCAACTCTGGAAAACGCCTCTCTTTTGGTAACCTTCACTCTGAACTTATCTGCTTATTTAAGTCTATCAAAAAAAGATTAGACCCTGCGCTGTTCTACTCTACGCAGGGCCTACTCTTTTAACGTTCCATCCTCATCCGGGCCTACAATATGACATCACCTTTCCCGTAGTATTTTGGCTAACCGGCCGCTTCTACGGATTTTATAAAAACCCCTCGTTTAACTTCTGTTGCCGTTACTGACGTCGCTCCGAATTGCTTGACTATGGCCTCTACTGCGACCCAAGGATCAACGTGGTCACCGCAAGTAAATACGTCTACTGCAGCATAACCGAGTTCAGGCCATGAGTGAATCGCAAGATGTGATTCTGAAATGACCACTACACCGCTGATTCCCTGGGGCGAAAACCGGTGGAAGGTTGTTTCTAACACTTCCGCTCCGGCGGAGAGAGCCGCACTGACCAAGATCTCTCGGATTCTCTCGAGGTCATCCAGGATATCAAACGTACATCCATAAACCTCAGCCAGAACATGACGGCCCAACCCCTGCATTATTGTCTCAGCCCCCTTTCAGGAACTAAATCCCGAGGACCAAACTAAATTAAACCATTGCTATTCTAGGTGAGTCAGTCTCTGGTGTCAATAAAACGTTTATAGAAGTTTTTCAGGTTTTACAGCGCAGTAATATACTATGAAAGGCCCAAAACAATATCAACGTGACAGCTTGCATAATTCAAGCAATTTTTCGGGCACAGAAGGAGTATGGATGATTACAGCGAAAGTAGAATAGATGAAAGCAGAATACTGCATTGGAACCGTTCAGTGTTGAGGCAGGTGAAGAAGAATGGATTTTTCTAAACTCGCTGTCACAGAAGTTCGACGCAACCCTACGCGAACGCTGGTAGCTGTTATAGCCTCTGCTTTGGCAGCGATGATAGTCGTTTTGCTCCGAGTTGTTCCTGAAGGGTATAACGTAGGAATCGCAATGGCCGAACGTACCTATTCAGGAGGAGATATTATCATCTTTCCGGCTCAGGCTCCCCTCTCATCTGACACCCCTATGCTCATTTGGCGAAGTTGGCAAGGCAGCGATTCGCAATCACATTTGCTTTACTACTTTCCTGAGACCGGCTCAAAGGGGTACCTTACTGAAGAAACATGTACCGGCTGGAGAAGCATGATTCCAGGCAAGATTATTGAGTCAATAAGAGAAATTCCCAATGTAAGAAGCATTTCTGCTTACCGTTCATTGCCTTGTTTGGTAGATATCGATGGCCAAAAGGTTTCAGCCATACTGAGAGGCTTTGATCTTGACGGTTATCCTATAGACGAGTACTTAGAAAATAACTCAATAGGCGATCATGCTTTCTCACAGGCAAACGCGTTTGAAATTCTGGTTCCTTCACAAATCCAATCGTTTAAAAACATAAAGGAAGGCCATATCATATCAGTTCTGGTTCCCGAGCCTGTAGTTACCCGGTTCGATTCGTTTGACAAAAATACTGATGACGTTATTCAAACAGGGGTCAGCTGGGATGAAGCCAAACAATACCGATTCACTGTTTCAGGAAGATATGCGATAAAAGTTGGCGAGGTGCCCGACATGGAAGCTGCGGCCAATTCTCCGGATCCCCCTCCTATGATTCCTATCTATTGGAAAAGGCCGGAAGTCATTATTCCTATATCAGTGTTTGAAGAAATCATCAAGGATCTTAACCCTAATCCGGACAATCAAGACATTTATGATTTTGAGCTGAATTTCCCGTGTTATCAAGTGGCTGTGACTGTAAACAGGATGTCGAAACTGAGGGAAACCGTCGGGGATATAAGAAAATCCCTTGGCAATGATTACGGAGTCTATGCAGTACCTGAAGCGCTTACATACGCTGCAAAATCGAGAAATCACGTCGTAATGCCCCCTGACCTTCACTCTGTTTTCTCATCTCTAATAATTGGGTTTGCTTGCGTCGTAGTAGCAGGCAACATATATATTATTGTAGTGCAGCAAAAACGAAAACTCGGGCTCCTTCGTGTGGTTGGAGCTACATCCGGGAACATTATTCAATACATTCTCACCCTTGTAGCGTATGTTTCTGCCATAGGAGCTTTTTCAGGCGTCATAGCCGGAAACATTTTGTACCTTATTACTCTAATTGGTTCAGACCTTACCATAAGAGAATGGTTTGTCCAAGCCCTCGGCGATTTCAGTATAATAATGAGCCTTTCAATAGGCATATCTTTGGCAATCGGCTTCGGAATCGCTTGGTGGGCGTCTCGACTACCCTGTTCGGAGGTGCTAAGCCGTGAATAAATGGACCGGCCCAATCATTAGTTGCCATGAAATTTCCAAGTTTTATCCTGTCGGCGATGGACTCTTTGCACTCAGAGACGTAGGAATTGAAGTTGAAGAAGGCTGGTTTGTGGTAATTATGGGGCCTTCAGGCTCGGGCAAGAGCACTTTGTTGAACATTCTGGGGGGCATAGACAGGCCGAGCCATGGCGAAGTTATTTTAAAGGAGCGAAAATTCTCAAGGCTATCAGAAGATGACCTTGCTATTTTGAGAAGGACTCAAATAGGGATGGTGTTCCAATTTTTTAACTTGCTTCCTGAGCTAACAGCAGTTGAAAATATTGGGCTGCCCATGAGGCTCGCCGGTTATAAAGATGACGAAATTGCAGACAGAACTTCATACCTTCTCGGCTCAGTAGGCTTACTTGACAGGCTCAAACACTACCCATCGGAGCTTAGCGGCGGCGAGCAGCAGCGGGTGGCAATATGCAGGGCCCTGGGAACCCGTCCTGCCGTAGTGTTGGCTGATGAACCCACAGGAAACTTGGATTCAGCACGTTCCAGAGAAATTATGGAGCTGTTTTCAAGGTTCAATAAAGAAGAAAACCAGACATTTATCATTGCCACTCATGAACCAAGTTTTATTGAATATGCCGACGTTGTGATTAAACTTAAAGACGGTGAAATAATTGAAAGGAGTGACAAGCATGGCACACTCATTTGACAGGTCATGCAAGTCACAAACCTCCCGCTTGCCCGGACAACCGTTCGAAATAAAGCGTCCTAAAACTAACTTGCACTCTGTGTATAGGCTTATTGCCCACCGTAGGATTCGGTATACAAAGGTATTTGCAGTCTTGATAGCTTTTTCTGTATTCCTTAGTGTAACTGTATCCTTTGTGATTACTACAATCATAGCCAGAAACGTAGAGGTGCTCACTGCAAAAGTCCGCCCAACCAGGTTGCCTTTTCACGGGATTGTCACTTTTGAGGATCAAGAAAGCCTTGATGATTTCGTTAAAAAAATAAGATTTCCGGGGACTGTCGAGCAAATCGAGTATCTTGAAGTAGAATCCAACATTGGAAACCTGTGCCTTCTGGGAACCGGAAACCACTTACCAGACGACACAATAGAGTTTTTGTTTTCTTTCAGGCCACGCCAAAACCAATCCGGCTATGATGTTGTGGCTTGGGCTAAAGATAACCCTTCTTCAAAGATACAATGGGCAAATATAATCGTTCCAAAATCACATGAAGAAAATTTCCCCGGGCTCTACGGCTGGGCATTGGTGAACCCGTCAGTAATAAGCAAATCGGCATACGCACGTCCTGGAATCTTACTCACAGTAGATGAACATTACCGATTCGACCCATTATCCAAATCTGATGATCGCTTGGTTTCCAAGTTCTTTCACAACATAGAAACCGGCGCGCCTGAAGGAGCCAGGGTAATTACACCTTATTCAGGACGGCTTTCGCTAAAAATTGCTACCCAAGGAGCTTTCTCGTCCTGGCAAGTTATTTCCTTAATTGTGTTACTGGCAGCCGCTGCAGCCATTACGTGCATCCTTACTGTATCTTTCCTTGGCCGTAAACGCTCGCTGGGAATATTGAGAGTGCTTGGAGTTACAGTTACAGACTTACGTCGAATGATGTCTCTTGAAACTGCTTACATTGGAACACCGGGCATTATCCTAGGAGTATTTGCAGGAAAATCCCTTGCCCAATTGCTTGACAGCAGTGCCGTATTGCCCGGAAGTGCTTTCATAGTGGCCATTATAACCGGAACGCTTACTCTCATTGCAGGAGTATGGATGCCTCTTAGGCTTATCAAGAACGCAAACTGCGACCAGCTCTTAAACAACAGGCCTGTATATGTATTTACAAACCCCTCATGTGCAAACTGCGGTTTGTGCGGAGGAATATGACAAGCGGAGGTGCACTTGGTGGCTAAGCGTATTCTTTTTGCAGATGTAGGCACCACCTTTACCAGGGTATGCCTACTGGAACGCACCGGGGATACATGGCAAATTCGAGAGAAAGCAACTGCGCCTACTACAGTAGATTCACCTGAGCTAGACGTAATGATAGGCTTACGAAGCGCCATTGAAAAATTGGAATCATGGTCGGAAGTCAAGATTCTTGAACAAAACCATCTGATTTCTCCCTCAAGTGATTCTTGCGGTATTGACGAATTTAGAGCCACTTCCAGTGCCGGTGGCGGGCTGCAGGTACTGGTAGCAGGGCTTACAGAAAAAATCACAGTTGAATCAGGCCATCGGGCTGCACTTGGCGCCGGCGCTGTAGTCACCGAAGTAGTCTCGCTACACCAGGCCGGCACCGACTCTATGAGCCTGGAACGTATAAGAAACGTTCCATGTGACATGGTACTAATCACAGGCGGAACAGACGGCGGAAATGTTTCTGATGTGCTTACCCTGGCAGAATTTCTGTCTTTGGCTTCGCCCAAGCCGAGATTTGACAAGCAAGCCAAAACGCCTCTGGTATATGCAGGCAATGCAGATGCACGCGCCTACTTAGAAGACATAATTTCCGATTCAATGGAATTGATATGCGTCGACAACATACGTCCCAGTGTAGAAACAGAATCTCTTCAACCTGTACGAAATGTGATTCAAGATATTTTTCTAAAACACGTAATGTCTAATGCACCTGGATTTCGGACATTGTCCCTTTGGGCCCAGGATAATGTCAAACCAACACCGGCGGCACTAGGTACAGCCCTTACTCACCTGGCCTCACAAAATAACTATGATGTGCTCGCTGTCGATGTAGGAGGAGCTACTACTGATGTATTTTCAATAATTGATGGCCGGTTTTATCGTAGCGTATCTGCAAATGTAGGGA
Organism: uncultured Eubacteriales bacterium; assembly: GCA_964641455.1. Lineage (GTDB taxonomy): Bacteria > Bacillota > Sulfobacillia > Fermentithermobacillales > Fermentithermobacillaceae > DTU015. Next base: position 23,974 of record CAZXLH010000008.1, on the reverse strand, counting down.
TGTCTCACAGCATGGGCAGCATACTTAAAGAAACAACCCACGATCTAATCAGCCAATGGCTGCCCAATGGCCTAGATGACGGACTTATCGGGAATTGGCACCTCAACAAAATGATACGGCCTACGACATTGCCCCAAACAATGGAAGAACTTATGCTCGAGCAAGCCTTTGCCAAAGAAGCCATAAGGCTATCGCTTAATCATCACCGTTCGATAGTAACCGGGCTTAAAGGAATTAAGATCCAGCGGCAAGTAGGAGATGTTTTCACTCAACACGGCACCGGAGGCACATTGGTAGATCTCTTATCAACTAGGGCGATAATAGGCTTGGGAGGCGTGATCTCAAATACACCACGCTTAAGCCAGGCATTATCTATGGTTATTGACGGCATTCAACCTGAAGGAATTACTTACATCCTTATTGATAGCGGGGCTTTTTTGCCTTACGCCGGGCTTCTTTCATCTGGTGGCAATACCGATCAAACAATTCTTCCCGGCATTGAAGTTACAACTTTAATCGGCACATGCGTTGCACCTGTAGGGCCGTATGCAAGGCCCGGAACCTGCATTGCCACGATACATGCAGGAAATAAATCCTTTGATGTGGTTGCAGGTGAAATTTTAGTTGCAGATATAGACAATTCATCAAATATTGAGGCTGTGATCGTACCAAAAAGAAATTTCGACATAGGCGAGGGTAAAGGCAATTCTGTAACTACCGTCATCCCTAAAAGTCAAATGGGATTGATTTTGGACGGCAGAGGAAGGCCATTGATAATGCCAAAAGACCCCTGTCTGCGTATGTCCAAACTTCGAGACTGGTATAGAGCAATGGATGTATACCCCGATGAAGTTATGCAATGTGAAGCCGCTAATTCACCATATACACTGACGAAGGATGATTGACATGGCCATATTCTCTCAAATTGTTGTTAAGAATAACACTCGCTTGGTAAAAGCCAGAACCCTTCCCTCACCTGGAAAGGTACTGGTAAATGTGGGAGATACGGTAGGCCCTTCGGCCATTTTGGCTAAGACAGACTACCTCAGAGAAAGCCCCTGGGCCGTCGATTTACAGGCAGAACTAAATACCCGGCTAACCCCTGACCTTGTAGATGAGGCCTTGGCCAAACACCCTGGCGATACCGTTGTTTCAGGCGAGGTAATTGCGAGTTTTACTGATAAGAAAACCGGCCAGGTAAAGCACGTGCTCTCTCCGTGTTCAGGCGTTATTCAATACGTATCGAGATTAGATGCCCGGATTGTAATACGTGAAGATCCCAAGTCTATGAAGCCAATGTGCGTAGTGCCTGTAAGCTCTGTGTTAAATACTAACCCAAAATGGCTAAGAACTCACGTAATTGTGAAAGAAGGACAGTATGTTAAAGAGGGGCAGCTTATTGCCGGGTATCCCCAACCTGGCAATTTTGAAGTTGTATACGCACCAATAAGCGGAGTTGTGGCAAGAATCTGTTCAAGATCAGGCGACTTATCTATTGTACGGCCAATGAAAACCCTTAAAGTCCTGGCTCACATACCCGGTAAGATCATTGATATTGTTGAAAACCAAGGTGCGGTTATCGAAAGTTTCGGAAGCTATATTGAAGGGGTATTTGGTGTAGGCGGCGAACGATATGGGCCTTTGTGGGTCATGACACAATCTCCCCAAGAAGTGCTCGACGAAGCAGGAATAAGCTCTGAAGTCGATGGAAAGATCATTGTTGCAGGAGCAGGGGCCACCTACGGGGCCATGCAAAAAGCGAGGCAGTTTGGTGCCAGGGGAGTTATTGCAGGAGGGCTTAACCAAAAAGATGTAACCATGGTTGCCGGAAGTGAGCCAAACTTTCAGAACACAGCAATTGAAGGGTTGGATTTTACCATGATAATGACAGAAGGCGCAGGATTTATGCCTATGAATCAACCGGCATGGCAGGCCTTTAACGAAAATCATGGGAACCTGGCTTCAATAGACGGCGCCACCAAGCTTTTGGGAGAACTTTTGCGGCCCTGGATCTTTATCAATCACGCCTCAATACAAGAAAATTACCTGTATGACATAAGAGCAACAGGCATTGAATCAAGAAAATCCTTATCATGCAGACGGAATCATATACTGCCTGGTGATCGGGTTAGGTGTATCAGACGCCCATATTTCGGATTATGGGGAACCGTCCAAGAGATCATTGATGAAAAAATGCCCCTCGAATCTGAAGGGCTAATGGAATCTGTACATGTCCGTCTCGATGACGGGCGCTTAGTTCGCGTCGCAAAATCGAATATTGAAGTGATCATTGGGGCCTAAACTGCACTACGTCCATAGCCTTCTATTCGCCGCGCCGGCGCTACCTTCAATTCCGGGGTATATCCTAACTTGCCAAGCTTGTTGCTCACTGCTTTGGCAGCGATATCAGGGCAATTGCAGTCTATGCTCAAATGAGCCAAAATCACCTGTTTGGTGTGAGATGTAACCAGCCTGCCTAAAGAAGCAGCTGCCTGATCGTTAGATAAGTGCCCCAATTTCCCCAGTACTCTTTGTATTAGGAACTTGGGCCTGCCAGAGTTAATTTCCATCTCAGCATCATGGTTGGCCTCAAATACAAAATATTCAACTCCCCTAAGCAAATCTTCCACAGATGTGGGAACATACCCTAAGTCCATGACAAACGCTGCACCGGATGAAGTTCCGTCAACCTTGTAACCCATGGGTTCCCTGGCGTCATGGGGCTTTGAAAATGCTTGAACTTTGTAACCGGAAATATCAACACTCTGATTATTTTTTACACAATTAATTAAGCACGGATCTATGTAACTGCCATGGCGAACGTTAAACCACTCCCAAAATCCAGATGAAGCATATACAGGTACCTGGAATTTCTGCGGAAAGGGAGTCTTAAGACACATAGCCCTTACATGATCGATATGCTCATGGGTTATGAAAACTCCTGCTAAATCCTGAGGAACCAACCCTATTTGATCTAAACCATTGACAAGCCGCTTAAGTGAAAGCCCACAGTCAATGAGCAACGGCCTTTTAGAATCTTCCCAGACAACATAAGCGTTGCCGTAGGTGCTTGAACTTGACAGTGAAAATATGTGCATAACCAACCACCAATTACAGTTTTTAAATAATGCTTCTTATTACACCAACGGAACGTATTCGATACTCAATAAGAATACTCCTTCAAAGCTCATGGCATAACCTCAAGACCATTACTTGATGCCATAAAAGGATCAAAACATTGAAATGCTCAAACGTTGGATTCCATTGGGCTTCATAGAAGTTGTTCTAAACGTTGAACCTGACATTAATGATGTCGCCGTCTTTCACAACGTAATCTTTTCCTTCAAGCCGCACTAAGCCTTTATCCTTACACGCCTTTATGGAGCCAAGTCTTGAAAACTCTTCGTATGAAACCACATCTGCCTTAATAAACCCTCGCTCCAAATCTGTATGAATCTTACCTGCAGCCTCTCTTACTTTGGTACCGCGCCTTATAGTCCAAGCCCTTACTTCATCAGAACCTACTGTGAAAAACGACAACAAGCCTAATGTACGATACGCAGCCTGAGCAATTCTGTCAATGCCGGGCTCAGTTAGGCCATATGCCTTAAGAAAAGCAATTCTGTCTTCTTTGCCCAAACAACCTATCTCTTCTTCAACAACACCTGAAAAAACCACTACCTCGTAACCTTTGTCCCCTGAAATTTGCGTGATTTTCGCGGCACCTGGATAATTGCTTTCTGCCAGGTCCTCTTCAGACACGTTAGGCGCCAAAATCACAGGTTTGGTTGTATAAAACGCAAAGTTGGACACGAAATCCTTCTCATAAGAAAGAAACTCAACTTCTCTTAGAGGCAATTCTTTGTCCAATGCTTGCTTACACTTCTCCAGGAAAGGTATCTCCATTTGATTAACAGGTTTGGCCTTGTTCGTATTTAGCTTCTCAAGCCTGCCTTCAACCGAAACAAGATCAGCCAGGTAAAACTCAGTTTCCATATTGGATATAAAATCAACTGAATCTGTAACCCCTGCTTCCCCCATGAACGCTCCCAAAACAACAATGAGAACATCCAAATTGCGGGTAGCGTTAAGAAACTCCTGGCCCTTCTGAGCCTGTATATCCACCAGCTCAACTCTTGCATATGTGGTTTTGTCAGGTTTGAACACACCGGCCAAAGTTGTCACCCGTTCATCAGGTACTTCCATAACACCAACATTGCTTTGACGGGAACCCGATGCTGTAGTACCTGCCCCGGTAAGCAACCTGAAAAGAGTGGTTTTCCCTGATTGTGGGCTTCCTGTTATTCCAACTCTCATTTTTAGGACCTCCAAAGAACCTCTAATTCAAAAAACATCTTCTTGGTTAGCCGTTCCTAATTGAATCATTCTTCTTAAATCATACAAGGGCAACTGTTTACATGCCGTACGGAATACTGTTGTATATTCTACCTTATGGGCTAAACCATTCAAACCTGCTACCACCACTAATTTACGGATCTTGCCGTTTCTTTGCGCCTCTCTGCCCGCCTTACAGGCTGCGGACGGTGGCTCCCGTTTCTGAAAGACTCCGGCATTTCATCCCAGTATTCCCTTATGCACGGCTCTAGTTCGCTGACCGTGTGGAACGCCAACCGCCGCACTCAAACAAGAAGTTCCGGGAAATCCCGGAACTTCTTTATGACAGGCTATCCTAATTCTTTAATGTTTTAGGCCTAACCTAAAATCATTTCACGGTTATCCAAATCGGTAATAAGATCACTCAGTCAGAATCAGCAGCCTGGAAAATCCTTCGAGTGCGTGGCTTAACTGTAAGTGTTTCCCACGCCTTCTGATCTGTATGAAGCAGTTTATGAGCAATTTCAGAACCCGGTTCACCTAAGAACTCTTTGTATATGTCATGAATTGCTGGATTTTCATGTGAAAATCTCAAATCTGCTTTATCATCAAGCCCATACAGTATCTGTGACCGTTCTCCGGCCCTTTCTTCATCGTCTATAGAGATCGGCTGGCCGCCACCGCCTGCACAGCCACCTGGGCAAGCCATGATTTCGACAAAATCGTACTCAACCTTGCCTCGCCTTAAAGCCTCAATAAGTTTGCGTGCATTGCCTAATCCATGAGCAACTGCAACCCTGAGAGTCTTCCCGGGAAGTTCAAACTTAGCTTCCTTCCATCCGTCAAGGCCTCTCACCTCAGTAAACGCAGTTGGTTCAGGATTCTTGCCGGTCACGAGATAACATGCAGATCTAAGAGCAGCTTCCATTACTCCTCCGGTAGCCCCAAATATTACTGCTGCTCCGGAAGAAACACCTAATGGAGCATCCCACCCTTCTTCTTGCAACTTCTCAACCTGCACTCCTTCTTCCTTAATCATTGCACACAATTCTTTGGTAGTAAGAACCAGGTCTACATCTCGCCCGCTTCCGGCTTGATTCATAACAGGCAAGCCGGCTTCGTATTTCTTGGCAGTGCATGGCATTATAGAAGTCACTGAGATCTTATCTGCCGGAACATCAAGTATTTTGGCATAATAAGTTTTTGCTACTGCCCCGAACATCTGCTGCGGTGATTTAGTGCTGGATATGTTAGGCAAAAGCTCCGGATACTGTGTCTTAGCGAACCTTACCCATCCAGGACAACACGAAGTAAACAGCGGCAATGGGCCTTCCGCATGATCGCTTTGCTTTACTCCAAGCCTTTCAAGAAGTTCGGTACCCTCTTCCATTATTGTAAGATCAGCTGAAAAGCAAGTGTCGAAAACATAATCAAAACCTAAGTGTTTGAGGGCTGCAACCAATCTTCCCGGAGTTGCCGCTTCCCGAGATATGTCGAGCCCTTCACCCCAGGCAGCGCGAACTGCCGGCGCTACTTCCACTACAGTAATCTTGTCAGGATCCGAAACCAATTTCCATGCGCTGTCTGTCTCGTCTCTTTCAGTTAGAGCTCCTACCGGGCAATGGGTTACACATTGGCCGCAAAGAGCACAATCTGATTCTCCCAGACGTTTTCCATATGCTGGCTCAATAACCGTTCTTGCACCTGTTCCAGATATTCTCCATACCCCTAGGGATTGAACCTTGTCACAAAAGCTTACGCACCGGTAACACATAATACATTTCTTGGGATCCCGAACAATAGAGGGAGTGCTCCGATCCTTCTTTTGAAGGGGAAGTTCCTTATCAAGCCTTACGTCACGTACACCAAGAGAATTAGCCAAGGTCTGAAGTTTGCAACTTCCATTTCTTGGGCAAGTCGGACAATTGCAGTCGTGCTCAGTAAGTATCAATTCGACTGCCATTCGTCTGGCATGACGAACCCTGGTGCTTGCTGTAAATATTTCCATTCCCTCTTGTACCACTGTATTGCATGCAGTAACCAGTTGATGCGACCCCTTAAGTTCAACTACACATACTCTGCATGCCCCTATCTCATTAATCCCTTCAAGATAGCATAGGGTAGGTATTCTTAGCTGCGCTTTTTTCGCAGCATCAAGGATGGTGGTCCCTTCAGGAACTTCAAGAGGTCTTCCGTCAATGAAAAGTTTTACCATCTTGCAAGCCTACCTCCTTCTATAGAACCAGATCCATAATGGTCACACCGCAAACATCGCCTGGCCTCGTGAAGGGCTTCTTGGAAATCCATGTTGAGTTCAAACTGTTTCCAATCATGAATTCTCTCAGAAGCAGGCCTTTCACGGAGGTTGACCCTGCCTGCCGGTGACAAATCTCCAGGAATAGCTGCTGGAATCGAAATCTCATCTTCCGGCACGATTCCATGACCGCCAAGATACATATCAATGTTAAACGCAGCTACTTTGCCTGCTCCAATTGCCTTGATTGCAGTTGCAGGGCCCGTTACACAATCGCCGCCTGCAAAAATCCCTGGATGCCCTTGAATGGAAAGGTCATCTTGAGCAGTTACTTTACCCCACGAACAGGGGATACCGTCTTTTTCAAGGAATTCTGATTCTATTGCTTGTCCTATGGCAACAACTACAACATCGCTAGAAATTCTCTGATCAGGAGCTCCGGTTGGAACTGGTTTTGGCCTGCCTGATGCGTCAATAGCACCTACTGTCATCTCTTTGAGCCAGATTGCAGAAACTTGCCCTTTTTCATCTTGCTCTATCTTAGCCGGCGCCATAAGTTCAAAAACATCAACACCCTCAGCAAGAGCACCCTCGATTTCTTCACGCTGAGCAGTCATATCTTGCATTCTGCGTCTATAAGCTACACTCACCTCTGCTGCACCCAGCCTTACAGAACTACGGGCAGCATCCATAGCAACGTTTCCTCCGCCAATAACTACAACTTTCTTGCCTTTTAGATCTACAGGCTCTCCTAAAACAATATCTCGTAGCATTTTCACTGCCGGAATTACTCCATTTGCATCTTCGCCTGGGATCCTAATCTTCCTGTCTCCATGGGCGCCTATAGCCACGTAAACTGCATCATAGGTCTTTTTCAAACTTTCAAGTGTTCCATCACGGCCCATGTCAAAGTTGGTATGGACTGTTACTCCTAAATTCAATATAGTTGCGATTTCCCTGTCAAGAAGCTTTTTAGGAAGCCTGTATTCAGGAATACCATATTGTAGCATTCCACCAAGTTTGGGTTGCTTCTCAAATACTGTTACATCGTGGCCCAAAAGAGCCAGGTAGTAGGCAGTTGTTAATCCAGAGGGCCCTCCTCCGATAATTGCAACCTTCTTACCGGAAAACTGCAAGGGTTCAGGTACCGATGTATCTCCGGCAGCTTCAACTGCATACCGCTTTAGCCCTCTGATGTTAATAGCGTCGTCTAACATAGTGCGCCTGCAGTGAGGCTCACACGGATGCTCACACACTAGGGCACAAGCTGATGGGAATGGGTTGTCTTGCCTTATTAATTTCACGGCATCCTGGGGCCTACCTGCTCTGATTAGAGCAATGTATCCGGGAACATTTACACCTGCCGGGCATGCAGAAATGCACGGAACAGGCGCAGCAAAAGTTCCGAGACAATGGCCTTCTTCGATATGTGAAACGTAATCTTCTCTAAACTCTCTGACAGACCTCAAAACCATGGCCGCAGCGTCAGACCCAATTACGCAGTCAGCTGTATCCTTTACTGATTCAGAGACTTCTTCCAAGAGTTTAATGGTTTCGTCATCGCCTTCGCCATCAAGCACCTCATCCAATAGATCTCCCAGCCTGCCTAACCCTATCCTACATGGTACACACTTACCACACGTCTGGGCATGGCAAAGCCTTAAGAATACAGAAGCCGTTTCTACAGGGCATATACCTGATGGGGCGGCTGCCAAACGTCGCTCCATCTCCTGGGCCATACGTGCCATAACAATCTCGGCATCATCTGGCGTATAGACCGTAAGTCTGCTCACCTAAGAGTGCTCCTTTCGACTATAATTGCTACTTGAAAATAGTTACTGTGTGAAATCGATACTTTGTGACTCTATGCACAAAGTCCCAGTAAACTATAACATATACCTAATCAGTTTGCAATAGTGTTAAGCCGCAGTAAACACTATTTAGCCAAAACATAGAAATCTTACATTAAAGTAATTTTTCTCAGTTTTCACATAACGTTAATACTATAGGGGCTCGTGTGTTGTCTATCGGTATGATATGTTAAATAATCCTTAAAGCGGGTTTAGGTGTTTAAGACTCTGTGAACCAAAGATATATGAAGATGTATGAAATATATCAAGGCATGTAGGCATACGTGTTTGTCGTACCGCTTAGCAAAGGCGCCAAGAAGCAACCTGATAAATACTAAGCGGTATCGACAACTGCATTGCCACTTGAATGGACCTCTTCCGGTATCTCTCCTACAAGTTCCCTAAGCAAATCATCCATGGTTACTATGCCGGCATGAAGCCGCCCGCGCGATACTACAGCCAGATGGACTTTGTCCCGCTTGAGCCTTGACAATACCCTGAGAACGCTTTCTCCTGAGTCAACAGAATATGGTAAGCGCATTACAGATGTGACAGGTTGCAAGCCATTTCCGCGGTTCAAGACAACTTGGCGTATGGCATCTTTGATATACACAACCCCAATCACTTTGTCACCGCAATCTGAAACAACAGGAACACGGCTGTATTTGTGTCTGCTGAACAGGTCAATGCTCTCTGAAAGGGTAACCGTAGGTTCATAAGTAACTACCTGTTCCATAGGCATCATCATGTCAGCAATTGTCTTGTGCTTGGAGTCAAATACGCTATCTATGACATCCCTGTCCTCAGGTTTCACATACCCATCTTCTTCTGCCATTTCGAACACTGCCAGAACTTCTGACTCAGGCTTTTGCAATATCTCTTTTCTCCCTCGTGACAAAATCGAAAGTAAAACAGATGGTATCGCTGCCATCAAGTATGAAACCGGGCTTAGCATCTTGACGGCAAAATCCAAAGGCGCAGCGACAACAAGAGCTAGCTCAGTCGGAAACTTTGCAGCGTAACTTTTGGGAATAAGCTCAGAAAAAACAAAAACAAAGGCCGTGGCAATAAGCGAAACAACCGCTACGTTGAAAGGCCCTGTAAATCCAAAAGAATACGCCATGGAAAGTGCAGTCACCGAAACCAAAATTGTGAATATGTTTGTTCCAACCAATATTGCTGACAAGGTATTCTTGGAGTTTTGTTTCATGTTTTGCAGCAAACGAGCCCTTTTGTCACCGTCATTGGAAAGGCTCTCTATTGCCCATTTATCCATTGCTAAGAAAGCAGTTTCCGCGCCTGCAAAAAAACCTACTATAATAAGCGATACAGCAAGCATAACTATCCGTAACAACACCGAAACAACCGGTAAATCATTATTCATGTTACTTGGTTTCTCCTTCGATTCTTTCTACTAACACCTTGTTAATTCTAGGTCCTGTAACCTCTTGAACTGTGAGACAAACCTTTGGCTCTATAAGGCAAAAGGCGTCGCCTGGAACCGGCACTCTGTCAAGGCAGGTCATTACAAGGCCGGCGACAGAATCACAATTCTCAGTGTCTATTTCAATGTCTGTGAGATCATCGAATTCAACAAGGCTGATACTTCCCGGCACACACCATTTTCCATTTCCCAAATATGCGTACTCGTGATTTTCAGCGTCATACTCATCTTGTATGTCTCCTACAATCTCCTCTATCAAATCCTCTAGGGTCAGAAGGCCCGAAACACCGTCAAACTCATCAATGACAATAGCCATGTGCACTCCCCGGGCTTTCATTTCATACAGCAAATCAGACACATTCTTATTTTCGGGTATGAAATAAGGAGCCGATGCAAATTGCTTGACAGGGATGTTTGCCAAGGCACTTGCCCAGTCAGTAGGCCTGTCTCCGATGAACAGCGCCAGAGACTTAACGTTGACAATCCCGGTTATGTTATCTCTTGAGTCTGAATAAACGGGAATACGGGAAAATCCCTCTTTCAACATAAGTTTAAGGGTTTCAAAAGCGCTTTTACCTTCTTGAATCGCAGTCATTCTAGGGCGAGGCACCATAATGTCTGAAGCCTCAACATCCCTTGATTCAATAACTCCGGTAATTATCTGTTTCTCAGTATCGCCAATAGCTCCTGCATCCTCCCCATACTCTAAAGCGGCCATAACTCTGGCCTCAGATAAATCTTGAGAAAAATGCGCCGAGTTCGGAAGAAACCTTGAGAAACAAAATGCAACCTTTGTAAGTATCTTTGAAAACGGGCTCATGATTACCTGAACCCATGAGAGGCCTGTTATCATTTTAACAGCGCTGCTCTCAGGGTTAGAACTCACCACAAGTTTGGGGGTAATTTCGCCGAACAACAGCAAAAGAAAGGTTCCAAGGATAAGCGATACAATCTCAGCAAACCCTCTTGAGCCAGGAAACCAGGAGTAGACAATTACGGCAATAACTGAAGAGAAAAGTATGTTAACAAGAGTATTGCCCAAAAGTACACTGGGGAGAAAACGATCAGGGTTCTTCTTCAGGGCAAGAACCTTTTGAACTCTTGCATCGTCTGAATCGGAACCTTTTAACTTAATCTCATCTGATGAGAAAATAGCGCTTTCAGACCCGGAAAAGAACGCAGATAATAGTAAACAGAACAACGCTACAAGGTAACTACTACCTCCAGGGTCATCCACTCAATCATCACCTTCCAAGAAAAGTACATTGATTCTTTGACGCACTAATTTCTTGGTTACATTTTAACCCATAAACACATACGTGACAATATGGCATACCGAGTCTGGCCGTTGCCCGGGAACACCGGCCGCATGCTTGAAACATTTTCAGGCCAATCTCACCAATTTTCCATAAAGGAGTCTTGGCGTAAGTATAGAAATATTACTGCAGCAGGAGCAATTATCTTAAGTGAAACCAAAAGTTAATTTTCACAGGAGGTAGCACCCAAGTGCGTAACCAAGAAGATGTCTTACGAGGCCTATGGGGCCTTGATCCTTCCTTTACCTTCCTTAACCATGGTTCTTTCGGTGCCGTCCCGCTTGAGATTCTTAAGAAACAATACGAACTTCATCTATACATTGAAAGTCAGCCTGTGCGTTTTTTAAGCCGAGAAATCGAGGCTTTATTGGAAAAAGCCAGAAGGCGGTTGGCCTCATTCATACGTGCAGATCCTGAAGGGCTGGTGTTTGTCCCCAACGCGACCACCGGGGTAAACACAGTCTTAAAATCTTTATCCTTCTTCCCCGGTGACGAAATAATTATCACAAACCACATCTATAATGCATGTAAGAATGCTGTTGATACTCTGGTTGAAAGAGACCGTGTTAAGATCAAATTAGTGAAAGTGCCCTTTCCCATTGAATCCAGATCTATGATTACACAACTTGTGTTAGACCAAGTAACCGGCCGTACAAAGTTAGCGCTTCTCGATCATATTACAAGCCCTACAGCATTGGTTTTTCCCGTGAAAGAGATAGCAAACGAGCTGTACCAACGCGGCATAGATGTTCTAATTGACGGCGCACACGCTCCTGGAATGATTCCTCTGGACTTAGAAGAGTTACAGGTTACATATTATACAGGCAACTGTCACAAGTGGCTTTGCGCTCCAAAAGGATCGGCTTTTCTCTATATTGAAAAAGACAGAAGAAACCTTATAAGGCCACTTGTAACAAGCCACGGGGCAAATGCCACCAGAAAGGACAAAAGTTTCTTACATCTTGAATTTGACTGGACCGGAACAGCAGATTACACACCATATATCCTAGTACCGGAGTGCATCGACTTCATGAGTTCTCTGTTTCCGGGTGGATTAATTGAACTTGTTCACCGAAATCACAAACTGGTACTTAAAGCCAGAAACATGCTATGTGAAAAGTTCGGCATAGCCAAGCCGGCTCCTAACGATATGATTGGTTCAATGGCATCTATCCCGATTTTACCTCCTGATACGCCAGGTAAAGACCGCCAAACCAGATACTTTGATCCTGTTCAGCAAATTCTGTTTCATGATTACAAAATTGAGGTGCCCATCATAACATTTGAAGAATGCCCAAACCGGCTCGTAAGGATTTCTGCCCAAGCATACAATACTATAAATGACTATTTGAAATTGGCACATGCTCTTTATGAAATAAACGCACAAATGAAACTATAGGCAAAGAAACCAGGCAAAATAATAAGGCAGCGGAGCTACCCGCTGCCTTAACCCTTATCCAAATAACACCACTTTTAAATTAGGCCCAGCCAATCACCCAGCAAAAACTGCATTCTTCCCAGAAACAACGATACACGGGCCATGACAGTGTTACCAAAAGCTGCACCAAATGCGACCATCATAACCCATCGACCCATGTTGGATATCTTACCTTGAACGCCTTTCTTCTCAACGGTGAACAGGAAGTATACCAAAGCACTGAAAGTGCCTACAACATAGATGATGTTAGAAACACTCTGCCACCAATCCCCTGTACCCCACAGGGGAAGGAAAGTAGCACTGATTTGGTCGATGAACATAGGTTTGAATGTTGTCGTTAAGATATATGCCGAACCTATTCCTAACAAGAAACAAATATGATACCGGCTAATCCATGCAATGGATCTTACATACCTTGTGTAAATCATAAGGCCGATAATTATAGGAAAAATATACCACCACTTACCTTCTTGCATGATTCTTAGCTGAAAGCTCGGCCTTATATACTGGAACCACTGCAATACTACGGTGTAGCCGGCGAACAGGCCCACGTAAGTGTTCTCTGCAAAACGGTAAGCAGGGTTATCCTTAAATATCACTGAAAGCAGCAATATGGTGAATATAGCCTGAAGCCAGATACCTAACAACTCCACAGTTTTTCACCTCCTGTTAGCCTTGACGGCCAAGCTTACGTTATTTTTCACGAGTCGCAAGATAACCCAAGTTTCCAAGAATAATAAATACGATAATCAATGCGTGAGAAAACGACTGTGCGTCCATACCGGCTGTAGCACTGCCCGGGTTCCCGACCAAGACCTCATATTCAGCCGCACCTTTCATGCCAAGTATACCTGCAAGAACATGTCCGGACTGAATCAAGGGCATCAGTTCAGGAACACTGACTGACAGAGTAGATACTATTAACGGTATGTTATGAGGCGAAGTTACGTGCCTAATGTACTCTCTCTCACCCGGAGTTCCACCGGCAAACATAAAAACCGCCTCCACATCCTTGATGGTTGGCGCCTCATCTAAGAGAGGGAGAGTCTTAAGATCATTGCCGTAATGATCAGTACCTACTGCTGCTTCGTATATGCTGGAAAGCATCTTCTGGAGCAGTACCTGGCCTCCGGGTTTGTAACCTACATTGACCCAGTCAACTCCGTACTCTTTGTCAGGAAATTCATCAGGGACAATGGAAAAGGCTGTATCGGCCATGTCACCGGCCATAACCCACATGCCTGCGCAAATGAATCTTAAGTCTTTCCTAAACCCCTGCCTAATAAGAGCTTGGCCTGCAGGCATTAGTTCAGGCATTGCACCGGCATCATAGTCAAAACCAAGGTATACAATACTACCTGAAGGCAAAGATTCGATGAAATCATATACTCTTTTGGTTTCAGCAGATGGAATAATAGCCAGTCCTACAGGGTTCAACAAGGCAACTACGACCACTAATATCATTAAAACGTAGATAACCCGTCTGTCAATGTTAGCTAGTTTTTCCCACACAATTGTTCACCTCCCCATCGTAAACTCAATATCATTCACCGGTACCGCCAAGGTGTCCGCGCTCAATTCCAACAAGAATCCGCAAGGCAGTGGCAACACCGCCAAGCGTAGCACCAATTTGAATGCCTCTCATGCCTGCAGAGTTAGGTACGTTCAAGATCCAATCGGCTGTGTTGCCGATCCATTCCCCGAAAATAACTGTACCCAGCGGCACCCGGCCCAGCATCATGATCACTGCAGCGATCAAAAGAATGCTGGCTTCCGCATTCCTGACTCTAAACGCCCTGTATGCGGCAGAGCCAATATAAAATACCAGTGTGGAATAAACCGTTGCATTCATTGGAGCAATCAAATTGTTGTACATAAACTTCCAGCCTTCATGATCCGGGCTTTTAGCTACGAAGATACCGAATATTATCATCCCGAACATGCAGATCATAAGCCATACGCTATATCCGTAACCTTCGTGCTTATGTTGAACCCGCCTTCCATGAATCTGGCTCAGGTTAATTACACCGACCATAACTGCCCAGGCTGTCACTACCAAGAACCAGTCGTCTATGCCGTCTTTTAAGGTGGCAAGAGCCGGGACTCCATCCACAAACATGGCTATTATGACAAGCAATCCAAAGATTAAACCGAACAAAATTGGCCCTTCTTGTTTCAACAGTTGTCCCTCCTCTCATAGGAGTATCTAGAAGTACCTGGAGCATCTAAGGGTATCTAACCAAGAGCATCTTACTTGCTCATAATGTCGCCTAATATGGTCACATTTAAGGTTTGTAATATCGTTCCTACGACAATCAAGACGGCTGCAAACATCTTGCCCCAATCCTGAACCACAAGGCTGCCCATGAGAATAGGTTCTTTGGTGAGGTACGCACTGGCTGCATATATTTCTTCTCCGATGAGGGTGTAGTCACATGCCGCTACAAAGAACGGAATCTGGTGTGTATTTGCAGTACCTGCAATTTGAATTGCCCCTGCAGTGGCTCCTACTTCAGCGAAAATAAGTGATTCTGCCCAGAAACCGCCAACAAGAATGTTGGCTGCAGGTTTCTCACGGTACATAATGCCCGTAACACCGGTGGCATAAGCAAACTGGTCTTCAGAGATAAAGCGCACGTTTTCAGGGCGGAAATTATCTGCTTTTCCTTCCTCAACAAACGCCTGCTTCACAATTTCCTCTGAGATAGGATAAACCACAGTACGCCTGTTAGTAGCAATAATATCAGTATCATATTTGGCGCACTCACGGGCAACGTACCCCAGAATCGAGAGCCCCGCCAAGGTCTGAGCATCGTCAACGCTTGCAATTCCCGGAGAGTAATGAACAGGCCTCCCCATTTCTGTGCATCGCCCTATGGCTTCGTCAAGGGCATCTAAGCCCGGAACTTGGTAAAGTTCAGGAATCTCAATCCCCTTGCGCGCCCTTGAAATCATGACCAATACGGCTACACAGTAGGCCAGCAAAGCGATAAACGAAAACACTTGGCCACTTGCAATAGTCATGCTTTTCACCTGCCTTTCTGAAAATTTTCTAACATCAGGCAACTATGCAACTTCAGACGAGTCGCACTTACTCGATATTATTCGACGCTACACGACGAACTCCTGCCCTAAATTTGTGAATTTCAGCTGAATTATCAAAAACAAAACTAACCTTTGTGCATATTGCACACCCGATTCCTGATGGAATAATATGGCACCCTGAAAAGAACTAAGTGTTTCAAACATAGGCGTGCAAAATATTGGCAACCAAACCTTGGGCCGGGCTCAAATTTTCCACTGCACACTCCAAAGTAGGCCTGTGGCATTTAGTTCAAATGAAATAAGGCAGCGGAACCATCCGCTGCCTTTCCCTAACGAAATCGCCAAGTTATCTGAATTGGCCTTTCTGCTATCTAATTAATTGCAGCCAATCGCCCAGCAAAAACTGCATTCTTCCCAGAAACAACGATACACGGGCCATGACAGTGTTACCAAAAGCTGCACCAAATGCGACCATCATAACCCACCGCCCCATGCTGGATATCTTGCCTTGAACGCCTTTCTTCTCGACGGTGAACAAGAAGTATGCAAGAGCGCTGAAAGTGCCTACAACATAGATAATGTTAGAAACACTTTTCCACCAATCGCCTGCAACCCAGAGAGGGAGAAAAGTAGCCCTGATCTGATCAATAAACAAAGGCTTAAATGACGTAGTCAAAAAATATGCAGAACCTATCCCCAACAAGAAACAAATATGGTACCGGCTAACCCATGCAATGGATCTTACATACCTTGTGTAAATCATAAGGCCGATAATGATAGGAATAATATACCACCATTTACCTTCTTGCATAATCCTTAGCTGAAAGCTCGGCCTTATATACTGGAACCACTGCAATGCCACGGTGTAGCCGGCGAACAGGCCCACGTAAGTGTTCTCTGCAAAACGGTAAGCAGGGTTATCCTTAAATATCACTGAAAGCAGCAATATGGTGAATATAGCCTGAAGCCAGATACCTAACAACTCCACAGTTTTTCACCTCCTGTTAGCCTTGACGGCCAAGCTTACGTTATTTTTCACGAGTCGCAAGATAACCCAAGTTTCCAAGAATAATAAATACGATAATCAATGCGTGAGAAAACGACTGTGCGTCCATACCGGCTGTAGCACTGCCCGGGTTCCCGACCAAGACCTCATATTCAGCCGCACCTTTCATGCCAAGCACTCCTGCCAATACCTGGCCGGACTGAATCAAAGGCATCAGTTCAGGAACACTGACTGAAATAGTCGACACGCACATGGGTATATTGTGAGGCGACGAAACGTGCCTGATATATTCCCTTTCGCCGGGCGTCCCTGTAACAAAAATAAATAGCGCGTCTGTATCCTTGATAGTCGGCGCCTCATTCAAGAGAGGGAGGGTTTTAAGATCATTTCCGTAATGGTCAACACCTACTGCAGCCTCATATATACTGGAAAGCATCTTCTGGAGCAATACCTGGCCTCCGGGCTTGTATCCTACGTTGATCCAGTCAACTCCGTACTCTTTGTCAGGAAATTCCTCAGGGACAATGGAAAAGGCTGTATCGGCCATGTCACCGGCCATAACCCACATACCTGCGCAAATAAATTTCAAGTCTTTCCTAAACCCCTGCCTGACCAGAGAATGGGCTGCCGGCATTAGCTCAGGAATCCCTCCGGCCGAAAAGTCAAACCCAAGATACACGATGCTGCCAGAAGGCAAAGATTCAATGAAATCATATACCCTTTTGGTTTCAGGCGACGGGACAATAGCAAGCCCAACAGGGTTTAAAAGTGACAGCGCAATCACCAGTATCATCGTCGCGTAAATAACTCTTCTGTCAATGTTAGCTAGTTTTTGCCACACAACTGTTCACCTCCTCATAGTAAGCTCAATATTATTCACCGGTACCACCAAGGTGTCCGCGCTCAATTCCAACAAGAATCCTCAAAGCGGTGGCAATTCCACCTAGAGTAGCGCCAATCTGAATTCCTCTCATGCCTGCAGAGTTAGGTACGTTCAAGATCCAATCGGCTGTATTGCCAATCCAGTCTCCAAGCAAAACTGTACCCAGAGGCACCCGGCCCAGCATCATAATCACTGCAGCAATCAGAAGAACGCTGGCTTCCAGGTTTCTGACCCTAAATGCCCTGTACGCGGCAGAGCCAATGTAAAATACCAGTGTGGAATAAACCGTTGCATTCATTGGAGCAATCAAATTGTTGTACATAAACTTCCAGCCTTCATGGTCCGCATTTTTGGCAATGAAAATACCGAACAGCATCATCCCAAACATACAAACCATGAGCCATATGCTGTATCCGTAACCCTCACGTCTTTGCTGAACCCGCCTTCCATGAATCTGGGCGAGGTTTACTACACCGACCAAAACGGCCCAGGCAGTTACAACCAAGAACCAGTCGTCAACATAGTCTTTCCATTCGGCAATAGCCGGAACCCCTTCCACAAACATAGCTACAATGATAAACAAACCGAAAAGTAACCCAATTAATACTGGAACTTCTTGTTTCAACAGTTGTCCCTCCTCTCATAGGAGCATTTCAATACGAACCGAAAAACAAATACCGGTGATTAACGTCAGTTACTTACCCATAATGTCTTTTAGGGCTGTCACGTTCACCGTTTGCAAAATCGTCCCAATAACAATGCAAATAGCTGCAAACATCTTGCCCCAATCCTGAACTACAAGGCTGCCCATTAGAATAGGTTCTCGGGTGAGATAGGCGCTTGCTGCATATAGTTCTTCTCCGATGAGGGTGTAGTCACAGGCCGCTACAAAGAACGGAATTTGGTGAGTGTTTGCAGTGCCTGCGATCTGGATTGCCCCGGCAGTAGCACCCACTTCAGCGAAAATAAGTGATTCTGCCCAGAAACCTCCGACAAGGATGTTTGCTGCCGGCTGCTCCCGGTACATAATACCTGTAACACCTGTTGCATAGGCGAACTGGTCCTCAGAGATGAAACGGACGTTTTCAGGCTGAAAATCTGCTGCTTTTCCTTCTTCAACAAACGCCTGCTTCACAATTTCTTCTGAAATAGGATAAACCACAGTACGCCTGTTAGTAGCAATAATATCAGTATCGTACTTGGCACATTGACGAGCCACATAACTTAGGATGGAAAGCCCTGCCAAAGTCTGTGCATCGTCAACACTTGCAATGCCAGGCGAAAAGTGAACAGGCCTCCCCATTTCGGTGCATCGCCCTATGGCCTCGTCAAGCGCGTCTAATCCCGGCACTTGATAAAGTTCAGGAATTTTTATCCCCTTACGCGCCCTTGAAATCATTGTTAAGATTGCTATACAGTAAATAAACAATGCGATAAACGAAAACACTTGGCCACTCGCAATAGTCACTCTTTTTCACCTCCATCAATTCAAATCAAACCAAAAGGGTTTACCATTTTCCGGCTACCATGCCTATTCGAGGTGTCTCAGGATAATCCTTCTTTGTTTGTATTATTCTATATTAAAATCCGGATCTTGCATGATTGTTTCTTAATTTACTAATATAATAGTGGGTTTTGCTTTAAAAAACGCGTTGATAGATGGAAACTTACCAAACAAACGGTAGCCCCCTTCCGGTTATTAGTAATATATTCAGGCTGAAATAAACTAGAATAGAAACTATATTTGCCATAGCAAAAGTTCCCGAATGAAGCCGAAATCTCACAAACTTTTGAGAAAACAAAGCAGACAGAGGTTAATAGAATACAAGAGGATGAAATTCGAATCTGCGAGCAAACTATTGAGGTTGTGAGCCTGTGGCACCGTGACTTTTCATTATTTGCTTCATTCCATCAGTAACTTCCACTGTTCCGTCAGGCATCACCCACAAGGCTTCCACCCCGTCGAGACTCTCGGCAAGGGATCTGCTTTCTTCATACGGCAACAGGAATAATGCAGTTGACAGAAAGTCAGCAACTCCCGAATCCTCTGTCATTACTGTAATAGCACGATAGTATTCTGCCGGCATAAGGGTCTCAGAGTCTATGAGATGGTGATACACCCTGCCGTCAACAGTGTAATATCGCTGGTAATCGCCGCTGGTTGCCACTGAAGCTTCGTTTACGAATATCACATCAAGCAAATTATTTTCTGAAACAATTGGCCGGTTGGGATCTTGTATTCCTACGCCCCATCGCTCACGTACGCCGTCAAAGGGTTTTCCGATTGCCCGTATTTGGCCGCCTGAACTTATCATTGCCGATTCCAACCCTTGAGCTTTCATTTCCTGAACTACAAGCTCAGTAGCATAACCTTTTGCAACTGCTCCAACATCAATGCTCATGTTCTTGTCAGCAAGATACACAGTGCTGTTTTCAATATCCACTATTACCTGGTCGATGTCAGTGTGCTTGGCGGCCTCTTTTAATGCGGCCATAGGAGGCAACTTGGCAACCTCAGGGTCATCAAGCCCTTGCTGACGGTACTCATGCCATATACGCAACACAGACCCCATAGCTATGTTAGTTTGGCCACCTGTACGCCTGTACCAATCATTGGCAAAAACAATCAAATCTATTATTTCCTTTTGCGCCTTAACCGGCTTAATGCCTGCATTATCGTTTATTGTCTTGATGTTATTGACACCTTCATAGTTATTGTATAGGTCATACAACCGGTGAAGCTCCTGAAACCGCCTGTGAATCTTCTCAAAATACGAGTTGAACTCTTGCTCGCTTTTGGTATACATAACTACAGTTATCACTGTGTCAAACGTGTCGAAAAAACTATCGGTGTATTTGGTATAGGCCAGCCCCTTCAATTGACAACCGGACATAGTCATTACCAAAAGCAACGCTGCCACAAGCAAACTTCTGAATCGCAATATTGTTTTTGTGTTTCCAGCGAATCGACCCATGTTTATCACTGCCTCTTTCGCTAACCAAAGCATGCCCCAACCACAGGTATAAGATAAATCCCTAAAAGACTTTGCTTCAAGCCCCCGGATACCCGGCTAAATCAAAAACCTGCAAAATCAGGGATGGGGCTGAAGACGACATTGTGCCCAACCGGAAAGAAACTTATGTTAATCAGTACCAAGTCTGCCGTTAGCAGTAAGTCATCCAGGTATTCGAACTGCGAGCAGCTCTTGTCACGAGCAAAACCTCCTGGTTAATGTTCGGAAGATTATTCGCAGAAAGGGAATCTACACGGGGTGCGCGATTTGGCACATGGTTCAGCGTGTGTGATGTTGATAAAAGGAGTGAAAAGAACCGTCCCCCTTGCTTCTCGTAACTACGTGTAATAGCAGTGATAAGCTATTCCAGCATCTTTCTCTAATTAGCTCCTTGACACCAAGCCGGAAGAGGAATTATAGTTATAGTGTACTGGTGTACTAGTGCACTATAACTTTGGTACACATAAACATGAGAGACGGGGTGATAAATCTGTTTTACCTAGATCACCGCAGTCCAATTCCGATTTATGTGCAGCTGCAAAATCAGATTAAGCAGGCGGTGGCGGGTGGAGTTTTAAAAAAAGGAGATCAACTACCTTCAGTGCGGGAACTTGCTGGGCGTTTAGCCGTTAATCCCAACACCATAGTGAGGGCCTATCAGGAGCTAGAGCGAGAAGAATTGATTGAAACGTTGCGTGGCAGAGGAACTTTTGTGGCTGAGGTAAAAGCTCTTGCCCCGCCTGCACGTCGCCTCAAGATTAGCGAAGCACTTGATAACCTGCTGCGGGAAGCTAGACGTTTAGGTATGTCTAGTCATGAGTTAGAGCAGGTGTTTGCAGAACGAATGGCAGTGATATTTGACGATAGCGTAAGAAAGGGGCGAGATAAGGATGAGTGTGATTATAACTAGAGAGCTGAGCAAGGCTTATGGGACTAAGCAAGCTGTTTGCGATTTGAATCTAACTGTAACGGGGAAGTGTATTCGGATTCTTGGGGCCAAATGGCTCAGGCAAGAGTACCACGGTGAAAATGCTCTTAGGGCTACGCAAGCCTAGCAAGGGTTCAGCTCGGGTGCTGGGATTTAATAGTACTACAGAAGGTGAACTAATTGGTCAGCATATTGGCTACGTGCCAGAATTAGGCAACCTCTATCCCCAGTTAACAGTGCAGGAAAGCATAAACTTAGTCAAAGGTTTGCGGCCAAGTTGGGATGATACCTATGCCAACCATCTGCTAACCATATTTGAGCTACCCCATCATCAGCGCGTACGTAAGCTCTCAAAAGGGATGCAACGGCAGCTAGCTTTGCTTTTGGCTATGGCACCGCGACCAGAATTGCTGGTTCTTGATGAACCTTCTTCGGGACTTGATCCGGTCAAAGGGCAAGAGTTTCTGCAGGTGCTAATGGATGGCGTGGCGGAAACAGGACAGACAGTATTCTTCTCTTCTCACAATATGTCAGAAGTGGAACGGGTGGCTGATACCATCGGCATCCTGCATAATGGTCGCTTAGTAGTTACGGGAGATTTGCAGGAAATAAAGCATAATGTAAAACGCATTCGGGTAGTTATGCCGAGCAAAGAGCCACTGCAGCTCCAACACTCGGTCCGCAAGATAGAAGGCGAACAGGGGCAGTGGATAGTGACTGTGGAAAAGGGGGTCGACGCTGTGCTAGCCGAACTGAGGGCTATGCAGCCACTAGTAATAGAGACATACGACTTATCCCTAGAGGATATTTTTGTGATTTACGCAGGAGGTGACGCGAAATGTGCCGCACATTAATAGGTAAGGAGTTTAGAGACATTAAATGGAAGCTGTTTGTAGCTTTTCTGGTGCTGGTAGCTTTTATTGTGGTAATGATTATTCTGCATGAGCGCTTGCTGGAATTGCTACCAACGGATATGCCAGAGATACCCTTCGTTTCGGCGGATATGCTCGATAACCTTAAAGACTTTACCACTGCAATGTGGTCTAACCTCAACGACAAAAATTTGCCACAGATTGGTAGCATATTGGCTATCGTATTAGGGATAGGTCTGCTAGCTCCCGAGATCGAAAGTGGTACTATTACTCTATTGCTAACTAACGGTGTCAGCCGCAAAAGGGTGTTTTGGATTAAGTCGATCGTGGCAGTAGCCGCTCTAATCCTCCTGTTAGTCGTAGTTGGCATGTTGGTAGTGCCTCTAAGCGGTGTATTTGGCTATTCTCTACGCCATTTCAGGATTATACCAGCTACATTGGTCGCAGCCTTAGGTGTCGCATTCGTTTTCTCAGTTAGCCTGCTGATCTCGCTAATTCTTAAGGATCGAATCTGGAGCGGTATAGTTAGTGCAGTGGTCTTTGCCCTCTGGTCTGTACTCGGTTTTTGGGAATCAACGCGTGTCCTTAGCCCTTTCTATCACATGCGTGCTAGTGATTATTTCTTTGGAGAGTCCGGATTCCCTTGGTTAACACTACTGGGATTCACAGTGGCAACTGTAGCAACGTTGGTTCTGGCGTCAGAGCGATTTATGCAAGAAGAGCTATAAGTTCACAAGTCTAGATAAGACTGGATGTATTGTTCGGCCGTCCTAAACTGTATATCTAGATACTCCCTATAGCAATCTGTAATCAGTGAGTTCTTGTAAAAAGCATTGGCAAAGTAAAATATAGTGCCGAAAACATCACTGGACATTGTATAACGGTCAAGAGAAGGGAAACGGAACCAATTGTAATGTAGCCTGTTACAGCGTTGTACACTATGTAAGGCCTTCTATATTGATGCTGTTGTATTATGACAAATAATATGTTTGGAAAGCTACACAAGACTTGTCATAAACACTTAATCGTTGTTCTTAAGCTTTTTCTAGAATTAAGCTCATTTAAGCTCATGCAAGAAATGCTTTTTGGGCTATGTGCTAAGCGGTTATCGGCAGTGTGCTGGGGTTTTCATGGTCGGGCTGACAGGATTTGAACCTGCGACCTCTTGAACCCCATTCAATCCCTGCTTTCCGGGTCTATCTTGACCACTCCGAGGAACCCCGGTCTGTCTGGTGCTTTACATTACTTCAGCCCTGTCGTTTCCGGCAAATCCTCCAGCATTCCGGCGTTTCGGATTGCCAAAAGGATTGCCAACACTAATGAGTCAGCGGACGGACTTGAACCGACCTAGAGCAGACTAATTGAATAGGTAAAAACTCGTTTTTCGCTCTCAAAGCCACGCAGAGCAGCTTTCGGGCAAAACGAACAGCAAACATCGTACGAGTAGCAAAGTTTGCTGAGATTTTGAGGTTTTGCGGCATGGAACGAAGAAATCGTCGCTCGGAATAAAGAATTACACCCACAAAATCAAAAATCCCCCGGTTTCCCGGGGGCAAGGCTGTGAGTAACTTTGTTCCACGTGTGATATT